>NZ_DASWOT010000093.1:0-96040 GCF_036404235.1 Pseudomonas sp.
GCAAGTGCGCGGGGTGATGTTTTGCTCTTTGGCGTACTGCGCGGCGGACTTCTCGATCAGCGGCCGCAGCAGGGCGCGGTCCGATTGAATCCAGTCGCTGATCAGCACCCACTTCTCACCATCCCATTGCTGGAACTTGACCGCGCCGCCACCTTCGTGGTCCAGGCAGTCGAGTTTGATCGGCTGCATCAGCCCGCTAGCACCTAGCTCCTGCAAGCGCTTTTCGTCAATGTTGATGTGTTCGAAGCCCCATTGCGGCTCTTCACCCGTCAGCGCGCGGTTGCCGAACTTTTTCTGCGCTTCACGCACGGCCTCGACATGCAGGATGCCGTCCAGAATGCCCAGGTTGTAGTACACGCTGCCTACCCGTTTTGGGTCTTCCATGTTGCCGTGTTTACCGTTGCTGTACAGGTATTTGCGTACGTCTTGCAGCACCGGGAATTGGTCGCCGGAAGGGTGAGTGGTTGCCGATATGTAGCCCTTGGCAGCCTGGCCAGCCGGAATGGCATCCTCTTCGGAGTTGCTCCAGACGTTGCCGATAATATGGTCGCGCGGGAAGCCGGTCTGCTGGGCGTTTTTCAATGCCACCGGGTTCATCACGCCCCAGCCGCGCAAGATCACCCAATCGGGTTTGTCACGACGGATGTTTAGCCATTGGGATTTCTGTTCGTTGCCGGGGTGCGGTACTTCCACTTGCGTATTGATAAAACCGTATTTTTTGGCCAGCAAATCGAAGATCGGAATGGTCTCGGTGCCGTAAGGGGAGCCGTGATAAAGGGTGGTGATTTTCTTGCCCTTGAGCTTGTCCAGGCCGCCCTCGCGCTGGCCAATGTAGTTGATGATCGCCGATGCTTCGCTCCATGGGTTGAGGATCACCGGGAACACGAAAGGAAACACACGGCCATCGGTGGAGTCGGTGCGGCCGTGGTTGGGGGTAATGACCGGAATTTTGTCGGCGGTGGCGCGCTCAATCACCGCATAGGCGATGCCGACACTGAAGGGATTGAACGTGGTGGCTTCCTTCTTCAGGCGTTCATAGCACTCGACGCCGCGTTCGACCTTGTATTCGGTTTCGCACTCCGACCAGCTCAACTTAACCCCGTTGACCCCGCCGTCTCGGGCGTTGACCAGTTCCAGATAATCCACCAGACCGCCTACCTGCCCAGTCCCGCCTGCGGCGTAAGGTCCGACGCGATAACCGGCAATGGCAAAGTGTTGTGTATCGGCTGGGGCCGCCTGCGCGACGACGGGCGCCGCAAGGCTGAGCAACAGCGCGGCGCTGATCGCTGCCCGGTACGGGCTTAATTGTTCAAACATCAAAACGCTCCTGAATGATGAGGTGTCGTGTCCTCGGAGCAGGATCTATGCCGTGTTTTATTGCCTTGATTTAATGGGGGTTTTTGGTTTTTAAAGCAGTTGTCTGTTGCGTGCCGGACAGTGCTGTTGCATTGCTGGGGGATGAACAACAGCGGGCAGGCGCAGGTTTTTGATCGCGAACTGTTGGTGACGCAACAGATGTTCAGCACGCTGTGCTGGCAAGAGACAGCGGCGGGGTCATGAAAGTTATATAACTTATTGATAATAAACATATTTATTAAATGGCACGGACACTGCTATAGCCCCATTGATCCTTTTTCGATGGAAGCTTCACATGTCCCAGTCATTGCCCCAGGTGTTGTTGCAGCAGTCCCAGACCCGTGGCGCGCAGGTTGCCCTGCGCTACAAGCAACTCGGTATCTGGCAGACCCGTAGCTGGAGCGAGCTGGCGGTAGACGTCAGCCGTCTGGCCGGGGCACTGCATCAAAAAGGGTTTGGTACCGGCCATGATCTGTTGATCATCAGCCAGGCCAGGGCTGAAGCCCTGTTGCTGGCGCTGGCGGCGCATTGGTTGGGTGGCAGCGTCAGCCTGCTGGACCCGGCCGTGGACAATCGGGATTTGCTGGCGTCCCTGGCGCCTGACTTCGCGGTCGCCGAAGGTCTGGAGGCGGTGGTGCAGTTGCGCAGTGCGCCGCCGAACTTTTTGGTTTTTCTGGACAAGCGTGGGCTGAGCGACGCGCAAGACAAAGGTCTGATCGCCTACGCCGAACTGCTGGACGGTGTGCCCGCCGAACCTCCTCGCCCCGCCGCAGATGCCACCGCCACTGCATTCATATTCCCCACTCTGGACGGCGTATTGCCCCAGGTGCTGAGCCATCAGGATTTGCTCTTGGGTGCGCAACAACTGATAGACACCCAGGGGTTGGCAAGCCATGAGCAAGCGCTGGCCGCCAGGGTGTTTGCTGCCAGTGGTCAGGCGCGCTACCTCTTGGCGCCTTGGCTGGTGGCGGGCTTCTGCCTGAATTTCCCCGAGGGATTGAGCACCCGGGATAACGACCGTCGCGAGTTGGGCCCGACGCTGGTGCTGGGCACGCGCGAGTCGTATGCGCGGCTGGAGCTTTGGGCGCGTGAGCGTCAGCCGCTGCCGGGCAGTTTTAGTCACTGGCTTTATCAATGGGCCATGGCCCCGGCGTCCGATGTCTTGCGGCGCTGGCTGGGGCATTGGTTGATCCGTCGCCCGCTACTGGATGTGCTGGGCATGAGTCGCTTGAACAAACCCTTGCTGGTGGGCGAGGCGCTGACGCCACAGAGCGCTGCGTTCTTCAGTGCGCTGGGTATCCGGCCACGCCCGCTGAGCACCTTGGGCAATGCCTCGGTGCCGGTGGATTTGTCGGTGTCTACGTCCCCTCAACTTGCCTGATGAGCCTTTTTTTGATGAATGCAATTGCTCCTTCGACATTACTGACCCTGGACGACATCTCGCTGTCGTTCAAAGGGGTCAAGGCGGTCACGTCGATTAGTTTTTCGGTGGCCGCAGGGGAAATCTGCGCGCTGATCGGCCCCAACGGCGCGGGCAAGAGTTCGTTGCTCAACGTGATCAACGGCGTCTACCGGGCGCAGAGTGGCTCGATCAGCTACGCCGGGCAAACCCGACGCCGCATGCGTCCGCATCAGGCGGCTGAGGGCGGCATTGCCCGCACGTTTCAGAACATCGCCTTGTTCAAAGGCATGAGTGTGCTGGACAACGTGCTCACTGGCCGCAATCTCAAGCGCCGCAGTACCTGGCTGGAGCAAGTGCTGCGGCTGGGGCGGGCCCCGGCTGAAGATGACGAGCAACGCTGGCATGCCGAGCGGGTCATTGAGTTTTTGCGCATCAACCCCTGGCGCCACGCGTTGGTGGGCAAGCTGTCCTATGGCTTGCAAAAACGTGTCGAGCTGGCGCGGGCACTGGCGGCCGAGCCGCGTTTGCTGTTGCTGGACGAGCCAATGGCCGGCATGAACGCCGACGAAAAACTGGAAATGAGCCAGTTCATCCGCGACATCAACCGCGAGTTGGGTACCACGGTGGTGCTGATCGAGCATGACATCGGTGTGGTGATGGGGCTTTGCGATCATGTGGTGGTGCTCGATTACGGCCGCAAGATTGGTGATGGCACGCCGGAGCAGGTGCGCAATAACCCGGATGTCATTGCCGCCTATCTCGGCACCCGGCGCCCGCAATCGGCGAGGAGCCAATAAGTCATGGAGTTTTTCTTTGAAGTGTTGATCGGTGGGCTGTTGGCCGGGGTGATGTACTCGCTGGTGGCCATCGGTTTCGTGCTGATCTACAAGGCCTCAGGCGTGTTCAATTTTGCCCAGGGCGCCATGGTGCTGTTTGCCGCGCTGACGTTCGTCAGTCTGCTGGAGCGCGGCTTGCCATTCTGGTGGGCATTCCTTGCAACCCTGGCCAGCATGGTAGTGCTGGCGTTGTTGATCGAAAAAGTGGTGCTGCGGCCACTGGTCAACCGTCCACCGATCATCCTGTTCATGGCCACTCTCGGCCTGTCCTACATGATCGAGGGGCTGGCTCAGGCGTTGTGGGGCGCGCAGGTTCACGGTCTGGAACTGGGTATTCCAGATGAGCCGCTGGAAATTCGCGGCATGTTGCTGTCGCAGTTCGACCTGTTTGCCGCAGGCACCGCCGCCACGCTGGTCATTGCTTTGTCGTTGTTGTTCAACCGCACGCGCATCGGCCTGTCGCTGCGCGCCGTGGCCGATGACCCCCTGGCGTCGCTGGCCGTGGGTATTCGACTGCCGCGTATCTGGGCGGTGGTCTGGGCTGTCGCCGGGTTTGTCGGGCTGGTCGCAGGGCTGCTCTGGGGCGCGCGGCTAGGGGTGCAGTTTTCCCTGTCCCTGGTGGTGCTCAAGGCTTTGCCGGTGTTGATCATCGGCGGCTTTTCTTCGATTGGCGGCGCGATTGTGGGTGGCCTGATCATCGGCGCCGCCGAGAAGCTGGCCGAGATCTATCTGGGCCCCATCATCGGCAGCGGTATCGAAAACTGGGTGCCGTATGTGTTGGCGCTGTTGTTCCTGCTGGTTCGTCCCGCTGGCCTGTTTGGCGAGCGCGCGATCGAGCGCGTCTGATTTTCAATAAGGATTATTCCCATGCTTTATCGAGAAGCCGGACAGCTCGCGACCACCTACGCCGCCGAGCGCCGTATTTTTCGCCTGCGTCAGGACCGGATCGGGCTGCTTGTCTTGTTAGCCTTCGCGTTTATTGGCGTGCCGTTGTTGGGTAACGATTACTGGTTCAGCGCGATCCTGATCCCGTTTCTGGTGCTGTCGTTGGCCGGTTTGGGATTGAACCTGTTGACTGGCTACGCCGGGCAGTTGTCTTTGGGATCGGCGGCGTTCATGGCCGTGGGTGCATTTGCGGCCTACAACCTGCAACTGCGGATACCGGGGATGCCACTGCTGGTCAGTTTCGTCTTGGGCGGCGTGGTCGCGGCTGCGGTGGCGCTGCTGTTTGGTCTGCCCAGTCTGCGGATCAAGGGTTTCTACCTGTTGGTCTCGACGCTGGCCGCACAGTTCGTGGTGGAGTGGGTGCTGACCAAGTTCAGTTGGTTCACCAATGACAACGCATCGGGGGTCATCACCTCGCCGCCGTTGATCATTGCCGGCCTGAATTTCAGCTCACCTCAAGGGCGCTACCTGCTGACCCTGGGTTTGGTGGTGCTGTTGTTCTGGCTTGGCAAGAATCTGGTGCGCAGCGAGTTGGGTCGCAACTGGATGGCCGTCCGAGACATGGACACCGCAGCGCAGGTCATCGGCATCCGTCTGTTTAAGGCCAAGTTGCTGGCCTTCGCCATCAGCGGCTTTTATCTGGGGATCGCTGGCTCGCTGTGGGCGTTCGCGTATCTGGGCACGGTGGAACCTCATGGTTTTGACCTGAGTCGTTCGTTCCAGGTGCTGTTCATCATCATTATCGGTGGCCTGGGCAGTGTGCTGGGTAACTTCCTCGGCGCGGCGTTTATCGTTCTGTTTCCCATCTTGCTGGGCAATCTGAGTGCGCTGCTGCCAGTCGGTTTGATCGACTCCGGGCAGTTGGAAAATATTCAAAAAATGCTCTTCGGCGCTCTGATCATCGCGTTCCTGATCAAGGAGCCCGAAGGGCTGGCGCGCCTGTGGCAACGCTTCAGGCAGCGTGCGCGGGTGTGGCCGCTGCGTTACTGATCCATTGATTACCTACAACAAATACCTCTCTCAATCTTTAAGGAGTTTGCCGATGAACCACCGAAAATACCTGCGGCGTCTGGCCTTGAGTCTGGCCCTGTTGGGGCCGGGCCTTGTGGCAACGACACAAGCCGCCAACGAACAGTATTTCCCCCTGCAAAGTTATCGGGTGGGGCCTTATGCCGCTGGCGGCACCGGGTTTTTCGGTGGCTTTATCGATTACATGCAGTACATCAACGCCACTGGCGGGGTCAACGGCGTCAAGTTGACCTGGTCAGAATGTGAAACCGAATACGTGGTGGAGAAAGGCGTCGAATGCTACGAACGCCTCAAGGGTGGCCTCAATGGCGCGCCAGCCGCCGCCACCAATCCGCTGTCGGTGGGCATTGCCTACGCCACTCTGGAGCGTTCCACCGCTGACAAACTGCCTCTGATCACCATCAATCACGGGCGTACCGACTCCACTGACGGCAGCGTGTTTCCTTACGTCTTTCCACTGCAACTGAACCCGTATTCCGAGGTTTCGGCCATCGTCAATTACATCGGTCAGCGCGAAGGCGGTGTGGCGTCGCTCAAAGGCAAGAAAATCGCCGTTCTGTTCCACGGCTCGCCGTATGGCAAGGAAACCAATGGTGTGCTGGAAACCCTGGCGAAGAACTACGGGTTTGAATTGACCGCGCTGGAAGTGCCGCACCCTGGCAATGAGCAGCAATCGCAATGGCTGAACATCCGTCGCCTCAAGCCTGACTGGGTGATCCTGCGGGGCTGGGGTGTGATGAACCCGGTGGCGCTGAAATCGGCGCAGAAGGTGGGTTTCCCTGCCGATCACATCATCGGCAACATCTGGAGTAACTCCGAAGAAGACGTGATCCCTGCCGGTGCGGCTGCCAAGGGCTTCATTTCCATCACCACGCATCCGTCCGGTACGGATTTCCCGGTGCTTCAAAACATCAAGCAATCGGTGATCGATAAGGGCCAGGGCAATCTGACCGATGCCAAGCGCTTCGGCACCGTCTACTACAACCTGGGTGTGGTCAACGGGATTCTTAACGTTGAAGCGTTGCGTATCGCCCAGGCCAAATACGGTGACAAACCCCTGACTGGCGAGCAAGTGCGTTGGGGTTTCGAACACCTGAATCTGGACGACGCACGCCTGCAAGCGTTGGGGGCCAAGGGGCTGGTACAGCCGTTGAAACTGTCCTGTGCTGACCACGAAGGCGGCGGTGCGGTGCGTTTCCAGCAATGGGATGGACAGCGCTGGAACCTGATCAGTGACTGGGTGCAGGCCGACCGTGCCTTGTTGCGGCCGATCATCGAAGCATCCGCTGCGCAATACGCCAAGGAAAAAGGCATCACTCCTCGCGACTGCAGTAAGGAGCAATAAGCCCCGATGAGCCAGATCCCGCATGCAAACCTGTCTGCCCAAACGATTCTGTCGGTGGAGCAGGTCGAGGTGTTTTACGAGCAATCAATCCTCGCGTTGCGCGGGATCAGTCTGCAGGTTCGCGAAGGCCAGATGGTTGCGCTGCTGGGCGCCAACGGGGCAGGTAAAAGCACCACCCTCAAGGCGATTTCCAATCTCATACGCGCCGAGCGTGGCGAGGTGGTTAGAGGGCAGATCAACTACCTGGGGCAGTCGATCACCCGTTCTGACCCGGCTGCGCTGGTCCGGGCGGGGCTGGCCCAAGTGTTGGAGGGGCGACACTGCTTTACCCACTTGAGCGTCGAGCAAAATCTGCTGATCGGGGCCTTTGTGTCCAGGCCGTCGCGCGCTGAACTCAAGCTCCGGCTGGAGAAAGTCTATGGCTACTTTCCACGGCTACGGCTGCTGCGCAAGCGCTTGACGGGCTACACCTCCGGTGGCGAGCAGCAAATGGTCGCCATCGGGCGGGCCTTGATGTCCGAGCCGCGTCTGCTGCTGTTGGACGAGCCTTCAATGGGCCTGGCGCCGCAGGTGGTCGAGGAAATCTTCGAGATCCTTGCCCGACTCAACCGCGATGAAGGGCTGAGCCTGCTGGTGGCCGAGCAGAACATCAATCTGGCACTCGATTACGCGCAATTTGCCTATGTGTTGGAAAACGGCCGCGTGGCCGATTCCGGCACAGCCTCCGAGCTGGCTGCGCGTGAAGACATCCAGAACTACTACCTGGGCACGGCTGCGCATTGATTGCGCAGCTGTTCACCCAGCAACAGTGCTCAGGCAATTTGCTTTACAGAACAGTTGCCATACTTTCCTGATTTATCGTTAACACATTGTTTTTTAACGTAAAAAAATTACGGCACGGGCTGTGCAGTGAACACTTGAATGAAGTGTTCATTGCTTCGAACCGTTGCCGACAATCTGGAGTCAGTGCATGACTATTACACACACAACCCCGCCAAAGGCCCACGTCATAAGGTCCGACGCTGAAGCGATCGAGGTCGCCAACACACTGGCCAGCCGCTTTGCTGAAGAAGCCTCGGTGCGTGATCGGGATCGACGCCTGCCGGTGGCCGAACTCGATGAATTTTCCGCCAGTGGCCTGTGGGGCATCACCGTTCCCAAAGCCTATGGTGGCGCTGGCGTGTCCTATGTGACCGTCGCCGAAGTGATCAAGATTATCTCGGCCGCCGATTCATCCCTGGGGCAGATCCCCCAGAACCACTTGGGCGTGCTCGACATCCTGTTGCAGACCGGCACCGAGGAACAAAAGCGCTATTACTTTGGCAAGGCGCTGGCAGGTTATCGCTTCGGCAACGCCTTTTCCGAGTCCAAGAGCAAAAACGCCGGTGCGTTCCAGACGCGGATTCGCTTTGATGGCGAACACGCGGTGGTCGACGGCGAGAAGTTCTACTGCACCGGTGCCTTGTTCGCTCATATCGTGCCCGTGGTGGCAGTCGATGAACAGAACAAGGTGTTCATCGCGTTCGTTGAGCGCGACAACCCAGGGCTGAACATTATCGACAGCTGGGATGGTTTCGGGCAGCGCACTACCGCCAGCGGTGGCGCTGTACTGACGGCGGCTCAAGTCCCTTTGAGTGCGGTTATTCCTGCCCATCAGGCATTCGATCAACCTACCGCCGATGGCCCGATCTCGCAGATCATCCAGGCTGCCGTAGACACCGGCATCGCCCATGGAGCCTTTGCCGAAACCCTCAAGCACGCGCGCTTGGCACGGCCCTGGATCGACAGTCAGCAGGAGTTCGGCTGGCAGGACCCGTTCAGCATCGCAGCCATCGGCGATCTGCAATGGCGCCTGCATGGCACCGACGCGATTCTGACCAAGGCCGGACACGCCGTCGACGAAGCGCTGGCCGAACCGAGCGAAGCGAGCGTGGCCCACGCGTCGGTGGTTGTGGCCCAGGCCAAGGTGCTGTCAGCACAGATCGCCCTGCTCGCCAGCAGCAAATTGTTCGAGCTGGCCGGGACCCGTTCGGTTCTGGGCAAGCTCAACCTCGATCGCCATTGGCGCAATGCCAGAACCCACACCCTGCACGACCCGGCACGCTGGAAATATCACCTGATCGGCAATCGCGTCCTCAACGGGATCGCACCGCTACGTCATGCCTGGAATTGATCGAGGAATCACACCGATGACCCATTCAGTAATTACCGCGCAACTGGCGGTGGCCGCCGAAGACTTGCAGTTGGCCCGCCAAGGCTTGCAACACACCCTCGACTACCTGCGTGAGCAGGGCCAGCCCTGGGCCCTTAGCGGTGTGCAGAGCATCGTCGAAGACCCGTACGTGATCGGCAAGATCGGTGACCTGCACATTCGTCTTGAAGTTGCCGCGGCGCTTCTGGAACGCGCGCAAACCCTGACCGCCGAGCCCGAACCGCATCTGATAGCCAGCACCGAGGCGGTGATCGCCAGCGCCGATGCATTACAGGCGGTGGGCAATATTCAGCACGAGCTGACCGGCCAACGCCAATCGCTGCCACCACAGACCGGCCGTGAGCCGCTGCGCTGGCACTACCAGATTCTCGGCAACCATCGCCTGAACGGCGTGGTGCCACCCCAGCTTCAGGAGTAAATGAATGTCCCGTCAAATTCGTCTCAATGCCTTCGACATGAATTGCGTTGGCCACCAGTCTCCCGGTCTATGGGCGCATCCGCGTGACCGTTCCTGGCAGTACAAGGATCTGGAGTACTGGACCGATCTTGCGAAGATCCTTGAGCGCGGCAAGTTCGATGGCTTGTTCATCGCCGATGTGCTGGGTATTTACGATGTCTATCGGGGCAACGGCGACGCGGCGATTCGTCAGGCCACTCAGGTGCCGGTCAATGATCCGTTGCAGTTGATTACACCGATGGCATTGGTCACTGAGCATTTGGGCTTTGGCCTGACCGCTTCGTTGTCGTTCGAGCATCCGTACCCGTTCGCCCGACGCCTGTCGACCCTCGATCACCTGACCAAGGGGCGCGCGGGCTGGAATATCGTGACCTCGTATCTGGAGAGCGGGGCGAAGAATCTGGGACAAAAAGCCCTGACCGAACACGACGCCCGCTACGACCATGCCGAAGAGTACCTGGAGGTCTGCTACAAACTTTGGGAAGGCAGTTGGGAGGAGGGTGCGGTCCTGCGTGATCGGGAGCGCCGCATTTTCAGCGACCCAAGCAAAATCCACGAGATTGGCCATGTGGGCAAGCACTTCCAGGTCCCTGGTATTCATCTGTGCGAACCCTCGCCGCAGCGCACTCCGCTGCTGTACCAGGCGGGCGCATCGAGCCGTGGCAAACAGTTCGCGGCCGAGCACGCCGAATGCGTCTTCGTCGCGGCGCCGTCCAAGGTGTTGTTGAAAAAGACCGTAGCCGATATTCGTCGACGCACCGCCGAGGCGGGCCGAGACCCATCCAAGGTTCTGATCTTCAACCTGCAGACCGTGATTCTTGGCGAAACCGATGCCAAGGCCAAGGCCAAGTTCGAGGAGTACAAAACCTGGGTCAGCTATGAAGGCGCCATGGCGCTGATTTCCGGTTGGACGGGGATCGACTTCAGTCAGTTCAAGCCTGACGAACCCCTCAAGCATGTCCACACCAATGCCATCCAGTCTGCGGTCGAGGCGTTCTCCAGTGCTGACCCGAACAAGATCTGGACGCCTAAGGAACTGGCTGACTGGGTCGGTATCGGCGGCTTCGGACCGCTGTTTGTCGGTAGCCCGGAAACGGTCGCCGATTTGTTGCAGGAGTGGGTTGAGGAAACCGACGTCGACGGTTTCAACCTGGCCTATGCCCTGACCCATGAAACCTTTATCGACGCTGTCGAGTTGCTGGTGCCTGAGCTGCAAAAACGTGGGGTCTACAAAACCGAATACGCCCCCGGCACGTTGCGCGAGAAGTTGTTCGGCGCAGGACCGCGCCTAGGGGCTGATCATCCGGCTGCGGCCTTTCGCGATCTCGCTGCGCTCAACCGCAGTCGTCAACCCGAAAACGCTTGAAGCCTGAAGGCTTTCGAACAGGTGATGCCATGAGTGTGTATGAAATCAGACGGACCCAGCGCGACGACGCTGTACCCGATGCACTGGAGCGTTTGCGGCATTGGGCTCACGTCGCGCCGCTGGACATCGCACTGCGCCACAAGCGCCACGGTGACTGGTATGCGTGGCGCTGGATCGACGTGTTACATGATGTCGAACAGTGGGTGGATGGTTTGCGGTCGCAGGGTTTTGATGAGGGTTCGCGGCTGGTCTTGAGCGGCGCGTTCGAACCGGACTTCCTGTTGCTGGCGCTGGCTGCCCAAGCCAGCGGCGGCACGCTCGCGGTGGTGCCGGCACCCGCCAGCGCCGAGCAAGCCCGCCAGATTGTCGAGGCACAGCGACCGACTCATGGCTTCGTTCAGCGACGTCGCGAACTGGGGCTATGGCTCGACGCCGCCGATCAGAGCCCGGTGCTCGGTACATTGATCTGCGGCCAACAGCCGCTGATCAAAAGCACTGGCACAGCCATTATCAGCGTGGCGCAGCTGCGGTTAGCCGCCAGTGCGTCCTCCCAGGTACGCGCGCAACAGATACGCAGCAAGGGTATCGAGCAGTTGTGGACCGAGGAGGGCAGTGAATGGCAGGGCGGTTTCGCGGTGCTGCTGGAGCAGTGGCTGGGCACAGGTCAGGCGTTGGCATTTGCTGAGTGCCCAGGCTCGGTAGCGCGTGATCGACGTGATGTCGCCCCTTCTGGATTGGTGATGTCCGCTGAGCGTTTGCAGGTGCTGGCGGACGAAATTGAAAGCCGCCTGCCGCCACAGGGCAGTTGGCGCCGTCGCCTGTGCGATTGGACCATTGCCGATCCACAGCGCGGCGTGCGTCGGCTACTGCGCAATCGAGTCAAACGCCTGCTGGGTTTCGAGCATCTACGTTTTATCTGGCAGGCGCCCCATAAGGCGCCGTCGCCTCACCCGTGGGTCGGATCGTTTTCACGGGAAGTCGCATGAGCCAGGTCACTCCCAACATCCTTCAGGTTCGTGGTGTGTCCCTTTCGTTCAAGGGCGTCAAGGCCATCAATGATTTTTCGTTCGATGTGCGGCGTGGTGAAATCTGCGCGTTGATCGGCCCCAACGGCGCGGGCAAGAGCTCACTGCTCAACATCCTCAACGGCGTGTATGGCTTCGATGCCGGGCAGATCCTGTTCGAGGGCCATACCATGCGCCGTCTCGATCCGTTGCACGCGGCGCGTCAGGGCATTGGCCGCACCTTTCAGAACAATGCGTTGTTCAAGAAGATGAGCGTCATCGACAACGTCCTCACCGGGTTGTCGCGGCACACGCGCAGCACCTTCATCGAGCAGGCGCTGAAACTGCCCAGAGCCCGCCGAGAAGCGGAAAATTTTCGGCTACGGGCCCAAGGCATTCTTGAGTTCCTTGAGTTGCAACCGCAGCGCGATGTGTTGGTAGGTAATTTGTCCTACGGCCTGCAAAAACGGGTGGAGCTGGGACGCGCCCTGATCGCAGCGCCAGCGCTGTTGCTGCTCGATGAGCCCATGGCGGGGATGAATGCAGAGGAGAAGCAGGACATGGCGGCGTTCATCAAGGACATCAATCGCTCGCTAGGCACCACTGTGGTTCTGATTGAGCACGACATGGCGGTGGTGATGGAGTTATCCCATCACGTCGTGGTGCTCGATTACGGACGTAAGGTCGGCGACGGGACGCCTGCGCAGGTGCAAGCCAATCCCGAAGTTATTGCTGCGTATCTGGGGGTGGGACATTGATGTCATTTCTGGAAACCCTGATTGGCGGCCTGCTGGCCGGCACGCTGTATTCGCTGGTGGCCATCGGTTTTGTGCTGATCTACAAAGCCAGTGGCGTGTTCAACTTTGCCCAGGGCTCGATGCTGCTGTTTGCGGCGCTGACCTTCGTCAGTCTGCATGAACAGGGCGTGCCGTTCGCAGTGGCACTGCTGTTGACAGTAGTAGTCATGATCGTCGGTGCGCTGATCATCGAACGCACTGTGCTCAGACCGCTGGTCAATCGTTCGCAGATCACCTTGTTCATGGCAACCCTGGGTCTGTCGTTCATCATCGAGGGTCTGGCGCAAGGGCTGATGGGGGCGCAGGTACGGGCGCTGGACCTGGGTATCGACGATGTGCCGCTGTTCATCGGCGAGATCATGGTCAGCCAATTCGATCTGATCGCAGCTGGCGCTGCCGTGGTGCTGGTGGTGGTTCTGGCCCTGTTGTTCAACAAGACCCGCATCGGTGTGTCATTGCGCGCTGTCGCCGATGACACCACTGCCGCGCTGTCCATTGGCATCAACCTCAACCGTATCTGGCAGATCGTCTGGGCCGTGGCCGGTATCGTCGGCTTGTTCGCCGGGCTGCTCTGGGGCGCGCGTCAAGGTGTGCAGTTTTCCCTGTCTCTGGTGGTCCTCAAGGCCTTGCCGGTACTGATCATCGGCGGCTTCACCTCGATTGGTGGCGCCATTGTCGGCGGCTTGATCGTGGGTGCGGCAGAGAACCTGGCAGAGGTCTATATCGGCCCATTGATTGGCGGCGGCATTACCCCGTGGTTCGCCTACATGCTGGCCCTGGTTTTCCTTTACATCCGTCCGGCCGGCTTGTTCGGCGAGCGGGCGATCGAGCGAGTCTGATCATGAGCAAATCTACTTACAGCCTGCCCTTGGTCGATGAAACCGCGCCGGTACTGCTGCGTGAACGGCGTATACCCTGGGCGTTGCTGGTATTGCTGGCATTTGCCTTGGTTGTTGTGCCGTGGATTGGCAACGACTATTGGCTTAGCGCGATCCTCATTCCTTTTCTGGTGCTGTCGCTGGCCGGGATGGGCCTGAATCTGTTGACCGGCTATACCGGCCAGACATCGGTCGGGGCTGCGGGGTTCATGGCGGTGGGGGCCTTTTCCACTTATGGTTTTCTGTTGCGCCTACCCGAGTTGGGGCTGCCGGTTGCGCTATTGGGTGGTGGGATCATCAGTGCCTTGGTGGGGCTGCTGTTCGGCTTGCCCAGTTCCAGAATCAAGGGCTTTTACTTGATGGTCACCACGCTGGCCGCGCAGTTCTTTCTTGAGTGGTTGTTCGTCAAGTTTCCCTGGTTTTACAACTACGGCTCGTCCGGGACCATTTCCGCGCCGAAGCTGAGCCTGTTCGATCATGACTTGAACACTCCGGTTGGCCGCTATCTTTTGACGTTGGTGACCGTCCTGATACTGACCTGGGTAGCACTCAATTTGGTCAAGAGTCAGGTGGGTCGCAACTGGATGGCGATTCGCGATATGGACACTGCCGCTGCGGTGATCGGTATCCCGGTGGTGCGCTACAAGCGGCTGGCGTTTGCCATCAGCTCTTTTTACCTGGGCATCTCGGGAGCCTTGTGGGCGTTCGCCTATCTGGGCACCGCCAGCGCGGGCAGTTTTGATATCAACCGTTCGTTCCAGATCCTGTTCATCATCATTATCGGCGGCATGGGCAGCATCGCCGGCAACTTTGTCGGTGCTGCGTTTATCAGCCTGCTGCCGATTTTCCTCGACTATGCCGGGCAATCATTGTTCGGCGGCGCCGTGGATGCCGGGCAATTGCAGAACCTGCAAAAAATCATTTTTGGCGTGCTGATCATCGTGTTCCTGATCAAGGAGCCTGAAGGGTTGATTCGCCTGTTGAAAAACCTGCGAGACCGCTGGGCTCACTGGCCACTGCGTTTCTGACCTTCTCCTGACAACTTAACAATGAGCTATTTCATGCGTGCATTATTCAAGCGTTCCCTGATCGGTATGAGCTTAAGCCTTGCGTTGCTGGGGGCCGTCAGCCCTGCGGCCCAGGCGTCTTCTGACCAACAGTTTTTCCCGCTCGCTACCTACCGCATTGGCGCCTACGCCTCCAGCGGTGTGCAGGTCTGGGCCGGGATGATTGATTACCTGCGCTATATCAATGAAGTCGAAGGGGGTATCAACGGCGTCAAGCTGGTGTGGCAGGAATGCGAAACCGAATGGACGGCGGAAAAGGGCATCGAATGCTACGAGCGTTTCAAGAAAGGCCTGGATGGCGCGCCTGTCGCGGTGTATCAGCCTAATGGCGCACCGGCAGCCTATGCCTTGAGCGAACGCGCAGAGGTGGATCGGATTCCGTTGATCACCTTGGGCTACGGGCGTACCGAAGCCACTGACGGCAAGGTGTTTCCCTACAACTTCCCCGTGATGCTGACGTTCTACAGTGAAGCCTCGGCGCTGGTGAATTTTATCGCTCAGCGTGAAGGTGGTCTGGACAAACTCAAGGGCAAGAAAATCGCCACCGTTTACCACGACTCCGCTTACGGTCGTGAAACGCTCGGGCCGTTGAAGCTGCTGGCCGAGAAATACGGTTTTGAAAATATCCAGATTCCTGTAGCCGACCCAGGCAACGAGCAGTCGGCGCAGTGGCGGCAGATTCGCCAGCAGCAGCCTGACTGGGTGTTCCTGCGCACATGGGGCGTCTCGACGCCGGTTGCGGTGAAGACTGCTGCACGCTTTGGTTTTCCGGTGGACCACATTGTCGGCGACATCTGGGCCAGTTCCAGTGAAGACGTGATTCCCGCAGGCGATGCCGCCAAGGGCTATCTGGCGCTGACGCCCTATCCGTCGGGCACTGATTTCGAGATCCATAAGCGTCTGAAGCAGTACATCCTCGATACCGGTAAAAGCGATCTCAAGGACCCGAAAAACTTCGGTAGCGTTTATTACAACTCCGGCTTGGTCAACGCAGCCATCGCCGTCGAGGCGATCCGCACCGGACAGAGTAAATTCGGCAAACGCCCGCTCAACGGCGAGGAAGGACGTTGGGGGCTTGAGCACCTGAAGATCGATGATGCCCGGCTCAAAGACATGGGTTATCTGGGGTTGATGCAGAACCTCAAACTGTCCTGCGACGACCACGAAGGCGGTGGTTCAGCCCGAGTGCAACAATGGGATGGAAAGAATTGGACGTTGGTCAGCGAGTGGATTGCAGCCGATCGCTCGTTACTGCGACCGCTGATCGATGAGAAATCCGCGGCGTTCGCCAAAGAGAAAAATATCACGCCACGCGATTGCAGCCGTGACGAGTAAGCCGCAGTTCGCAATCGGCGCGTCTGCCCACCCGCGCAGACGCGCCCCACCAGACCATGAGGCGACAGCATGAGTGTTCAGCCGGTCCCACGCGCTGCGGCGCAAACCCTGCTGCATGTCGATGACATTGAAGTGGTTTACGATTCGGCGATCCTTGCGCTCGCCGGTGTTTCCCTGAGCGTGCCCGATGGCGCCATCGTCGCGCTGCTGGGGGCCAACGGCGCGGGCAAAAGCACCACGCTCAAAGCCATCTCAGGGCTGATCAAGGCTGAGCGCGCCGAGATCAGTCGGGGGGCCATTCGCTTCAAGGACCATGAGACATCGCGCAGCAGCCCTAATGAGTTGGTACGCGATGGCATGGTTCATGTGCTGGAAGGTCGCCATGTGTTTGCTCACCTGACGGTGGAAGACAACCTGCGCTCGGGCGGTTTCGTCCGGCGTTTATCCCGCCGGCAGATGGAGCAGGATCTGGAGCGGATCTACGCCTGGTTTCCAAGGCTCAAGACCAAATCCCGAACCCAGGCGGGGCTGACTTCCGGGGGCGAGCAACAGATGGTCGCCATCGGCAGGGCCTTGATGACGCGCCCGTCACTGGTCTTGCTGGACGAGCCATCCATGGGCCTGGCGCCGATCATCGTGGGGGAAATTTTTGAAATCGTCGCCCAGCTCAATCGCGAGGAAAACGTCACGTTTCTGATCGCCGAGCAGAACATCAACGTCGCTTTGAAATACGCCTCCCATGCCTATGTGCTGGACACAGGGCGCGTAGTGGCGCAAGGCTCTGCGCAGGAATTGCTGGGCCGCGGTGATCTGCAGGACATCTATCTGGGTAAACGCTGACACTCGGTCTGTTGCCGTTTCGTTGTCGCGGCGACAACGAAACGGCAACAGTCCCTGGCTGCAATGAATCGTGCCCTACGAATAGAAAGTCGGCTCGGGCAAGGCTCGATTCAACGCCCAATTGCCCAGTTCATTGAGTTTGTAATCCAGCGAGTCGTGCAGGCTCTGCGTGCGCAGATTGCGCCAGTGGCGATCCAGGCCCACTGAGGCATGGGTGGAGCGGGCGCCGGTGACTTCGAATACCTTGTTACAAATCTCCAAACCATTGCGGCTGGCAGCGACTTTCACCGTCGCGATGTCCACCGCAACATTGCCCCGTTCGGTCTCGCTCAATTGCGCCCCTTTGGCCCAGGCGGCATCCAGGTTGTCGACAGCCCGCTCGAACAACACGCGGGTGCTTTCAAGCCCTACCCAGAATTCACCGAAGTGGTTGAGGACATACGGATCTTGGTGACTGGTCGAGGCCGTGGATCTGAACCATGGGCGACTTTCCTCCAGGGTATATTTGCGTGCCTCCTCAAACGCACCTTCAGCGATACCTAAAAAGATATTGGCGAAGTGCAACTGGGCAATCAGCGGGCGAAGGCTGGCAAACGGCGTGCTCAAGGGGCCCGGATCAAGCAGCAGTTCCGACTCTTCGACCCGCACCCGCTCAAACGTCGCACTGCCGCTGTCGGTCTGGCGCTGGCCCATGTTTTCCCAGTCGTTATGCAAGGTAATCCCCGAACGCGCGCTGGGCAGCGCCGCGATCAGCAGTTTGCCGCCCGCTTGTGGGTCTACCGCCGAAGCAATGAGCATCTCTGAATTATTGGCACCGGAGCAGAAGCTTTTTTTGCCGGAAAACTCACGCCAGCCGCCCAGGTTTTTCACCACGGTGCGGGTATCCAGCGGGTTTAGCGCATTGCCCCAGAACCAGTTCTTGCGTGCGGTGAGTTCGAACCAGGGCTGCCACTGCTCGGGTTTGCCGAACAGGCGAACCGTGGCCAGCATCAGGTAGTGAAAGCCCAGCACATGGGCCACCGAGCTGTCGACCCTGGCCAGCTCACGCACCACTTCGAATGTTTCGCGCCAGGTCGCGCCCTGACCGCCGAATTGGCGCGCGATGCTTAATGACAAAAGGCCGCTTTGGCGTAAGGCATCACGCTCGGCGATAGGCGTACCGCCGCGATGATCGCGTTCGACTGCCGTAAGGGCGAATTCGGTCGCCAGTTGCCGTGCCGTTTCCAGGGGCGACACAGGCGTGCTTTGCAGGGGTGCAGTCATGAATAACCTCGAAGTTGCAGCGCCTGACGGGCAGTCTTCACGTCAGGCTTGGGTTCTGCAGGCGCGAATAAGCACCCAGGGCTGCGATGTCATTGTCCAATCTCAGCCTTTGCCAACGCCTGCAGTCAAGCGTCTCTGGGGCCTACTTCTGCGGCGGCAAATCGTTGGCGATCATTTCGCCGAACGGTCCGGTGAGGTTCGTGATGCCGCGTCCAGCCAGGCTGCGATACGGTTCAGGCAGCAACGGGAAGACCAGTTCGGCAAAGCGATAGGCTTCTTCCAGATGCGGATAACCGGAGAAGATGAAGCTCTCGATGCCCAGGTCTGCGTATTCCTTGATGCGCTCGGCCACTTCCTGCGCATTGCCCACCAAAGCCGTACCGGCACCGCCGCGCACCAGACCGACCCCGGCCCACAGGTTGGGGGCGATTTCCAGATTGTCGCGACGCCCGTCGTGCAGCGCGGCCATGCGGCGCTGGCCTTCGGAATCGAAACGCGAGAAGGACTTCTGCGCGGCGGCGATGGTCTCGTCACTGATGTGCTCGATCAATGTAGCCGCCGCTTCCCAGGCCTGTGCGCTGGTCTCGCGTACGATCACGTGCAGGCGGATGCCGAACTTCACGGTACGGCCCTTGCGTGCTGCGCGCTCGCGCACATCCTGTAGCTTGGCGGCCACTGCCGCAGGCGGCTCGCCCCAAGTCAGGTAGACATCGACCTGATCGGCGGCCAACTCGTGAGCCGCCTGGGAAGAGCCTCCGAAGTACAGCGGCGGGTAGGGCTTCTGAATCGGTGGATACAAAGCCTTGGCGTTTTGCACGCGCAGATGCTTGCCTTCAAAATCCACCGCTTCGCCTTGCAGCACACGGCGCCATATTTGCAGGAACTCATCGGTGACTTCATAGCGTTCGCTGTGATCGAGGAAGCTGCCATCGCCACGGTTTTCGTCCGGGTCGCCACCGGTCACCACGTTGATCAACAGGCGCCCACCGGACAGCCGGTCAAGGGTCGCGGCCATGCGCGCCGACACCGTCGGGGAAATGATGCCCGGACGGATCGCCACCAGGTATTTCAGGCGTTCAGTGAGCGGTACCAGCGCCGAGGCAATGACCCATGAGTCTTCGCAAGAGCGTCCGGTGGGAATCAATACCCCGTGGTATCCCAGATCGTCAGCGGCCTGGGCCACTTGTTTCAAATAATTCAACGTAACCGGTCGAGCGCCTTTGGTAGTGCCCAGGTAATGGCCGTCGCCGTGGGTCGGAAGAAACCAAAAAACATCCATGAAAAATCCTTCAAGCGTGGAAAGCGGGTTTGGAAAAGCATTGCCGCAAATACGGCTCATGCCTTGGCAAACGACTTGATATGCCTCGCCGATGCTGGCCCGCGAGACCAGCAACCGAGCAAGAGATGTACCACTTCCCAGGCCGCCTGTTCAGTGGCTTGAGGCAAGCGCATCGACACGGTGGCTGTTGTTTAATTGGCGCAATGTTGAACGAGTGTTTGTGCAGCAACAGTGTCTGGCTGGACAGTATTGAAATCGGTTTTCAGTGGAGCCCATCACGATGTTGCAGCTGCACTTGGCAACATGCAGCCTGCCCAAGCGCCGCTGCATCTGCCGCATTGCGGTTTGTCGATCAGCCCCCCAGACGGCCACGCCATTGCCGGGCAGGGTGACTGTCGGGCAACGTCGCACCCTTGGAAAACAGCTTTTCACGCAAGGTGCCGTCCCGGTATTGGCTCTGCATCAGGCCACGTTTTTGCAGCACCGGCACGACCTGATCGACGAAATCGGTCCACCAGCCAAGGGTCGTTACCGGCACGATATTGAAACCGTCGATGCCCAGGTCTGCATAGCGTTGCAGCTCATCGGCGATCTGTTCCGGCGTACCGGCAAAACGCCCGGAGATGGTTTCCTTGAGCAAGTCGCCGAACGTCACCACGCCCTCTGGGGCCGACTCGATGAAGCTGCGTACTGCGCCGCGTACATAGTTGGTGTTCTTCAGTTCATGCAGTGAGCGTGACGGATCGATGGTGGAAAGGTCGACGCCGATACTGGCACTCCAAAACGCTTGAAGGGCCTCGATGCTCAGCCACTCCTTAAGCTCGGCCTGCTTGCGCAGGGCTTCTTCCTCGGTTGCGCCAATGACCGGTGCAAACGAAGAAATAATCTTGAACTCATCGGCTGCGCGTCCCTGTTCCTTGACCCGCGCGCGCAGCGCCTGGACCTCTTTGGCGGCGCCAGCGAGCGAGCGGGGCATGACAAACGTCAGCTCGGCATTACGAGCGGCGAACGCTCGGCCAGCCTCCGAACCTCCCGCCTGGAACAACACCGGGGTACGTTGTGGCGATGGCTCGACCAGGTGAGGTCCTTCCACTGAATAACGCGGGCCGTGATGATTGATCTTGTGGACTTTCGCGGGGTCGGCGAACACGCCGCTCACAGGGTCTGCGACCCGCGCGTCATCCTCCCAACTGGCCTCCCAGAGCTTGAACACCACATCCACGTATTCGTCAGCCCAGCGGTAGCGTTCGTCGTGGTCTGGAAGCGCCTCCAGGCCAAAATTGCGCGCGGTGTTATCCAGGTAGGAGGTGACGATGTTCCAGGCCACGCGGCCCTCGGTGAGATGATCCAGGGTCGATAATTTGCGAGCGAATTGAAAGGGCGGCTCTTGCAGGACCGAACTGGTGACGGCAAACCCAAGGTGCTCGGTCACCAGGCCAAGGGCTGATACCAGGCTGGCGGGGTCCTGGCTGGGGAACTGCATCGCCGTGCGTATCGAGGTCTCCAGCCCTCCCCGGAAACTGCCGTAAACCCCGGCGACATCGGCCAGGAACAACGCATCGAACTTGCCGCGTTCCAGTGTTTTGGCCAGGTCTACCCAGGGTTGAAGGTGCTTGTAGCCCAGCTGTTGTCGGCCGTCGGGATGGCGCCAGAAGCCATGAGAATGGTGATTGGGGGTGACATGGGCAAAGGCATTGAAAACCAGTGGTTTGCGGCTCACGGCCAGGCTCCTTGGAAAGGGGGAAAACAGACAAGGAGCACAAGCTGTGCCATGCACGATAAGCCGGATTTACGCGGCCCGCGCAGGGAAGGCCCTGCGTTGTTGTTGGGCTGGCAACAGCGAATCGGCAAATTGTTCCACCGCGCCCTTCAGGCAGTCGCCGCTTAAGCCGTCCTGGGTGACCTCCTGTGCGGGCTCACCGTGGCTCAACAGGGCAACGGCACGGGCTGTCGAGTCTTATGCCTTTGCGTGGCGCGGTGTTGGGCACGGCCTGTGCACTGTGTTGCTCAGGATCATTACCTTGAGTCAGTGGAGTTACCCGAATGTCTGATGCTGTCCTCACTTCATCACCCGCCCGCCTGCCCGGAATCTTGCGCACGCTGGCCGTCAGTTTGTTCGCTGCAAGCCTTTGCATGACGGCGCACGCCGATGACGGCGAGGTTCCCTCGCTGGCAGGCAAACGTATTGCCATCAGCATGACCGGCACCAGCCATTACTTCGATATCAAGGCCTTTCAGGCTCAGGTCGATGAGGTCAAGCGTCTAGGGGGGACGCCGATTACCCTCGACGCGGGGCGCAACGACAAAAACCTGGTCAATCAATTACAGACCGTGGTGACACAAAAGCCCGATGCAGTGATCCAGACCCTGGGTACGCTAAGCGTCATCGACCCTTGGCTTAAGCGCATCAGCAAAGCGGGCATTCCGCTGTTCACCATTGATGCGCCGTCGCAATACAGCCTCAACAACACCACCTCCGACAACGCTGCCACGGGTAAGGCGTTGGCCGGGCAACTGATCAGCGATGCCGGTGGCAAAGGGAATGTGCTGGTGTTCAACGGGTTTTACGGCGTGCCGGTCTGCGCCATTCGCTACGATCAGCTCAAGCTGGCGCTCAAGGATCATCCAGAACTGAAAATCATCGAGCCGGAGTTGCGCGATGTCATTCCCAATACCGTCCAGGATGCCTATTCGCAGATATCGGCGTTGCTCAACAAATACCCCAAAGGCAGTGTCTCAGCGATCTGGGCGGCCTGGGACATTCCGCAGTTAGGCGCCAGCAAGGCACTGATCGATGCCGGCCGAACCGAGATCAAGACTTACGGTGTGGACGGTACGCCTGAAGTGCTCGAATTGCTCAAACGCGAGGATTCTCCGGTGGGCGCTGTGGTCGCACAGCAACCGGCGTTGATCGGTAAAACGGCGGTACAGAACGTGGCGCGCTACCTGGCCGGGCAACATGACTTGCCCAAGGAAACGCAAGTAGCAACCTTGTTGGTGACGGCCGCCAACCTTGAAAACGTGCAGCAACTCAGAGGCGATAAATAAACCCGCCTGCGGTTGTCGCTGAAAAAGGAAGACCCAGGTCTTCCTTTTTTATGCCTGAGATTTCCGGGCAGTCCCCGTGCCTGCTCATCCTGTTCATTCTCAAGAGCCCGTAGGACACGTCACGTTATTGCAGGACGTTTCCTCGTTTCTTTCGGAAAGCTCCTAACTCTTTTCACTCACAAAACCCTGAAAATTGCGCCCACTTAGGCCATCGGACATTGCTATCTCCGAGTTAGGCCCTTCAAAACACGTTGTCTGGATCAGCAACGTTAACGTGCCGTGGATGGAATCAGCATGTGGGTGTTACCTCTCAGGATGAGGTCGTTTTCTTTCGTTTCTTTCGTTTCTTTCGTTTCTTTGGTTTTATTGGGTTGCCTGATTGAGCTGAAATCTGCTTGGGCAGCGTCTTATCAGGCGCCGGGGGCTCAGGAGTTGATCCGCGAGCGGCAGGACCGGCTGTTGCAGGAGCAGCAACGCCGGCTGGAAGAGCTCAAGGCGTTGCCGGGTGAACCGCTGTCCCCTGCGGCCCCCGACATGCCTGTCGACACTCGCTGTTTCACTATTCGGCATATCGAGATCAAGGGCGCAGAGCAACTGTCCGACACCGACCGAGAACATCTGACCCGTCCATACCAACACAAATGCCTGGGCGTTTCTCAGCTCAACGAGCTGTTAAAAAGCATCACCCACCGCTATATCGATAGAGGGCTGGTCACCAGTCGCGCGTACTTGCCGCAGCAGGATTTGTCCGAAGGGTATCTGCAGGTGCTGGTGGTGGAAGGCAAGCTCGAAAGTTTAAAAGGCGCCGACACCAGCACCTTGTCTGAGCGCGAGCTGAGCATGGCGTTTCCGGGCCGCGACGGCGATCTGCTCAACCTGCGTGAAATCGAGCAGGCCGTCGATCAGCTCAACCGTTTGGCGTCCAATCAAGCGCACATGGAGTTGGCGCCCGGCAGCCACGTGGGTGGCAGCACGGTGCGGGTGAACAACACCTCGCAAAAGCCGTGGCGGGCCAGCATTTCGCGCAGCAACGACGGCCAAAAGAGTACGGGCGAGCAACAGTGGAGCACGGGTTTTGAATGGGATAGCCCGTTGGGGCTGGCGGATCAACTGATCCTGCGCGGCGGCCATGATGCTGTCAGCGACCACCGCAAAACCTCTAAAAGCGCGCTGTTTTATTACAACGTGCCCTGGGGGTGGTGGAACTTCAGTTATAGCTACAACCAGAGTGACTCTCGTTCGGTAGTCCAGGGCAACGGTTTCGATTTCAAGCTAACCGGCGACAGCCAAAACCACCAATTGCGCGCCGAGCGCGTGATCCATCGCGACGCCGTGAGCAAGACCGCCCTCAATGCCGGTTTGGCGCACCTGCGCACCAACAACTACGTCGAAGACACTTGGCTGAAAAACAGCAGCCATCGCCTGAGCGAAACGCAACTTGGCATTAACCACGGTCGACGCGTGGGCGGTGCATTTGTAAACGTTGATCTGGGCATGCAAAACGGTACCGGCGCCTTTAACGCCCAGCGCAATGACAGTTCTGCGCGTGGCGCTCCGGATTCTCACTACCGCAAATACACCGCCACGATCAGCTACCTGCAACCGTTCAGGTGGCGGGATGAGTCCTTCAGCCTCACTAGCCTGGTCACCGGCCAGCACAGTGAGGATCGGCTATTGAGCCCGCAACGTATGAGTCTGGGGGGCGCATCGTCGGTGCGTGGCTACAAGGATCAAGGTTTGGCGGGCGACGGCGGCTACTACTGGCGCAACGACCTGCGCTGGTCGCGCCCGGTGACGCTGGCTTGGTTGCGCCCGGCGTTCGGCGAGTACGGCGTCAGTGTTGGCTACGACCAAGGCGTGATTCGCCATGACCGTGACAGCGGTAAATCGCATGGCCGAATGTCCAGCAACTCGTTGGAGTTGTTCGCCCGGGGCCAATACGTGTCGACCCGCGTGACCTTTGCCCATTCCCTGGACCGCCCGGACGTGATTACTGAGCGCGAAGCGCCAATCTACGTGCGCATGGACTTCTTTCTGTAACTCAACGCGTTGTTGAATCGAGACACTTATATGGATATTCGCCAACACACCTTCCTGGCTTCCCAGCCTTCTGCTGTGCTGCAAAACCGAGAGCACTTTTGGGGGATACCCAGGCGCGGTCTCGCGCTGCTGTTGGCGAATGCGATGTTCTGGCAGCCGCTGCTGGCTAATGCCGATGGCATTGTGGCCAGTGGACCGGGCACTCGTCTGGACGCGGCCGGTAATGGCGTACCCATCGTCAACATCGCGGCCGCCAACGGCAGTGGTTTGTCGCATAACCAGTTCAAGGACTACAACGTTGGCGCCCATGGCGTCATCCTCAACAACGCCATCGACCGTACGCAGTCCACCCAACTGGGCGGGATCATCCTCGGTAATTCCAACCTCAGGGGCGGCGCGGCCCATATCATCCTCAACGAAGTCAACGGCGGCAGTCCCAGCCAGTTACGTGGTTACACCGAAGTGGCGGGCCAGGCGGCCAAGGTCATCGTCGCCAACCCTTATGGCATTACCTGTGACGGCTGCGGCTTTATCAATACACCCCATGTCACCCTGACCACCGGCAGACCCATCCTCGATAACGGTCGTCTGGACCGCTATCAAGTCGATGGCGGCGCCATCTCCATTGACAGCAGAGGGCTGGATGCCAGCAACATCGACCGTTTCGAAATCATCACCCGCTCGGCCCGGATCAACGCACAAATCCATGCCCGCCAGCTGACGCTGATTGCCGGTCGCAACGACGTCAACGCCCAGACCCTGACCCCCACGGCCCGCGCCGCCGATGGCAGCGCCACACCGGAGCTGGCCATCGACTCCTCAGCCTTGGGCGGCATGTATGCAGGTGCCATCAAACTGGTCGGCACCGAAGCGGGTGTGGGGGTGAAACTGGACGGCACATTGGCGGCCAGTGCCGGTGATATCCGGCTTGATGCCAACGGGCATTTGACGCTGGCGCACGCCACGGCCCATCGCGCCATCGACCTCAAAGCCGCAAGCCTGACCGCCCAGGGGCCGGTCTACGCCGGTACCGCGCTGAGCATGCAGACCCAGGGCGATCTCAATAACCACCAAACCTTGGCCGCCCGAGACCGCATCCAGCTCACCAGCGCTGGGCGTTTGACCAACCACGGCATCATCGAGGCCGGTATCAACACCGATGAGAGCCGCAATGCCACAGGTGATGTCAGTCTTTCAGCGTCCCACCTCAGAAACCTCAACAGCGTGGTTGCCAGCCGTAGCCTGGCGGTGACAGGCAAGCAACTGGACAACAGCGGCGGCAGCCTCAATAGCCAAAAAAACAGCGTGCTCACCCTGAGCGGTGATCTGGAAAACGCCCAGGGTCTGATCAGCAGCGCCGGTCAACTGAGCATCACCACCACCGGCGCGGTGGATAACCGAGGCGGACGCTTGGTCACCGACGGCGGCCTCGACCTGCGCAGCGCCAGTTTTGACAACCGCCAAAAGGGTGTGCTCAAAGCTCAGCATGCCGCCCAGATCAATACCGGCAGCCTAAGCAACCAGCATGACGGGCAGATCAGCTCAGACGACACGCTCGGTATTACGGCCGGTCAGTTGAACAATGGCGACGGTGGGCACATTACTGCGGCCCAGGCAGTCAGCGTCAGCGTTACCGGTCTGGACCAGCAGGGCGGTAAGTTGACCAGCCAAACTGCCCTGACGCTGGACGTCAATCGTGGCCAGCTCAACAACCAAAAGGGGCTGATCACCGGGCCGCTACTGGTCCTGAAAAACCTCAAGGACGTCAACAACCAGGGCGGGGAAATCTCAAGCAGCCAGGGCTTCACGCTCACCGCAGACAACCTCGATAGCAGCACCGGCAAGCTTCTGGGCAAGGATGCACTGACCCTGCGTATCAGCCAGGTCTTGACCAATACCCAAGGCCTGATCAGCGCCGCCACAGTGAATGCCCAGGCTGGCAGCCTGGACAACAGCGGCGGCACCCTCACCAGCCTGGGGGACGTCTCGCTCGATGTCGACGGCCCGTTGACCAACCAGGACAAAGGGCTGATCAACGCCGCCAATACCCTCAGGATCAACAGCGCGGCGCTCAACAACCAGCGAGGTTCGCTGCAGGGCCAGACCATTGCACTGGATTTTGGTAGCGCCACGGGCGACCTGAACAATACGGGCGGAGGGGTCAAAGCTGCCGACATCTTGAGCATCAGTCACCTGCGCGACCTCATCAACCACCAGGACGGCGAGGTCTCCAGCGCGCAAAGCCTGACCCTCAGCGGTCGTACCCTTGACAACAGCGGCGGCAAACTGATCAGCAACAAGGTGCTGACATTGAACGCCACGAGCCTGCTCAATCAGCGCGGCCTGATGTCCGGCTGGCAGGGCCTGAGCGTCAGCGGCGCGGACCTGGACAACCGTGACAACGGTAAACTCTCCAGCCTCTACGGCCACCTCGACGCCAACCTCAGTAACAGCCTGCTTAACCGCTCAGGTGGCACGCTGGTCAGTCAAAAAACGTTGAAGGTCACCACCGCCCACCTGGACAACAGTGACAACGGTGTTCTCACCAGCGGTGCCGGGCAAACCCTCACGGTCTCCGGGTTGCTCAACAATGCCCAGGGCGGCTTGATCGAAAGCGGTACGACGCTCGACGTGCGCGCCAACCGTCTCGACAACAGCGCGGGCACCGTCATCGGCAAAAGCACGGCGACCCTTGACCTGCTCGGCCCCCTGACCAACACCCATGGCACACTCACCAGCGGCGCCGCGATGCTGGTCAAACGCGCCGGCCAGATCGACAACCAGGGCGGCGAAATCGCCAGCCAGGGCCGGTTGACCTTGTTAACGGGCAGCCTGGATAACCGCAACAGCGGCACTTTGGTTGCCCATGACACATTAAGCGTCAACACCACAGGAGCGGTGCAAAACAGCAACGGCGGCAAGATCCATAGTCAGCACGCCGACGTCCGGATCACCGCTGCCAGCCTCGACAACACCAAGGGCACCGTACACAGCCAATCCTCCCTGGCGCTGGAGGTGAGCGGCGATATCGACAACCAAGGCGGTAAACTCATCGCCCACACGGGCGACCTCAAACTGACCGCCGCCAACCTCGACAACCGCGCCGGCACGCTCGCCAGCCTTAAAGGCACCCTCGATGCCGGGGTGACCGGCCTGCTTCGCAACAGCCACTCGGGCCTGACCCAGGGCCAATGGCTGAAGCTCAACAGTGACCGCATTGATAACAGTGGCGGGCGCATCTCGGCTCTAGCCGGCCATGCCCTGGTGACCGCCAGTCAGTTCGACAACCGCAATGGCGCCCTGTATGGCAAGGGCGCGGTCAAGGTCAGCGACTTCGACAACAGCGGTGATGTAGGCGGCCAAGTGGCCGGTGGTCAAATCGAACTCACCCTCAACGGCGTACTGAACAACCGCAAAGGCATCATCGAAAGCGACAGCACCCTGAGCGTCAGCGCGGGCAGTGTGGATAACCAGAGCGGGCAACTACGTGCGCTGGGGGATCGTGGTGAGACAGCGTTTCGGATCGGAGGGCTGTTTGATAACCGTCACGGCGTCCTCGAAGCCGCCAACCACGATTTTAGTTTCCAGGCGGCAAGCTTCCAGAACACCGACGGCAACGTATTGCACGTTGGCTCGGGCATTTTCGGCATGGCAATGGCCAACCTCAACGAGGCCGGCGGTAACCTCGTCACCCGAGGCAGCCTGACGGTCGATCAGGACACCTGGACCAACAGCAGTGCGATACAGGCC
This sequence comes from Pseudomonas sp., assembly GCF_036404235.1. GTDB lineage: Bacteria > Pseudomonadota > Gammaproteobacteria > Pseudomonadales > Pseudomonadaceae > Aquipseudomonas. Next base: position 28,250 of record NZ_DASWOT010000093.1, read on the forward strand.
GGGCGTTTGACAGTCAACGTCAACACCCTCAACCAGACAGCCACCGGGCAACTTTTAGCGTCCCGGCACTTCACCGGCAGCGGCGTCAACTGGACCACCGACGGCTTGATCGCCAGCGAAGGTGATTTTGACCTGACCCTCAGCAACACCCTCAACGGGCGCGGGCGGGCCACCAGTCGGGGCGCCATGACGATACAGGTCGGGCAGTTGAGCCTGAGCGACAGCGCCAGTATCTCCAGTGGTGGCCCCGCCACGTTGAACGTACAAGGGCTGTTCAGCAACGCCGGGCGGCTTACCTCGGCCTCGGATCTGCACCTGTCCGCCGCGGGCATCAACAACTCTGGGACATTAGGCAGTGCGCAAACCCTCACGCTGACCACGGGGGCCCTGCTCAATGAGCAGGGATTGATCTTCAGTGGTGGCGACATGCACCTGCGTGTCGACTCGCTGACCAACAGCTACGCCGATATCTACAGCCTGGGCAATCTGGTGATTGACCGCGACGGTCAGGGCCGCCAGGCCCGCAGCATTATCAACCGCTCTGCACACATTCAGAGCGACGGTCATCTGAGTCTGGCGGCGAGCACGATTCAAAACATTCGGGCGGTATTGACCACCGAAAACCAAGGTGTCCATACCGCCAGGATCAGTGAGATTGCCTGTCTCGAAGGCGTTAACGCCGGCGATTGCAGCGGCAAACGAAACCACGTCTGGGAGATTGTTCAGCGCGACAAGGTTGAAGTCACCCAGGCCAGTGCGGCGTCCAGCATCACCTCGGGCGGTGATCTGACCCTCAACGGTGGCGACCTGCTGAACCAAAGCAGCACCATTGCCACCGCCGGTAATTTGGTCATCGCCGTCGATAACCTGACCAACAGCGGCATCGAGACCGGAGAGACTGAAACCACCCGAGTATTTACGTCGCAGCGGACCCGAAATGCCGGAGGCTGGCATAACGCGGCCAACGCCTTCACCCAAAAATACTGGTTCCAGAGCGCCCACTACACAGCCAATGACTTAAGTGGCCTGCCGCAAGCAATGAGCCGCTTTATCGGCACCACCGAGAGCGAGTTGCCGCAATTTACCACCACGCAAAAACGGGCCGAAGGCGACCAGCGTTACGCGGCGGTGATACAGGCTGGAGGCACTGTTAACGTTACTGTCGGCAACACTCTCGACAACAGCGTGGTGCGTGCGGGCTACACCTATATCGGCAGCGGCCCACGCACCGACACCCAGGCCTCCGGCGCCGACTTTGCGACCCGGATCACCCTCAACCAACAACTGCCACCGGACCTGGCCCAGCAACAGGTCAACCCGCTGACACTGCCCGGATTCACGCTGCCTTCCGGCCAAAACGGCCTGTTTCGTTTAAGTGGTAAGGGCGCCACCACGGCCACCCAAACGGCACCGCACACCTGGACCCTGGGTAGCGCAACCATCGACCACACCGAGCGTGATCGCGCAGCACCCGCTGGCCTGCGCCAAAGCACGGCGGCGGATTCGTTAACCGTCAACCGCGTACAAGGACTGCCTGACGCAAGCTTCATCCCGCACCCGCAAAAATACCTGATCGAAACCAACCCGGCACTGACCGACCTCAAGCAATTCATGGGCTCGGACTACCTGCTATCGAACCTGGGTTACAACCCCGACCAGAGCCAAAAGCGCCTGGGTGACGGGTTCTATGAGCAACGCCTGATTCAGCAAGCGCTCATCGCCCGCACCGGCCAGCGCTTTATCGACGGCCAGACCAGCGATGCCGCCATGTTCAAGCACCTGATGGACAACGCCGTCACCAGCAAACAGGCGCTCAACCTGGCAGTGGGCATCAGCCTGACCCGCGAACAGGTCGCGGCCCTGACCCACGACATCGTCTGGCTGGAAAACGCCGACGTCGGCGGCCAGCAAGTCCTGGTGCCCGTGCTCTACCTGGCCCAGGCCCACAACCGGCTTGCGCCCAACGGCGCACTGATCGCCGGCAACGACGTCAACCTGATCGCTGGCAAAAACCTCAACAACGTCGGCACCCTGCGTGCCACCAGCAACCTGACAGCCAGGGTCGGCAACCATCTGGTCAACAGCGGCCTGATTGAAGCTGACGACCGCCTGAACCTGCTGGCCAGCAATAACCTGACCAACACCGCCGGTGGCATCGTGGCCGGACGCGACATAAACCTCACCGCCGTCAACGGCGACATACTCAACGAACGCACCGTCACCCGCCACCACAGCAGCAGTGGCTACCGCACCGAACGCAGCGACGTTATCGACAACGCCGCACGCATCGAAGCCGCCAATAAACTCACCCTGCAAGCCGGGCGCGACATCAACAACGTCGGCAGCGTGATCAGCAGCGGCGTCGATACCGAGCTCAAGGCCGGTCGTGACGTCAACCTCATCGCCGCCGAACAACGCAACAGCCACACCGTCACCCCCCTGTCCCACAACGACAGCACCACCCAATACGGCTCCGTCATCGAAGCAGGCCGAGACTTCCAGGTCGTTGCTGCGCGAAACATCAGCGCCATTGCCAGCCAGATCCAGGCCAAACGCGACATCACCCTGGCTGCGGAAGGCGATCTGATCCTGGCCTCAGGCGCCAACGAACAGCATTCGTCGTTTCACAGCAAAAAGGTCAAGCGCCAGCAAGACCATGTCAGCCAGGTGTCGACAGTGGTCACCGCCGGTGGCGATGTGACGCTAAGTGCCGGACAGGACCTGGCGTTGATCGCCAGCCGGGTCGTGGCGGGGGATGAAGCGTATCTGGTTGCGGGTGGGAATCTGGGGCTGCTGGCTGGGCAAGACAGCGACTACTCGCTGTACGACATGAAGAAAAAAGGCGGCTGGGGGAGCAAGAAAACCCAGCGCGATGAAGTCACGGACGTGAAAAACATCGGCAGCGAAATCAAGGCCGGTGGTGATTTGACGTTGGTCAGCGCTGGGAATCAGCTTTATCAGGCGGCCAGGCTCGACAGTGGCCATGACCTGTCCATTGTCAGCGGTGGGGCCGTGACGTTTGAGGCGGTCAAAGACCTGCATCAGGAGAGTCACGAGAAGAGCGAAAGCGATCTGGCATGGACGAGCGCCAAGGGTAAAGGGCGTACCGACGAGACCGTGCGCCAGACTGAAATGATTGCGCAAGGCAGCCTCGCAATCAAAGCCGTCGACGGTTTGCATATCGATATCAAACACATCGACCAACACACCGTGAGCCAGGCCATCGATGTGATGGTCAAGGCTGATCCGCAACTGGCGTGGCTTAAAGAGGCCGAAAAACGCGGGGATGTGGACTGGCAACACGTGCAGGAAATGCATGACTCGTTCAAGTACAGCCATGCAAGCCTTGGGCAGGGAGCAATGCTGGCGATCATCATCATCGTGACGGTGTTGACGGCCGGTGCCGGTAGTTTGCTGGTGGGTAGCGTAGCCGGTGCAACGGCAAGTTCTGGAACCGTCATGGCAGCAGGTGGGATTGCGACCGCTGGGGCTTCTGCGGGCACTTTTGTGGCAGCGGGCTGGGGCAATGTCATGGCCACGTCCGCACTGACGTCGCTTGCCAGTGGCAGTGCCGTCAGCTTTATCAACAATGGCGGAAATATCGGCGCAACACTTAAAGACGTCACCTCAAGCAATGCCCTAAAAGGTTATGCCACCGCCGCCCTGACGGCAGGCTTCACGGCTGGAGTGCTGGACCCGGCGTTTGGGGTGTCGGGTGATAACGTCAATAAAGTCACGAAAGGCTTTGATCTCGGTTCTGCCAGCGACATTGGGCAGTTCCTTGCCTACTCGGGCGCCCAAGGCGTCGCCCAGGCCGGAGTCGGCACGGCACTGCAAGGCGGTAGCCTGAGCAAAAACCTGGGCACTGCGCTCACCTCGCAACTGCAAAGCACGTTGCAAGCCGTGGCTTTCAATGCGGTAGGCAAGTACTCGAAAGATCAGCAATGGGCTGATTCAAGGACGAAAAAAATTGCGTTGCATGCCTTGGTCGGTGGCCTGTTAAGCCAGGCGGATGGAGGAAGCTTCGCCACCGGAGCCCTTGCTGCGGGCGCTAACGAAGCGCTGATAACTACGTTGGCAAAAGCTGTGGAGGGCGAGCCAAATTTGTTGGTGGCGGCTTCGCAATTGGTCGGTATTGCAGCGGCGGGCGCGACCGAAGGCGATGTGCAGAAGGGCGACGAAATCGCGAAGAATGCGACGGAGTATAACTTCCTGGAGCACCTGCCACCCGGTTTGGCTGAGTATGGGCAAGCGGCAACGAGCCTTGCAGACGACATGCGGAAAAAGGGCGCCACTGTTGATGAAATAGCTCAGGCACAAGTAGCGCTTGCTCAAGGACAAGGATTTGACGGCGCCCAACCGGCTAATGAGTTCGTCAAAGCCTGGGGCATGTTCATGGCTGGCGAGCTCACTGGGGCGGGGCTGGTGGCGGTGATAGGACGGCTTGGGTTGTGGGGTGCAAAAGGAGTTGAAATACCTACTCTAGTGAACAAACCGTTAGGCTTGGGTTCGACGGGTAGATCTACGCCTGCTAACTTAAGTGAAAAGCTTGCAATGGAGCAGGCTATTTCAAATCCTGCTGCTGGTCGCCCACTGACGGTTCCGATGACTGATCCCCGATGGCCGGCAACTGATGGTTGGGTGAAATCGGCGCAAAATATCAATGGAATCGAAATTCACTATGTAAAAAACTCCATTACTGGAGCAATTGACGACTTCAAATTTAAGTGAGTAAACATATGCTTGCCTTATGCCAGGCTAATCTCGGTAGCGCTATCCCAGCAAAGGAACGCTATTTGGGTGAAGTTGATCAAACTAACTATTCTCCTTTGAGTGTCGGGGAGAATTACGTGGTGTATGCCCTGCTGTTTATTTTTGATAGGGTAGATTTTTTAGTGCGGGCTCCTGATCAACCACCTTTCTGGGTTCCGAGCTGTCTATTTCGCTTGGTTGACGCTAGAATTCCAGCTGGCTGGGAGTTTTGTATTACCCAGACACGCCCTGACTATAAGTGTCTTTTTGATGCGTTTAAAATTAGCCATGTGATGGGCTACCCGCTGCTAGTGAATGAGTATGAACATTATGTAGGGATTGTTGAACGGGACCCAGTAGAAGTACTGCGATTCATGGGGGACGAACTGGAGCACATATCAGACTGATTTAAAGGTTTGATGGTGCAAAAGGGGGCACGTTTGCAGGGAAAAGCATTGATAATTTATCGAGCGGGAAAACTGCTGAACCCCGCAGATAAGTCAGGGCAGCTTTCACTACAATTTTCTTCCCGGACGCAGCCATCTTAATGAGGGGATCGATCCTCAAAAACTGTTGAATGGTGCTCATGCGGGAGAGTTTCCTGTCGTAGGTTATGGTTCAAGAGGGCAGCCAATAGTTGATTTTGGCAAAAATATTGGTGTTGATGGCACATCAGGCTTGGCGACAAGATACGGAACAATACATTCAGGTAAAAGCGGAGCCCATATTGTTCCAACAAATCCTGCTACTGTCGGAGTGAACCCATGAACACTTTCCCAGATTGGTTGGTCTTATGTGTTTGGCGTGCTCTGATTGGTGAGATATATCCTGCAATAAGGGCGATTGCTATTTCACTGTCAGATGATGGAACATTACTTATTCGTTACTATCTTGATAGGCCGCCTACAGACTTTGACTGGGAAAGCTTAGAGGTTGTTGCCACAAATATTTCAGCCTCAATTGGTCAAGACAAAATTTATCACATAGATTTAGATTGTAAATTTGTGCTTGGTTCAATAGGGCGTCTTGAGTGTCTCGACGGCTTCATCTACTGTCGCAGAGAATATGATTTGTAGGTCCAAAAGGAGTAGTTCAATCTGAAAAAGGCACAGGCGATTGGGCAAAACTTAGTGGTCGGCTCAGTGAGGCTTCGAAAGGTAAAGGTAATTTCGGCATTGGGTCAGGTACAAGAGAACAAGCTGAGGTTATGGGGAAGGCTTGGGTTGGCGATGGGTATAAAATTGCTAGTGATGGAAAAACCTTAGTTAGTCAGGATGGCTTAAAACAATATAGGCCACCTACTTACAAGCCATATCAACAGGGGGCTCAGGCTAACTTTGAGCAAAGGTTTCCTGGGCAGGAGACAAAGAGGTGGCAGTCAAATGGTCATTGGGATATCACGGACTAAACTATGAGCGCGAAATTAAAATGGCTTCATAGCCCCGACATTTACAATCTTGAAAATTACCAACCGGAATGCGACAGTTTTTGCTTTCTTCTTCAGGCTATGATTGGCCCCGAAGGTGAGGAAGGCGAAGAGTCCTTTGATATAGAGGTTTGCACTCCGAAATGGATTGAAAAAAATCTCGGGTTGGACGAGGCCCTTGTCGGGCAACATTACCTTATTGTCCGTGACTACAATTATCAAAAAATTGTTCATTCCATTGAGAAATTTCTACAAGGCTGTTCGGGTAAAGATTGGAATGAAGTTTCAAGAAAGGTATCAAGATTAGGTTTGTGGGAATTCGAGGGATACGAAGATGGAAGCGTTTGAATTAGGTGTTTAATGGCCTTGTACCACTAACACCGGCCCTGTGCCGGTGTTGTTTTTCTGCTTACTGCAAAACTTCCCTTCTTTCACTGCTCGCTTTGGTCGTTGCCTGAACGATCAAGGCATCCAGCATCTGCGCAACAAATTTCTGCTGAGTCTTAGGTAGCTGATCAATGGCTTCCAGTTGCTGTTGCCATTTCGGAGCAGGGCCACGCTTACGCACAGTGGTTTCCTGCTGCTGACCAAACAGCTCTTCGAGTGTGATTGCAAGCAGTCGGGCCAGCTCTGGCAACGCCGCTACCTGGATACGCCGCTTGCCGGACTCATAGGCTGGGATAGTCTGCTGGGACACGCCCAGCCGTTCGGCCAGTTGAGTTTGGGTGATGCCGTGCATGCCTTGGTGGCCTGTTAAGCCAGGCGGATGGAGGAAGCTTCGCCACCGGAGCCCTTGCTGCGGGCGCTAACGAAGCGCTGATAACTACGTTGGCAAAAGCTGTGGAGGGCGAGCCCAATTTGTTGGTGGCGGCTTCGCAGTTGGTCGGTATTGCAGCGGCGGGCGCGACCGAAGGCGATGTGCAGAAGGGCGCCGAAATCGCGAAGAACGCGACGACGTATAACTTCCTGGAGCACCTGCCACCCGGTTTGGCTGAGTATGGGCAAGCGGCAACGACCCTTGCAGACGACATGCGGAAAAATGGCGCCACTGTTGATGAAATAGCTCAGGCACAAGCAGCGCTTGCTCAAGGACAAGGATTTGACGGCGCCCAACCGGCTAATGAGTTCGTCAAAGCCTGGGGCATGTTCTTGGCTGGCGAGCTCACTGGGGCGGGGCTGGTGGCGGTGATAGGACGGCTTTGGTCGTTGGGTGCAAAAGGCGGAAGTGCAGTAGCGGATGATTTCTTTGCAGGTACGAAATACACAGATAAAGTGTTAGGTCAGATCAAGACTGGCGATCTTCATGGCTTCCCGGAAAGTGTCACAACTTTCCAAGGGGCCAGACAGGTGACGAAGATCACAGGGGGAGATGGTGTGGTAAGAGATATGCTGAAAATTCCAGGTGAGTATCGTGGGAAGCAAGGCGTTTTCGAGTTCATAAAGGAGTCGGATGGGTCAATCAATCATCGACTATTCAAACCGACCCCGGCGGAGTGATCTATGAGTATTATATGGACGGAGCAAATTGATCCTATTCTAAGTCGAGGGATATCTCTAGATCATTTGGGGGTGCGGAACTGGGCCCTAGGTCGTGATGACGCTTTACGTGCTATTTATGAACTCGAGGCTTTCGGAATCGCGATTCTTGGAGGAGATGTATATCAATTGGTTGGAGAGAAAGCTGAGCAGACGTACGACAGTTGGTACTGCGACCAAGGCTCCGATGAGTCTTATTCTGTTTTTTTAAAGCGCAGTTCAGATAAGGCAAAGAGTTATATTTGCAGCTACTTAATGCAGGAGGGGCTTTTTGCGCTAGTGCCTAAAATTTGATGGTGCAAAAGGCATTGAGCTGCCTTTTCAAGTGCACAAACCATTAGGCTTGGGGTCGACGGGCAGATCTACGCCTGCTAGTTTGGTGGGCGCACTGTGCAGCAAATCGTCCCCGAAGGTCAGAAGCTGGCTCGGTTTCCGGGTGTTGGTGAGACGGGGATCGACGATCTTTATAAGGTCAATCGCCCCGATGTCGACTATGTGGTTATCGAGTACAAGTTTGTCGGCGACAACAAGAAGTCCGGTTCGTCAGGGCTGGGTAATACCCGGGATGGCAAGCAGGGCTCGACATCATGGATTCTTGGAGGTGATCGTCTGGAGCGCGCCGTGGGTGAGAAACATAGCCTGGGTATGCAGACCGCCCTGGAAGCAAATCGTACTGAAACCTGGGTTGTGAGAACCCGGCCAGATGGCTCCACGGAAGTCGAGGTGCTTGACGCGAATTGTAAAGTCAAAGCGATAGATACTTCTAAAATATTACCATCCACCAACTTGAAGGGAGTTCTTCCATGATTCGTGCAACTTTGGGAGATAAGCAGTATTGGGACGACTGTGAAACAATGGACATGCAATGGATTGAGCGCGCCAGTAAAATTATTTCGGAGCCTTCAGCTAATCCCGTGTACAGGGCGCAATTTACATTCGACTTTGCCAAGCACCACTTACGTGTAGCTATAAGAATTTACTCCAATGGTGGCAACATTCCAGAGATGGCTAACTATTTCCCTGGAATTTTAGATTACTGGGAGCTTTCCAATCGAGAGTCCGACAAGATATGTGCCGAGAACAATCTTCAAACTTGCCGAGATTGGGTCTTTGAACTGACTGATTTAAACCATTACCTCTGGTGTTTCTGGTTGGTAGGGTTAGCGCTTGTACTTGAAATTCCCGACGACCAGTGGCTTCGACTGATCGCATTAATCGGAGAGGGTGGGCACGACGTTCTGCTTGATCGGGTCATTGCATATCGTCAGCCGGATCGTGTTATCGGTCAGACATTACTGCACACAAAGCCATACGCACGGTTGCTCAAGGCCATTGATGCGCCGCAAGAACGGCAGGCAGGTCTGTTGTTGGCATTCGTAGCGCATTGGTATCCAGAACTAAACCGGCGGGGTAGGCAACAACCGTGGTGGTACATTTATGGTGATCCGATAAAACACCCGCTTGAAATGGGAAGTTACTTCGGCCGCTGGTGTTTTGAAGCTGCCGCCGCCGTTAAAGTATTTGGGATCGACGATAGCAATTGCATCGGACACGAACACTATCCTGGTGATTTGCTGCACCCCAGTGAAGTGCTTATTACACCCCCTTGTGCAAGTGCCAAGCCTCGGTGGTGGTCGAGGTTTATGGGTAAATAGTTAAGGCGAAGGGATTTGCTCGCGGTACGTTGTCATCCCTGCCAATCAGGTGTGATGTCCCTTTGCGCAGGTCCCGCATCCGGATCATGCCCCTCAGGAAATTTGCCTTTCAGGTGCCAGGCAAAGGCGATGATTTCAGCGATGGTCAAGTACAGTGCCTCGGGGATGCTGTCGCCCAGTTCCATGCGCGCGAGCATCTTCACCAGTTCGGCGTTTTCGTAGATGGGGACTTTGTACTCGCGGGCGATGGCCAGGATCGCTTCGGCCAGCGCGTCGTCGCCCTTGGCGGTGAGCGTTGGGGCTTGTTGGCCGTCGTAGTTGAGGGCGACAACTTGACGGGGAGGGGCGTTCGGTGCGGTCATCAGGCGCTCTCGTCGATCCAGCGTTGTTCCAGTACGGTACGCGCGCCTTGTGGGGGGACGCCGATGTTGCACGCCAGTTCGCCTACGTTCAAACCGCAGGCCACCAGTCGCGCGCGTAAATTGCCCAGCTCGCTGTCAATCAGTGCTGCACTGGTGGTGCGTTCGGCCCACATCTGGCTCGACAAACTGCCACCCACCAACTGTGCTTGCACTTGCAACGGTCCGAGCGGTTCGAGGTCGAACGCCAGCTCGACGCGCCAGAGTTTTTCTTTCTCCTTTACCTCGCGTTCGTCCTTCGCGTCCTCTCGTTCAGGCGTGTCCTCGCGCTGCAGTTTGACCTGCAACGGCACCACGTCATGGGCGTTGCGCATGGGGATTTCAAGCTGCCAGGTGGTGATCTGCGTGCCATCGGCGGCGGTACGGGTCTGTTCCAGTCCGCCGAGCTGATGGCTTTGCAGGCGCGATACGGCGGCGGCGGCGAGCTTAAGCAGCGTTTCCAGGTCGTCCCCGTTTTCTGGGCTGCCGAGCAATCGTGTCGGCAGCGGGAAACTGCTCGGTGACGTGCGAGCGGCGACTTGGCCCAAGGTGCCCAGTGCATTTCGAATCATGTTGGGCATCGCGCGCGCGAGGGTGTTGGCCGCAGCCGCAGCGTCGTAGCTCATGTTGTCCAGGCCGGGAAGGATCTGTGAAATCAGACGAAGCAGGTTGGCCTTCATGTCTGGCATCAATGTCGGATTGAACCCCGCCAACAGCCGCGATTCCATGAACAGTCCACTGCCGTTGAGCGCTTGGGCGACGCCTTTGGGCGTGGTCATTTGCTGAATGTCTGGCAAGTCAGCCAACAGTTGGTCGATGCTTGCGCGCAACGATGCCGGCAGGCTGTCGCCGGAATCCGGCAGACTTTGCAGCACCACCAACAACCCCTGCAGCGAACCCTGACGACTTTGTTGCGTGGACAACTGCTGCGCCAAGGCCAATTGATCGAAACGATTGGGCAACGCTACGAAATTCAGCGCTTGGCTGTTCTGTACCTGCGCACTGAGCAAACTGCCAGCGGCCAGCGGCTGTGGGCTTTCGACGACTAGATTACTGCCAGCCAGCGCAGTGTTGAGCAGGGTGACGATCGAGCGATATGCAGTGGGCTGATCGGCGTTCGCCGGCACTGGCTGACCTGTGACTTGGCTGATCAGTTGCGAGGTCAGCACCTTGCCCTGTAACAATGTGCCCACTGGCAATTGACGGGTGTCGATACGGGTCAGGCTGTTGGTAATGGCTTTTTGCAGTTCCGCGAGGCTGATGGTCAGGGTATCAGCCGAACCTTGCGCGACGTTAACGCTGGTGCCTGGCGACAACGGCAGCGAACTGGTCACCGGAAACGTGGTCTGCCGACCGTTGTTCAGTGTCAGCTTGAGCAGCAACTGGAAGTCTTGATCGATCTGCTTGAGGCTCACCACTTCGGCGTCGGCGGTCTGCCCGGCAGCCAACAACCCTTCACGGGGTTGCAGCAACTTGAGCACCTCTGCCGGCGCAACACCTGCGCGCAACAGCGTCGCTGCGGTGTTTACCGAAGAAAGATGGGGGATGTCGCCTGTCATCGAATACCGACCTGTGAAGAATTTGCCATCTTGATACCTGAAGATGGCATGTATAATCGCGCCGGTCGTCCACTGGGGCCACCGGGTGAGTCTGCATCAGTATAACGGCCATCGGAAGGGCGACTTGAACCGCTGGTGAATACCTCCGATCAGAAAAAGAAGGTTCGCATGCCGATCCCTGTTTTAGCTGCCTCGGCGCTTGCTTGCGAGCGCGACTGGCGAATGCTCTTCGAGAACCTCGATCTGTGTCTGACAGCCGGCGACATGCTTCAGGTCAGCGGGCCCAACGGCAGTGGCAAGACCAGCTTGTTGCGTTTGTTGGCTGGGCTGATGCAGCCCACGGCGGGCGAGGTGCTGTTGCACGGCGAGCCGCTGAGCCAGCAAAAAAGCGAGCTGGCACACAACCTGTTGTGGATCGGCCATGCGGCCGGGATCAAGGATTTACTGACGCCAGCGGAGAATCTGACCTGGCTCTGCGCGCTGCACCGAGCCGCCGACCCCGAGGCGATCTGGCAGGCCCTTGATGCAGTAGGCTTGCGTGGCTTTGAAGACGTACCTTGTCATACGCTCTCGGCAGGACAAAAGCGCCGCGTTGCCTTGGCCCGTCTGTATTTACCAGGTCCTTTGCTGTGGATTCTCGACGAGCCGTTTACCGCCCTCGATAAACAGGGTGTCGCGCAACTGGAGCAGCACTTGGCCGAGCACTGCGAACGGGGCGGCATGCTGGTGTTCACCACCCACCACACACTGAGCCGCGTGCCCGCCGGTTACAAAGACATCGATCTGGGGCAATGGGCCGTATGAGTCATGTGTTTACCCTGCTGATCGCCCGCGAAGCACGGCTATTGTTTCGCCGCCCTGCCGAACTGCTCAATCCGTTGGTGTTCTTCGCCATTGTCATCGCGCTGTTTCCGTTGGCGGTCGGGCCCGAGAGTCAATTGTTGCAAACCTTGTCTCCCGGATTGGTCTGGGTCGCGGCGTTGTTGTCGGTGCTGCTTTCATTGGATGGGCTGTTTCGCAGTGATTTCGAAGACGGATCACTTGAGCAGTGGGTTCTTTCATCACATCCTTTGGCGCTTCTGGTATTGGCCAAGGTGATGGCACACTGGGCATTTTCCGGGTTGGCGTTGGTCTTGCTGGCACCGTTGCTGGCGATGATGCTGGGCTTGCCGAGTGAATGCCTGCCGGTGCTGCTGCTGTCATTGTTGCTGGGCACACCCGTGTTAAGCCTGCTGGGTGCGGTCGGCGCAGCGCTGACCGTCGGGTTAAAACGCGGCGGTTTATTGCTGGCATTATTGATTCTGCCGCTGTATATCCCGGTGCTGATCCTGGGCAGTGGCGCCTTGCAAGCGGCCCTTCAAGGGATGCCTGCGACCGGTTATCTGTTTTGGCTTGGCAGCCTGACGACGCTGTCGGTAACCCTGACACCTTTTGCAATTGCTGCTGGATTGAAAATCAGTGTCGGCGAATAATCGGGCTCTGACTGAGCTGACACATTTTCCCTCGTCACACTCTGGACGCTTCAGCTAAAAGAAGCGCTTTGGATAAAATACCGTGATCAAAGGCTGCGTGATGAACACAAGCGCCAACGCTAAAAGCGGCATCAGTTGGGTCTGGTTCCACAAACTGGGTTCTCCGAAATGGTTCTACGGCATCAGCGGCCGTCTGCTGCCATGGCTGAGCATCGCCGCTGTCTTGCTGATTGTCATTGGAGTGGTCTGGGGCCTGGCCTTCGCGCCGCCGGATTATCAGCAAGGCAACAGCTTTCGCATCATCTACATTCATGTGCCTTGCGCGATGCTGGCCCAGTCCTGCTACGTGATGTTGGCCGTGTGCGGGGTAGTCGGGCTGGTATGGAAAATGAAAATGGCTGACATCGCGCTGCAATGCGCCGCGCCTATCGGTGCCTGGATGACCGCCGTGGCGCTGGTGACCGGGGCTATCTGGGGTAAACCGACCTGGGGTTCGTGGTGGGTGTGGGATGCACGCCTAACGTCCATGCTAATCCTGCTGTTTCTGTACTTCGGACTCATTGCGCTGGGCAATGCCATCAGCAATCGTGACAGTGCCGCCAAGGCCTGTGCGGTGTTGGCGATTGTGGGGGTGATCAATATTCCGATCATCAAATACTCGGTGCAGTGGTGGAACACCTTGCACCAAGGCGCGACCTTCAGCCTGACCGAGAAACCAGCGATGCCTGCGCAAATGTGGCTGCCGTTGCTGTTTACCGTGCTGGGCTTTTACTGCTTTTTCGGCGCGGTGCTGCTGCTGCGCATGCGTCTGGAAGTGCTCAAGCGCGAAGCCCGCGCCAGTTGGGTCAAGGATGAAGTATTGAAAAGCCTGGGTAAGGCGCCGCTCCAAGGAAATGCCTCATGAGTTTCGGCTCGTTCAGCTCGTTTGATGAGTTCCTCGCCATGGGCAAACATGCCCTGTTTGTCTGGACCGCCTATGGTATTTGCCTGTCGGTGCTGGTCATTAATGTGGCGTTACCCGTGTTGGCGCGTCGGCGCTACCTGCAACAAGAAGCGCGTCGTTTACGCCGGGAGCGCGCGAAGTGAACCCGCTGCGCAGAAAGCGACTGTTGATCATTGTGGCGATTCTGGCCGGTGTTGGCATCGCCGTAAGCCTTGCCCTAAGCGCCTTGCAGCAGAACATCAACCTGTTTTACACCCCCAGCCAGATCGCCAATGGCGAAGCGCCCCACAACACGCGGATACGCGCCGGCGGTATGGTCGAAAAGGGTTCGCTGGAGCGTTCCGGCGACTCGCTTGACGTCAAGTTCGTGGTCACCGATTTCAACAAGTCAGTCACCATTACGTACCGCGGCATTCTTCCGGACTTGTTCCGGGAAGGGCAGGGTATCGTTGCTCTCGGCAAGCTCAACGCTGATGGCGTAGTGGTGGCTGACGAAGTGCTGGCCAAACATGACGAGAAATACATGCCACCAGAAGTCAGCAAAGCATTGAAAGACAGCGGCCAGTCGGTGCCGGGCTCGTCTGCCATGCCTGCTAAACAGGGTTGAAACGATGATTCCTGAACTCGGCCATTTGGCCATGATTCTGGCGCTGTGCTTTGCCGTTGTGCAGGCCATCGTGCCGTTACTCGGTGCATGGCGTGGCGATCGCCTGTGGATGGGGCTGGCGCAACCGGCTGCATGGGGGCAGTTTGCGTTTCTGCTGTTTTCGTTTGGTTGCCTGACCTACGCGTTCATGGTCGATGACTTCTCGGTCGCTTACGTCGCCGAAAACTCCAACAGCGCCTTGCCGTGGTACTACAAATTCAGTGCCGTGTGGGGCGCCCACGAGGGTTCGTTGTTGCTCTGGGCACTGATCCTCGGTGGCTGGACGTTCGCTGTATCGGTATTTTCCCGCCAATTACCGCAAGTGATGCTGGCCCGTGTGCTGGCGGTGATGGGCATGATCAGCATCGGCTTTCTGTTGTTCCTGATCCTGACCTCCAACCCGTTCAGCCGCATCCTGCCGCAGATTCCGCAGAACGGGCGTGACCTCAATCCGTTGCTGCAAGACATCGGTCTGATTGTTCATCCACCCATGCTGTACATGGGCTACGTCGGGTTTTCGGTAGCGTTTGCCTTCGCCATTGCCGCGCTGCTGGGTGGGCGTCTGGATGCGGCGTGGGCGCGCTGGTCGCGGCCATGGACCATTGTCGCCTGGGCGTTCCTGGGTGTGGGCATCACGCTGGGTTCGTGGTGGGCCTATTACGAGCTGGGCTGGGGTGGTTGGTGGTTCTGGGACCCCGTGGAAAACGCCTCATTCATGCCTTGGTTGGTCGGCACTGCGTTGATTCACTCGCTGGCCGTGACCGAAAAGCGCGGGGTGTTCAAAAGTTGGACCGTGCTGCTGGCGATTGCCGCGTTTTCCCTGAGTTTGCTGGGCACGTTCCTGGTGCGTTCCGGCGTGCTCACCTCGGTCCACGCGTTTGCCTCGGACCCTGCGCGAGGGGTGTTCATCCTGATCTTCCTGTTGCTGGTGGTCGGTGGTTCGCTGACTCTGTTCGCTATCCGTGCTCCGGTTGTTAAAAGCCACGTTGGCTTTGGCCTGTGGTCGCGGGAAACCTTGCTGCTGGGCAATAACCTGGTGCTGGTGGTCGCGGCATCGATGATCCTCTTGGGCACGCTTTACCCGCTGGCGCTCGATGCGTTGAGCGGGGCGAAGATGTCGGTCGGGCCGCCATATTTCAACGCTTTGTTCGTGCCGCTGATGGCGCTGCTCATGGCGGTCATGGCCATTGGCGTGCTAGTGCGCTGGAAAGACACCCCACTGAAATGGCTGCTCGGGATGCTGGCGCCAGTGCTGGTTGGCAGTGCAGTGCTGGCGGTGATCGCAGCATTCGCCATGGCCGATTTCCACTGGGCGGTGCTCGCCACCTTCATGCTCGCCGCCTGGATACTACTGGCCGGTGTGCGTGATCTGTTGGACAAGACGCGGCACAAAGGCTTGATCAAAGGCGCACGCTCACTGACCCGCAGTTATTGGGGTATGCAAGTGGCGCACATCGGCATTGCCGTGCTGGCCTTGGGCGTGGTGTTGTCGAGCCAGAACAGCGCCGAGCGCGACTTGCGTCTGTCGCCGGGCGAGTCGACGGAGTTGGGCGGCTATAGGTTTGTGTTCGAGGGCGCCAGGCACTATCAGGGCCCCAATTTTACGTCTGATCGCGGCACGATTCGGGTGTTCGAAGACAGCAAGGAAATCACTGTGCTGCATCCAGAAAAACGTCTGTACACCGTGCAGCAATCGATGATGACCGAGGCTGGCATCGACGCCGGTTTCACCCGCGATCTGTATGTTGCGTTGGGCGAGCCGCTGGACAATGGCGCCTGGGCCGTTCGCGTTCACGTCAAACCGTTTGTGCGCTGGATCTGGTTTGGCGGATTGATTACCGCGCTCGGCGGTTTGCTGGCCGCGCTGGACAAGCGTTATCGGGTCAAGGTCAAAAGCCGCGTGCGTGACGCGTTGGGTTTGTCGGGAGCTGCGGTATGAAGCGTTGGGTGTTGTTGATCCCGCTGGTGTTGTTTCTTGGCATGGCGGCGTTTCTTTATCGCGGGCTGTACCTGGACCCGGCCGAGCTGCCCTCGGCGCTGATCGACAAGCCGTTCCCCGAATTCTCGTTGCCAGCGGTGCAAAGCGACAAGCTGTTGACCCGTGCCGATCTGCTGGGCAAACCGGCGCTGGTCAATGTGTGGGGCACCTGGTGTGTCGCCTGTCGGGTTGAGCACCCGGTGCTGAACAAATTGGCGCAGCAGGGCGTGGTGATTTACGGCATCAACTACAAGGACGTCAATGCCGATGCCCTGAAGTGGCTGAGTGAATTCCACGACCCTTATCTGATCAATATCCGCGACGAAGCCGGCAGCCTGGGTTTGAATCTGGGCGTGTACGGCGCGCCGGAAACCTTCCTGATCGACAGCAAGGGCATCATTCGCTACAAACACGTCGGTGTGATCGACGAAACGGTCTGGCGCGACAAGCTGGCCAGCCAATATCAAGGGCTGGTCGATGAGGCTAGGCAATGAGGCGCTTGCTCGCGATTGTTGTATTGAGCCTTGGGCTGACGAGTATTGCCCACGCAGCCATTGATGCCTACGTGTTCAAGGACGAAGCCGAGCGCGCCCGCTACAGCGAGTTGACCAAAGAACTGCGTTGCCCAAAATGCCAGAACCAGGACATCGCCGACTCCAACGCCCCCATCGCCGCTGACTTGCGCAAAGAGATCTACCGCATGCTGGGCGAAGGCCAGAGCAACCAGCAGATCATCGATTTCATGGTCGACCGCTATGGCGAGTTCGTGCGCTACAAACCTGAGCTGAACGCGCGGACCTGGCTGCTGTGGTTTGGTCCTGCCGGGTTGCTGCTGGGCGGGGTGTTGGTGATTGTCGTGATCGTCATACGTCGTCGCGGCAAACGGCCCGCAGACAACGATGCGCTTTCTGACGAGGAGCGTCAGCGCCTCGCCCACCTGTTGGATAAAAACCGCGAATGATTGATTTCTGGCTAGCCGCTGGCCTGCTGTTGCTGGTCGCCCTGGGTTTTCTGCTGATCCCTGTCTTGCGTGGTCGTCGCGTGCAACGCGAGGAAGACCGCACTGCCCTCAACGTTGCGCTGTATCAAGAGCGTGTGGCCGAGCTGCAAAGCCAGCA
This sequence comes from Pseudomonas sp., assembly GCF_036404235.1. GTDB lineage: Bacteria > Pseudomonadota > Gammaproteobacteria > Pseudomonadales > Pseudomonadaceae > Aquipseudomonas. The sequence goes on from NZ_DASWOT010000093.1 coordinate 45,733, forward strand.
ACAAGAGGGTGTCTTGTCCTCAACGCAGATGGACAGTGGCCGTGCAGAAGCGGCGCGTGAATTATTGGCGGACACCGAAGGCGTTGGCACTGAACGTGTCTCGCGCCTGGGTAAACCCTTGCCATTGCTGGCCGCACTGTTGGTGCCGGTGTTGGGTTTTGCGTTGTATCTGCATTTTGGTGCCAGCGACAAGGTCGAGTTGACCCGTGAATTCGCCCAGCCGCCGGGCTCGCTGGTGGAAATGACCAGCCGTCTGGAGCGGGCAGTCAAGGCCCAGCCGGATTCGGCCGAGGGGATTTATTTTCTTGCACGAACTTATATGGCACAGGACCGCCCGGCCGACGCCGCCACAATGTTTGAGCGCGCAGTGAACCTGGCCGGACGTCAGCCCGAATTGCTCGGGCAATGGGCGCAGGCGCTATATTTTGCGGGAGACAAGCACTGGTCGCCGCAGATTCAGGCGTTGTCGGATGAGGCTTTGAAGCTTGATCCCAAAGAAGTCACCAGCCTTGGATTGAAAGGTATTGCCGCGTTCGAGGGGCAGCGTTATCAGGAGGCTGTCGATTACTGGAAGCGCCTGCTGGCAACGCTGCCTGCCAATGACCCTTCGCGCTCGGCACTGGAAGGCGGCATTGCCAGGGCCAGCGAAAAGATTTTGGAAAACGGTGGCAGGTTGGCCGACACGCCTGTGGCAGTGATTCAGGGTGCGGTGCTGAGAGTCAGAGTGAGTCTTTCCGCTGATCTGCAAGCCAAGGTGTTGCCTGGCGACAGCGTATTTGTGTTTGCACGCGCAGTGTCCGGCCCGCCAGCACCCTTGGCGGTCAAGCGTGTGACGGTCGCCGATCTGCCCGTGGATGTCGAACTGACCGATGCCGACGCAATGATGCCGCAGTTGAAACTGTCCAACTTTGCCGAAGTCCAACTCGTTGCCCGGGTATCCCGCGCAGGCCAGCCCACCACAGGTGAGTGGATCGGTCGCAGTCAGCCGCTGCCCAGCAACGTGACTGCCCGTCAGGCCTTGACCATCGACAGCCCCGATCAGTAGAGAACTCTTATGTATCGCGTTGCACGTTTTGCCTTGTTGAGTGTGATGGTGGGCTTGAGCGCTGCCTGCGCTGTTCAGCACCCCGGCCCGCAAAGTTCTGAGCCGATTCCGAGCATTCCAGGTGCGCCGTCACCCACGCCACAACCGGGAACCCCGCGCACTACACCGCAAACGCCAGCGCCCAAGCCGGGCCCTAAAACTTCGTCGCACTTCGCACCGCCGCCGGGTGGCAACAGCCATTGGGATGCAAGTTTAGGCGTGCATGTCCTGGATAACGTGCCCAATACGTTCTATCGCCAGCGCACTTATTACCGCTGGAACAACGGTTGGAGCTGGGCCACTTCGCCAAGCGGCCCATGGCAGGAAACCGACTCCAGCGGCGTGCCACCGGGGTTGAGCAAGCAGTTCGGGAATTGAGTTGATCGAGACGATTTACCGCGAAGTGTTAGCACATCCGGCTAAGTGCGTTCTAGATGATCACATTTACCGACTTTGCTACCTTCTCGCGGTAGATCGCGTGCAAACAACGTTCCCAAGGCCTGCGGGCGGAATCAAAGCTTGCGCGTAACATGCTGCAAATACAGATGGCAAAAAAAACGGCGACCTCTTCAGGTTGTCGTTTTCATTTTGCATTTTTTCTACTTCGCTAAATACATCTGGTCGACACGCCCTTTTATGCACGTAGGAAAGTATTACCCAGGTTGGAAGTCCTTTTCTGAATATGCACAAACCATCCTGATTTGAACTGCGCAAGCCAGACATATGATGGCGGTCTCCCTATATTTCGGTTTTGTGTTTCTCAATAGTGAGGCTGAAATATGTCACCGGGCGTGTTCGTGAAAATTGATGATATGCCGAGTAAAACGCTAGAGGCCGGGAATAAGGTTTGGACTGAAATCCTCGGTTATAACGTGGATTGCCAACAGCCGGAATACAGTGATGGCACAGGCTGGGGCCTGGGTGAAGTCGTATCGGTAGGTGGTGAATATGGAGGTGAGTATTTATACAGGGCTAATGAACAATGAGGGAATTGGATGCTGGCTTGGTTGCCCTTCTGATTATGGTGCCGTTTGTATTGAACGCCGTGTTTTTGTTAGGTGTTGCGATTTTATATGTTGATGAGATTGAAGAGCGATTGGGGAACAGTAAGTTGATTCGCGAGAGCCGAGCCATGTTCGTGGGATTTGGATTTTGGAGTGTGTGCATACGGGTTGGACTTGCTGCGCTAGTGTTGACAGGTTCAAGTCGCTGCGTAAAAAGAGGACTGGTTAACGTCGATGATATTGACCAATTTCCACGTGGTCTACGGCTGCTCATTCAGATTCCTTGGGCTTTGGAACTCATACTCGCTTTTGCGCTTTTGGTGTTTTACGGGTGGGCAACCATGCGCTAATGGCTATACGAACGTCCTTGGAATGAGATATCTGGATCAGGCACAAAAAACGGCAACCTCTTCAGGTCGCCGTTTTTGGTTTTACGGGTTACTTACTTGGCCGGATAAATCTGATCAAACACGCCGCCATCGTTGAAGTGGGTCTTCTGCACGGTGCGCCAGTCGCCAAAGGTCTTCTCTACCGAAAGAAATTGGACTTTCGGGAAGCGGTCGGTGTATTTCGCCAGCACTGCCGGATCACGTGGACGCAGGTAGTTGGCGGCGGCAATTTCCTGGCCTTCTGGCGACCACAGGTATTTCAGATAGTCTTCTGCCAAGGCGCGCGAGCCTTTCTTGTCGACGACTTTATCCACCACGCTTACAGGTGGCTCGGCCTCGGCGGACACGCTTGGGTACACCACTTCGAACTGATCGCGACCGAACTCGCGTGCGATCATTTCGGCTTCGTTTTCGAAGGTGATCAGCACGTCGCCAATCTGGTTGGTGATGAATGTAGTGGTTGCACCACGGCCACCGGTATCGAGCACGGGTACGTGTTTGAACAACTCACCGACAAATTTCTTGGCCGCTGCTTCATCGCCGCCGTTCTTCAGGGTGTAACCCCAGGCCGAGAGGTAGGTGTAGCGACCGTTGCCTGAGGTTTTCGGGTTCGGCACGATGACTTCGACGCCGTCCTTGACCAGGTCATTCCAGTCTTTAAGCGCTTTAGGGTTGCCCTTACGCACGATGAAGACTGTGGCGGAGGTGAACGGCGCGCTGTTGTTCGGCAGCCGCGTGACCCAGTTGTTGGGCACTAACTGGCCATTGTCGGCGAGGGCGTTGATGTCGGTGGCCATGTTCATGGTGATCACGTCAGCCGGCAGGCCATCGATGACCGAGCGCGCCTGTTTGCTTGAGCCGCCGAAGGACATCTGTACGGCGACGTCTTCCTTGTGCTCGGCTTGCCAGTGTTTCTGGAAGGCGGCGTTGTAGTCTTTGTAGAAATCGCGCATGACGTCATAGGAGACATTGAGCAGGGTCGGCGCAGCTTGGGCGGCGCTGCCAAAAGCCAGTCCTGCGGCGAGCAGAGAGGCGGCAAAGAGTTTGTTCACTGCGAATTCCTTTTGATAGTTAGCGATTGTTCTTATAGAGAGGGGGTGGCTAATTGCCCGCGACTATAACCAAAGTCCGTTAGGCATTTAAAGATTAAAAAATCATGTGCTTATGTCGTGTTCGTTGGATGTGCTGACGGCGATACGATCGACCTTTGGAAACAGAGCATTGCCACAGCGTGAGCAAAACGCTGCGGCAGGCTCATGACTGTCCTTCGAGCACACCGGGCAGTCATGCAACAATTGCGTGCCGCGCATGGCGTTGCTCAGCTCTGCGGTGAATATTCCCGTCGGCACGGCGATGATTGAATACCCCATGATCATCACCAGTGAGGACAGTACCTGGCCCAACGGCGTTTTCGGCACAATATCGCCGAAGCCCACGGTGGTCAGAGTGACAATCGCCCAATAGATGCCTGTTGGAATACTGGAGAAGCCATGCTCCGGGCCTTCGATGACGTACATCAAGGTGCCAAACACAGTCACCAGCGTCGACACGGTCAGCAGGAATACGGTGATCTTTTGTCGGCTGCCGCGCAGAGCCGAAAGCAGGTAGTTGGCCTGTTTCAGGTAGGGGCTGAGTTTCAGTACGCGGAAGATCCTCAGCATACGCACCACACGCACGATCATCAGGTACTGCGCATTGGCGTAATAGATCATCAAGACTCCCGGCAATATCGCCAGCAGGTCGATCAGGCCATAGAAGCTGATGGCGTATTTGAATGGCGTCGGCGAGGCATACAGGCGCAGCGCGTATTCGACGGCGAAGATGAAGGTGAATCCCCACTCCATATAGTTGAGGACTTGACCATAATCGCGATGAACCGACTCGATACTGTCGATGACCACGATGAACAGGCTGGCGAAAATCGTCATCAGGAGGATTTTATCGAAGCGCCGCCCAGCGTCGGTGTCGCTCTGAAGGACGATGATGCGCAGCTGTTCACGCCGGTCTTTGCTGTCCATGGGCATTTCCGCTTATTAGATCGGCTGAGCCTAGAAGCTTTCCGTTCAGGAGCGCAACTGGTGATCGATTGCCGATCAGTACAGGCCCTGGCAAGGCCAGGGACAGATTGATTTTCGCGGCGTGTTGAAAATAAACCAGTCCCCCATCCCCATAGGGCTTTTACGTTTCAGCCCGCTTGTGTCTACACCCGAAATTGCCTCAACAATCCATTCAGTTGCTCACTCAGGTCTTTCAGGTGAACGCTGGCGGCCGTCGACTGCTGCGCCGCCAATGCTGTGTTTTGCGACAGTTGTGCCGCTTGGGTGACGTTTTGGTTGATGTCCTCGACCACGTGAGATTGCTGCAGCGTTGCGCTGGCGATTGATGCATTCAGGCCGTTGAGGTTGCGCAGTGCCACGCTGATAGACGTCAGGCTTTTACCTGCCAGGTGCGCTTGTTCAATGGTCAGTTGCGAGGCGCGGCTGCTGTCGCCGATGACCTTCACTGCCGCGTCGGAATGCGATTGCAAGCGTTCGATCATGACCTGAATTTCTGCGGTGGATTTCTGCGTGCGTTGCGCCAGTAAGCGAACCTCGTCAGCCACCACCGCAAACCCGCGTCCCTGATCGCCTGCACGCGCGGCCTCAATGGCCGCGTTGAGGGCGAGCAGGTTGGTTTGTTCGGCAATCGAACTGATCACCTCCAGTACGCTGCCAATTTGTGTGCTTTCGCTGGACAGCGTACGGATGACTTCGACCGCCTGATTGATGGTGCCTGACAAGTGATCGATCTGCTTGAGGCTGCTGTCGATGTTGGCCTGACCTTGCTGTGCCTGGGATTCGGCGTCACGCATCTCGCTGGCTGCATGCTCGGCATTCCTGGCGACATCCTGCACGCCGTAAGTCACTTCGTTGACCGCTGTCGCCACCAGTTCCATCTGCTGCGATTGCTGCTGGCTGCGCAGCTGTGCTTGATCGGCGTTGCTGCCCAGATCTGTCGAGGCCTGACCGAGCCCTACCGCAGAAAGCTGCAACTGCGTGATGACGTGGCGCAGTTTTGTGGTGAAGGCATTGAAGTGTCGGCCCAGTTGTGTGACTTCATCGTTGCCATCGGTTTGCAAGCTATGGGTGAGGTCGCTCTCGCCGCTGGCAATATTGGCCATGGCCTGGACAGTGGCATTGAGCGGCCGAACGATGCTGCGGGCAATCCCGATCAGCAGCAAAGTCATGATCATGACAATACCGGCGCTAATCGCCGCAGCCTGCCATACCTGCTGCCGGAATTCGACCTGCACGTCGTCCACGTATATGCCTGAGCCGATGATCCAGCCCCACGGCGTAAATAGCGTGATGTAAGAGGTTTTCTCGACGGCCTCGGTGGCGCCCGGTTTTGGCCAGCGGTAATTGACAGTACCGGCACCCTTGGCTCTGGCCAGGGAGACCATTTCGTTGAATACCTGGAAGCCATCGGGGTCCTTGATGGCAGAAAGGTCCTGACCCACCAACTTCGGACTGGCCGGATGCATGATCATCACCGGACGCAGGTCGTTGATCCAGAAGTAATCGGTTTGGTTGTAGCGCAGGCCACGAATGGCATCCATCGCCTGTTTTTGCGCCTGATCGGTGCTGAGCGTGCCTGCGGTTTCCAGGCCGTGGTAATAGTCCAGCAGGCCGCTGGCGGTCTGGACCACGTGCATGGTTTTTTGCGCCTTGGCGTCGTACAGGTCGTCATGGATCTGTTTGAGCATGACCACGGCCAGGATAAAGAGCATTAGCACGGCGACGATGAGGATCAGCCATAGTCGCCGACTGATCGAAAAGTTGCGCATATTCATAACCGTCACTCCGTTTGTTTTCTTGTTGTGCCAATGGCTCGGACGATGGGTGTCCAGGTTTGGCATTGTTTGTACAACCCGCTGCGTCGTATCGGTTTGCTCTCTATAGGCTTTCGGCTTTGCGGCAGCAAACGTGAGGTCGTGGAGCGGGTTTTTGCACTTTTTCGTCACTAATGGCAGAACTGCCCTACAAGCTTCTCGGAAAGATCTTCGGTATGGCGAAAGGCTTACACGAAGACGAGAAGTTCGCTCTATGGCGCGCGTCGGCAAAGCAGTAGATTTGGATCCATCAACTGCAGCGAACGGATTGCTGCGGGATCAAGGATGATCGGCCATGGCCCCGGAGGGCTACCGACAGGATGTTGGGATGGTCTTGGAAAAACCCGCTTCGGCGGGTTTTTTGTTAGCGCTGAAAAGTGGATTTTTCAGACGTCGCCTACCTGCCGGTAAGCCGCGTCATTCATGACCCTGTCACAACCCTTTCAGCTGATTGTCATCAGGCAATGGAATTTCCTGACATTCTGCCGCTCACAGTACGGACACCATCGGAGTCCATAAAGCAGCCGAGCGGGCCGGTAATGGGAAGTATTTATTGTGAATTCCACGTCAATAGCGGCACTACAGCAGAACAAAAGACTCATTCTGGTCGTTGAAGACGAGTCGATCATTCGCGATTTCGTGTGTGAAATCCTCGGCGACGAAGGTTTTATAACGTATGCGGTTGGCAGTGCCGATGCCGCCGCGAAATACCTCGAAGAACACGCGGACGCTGTGTCGCTATTGCTGACAGACGTTCTCATGCCCGGCTCAATCAACGGCGCCGACCTCGCCAACTTGTCAGGCGACAAGTGGCCACAGATCCCAATCCTGATTATGTCGGGCCACGAAACACCGGAAAGCTCAGGCGTTACCCACAACGTCACGTTTATTCGCAAACCGTGGAGCTTTGGTCAGTTGCTTGACGGCGTCGAACACGCGCTGCAGATGCATAAAACGGGTTGAGCTTTCAGGCGTCAGGCTCGCACCCTTTAAGCACCAGACGAATAATGGTGTTGGCGGCGGCTTCGTAATCACTGTCGTCCAGCTTCGCTTTGCCGGTGACCGTGGAAATCTGCCAGTCGAAGTCGGCGTATGTCTGGGTCGCAGCCCAAATGCTGAACATCAGGTGGTGCGGATCAATGGGGGCGATCAGGCCGCTATCGATCCAGCCCTGAATGCATTCGATGTTGTGCCTGGCCTGACCATTCAACTGCTCGACTTGATCTGCGCTCAGGTGCGGCGCGCCATGCATGATTTCGCTGGCGAACACCTTTGAGGCGCAGGGTAGGTCGCGTGAAATACGGATCTTTGCGCGGATATAGCCACTGAGTACTTCAGCTGGAACACCGTCCTGATTGAATGGCGTCGAGGCTTGCAGGATTGGCTCGATAATGCTTTCCAATACCTCGCGATAGAGGTTTTCCTTGGATTTGAAGTAGTAATAGACGTTGGGCTTGGGTACACCGGCGTTGGCGGCGATGTCGCGGGTCTTGCTGGCGGCGAAGCCTTTATCGGCGAATTCTTCACTGGCCGCGCGCAGAATCAGTTCTTTATTACGCTCGCGAATGCTGCTCATAAACCGAAATGTTCCTTGCCTGTACGGCGGTGGCGCATGGTAGCACCGGGCTCGCGGCAGGCTCAAGATTGCGGGCATGGGCAGACCGGCGACGCTCCACGCGCTATGCTCTGCATCATTTACCGCAGAGAACAACCCATGGCAGGAAGTAGTTTACTGGTCTTGATCGACGACATCGCCACTGTGCTGGACGATGTCGCGCTGATGACCAAAATGGCAGCGAAGAAAACCGCTGGCGTACTGGGTGATGATCTGGCGCTCAATGCGCAGCAAGTTGCTGGCGTGCGTGCCGAGCGCGAATTGCCCGTGGTGTGGGCGGTTGCAAAGGGTTCGTTTCTCAACAAGCTGATCCTGGTTCCGACCGCGCTGGCGATCAGCGCCTTTGTGCCCTGGGCTGTCACGCCCCTGTTGATGGTGGGCGGTGCTTATCTGTGTTTTGAGGGCTTTGAAAAACTCGCTCATAAATTCCTGCACAGCCGTTCTGAAGACGACGCTGAGCATGCACAGTTGACCGAAGCCGTTGCCGATCCGGCAGTTGATCTGGTGGCCTTTGAGAAGGACAAGATCAAAGGCGCGGTGCGCACGGATTTCATCCTATCGGCGGAGATCATCGCCATCACCCTCGGCACCGTGGCCGACGCGCCATTGTTGCAGCAAGTGATCGTGCTCTCGGGCATTGCCATCGTCATGACCATTGGTGTGTATGGGTTGGTGGGCGCCATCGTGAAGCTCGACGATGGCGGTCTTTACCTCAGCCAACTTGAGGGTAAGAGCATTGTGCGGCGTGCCCAGCGGGCACTCGGGCGCGGTGTACTCAGCGCCGCGCCCTATATGATGAAAGGCCTGTCGGTGATTGGCACGGCGGCGATGTTTCTGGTGGGCGGTGGCATCCTCACTCACGGTGTGCCAGCGGTGCATCACTGGATTGAAGGCGTCACCCAAACGACGGCGGACGCGATTGGCGGCTTTTCGGCGATCATGCCGATCATCTTGAACGCGGTGGCGGGCATCATCGCCGGTGCCGTGGTCTTGCTGTTGGTATCGGTGGCTGGAAAAATCTGGCGCAGTATCAAAGCCTGAGCAGAACCTTGGAATGGCGAGGTTGGACGCACATGAACAGCAAAAATAGCCCTTTGTTTTCCAGCGTGGTTGCCTATGCCCAGCATTGCGAGCGCCAACTGGTAGAAATCCTTCATCGGCGGCCCACGCTGGAGCGACAACAGGTCATGACCTGGGTCGATGAGCAAAGTCATGCGATGAAGGACCGTGATCCGCTGGACCTGCTGCGTTCGATCAACGCGAAAGTGCGTGCTGGCAAGCCGCTGCCGTGGGAGCACGATTAGCTGTGCCGATCCTCACATTGGGCGGTCATTGAATCAGTAGGTGACTTGCTCTTCGATGAGCGCCTTGGGCTTGCGGTTATACATCATCGCAATCCCTACCAGTACCACCAGGATCGATAACAGCACCATCGATGAGCCTATCGTGCCGAAATCCAGGCCGCCTTTTTCATGGGATTTGGTCAGCATGTCGCCCAGGGTCGCGCCAAAAGGACGGGTCAAGACGAAGGCAATCCAGAACAACGCCACCGACGAGAGCCGTGTCGTGTAGTGCAATAGCACGATCACTGCGATGGCGCTGCCGATCAGTAACGCACCGCCCATGAAGCCAAGCCCGGAATCATCAGCCAGGAAGTCGCCCAGAGCCGTGCCCAAGGTGTTTGAAAACAGAATCGCGAACCAATAGAACAACTCGGCCTTGAGCGTGGTGACGCTGCTCACCGACAAGGTTTTTTCACTGAAATACCAGGCTGTAAAGATCGCCAGCAGGATCACTATCAGGATTGCCGAACCCGTTGCGTACCCCAGGCCCAGGGTTCTATCCATGAAGTCGGACATGGTAGTCCCGGCGGTGCTGGTCGAAAGGATCACGATCCAATACAGCATGGGGTGATAGCGTTTAGCGCTCAGTTGCATGATGAGCGTGACGACAAAGGCACTGATCAAAATCAACGAACTGATGGCGTAACCCACGTCCAAGGTCATGGAGAGTAGATCGCCGGCGGTTTCGCCCAGCGTGGTAGCGCAGATCTTCATCACCCAGAACGCCAGTGTGATCTGTGGAAGTTTGTTCATTTTGTTTTTCCGGAAAGAGTAGAGCAGGGATGTTGTTATTACCGTCCTGCGCAGTGCCGACGATGGCCTATGATCCGGGAGTGGAAGTCAAAATTAAGTTGAACGGAAATGAAAACGTCATGAATTCGCGATGGCGCAGAACGCAGCGTTGTTGTTTGGCATTTGAATACAACGTTGTTGCCGGACCTTGCGCTGCCGCTGCTCGGCGTGCAATTGGCCAAGCAGAGCCAGCCCAGGCGCTTTTACTTTGGCCGGCCCGGCCAAGCGATCAGAAGAACACTTTCACCAATAAACTGGCGGTATTCTGATCCGTATCAAAATAGCGGGTGTCATTGATCCCGTACTTGTTGCTCCAGTAGTCATACTCGATCCCCACATACAGTTGACGCTCCGGCAAGTTGATGGCCTTGCCCAGGTCGTATTTGATCTGTGGGTTGAAGTGAACGTTGGAGTGGTAGTCACCCTGTTTGGTCGATGATTTGTTATCCACCACCCAGTCCATGAAGCCGTCGATCAGGATGTCTGACTTACCCACGGGAACGGTGTAGGACCAGACCGGGGTGATTTGCCAAGCGCCATAACCGGCACGATGCCCGTCGTTATAGCGTTTGTAGAAGTTCAGTTGGAAGTAGTCGAAGCCCGGAATGCTCAGGTCAAAACCTGGCCCAATCAGGTACGACTCCACATCGCCTTCGCCGAACTCGTAAGTGCCCGCCAGCAACACATCCTTGATCGGGCCGAGTTCAAGTTTTTGGTCGAAAATCTTGCCCATCGACAGGCGTGGAGAAAACTCTCCGTACAGTGTGTTATTGCCTACACCCGCGTCTTTCTTGCCGTTGTAGAAGATGTTGTCGACAAACAAAAAGTTGTCCCCGTACTTCCAGCCATCGGCATGTTCGAACGTAAACGTCTGCTGCGTCTCAGGGTTTACGGCAAAGTTTTTGCCGTAGAGATACGTCAGGCTGTTGCTCTGCCATTGCAGTAGATCGGCGGCCATGATTGGCCCAGCCACCGACAGACCGCCAGCGGCGACCAGGCTGGAAAACATGCGACTCATGCGGTGCTCCCTTGGGTAACGTTGTCTGTTTTTTCTGTGGTCGACGCTCTGTTCCGGCGTCTTATGTAAGGCTTACATTTCTGTCTATATGGTCAACTTTGTATGCAAAGCAAGCTCTACGCCAATACCTTGGAAAAAGACAAAAAAATACCCACTGCGCGTTGTGAAAACCTGCGATCAGGATGTTTTGCTGTTTAGGTCCAAGAGCTGTCGGTGGATTGCTTAACTGTCCGATTGGTCAATATATGTCGAGCGAAAAATCTGTCCCGGTTTCGAACGGCGCCGGAGGATACCGACACGCAACGCAACCCTCAAGTGCTCTGCGACAGAGCACTGCTGACTAAAAAGGGGCAAACGAAACCCAGCGTAGCGTTCAACGGCCGTGGACGGCCCCGGCGGCCGGGTCCAATCAGTTTGTTTGCGCGCCCTTGTCAATCCACTGCCCGATCAGGTCACGTTCCTGTTGGGTCATCTGGGTGATGTTACCCAGCGGCATGATCTGCGACATCACGGCCTGGGCCTGGATGCGTGGGGCGAGTTGCTGGATCTGTTGTGGGGTATCGAACATCACCCCGGCGGGTGCGCTGCTGAACAATGGGCTGGTCGGATTGGCCGAGTGACAGACCGCACAACGCTCCTGAATCACGCTGTGGACCTTGTCGAACTCCACGCCGCCAGCCTTGACCGCTTCAGGCTGAGCAGCAACAGCAATTGCCACTTCTGGTTTTGGCTCGTCGGCACGATGACCGCCAATCGCGGTGCCGGGCAATGGCTGATATTCGATCTTGGCTGGACCTGCCACTGGCGCACTGGGCGGTACTTGCGCTGGGCCTGTGACATACGCCAGGCAAATCATGGCTAACGCGCCGACCGGCAACGCCCAGGCGAATTTATGGCTGTTGTGACGAGTATTGAAGTAATGCCGTACCACCACCGCGACGACCCCGATCCCGGCCAGGATCAGCCAGTTGTAACGGCTACCGTAGGTGCTTGGAAAGTGGTTGCTGATCATGATGAACAGCACCGGCAGGGTGAAGTAGTTGTTGTGACGAGAGCGCAGCAGGCCTTTGGCGGGCAGCGTTGGGTCCGGCGTCCGATGTTCGGCAATCGCTGCCACCAGTGCGCGTTGGGTCGGCATGATGATGCGGAACACGTTGCCGACCATGATCGTGCCGATGATCGCACCAGTGTGCAGATAGGCGCCGCGCCCGCTGAACACTTGGCTCAAGCCAAAACACGCAGCGATGATCAACACAAACAACACCAGCCCCAGCAGGGCAGGACGTTTGCCCAGGGGCGAATCGCACAGCAGGTCGTAGATGAACCAACTGGCAATCAATGAACCGATACCGAGGGCCACGCCTTCAGGGCCGGTCAAGGTGCTGCCCGGTGCCAGCAAATACAAAGCAGGATTGGCATAGAACACCACGCAAAGCAGGGCAACGCCAGACATCCAGGTCCAGTAGGCTTCCCATTTGAACCAGTGCAGGTTGTCCGGCATGGTCGGCGGCGCGAGTGTGTATTTTTCCAGGTGGTAGATGCCGCCGCCGTGAATCGCCCACAAATCGCCCGACAGTCCATCGCGCGGATTGACCCGGTTGAGGTTGTTTTCCAGCCAGACGAAATAGAAGGATGCGCCAATCCAGGCGATCCCGACGATCATGTGAATCCAGCGCACGGCCAGGTTCAGCCATTCCATCAGATGTGCATGCACAGTTCTTACCGTTTGCCTGTCGTCACTTGCGGACGCTCAGACCCTCTCGCTTATCAATGGGGATCGAGAATCATCAACTGACGCTCTTCGAAGAAATGCTCATCGCAGTTGTTGCCAGGGCCGCTGCGATCAACCACCAGGAAGTCATCCCGCTTTTCGATCGTCAGCACCGGGTGGTGCCAGACGCCGCGATGGTAATTAACACCCTGCCTGCCATTGGTGATGAAGGCGCGGGTCAACTCGGGTTCAGGTGCATCGCCACAGGGCGCGACCACGACCAGAAAAGGGTTGCCGAGCAGCGGAATGAACGCCTGGCTGCCCAGCGGGTGGCGTTCCAGCATGCGGATGATCAAAGGCATTTGCAGCGCATCGGCACGGAAAATATTGATGATCGCCTTGTCGTCTGGCGTCGCCGTTTCAACTTCGGCCAAGCGGTGGAAGCGCAGGGTCGAGCCGTTGTTGATCAACACATGATCGCTGCCGTCGGTTTCGATGACATCACCGAAAGGGGCGAAGGCGGCTTTGGTCAACGGCTCGATAATCAGTGTGCGCATGCTGGATCTTCTTTCTCGGAATGGGTAATTGAAAACACTGCAACCCCAGTAGGCGCGTGGCCAAGCATTACTTGGTCACTTTACCCAACACCCGCAGCCGACTCACGCCGCCATCCGGGAACACGTTCAAACGGATGTGGGTGATCGGGCCCAGCGCCTTGATCTGCTCGGCGAAGGTATGCTCGGCGTGCATTTCCAGTTTCTGGCTCGGCAGCAGTTCGCGCCAGAACAGGCTCTGGGTTTCGATCTGGCTGTCGGTGCCACCTTTGACGAATGCGCCCTGGATCGAGCAACTGTCCGGGTAGTTGCCCTTGAAGTGCAGGGTGTCGACGATGACTTTTTCAACCTCGCCGGCATGCCCCAACGCGACGATTACCCAGTCATTGCCCGGCGTGCGACGTCGTGCGGTTTCCCAGCCATCGCCCATGTTCACGGCACGGCCAGGGTTGAGTATGTTGCTCATGCGGCCATAGTGCTCGTCCGAACAAGCCAGTGCGCGACCGCCGTTCAGAGCCGCCGTTAGATCGATTTGTTGGTTGTCGCCCACCGACGACCAGTCGCGATGCGGTACGCCGTACACACGCAGGCGTGCCACGCCGCCATCCGGGTAGATGTTGAAACGAAGGTGGCTGTAGGCCTGTTTATCGCTGATCTCGTGGTAGTGATGGCTGTCACCCTTAAGCTCCACGGCAGGCAGTATTTCAGTCCACTGGGTGTGTTCATCCGGTTCGCTCGAGGCCAGGAAGCAGCCCTCCAGCGACGCCGATGGCGGGTAGTTGCCGGTGAAGAACGAGGTGTCGATGTCGACGCCCTTGATCGATCCGGCAACGCCCAGACGAATCACCGCGCTGTCGTACCCTTCGAAACGTTTGCGGCGCGATTCCCAGCCGTCCATCCACTTGCCGTTGTCATCGAACACGCCTTCCTTGAACACCGCCGGAGTCGGCTGGAACAGGCGGTTGGCATCGGCGAACCAGTCATCGGTGACGGAGATGATTTGGGTACCCAGGCGCGCGTCGGCCAGGTTGACGAATTTCTCGAAAGGTACGGCGTAAGCTTTCATTCTTTTGGTCTGCCTTTCAGTGATTGGCGTGGGAGAGGATGGTCAGAGGGCTTGCAGGCGAAACAGGGCAATCTTGTTGATCTCGGCCAGCGCGCAGGCGAACTCGGTTTCAGCCCCATTGTGAATACGCGTTTCGAAGGCGGCGAGGATCTGATGCCGGTTGCTGCCTTTCACCGCCATGATGAAGGGGAACGCGAACTTCGCTTTGTAGGCGTCGTTCAACTCGGTGAAGCGCTGGAACTCTTCAGCCGTGCATTGGTGGATACCGGCGCCCGCTTGTTCGTGGGTGCTGGCTTGGGTCAGTTGGCCTTGCACGGCGGCTTTGCCGGCAAGGTCCGGGTGAGCGTTGATCAACGCCAGTTGCGCGGCGTGATCGGCGCTCAGCAGGATGTCGCTCATAAGGGCGTGCAGAACGTTGATGTCATCGAGGTTGTTACCCTGGCCCAGATCCCAGGCTTTTTCGGCGACCCACGGTGAGTGTTCGTAGATATCGGCGAAGGCTTCAACAAAGGCTTCGCGGCTCAGCTTCGAAGGTGTCAGCGTCTTGAAGCGGTTCATTGCTCGGTTCCTGCGGCAGCAACGAACGGGTGCGTAGCGTGCCAATGACGAGCGATATCGACCCTGCGGGTGATCCACACCTGTTCATGCCCTTTGACGTATTCAACAAAGCGTTGCAGCGCGGCCAGGCGTGCGGGACGTCCGATCAGGCGACAGTGCAGTCCGATCGACAGCATTTTTGGTGCATGGGCCCCTTCGGCGTACAGCACATCGAAGGCATCTTTGAGGTACTGGAAAAATTGCTCGCCGTTATTGAATCCCTGCGCTTGGGTGAAACGCATGTCATTGGTGTCCAGCGTGTACGGGATCACCAGATGCGCCTTGCCAGTCGGGTTGTTCGGTTCCCAATAGGGCAGGTCATCGTCGTAGGTGTCGCTGTCGTAAAGAAAACCGCCTTCCTCCATCACCAGACGCCGGGTGTTCGGTCCGGTGCGACCGGTGTACCAACCCAGCGGACGCTCGCCAGTGAGTTCGGTCAGTATGTGAATGGCTTCGAGCAGGTGTTCGCGCTCTTGGGCGGGGTCCATGTACTGGTAGTCGATCCAGCGATAACCATGACTACAGATCTCGTGACCGGCTTGAACCATGGCGCGGATCACCTGCGGATGACGCTGCGCGGCCATGGCCACGGCGAAGATGGTCAAGGGGATATCGAATTGTTTGAACAGCTTGAGAATGCGCCACACGCCAGCCCGACTGCCGTATTCATAGAGCGATTCCATGCTCATGTTGCGCTCGCCTTGCAGCGGCTGGGCGGACACCATTTCCGAGAGGAACGCTTCGGACTCTTTGTCGCCATGCAGAATGTTGCGCTCGCCGCCTTCTTCGTAATTGAGCACGAACGACAGCGCGATCCGGGCATGGCCTGGCCAGTGCGGATGGGGTGGATTGCTGCCATAACCGATCAGGTCGCGTGGGTAGTCTGCGCTCACCGCGAGGCTCCTTCTGTGCGTATTGTCTATTGCAGTGGTTGTCTTGCTGTTGCAATGGGCTGTTGCAAGGGACTGCCGCCGCATCGGACGGATTGTATACAACGTTGCTGGTGGTTTGTAAGCTGGTTTTTCTGGTTTCTTGCCAATAGTGTCGCTGCAATAAACTTGCCTGATAGGTCAGGATCTGCTGAAAAAGCCCAATACTTTCTTCAGTTCGTTGCAAAACGAAGATTATGCGGGCGCGATTAACCGAGCGAGATTAAAGCCGCTATTTATTGTGTACAATTTTTTTTGAAAGTGTCTTAATCGTTCATCGCTCGCACCTGATGAGCACTTAAACGGTGCGCTTAACTGACTTCCACCTCTCAAGCGAGGCGTTGAAAAGCATGGGACGACTGACCACACACGTACTGGACGCCGCGCATGGCTGTCCTGGCAGTTCAATCCACATTGCCCTGTATCGGGTCGAGGGCGAGCGGCTGGAGAAAGTTGCCCAAGCTACCACCAACAGCGACGGTCGCTGCGATGCGCCGTTGTTGCAGGGTGATGATTACCGTTCGGGGGTTTACCAACTGCAATTTCATTCTGGCGATTACTACCGTGCCAAGGGTGTTCAACTGCCAAGCCCTGCGTTTCTCGATGTGGTTGTGCTGCGTTTCGGCATCGATGCCGAGCAAGATCATTATCACGTGCCGCTGCTGCTCTCGCCTTACAGCTATTCGACGTATCGCGGCAGCTAGCGCCTGCACGCTTGCCGCTTCATACGGTTTCTTTGGCCCGCCCCACACTGCGGGTTTTTGTCGTTGCGGGTTCAAGTCGGCCCATAAAAAAGTTCAAGCACATATCTATGTAGTCACTGTGTCCTTTGCGTTCTGACCACACTCCGGGTTTGATCAATTGCAGGGTGAGCCATGACTACATTTGTACTGTTACCGACTGACCTTCTCTCCTCAGAGCTTGACGACCTAGCGTATGGCGATGCCTTGGTGCAGCGTCGAATCATCTCTTTTGGCACGTTGCCACCTCTCTCATGCCGTGCATTGCGTACCGAAAAAATAGAGGGGTATCAACAGCGTATTCACGGCTGGATCGGGGAGGAGGGCGAGCGCCTCAAGTCGCTGGCCGACTATCGTCACCACCATGACGCGTTGCAAGAGGCGGCAGCGCAGACGCAAGCAATAGTCACCGTCGACGCCTTGCCATTGATGGCTGATCACGTCGCCAGCCTGATCGCGCGGAGGGAGAAGTCCCTGTTGGCGGAAGCCCATCTTCAGGTATATGAGGGGACGCTGGCGACTGCGGATCTCGCGCACCTGCAGCAAGGCATCGCTGCATTGGATCTGCTTGCCGGCCCTATTCGAGTGGCAGAACCTTGCGTTGTCGTTGAACAGGCCACGTACGCCATGGCTGGCCTCTTGATCTTCACCACGCAATCGGGGCTGGATCAGCCTGAGCGCGATGAGTGGGTATTGCTGTTCGTCCCTGGCGCAGGGGGCGGTTTGCAGAAATTTGCGTCGTTGCACAACCTTTTGGATCAGGTGCTGTTCACCTTGCAGTCGGAGTTTGACACCCCATTTTGGCGGCATGTGCCCGCAGTGAGCCGAAGCGCCGTCATGGAGGCTGCCAAGGCCGGGACGTTGACGCTGGTCGCCCGCACGGTCACATCGCCCGTCATGACCCACAGCGTTCACGCCCAGGTCACGGACCTTCAAGCGGCCAGCCTTGCCAGCGCCGGTGGGCTGCGGTTTTTTGCTGACGCTGCTGGTCATCCCGAGACATTGAAACGCCTGCAACTGGAGGCGTGTGACAGTCTGAATGTTCATGCCAACGAAGCACGGGATCAGGCCATCGACCGCATCGCGCAGCTACAGCGCACCAGTGCGCTGGCGTCGCAGCTTCCCGCCTGGCTGTTGCAGGCGCCGCTGGAGGTGCGCCGCGAATATGCGCAACAACTCAGTCAGTATCATGGCGCTGCAGCTTTGCTGGAGCAGTCTCTGGCGCAGGTACTCCCTTCGCTTGGCGTATTCACGCGGCAAACACTGAACGAGCGCATCCATACCGACCTAGGCGTTGAGGTCAATACAGACAAAGTGTTCCTTGAATTGCCAGAGCGTGTGACTCGCGAGCTGGATATCGATCCGCAATTGGGCATGCTCAAGCATGGCGGTACATGGATTCCCAGCCCTTTGCGGGTTCGGTTTTCGCTCACCGAGCTTGCGCGCCAGAACATCGATCCCAATGACGCGGAAATGAAGGCGCGCTTGACCTTCGCCCGGATAGATTTACCCGCTGATGCGCTGGCAATACAGGCGGGTTTGACAGCGGCATACGTCGCTCAAATCATCCCCGAACTCGATGTCGCCGATCAGTATCGCGCCTTGTTACAGCGAGTATTCGAGACGCGTGCCGCTCAATCGCCGCTGATTGAAACCGAGTGCCTGCTCAGGCCATATGAGCTGGACATCCTCCTCGACGGCTTTGCCTGCCTGCAACGCCGACTTATTAGTGCGCGGGCCTATCAGGTGCTGCAATTGGCGGTACATGCACGCAACAACGCCGACCTGCGCGTCGCACAACTGCAACTTAGCTGGGTTGCGCTCAAACCTGGTCATTCAGTCAGTGGCGATACTGACAGTGCTACGCTTGGCGGGCTATGCGTCATCCACCATGTGCCGACCGCAGTCACGCTGATTTACCTGCCTCAGTCGGTTGACGGGGTGTCGCTGATCGAAGCTAACAGCCTGCAATCGGCCAAGGCAAAGCTGATCAACAAGCTCAACGCCCAGCCGCCTCTGGTTGGCTATTTGGCGTCTCGCGTCCTTGACGAACGCCGCCGTGAAAGCGATCAGCGTTACATCAATGAGGCGCTCAAGGCGAAATTCGATGGCTTTATTGAGTTCACTCCCGGTCTGTTCCTACAGATTGCCGCTCAACAGGTTCATGCGCGAGCCGGATTGATTTATGAGCAAAGCAAGCATGAGGCCCGCAGCAACGATGACATTCACATTGAGCATTCTCTGCGCAAAAACCAAGCTTATATGGGCTACTTCAGAGCGCTGCTGTCTTTTCTCCCAGGCCTGGGTACGCTGATCATCCTGTATGACGGTTGGAATGAAGGGCATGCCGCCGCCACAGCATTCGCCCAAGGGAAAAAATTCGAAGCCGAGAAACTGACCGCCAGTACCGCATTGTCTGTCCTGGATGTGTTGCTGTCGGTGGTGCCGGGTATTGCAACGGCGGCAGTGATTGCCAGGACTGCCCGCCATACGACGAAACTGTCACGGGCTCTGCGGGCGGCAGAGGTGTTACCGTCCGTCACGGGCAAGCGCTATGTGCTGACACCTTTCGATGGCTATAAGGTTCAGAACTCGCTGCTCGACGCGGTGAAGATGCACGGCGCGGACGCAGGCACCTACTTTAAAAACGGCGAGCTGTGGATACAACGTCAAGGTCAGCATTACGCGGTTTATCGGCGGCTGGGCGAGAAGACGCTACGCCTGAAGAAAACAACAAACCAAGGCTACGAGCCACCGATACGCCTTGATGCGCAAGGTGATTGGGTCTATCACACCGACGTCGGGTTGAGGGGAGGTATAAGGTCGAGTATCGCCGAAACGCTGATCAGCGAGACGCACCCGGACCCCGCTTTCACCCGGCGGCAGGCACGTGGATTGTTGGACCAGTTTGACTTCCCGATCAATCAACAACGCCGCCTTGAGTTGGACGTGGCGGTGCATTTTCAAGGCCATCGAGCGGTTCCAGAATGGGCCGAGGCTTATCGCCGACTACCACGGGCGACCAGTGTCGGCCCCACTGCGCCTGAGCTGTCTGGCACCAAGCGCAAGCAGCCACCTGCAGATCGTGCAGAAACCGATCGCCAGCCACCGCAACCGGTCGCGGGGCCGAGCGCTGCCCACGGCAGCACGGCTATCGCACGCAAGGATGCCTGGAAAAGCTGGGGGCGAACGTTCGATGTCGCCAACGGGCCTGAACTCATTAAAACGCAACCCCCGGTGTACCGTTTGCCTGGGAGTGAAGCGCAGAGCGCAGTCAAGATAGGCGATCAGTATTACGCTATTTTGCCCGACGGCTCATCGCCGCATCCGACCATTGTCTTTTTATACAAACCTTTGGCCCGTCCGTCTCAAGGCAGTTTTTCCGAACTCAATGAGGCGATCAGGCTCAATCTGTACGATCAACCGCTGATGGCTTCCATTGCTAACGGGCAATGGACAGTTCATGGGCCGCTGTTTTCGGACAGGATTCAGTATCTTATTGGTCAGATTCGCCCCGGATTCACTCCAATATCACAGCGGGTCATGGCCGAGAAGTTGTACCAAATGGCTGACACCCCTGGTCAGACCTTGACGGCCACACGGCTGATGAACATTAAGGCAACACTCAATGCCTGGCGCAAAGGCGGGGCAGCACCGATCGCAAGGCTTGACGACCCGCTGGATATGCTTGAAGGCGCCCGTCCCGTCACCGCTCCCACTCATCAAGTGCTCAATATCAGTTACGAGAGCTCACTCGACAATTTTCAACGGCTGGATTTTTTGCTTGGAGACCCCGCCGATGTTGCGCTGCTCAGAGGAGCCGGCAGCGACAGCCTGAGTGCGATTGAGTTGCGCGAACTGGTCGAGCGGCAGCTGGTAGTCGCTGGCTATCAACTGCTCCCCGAGGGCGATTTGATGTATTGGCAGCCAAACCTGGTTTTCCGTCGACCAGGGCTGGATAAGCTATATGTGCTGAACGTGAGGCGTGTTTATCACTCCCAGTTGTTGCATAAAATACCGTCGCTGGAAGCAGAGTTCCCGCTGTCGTCGGCGTGGCTAGATGAATTGCAGCGCCGATATGCCCACCTACCCATCACCACCACCATTGCCAGTGCCCGCGATCAGGGCAAGCTGGTGAGGTTGATCGGCGGCATCAATAGGAAGTCAACTTCAAGTGCGCACACGCAGTTATTCGTCATCAGGGTGGCTGATGACGTTTGATGAGTGTTGTTAGTTACTGTGCAACGATGCAGCCCCGGTGTGCATAGCCACAGATAAGCCGGGGCGTGTTCAGGTGTTGTGCTCTGTGTACAATGCGCCAGTACCTTTACTGTGACTTTGTGGCGATAGCCGCTATTGATTTGCCCATCAGCGATGACAGTCACGGCCCAGCGCCGGATTCAGTTCTCACGAGTGCCCATGAACGAACAGTTACAGCCCCTTAAAAAGCAGCCACGTACCGCCAGGGTTGGCCGTAGCGGAACGCAGGACGACATCGTCTACGCTCATATTTTCGATGCGATCCTGGAGCAGCGTCTGGCGCCTGGCACCAAGCTGAGCGAAGAGGCACTGGGCGAGATTTTCGGGGTCAGCCGCACCATCATTCGGCGTGCGCTGTCACGGTTGGCGCACGAAGGCGTGGTGTTATTACGACCGAACCGCGGTGCGGTGGTGGCCAGCCCGAGCGTTGACGAAGCACGTCAGGTGTTCTTCGCAAGACGCATGGTCGAGAAGGCCATCACCGAGCTTGCGGTCGAGCATGCAACGCCTGAGCAACTGGCTGAACTGCGCAAAATGGTCAGCGATGAGCGCGACAGTTTTTCCAAAGGGGACCGTGGGGCGGGCATTCGTCTGTCTGGGGAATTCCACCTGAAGCTCGCTGAAGCAGCAAAAAATACACCCCTGATCAGCTTCCAGCGCAGCTTGGTGTCACAGACTTCATTGATCATCGCCCAGTATGAAAGCGGCAACCGCTCGCACTGTTCCTACGATGAACACACCCAGTTGATCGACGCCATCGAAGCCCGCGACGCGACCCTGGCGGTGGACCTGATGATGCATCACATGGACCACATCGACAGCAAGCTCAACCTCGACGAAGACAGCGCCTCCGACGACCTGCACGCAGTGTTCTCGCACCTGTTACTGACGAAGAAAAAGCCTGGGCGTAGCACGACGGCTTAAAGCTTGTAAGTCTTGGATGGGCGATGTTTCAGGCTTTGATTCTGGCCGTGGGAGCGTGGCTTGTCCCGCGACCTGGCGCGCAGCGGCCGTAAACCCGCTGCATGCGGTCTGCCCTGTCACACCGCGTGCGCAGGTTTTACGACGGGTTTCCCGCCGGTCGCGGGACAAGCCGCGCTCCTTCAAGCCACGGCCCCCGGCCAGAAGCTGATAAGCGTCGCCCTCGCAGATGGCGTATCAAAAGATACGCCGAGCTGGATGCCTCAGCGCTTATGCACCAAAACCCCCGCCGAATAGGTTTCGCTGACAGTTCGGTCGTCGCCCAGCGTCATCAGCACGAACAACCGCTCCTCGATGCTCGTCGCCTGCTTCATCCGGTACGACAGCAGCGGCGTGGCGTTGTAATCCAGGACCACGAAGTCCGCCTCATTGCCCGCCTGCAAGTTGCCAATCCTGTCGTCCAGCCTTAGCGCCCGTGCGCCGCCCAGTGTCGCCAGGTACAGCGACTTGAAAGGGCTCAGTTTCGCGCCTTGCAACTGCATCACCTTGTAGGCTTCGTTCAGGGTCTGCAGGATCGAGAAGCTGGTGCCGGCGCCCACGTCTGTGCCCAACCCGACATTCACCTTGTGCTGCTCCATCATCGGCAGGTTGAACAGCCCGCTGCCCAGGAAGAGGTTGGAGGTCGGGCAGAAGGCGATGGCTGATCCGGTTTCGGCCAGGCGCGCACACTCGTCATCGCACAGATGCACGCCGTGGGCGAACACCGAGCGCTCGCCCAGCAGCTTGAAGTGGTCGTACACGTCCAGATAGTTTTTGCGCTCTGGGAACAGTGCTTTCACCCACTCGACCTCCTTGAGGTTTTCACTGATGTGGGTCTGCATGTACAGGTCTGGGTATTCGGTCAGCAGTCGACCGGCCAGCGCTAATTGTTCCGGCGTGCTGGTCGGGGCAAAGCGTGGGGTGACGGCGTAGTGCAGACGACCCTTGCCGTGCCAGCGCTCAATGAGCTCCTTGCTGTCGGCGTAGCTCGATTCGGCGGTATCCACCAGATAATCCGGCGCATTGCGGTCCATCATCACCTTGCCGGCGATCATCCGCAGGTTGAGTTTCTCGGCGGCACTGAAAAACGCCTCTACCGATTCCCTGTGCCGACTGCCGAACACCAGCGCCGTAGTGGTGCCGTTGCGCAGCAGTTCTTTGAGAAAAATGTCAGCCACTTGCGCCGAGTGCGCAGGGTCTTCGAACTGTTTCTCGCAGGGGAAAACATACGTGTCGAGCCAGTCGAGGAGTTGCTCGCCGTAGGAGCCGACCATCCCGGTCTGCGGCAAATGGATGTGGGTATCGATGAAACCGGCGCTGATCAGTGCGTCGGTATAGGTAATCACGTCCACATCGCTGCCGAGTGTACCCAGCAAATCGGTCGCATGACCGACGGCGGAAATCTTGCCGTTTTCGACGATCAGCAGGCCATCTGCGAAATACTCGTACGAGGCCTCAATCGCCACGTCAGCAGGATCGGCAACGCTGTGGACGATGGCGGCGCGGTAGGCTTTTTTGTTGGCAGATGTGGAAGTCATCGGTTTCTCATCGAGCAAAACACTCATAAACCTGTAGGCGCGAATTCATTCGAGAGAGGCCGGTACAAGCGATGCTTTTCATCGCCTGAAATATTGCCTCGCGAATAAATTCGTTCCTACAGGGAGCCTTGGCTGCGGCGCGACACCGGCAGCAGTTTGGCAACAGGTTCGGCGGTCGAGCGTTGCTCGCCGAAATGGGCATTGTAAGTGGCGATCACCTCGGCGGCGATGGACACGGCGATCTCCATCGGCAACTTGCCTTTCACTTCGGACAAGCCCATTGGGCAGCGCATGCGTTGCACGACTGCCGGGTCGAAGCCGCGCTCACGCAGGCGATGCTCGAACTTCGCGCGTTTGGTTTTCGAGCCGATCAGGCCGAAGTAGGTGAAATCGCCGCGTTTGAGAATGCTGGCGGTTAGCTCCAGGTCCAACTGATGGTTGTGGGTCATGACGATGCAGTAACTGCCGGTTGGCAGGTGCTCGACCTCCTCCAGCACGTCATCGTTGACGATCTTCGTCACGCCTTCGGGCAGGTGCTCGGGGAACTCCTGCTCGCGCGAATCGATCCAGCGCACGCGACAGGGCAGGCTGGCGAGCAACGGCACCAGTGCGCGACCGACGTGACCGGCGCCGAACACTGCGATGTGCGCCTGAGGCTGCCCCATGGGCTCGAACAGCAGCACATTCACCCCGCCGCAGCACTGACCAAGACTGGCGCCCAGACTGAAACGCTCCAGGCGGGTTTGTTGATTACCGCTGGCGAGTATCTGGCGAGCGATCTCCATGGCCTTGTATTCCAGATGGCCACCGCCAATGGTGTCGAAAATCCGCTCGGCGCTGACTACCATTTTCGAGCCGGCATTGCGCGGGGTCGAGCCGTGCTCCTCGATGATGGTCACCAACACGCAGGCTTCACCCAGGGGTTGCAACTCGGCAAGGGCACTGATCCAGTTGTTCATGTGACTCTCCTGATAGGCAGACGATCAGCGGCCGATTGTTGGTGCGGGGCTTGCCCGCGAAGGCGATGTTTCTGCCTCAGCAAGCGTGTTGGATGTATCGGCTTCTTCGCCGGTAAGTCGCAATCGCCGCCAGCTCGCTCCAACGAGGGCTTGTTTATCGCCTGTCAGATTCAACTGGCGCATCTGCTCACAGCCCCATAACACGCGCTCCGGCGTGGCAGGCGCATCGATTTTCGGCTGATGCCGGTAATCGCCCAAACTCGCCACTGCATCCTTGATCGCGCACCACGCGGCAATCCCCAGCATGAACGGCGGCTCGCCCACGGCCTTGGAGTGGAACACCGTGTCTTCCGGGTTTTTGCGGTTTTCCACCAGCTTCACCCGCAAGTCCAGCGGTATGTCCGCCACGGCCGGAATCTTGTAGCCAGCGGGTCCGTTGGTCAGCAGTCTGCCTTTGTCGTTCCACACCAATTCTTCGGTGGTCAGCCAGCCCATGCCTTGAATGTATCCACCCTCGACCTGACCGATATCGATGGCTGGATTCAGCGAGGCGCCGACGTCATGCAGGATGTCGGTACGCAGCATTTTGTATTCGCCGGTCAGGGTGTCGATGATCACTTCGCTGCACGCCACGCCGAAGGCGAAGTAGTAGAACGGCCGACCCCGGGCCTGGCTGCGGTCGTAGTAAATCTTCGGGGTTTTGTAATACCCGGTGCTCGACAGCGACACTTGCCCCATCCACGCCTGCTGCGCCAGCGTTTCGAACGAAATCACCTGCGTGCCCAGCCGCACATGGCCGTTGCGGAACTGGACCTCGGACTCCTGCACCTTGTAGTGATGCGCCGCAAACTCCACCAACCGCGCCTTGATGATTTCGGCTGCATTCTGCGCTGCTTTGCCATTCAAATCCGCGCCGCTGGACGCTGCGGTCGGCGAGGTATTGGGCACCTTGTCAGTGTTTGTCGCGGTGATCTGCACACGGTCGATATCGACCTGGAACACCTCGGCCACCACCTGCGCGACCTTGACGTTCAAGCCCTGGCCCATCTCGGTGCCGCCATGGTTCAGATGAATACTGCCGTCGGTGTAAACGTGGATCAGCGCACCGGCCTGATTGAGGAAGCTGGCGGTGAAGGAAATGCCGAACTTCACCGGCGTCAACGCCAGGCCCTTCTTGAGGACCGGGCTGTGGGCGTTGTAGGCGCGAATCGCTTTACGCCGCTCTATGTATTGGCAGCTTTCTTCCAGCTCTGCGGTCATCTCGTCGAGCATGTTGTGCTCGACGGTCTGGTAGTAATGCGTGACGTTGCGCTCGGTCTTGCCGTAGTAGTTGGCCTTGCGTACCTCAAGCGGGTCTTTGCCTAGATAGCGGGCGATGGCGTCCATCACTTCCTCGATGGCGACCATGCCTTGTGGGCCACCAAAGCCACGGTAAGCGGTGTTCGATGCCGTGTTGGTCTTGCAGCGATGACCATTGATCGTCGCATCACCCAGGTAATACGCGTTGTCGGCGTGAAACATGGCACGGTCGACGATGGATGCCGACAAATCCGGCGAATAGCCGCAGTTACCGGCCAGCTCCAGATTGATCCCGTGCAAGCGGCCGTCCTGATCAAACCCTACGTCGTACTCGACGTAAAACGGGTGGCGTTTGCCAGTCATCAGCATGTCTTCAACACGTGGCAGACGCATCTTGGTTGGCTGCCCGGTGAGCCGTGCGATCACGGCACATAAACATGCCGGGCTCGCGGCTTGAGTTTCCTTGCCGCCAAAACCACCACCCATACGGCGCATATCAACCACGATTTTGTTCATCGATACGCCGAGTACTTCAGCCACCAGCTTCTGCACTTCGGTCGGGTTCTGGGTCGAGCAGTAGACGATCATGCCACCGTCTTCGGTGGGCATTACCGAGGAAATTTGCGTTTCCAGATAGAAGTGTTCCTGACCGCCAATGTGCAGCGTGCCCTGAATGCGGTTTGGTGCGCTGTTCAATGCGGCGACGCAATCTCCGCGTTGATGGGTATGGCTGTCGAGCACGAAATGCTTGTTGCGCAGCGCCTGCACCACGTCCAGCACCGGCTCCAGATCCTCGTATTCGATGATCGCGGCCATGGCAGCTTTGCGCGCGGTGTCCAGGTCGCACGCAGCGACAGCGATGACGGGTTGCCCGACGAACTCCACCTTGTCGATGGCCAGCAGTGGATCGCCCGGAAGAAGAGGGCCGATGTCTTTCAGGCCCGGGATGTCTTCGTGGGTGATAACGATGCGCACGCCGTCGAAGTCATAGCACGGTGCAGTGTCGACACTGATGATGCGCGCGTGGGCGCGGTCGGACAGGCGCGCATATACGTGTAGCTGGTTGGGGAATTCCAGACGGTCATCGATGTACACCGCTTCGCCCGAGACGTGTTT
The DNA here is from genome assembly GCF_036404235.1 of Pseudomonas sp. Lineage (GTDB taxonomy): Bacteria > Pseudomonadota > Gammaproteobacteria > Pseudomonadales > Pseudomonadaceae > Aquipseudomonas. The sequence goes on from NZ_DASWOT010000093.1 coordinate 72,578, forward strand.
ATCGGCGCTGTCGTGCTTGACGCTGCGACCGACGCCAGTGGTCAAGTCTTGCTGAAACAGCGCGGCCATTTCTTCCTGGGATTTTTGAGGCGCGTGATTAGACATAAGCCGTCACCCGCGTCTCGATGTGTGGCGTTTGCAGCTCGATGAAGTATTTGCGCAGCAGGTTTTGCGCGCTGAGCAGGCGGTACTCCTTGCTGGCTCGAAAGTCCGACAGCGGGCTGAAATCCTGCGCCAGCGCAGCGCAGGCGCGCTCGACGGTGGCCCAGGTCCAGGGCGATCCGATCAGCGCTTGCTCGCACGCGGCGGCGCGTTTCGGAATCGCGGCCATGCCGCCGAACGCTGCGCGTGCGTCGACCACGCTGCCGTTTTCCACCTGCACGCGAAAGGCTGCGCACACCGCCGAAATGTCGTCGTCCAGCCGTTTCGAGACTTTATAGGCACGAAACACCTGGTTGGCGTTGGCCTTGGGCACAATGATCTTTTCGATGAATTCGCTTTCCTGACGTGCGGTGACGCGGTAATCGATGAAGAAATCCTCCAGCGCCATTTCTCGGGTTTTGCTGCCTTTGCGCAAGACGATTGTTGCGCCCAGGGCGATCAATAGCGGCGGCGAATCACCAATCGGCGAGGCATTGCCGATGTTGCCACCGAGGGTGCCTTGATTGCGTATCTGCAACGAGGCAAAACGCTGCAGCAACTCGCCGAAATCCGGGTATTGAGCCTTTAGCGCGCTGTAGCAATCGGTCAGTGCGGTGGCCGCGCCGATCTCGATACGCTCGTCGAAGTGTTCGATTTTCTTCAGTTCGGCGACGTTGCCCAGGTAAATCATCACCGGCAGCGCGCGGTGAAGTTGCGTTACCTCCAAAGCCAGATCGGTGCCGCCCGCCAGCAGGCGCGCGTGCGGATAGGCGTCGTACACCTCAGCCAGATCGGCAATCGTCAACGGCACCAGGCAACGTTTATCGCCACTGTTGAGCTCGGCGGTTTGTGTCGGCGTGATGGCTTTCAGGCGGGCGATAGTCTGTGCTTCGCGTTCATCGAACTGATCGGGTTGGCGCTGGCTGCAAGCCTGTTCGGCGGCAGCCAGGATCGGGCGATAACCGGTGCAGCGGCAGAGGTTGCCCGCTAATGCTTCGTGGGCCTGATGCTGCACTTGATGAGGAGTAGCCGCGTGGGTGCTGTTTTTCTGCAAGGCGAACAACGACATGACAAAACCTGGGGTACAGAACCCGCATTGCGAGCCATGGCAATCGACCATGGCTTTTTGCACGCTGTGCAATTGGCCTTGATGCTTGAGGTCTTCGACGCTGATCAGTTGTTTGCCGTGTAGCGAGGCGACGAAGGTCAGGCAGGCGTTGAGGCTGCGATAGCTCAGCCGTTCATGGCCGTCGGCAGCGTTTGTCAGTTCGCCAACCACCACGGTGCAGGCGCCACAGTCGCCGCTGGCACAGCCTTCCTTGGTCCCGGATTTGTGCAAGTGCTCACGCAGGTAATTGAGCACCGTCATGTTCGGGTCCAGCGCATGCTCGGTTTTCAGCTCTTGGTTCAGTAAAAACTGGATCACGGCATGCCTCGCTTTTCTTGTCATCGACATTTGCAATCGAACATGTCGATGAATCTATCAGCTAGGACTATTGGGTCAATAAAATTCTGACCTTTAAGTCAGGAAAATAGGGTTTTCATCAAGTTGCCGATTAACGGTGAGCGCGGCATGGAATAAATCTGCAACCAGGCGCTCAAACTTTTGCTTATTTCGTGCCAGTTTCCACACACGGGGCCCTGCGCCGCGGGGTTGCAGTGCGATACACTTCGCCGCTTGTGTGCAGTTATAGATTTGAAGGAAATACATGACATTCAAGGCACCGGACAGCCTCGCGGAGCAAATCGCTCATCATCTTGCAGAGCGCATCATTCGCGGCGAGCTCAAGCCTGCCGAGCGAATTCAGGAGCATAAGGTGACGGCGGCACTCAACGTCAGCCGTGGATCGGTGCGTGAAGCGCTACTGATTCTGGAGCGTCGCCACTTGATCGTGATCATGCCGCGTCGTGGCGCTCAGGTATCAGTGCTGACCGCGCACAATGTCGAAAGCCTCTGCACATTGATGAGCGAGCTGTACATCCTGCTGGCGATTGCTGTAAGCGAGCGCTGGAAGGAAGAGATTGAACTGGCGCCATTCATGCAGATACAACAGCGTCTGATCGCCAGTTGCGAGCGCCAGGATGTGAAAACCTTCGTCGAGGACAGTTTCAATGTCATGCGTGCGGCCTATCCGTTCGCCAACAACCCGTACCTGGAAGAAACCATTGAGAACTTGCAGCCGTCTATGAGTCGCTTCTATTTTCTTGCCCTGGAACAGCGCAAGGCGCAAATGAGCGAGTACCTGACGCTGTTCGGGCAACTGCTCGAAGCCGTGATTGCTCGCGACGCGGTACAGATTCGCGTCGTGCTCGTCTGCTATTCCCAACGCAGTTGTCAGTCGGTCCTCGCTGCCCTGGCGGCCAGCTAACCCATGCGCCTTAAATGCATCAAGCTGGCAGGGTTCAAATCCTTCGTCGACCCGACGACGGTGAACTTTCCCAGCAACATGGCGGCCGTGGTCGGCCCCAATGGATGCGGCAAGTCCAACATCATCGACGCGGTGCGCTGGGTCATGGGCGAAAGCTCGGCCAAGAACCTGCGCGGCGAGTCGATGACCGACGTCATCTTCAATGGCTCCACCAGCCGCAAACCGGTGAGCCAGGCCAGTATCGAACTGGTGTTCGATAACTCGGACGGCACGCTGGTCGGCGAGTACGCCAGTTACGCGGAAATCTCCATTCGCCGCAAAGTGACTCGCGACAGCCAGAACAGCTATTACCTGAACGGCACCAAATGCCGTCGTCGTGACATTACCGATATCTTCCTTGGCACAGGTCTGGGCCCGCGCAGCTACTCGATCATCGAGCAAGGCATGATCTCCAAGCTGATCGAAGCCAAGCCTGAGGATCTGCGTAATTTCATCGAAGAAGCGGCCGGCATTTCCAAGTACAAAGAGCGCCGTCGCGAGACCGAAAACCGCATTCGTCGCACCCATGAAAACCTTGCGCGACTGACCGATTTGCGCGATGAGTTGGAACGGCAACTGGAGCGCTTGCATCGTCAGGCCCAGGCCGCCGAGAAATACCAGGAATACAAAGCCGAAGAGCGTCAGCTCAAGGCGCAATTGTCGGCCTTGCGCTGGCAGACGTTGAACGAACAGGCCAGCCAGCGCGAAGGCGTGATTGGCAACCAGGAAGTCGGGTTTGAAGCGCTGGTCGCCGATCAGCGCAGCGCCGATGCCGCGATTGAACGTCTGCGTGACGGTCATCATGAGCTGTCCGAGCGCTTCAATCTGGTGCAGGGGCGCTTCTATTCGGTGGGCGGCGACATCGCCCGGGTCGAGCAGAGCATTCAACACGGCCAGCAGCGTTTGCGTCAGTTACAGGATGATCTGCGTGAAGCGGAACGCGCACGCCTGGAAACCGAATCCCATTTGGGCCACGACCGCACGCTGCTGGCGACCCTGGGTGAAGAGCTTGAAATGCTCGAACCGGAACAGGAAATGACCCTGGCCGCCGCCGAGGAATCCGCCGCCGCGTTGGAAGCTGCGCAAACCTCGATGCACGATTGGCAAGAGCAGTGGGACACCTTCAACCAGCGCTCCGCCGAACCGCAACGTCAGGCCCAAGTGCAACAGTCGCGCATCCAGCAGTTGGAAACCAGTCTGGAGCGGCTGGCCGAGCGTCAACGGCGTCTGGGCGAAGAGCGCGAGTTGCTCGCCGCCGACCCGGAAGACGCAGCGATACTGGCGCTCAGTGAAGACCTCGCCGCCCGCGAGATGACCTTTGAAGAGCTGACTGCCGATGAAGAACACCTGATCGAGCGTCTGGAGCAACTGCGACTTGAGCTGCAACAGGCTACCCAGGCACAGCAACAGGCTCAGGGCGATCTGCAGCGGTTGAATGGCCGATTGGCTTCACTCGAAGCCCTGCAACAGGCGGCGCTGGACCCTGGCACCGGCACCGCCGAGTGGCTGCGCGATCAGCACCTCAGCGAGCGCCCACGTTTGGCCGAAGGGCTGCGGGTTGAATCGGGCTGGGAGCTGGCGGTGGAAACCGTGCTGGGCGCTGACTTGCATGCCGTGTTGGTCGACGACTTCGACAGTCTTGATCTGGGCGCTTTTGAACAGGGCGATTTGCGTCTGGTCAGGCCCTGCGCGGACCTCACGCGCATTGCCGGTAGCCTGCTGGACAAGGTCGAAACCACGGTCGATCTCACCAGTTGGCTGGGCCAGGTCAAGCCAGTTGAAACCCTCGATGACGCGCTGTCCCTGCGCAACCAATTGCCGGTCGGACATAGCCTGATCAGCCGCGATGGCTACTGGGTCGGCCGAGATTTCTTGCGGGTGCGTCGCGCCAGCGAAGCGGAAAGTGGCGTGCTGGCCCGTGGTCAGGAGTTGCAGCGCCTGGAATTGGAGCGTGAAGAACGCGAAGCGGCCCTGGCGACCCTCGAAGAGCAACTGCTCACCCTGCGCGAGCAACAGCACATTCAAGAAGACGCTCGCGAACACCTGCGTCGCCAACTGCAGGACGAAGCCCGCCAGCAAAGCGAACTCAAGGCCAAACTCTCGGCGGCCAAGGCCAAGGTCGAGCAACTGACTTTGCGGCGCACGCGGTTGGACGAAGAACTCGTCGAACTCGGCGAGCAACGCGCTCTGGAGCAAGAGAGCCTCGGCGAGTCTCGCCTGCAATTGCAGGACGCCCTGGACGCGATGGCCATCGACACCGAGCAACGAGAATTGCTGCTGGCCGAGCGCGACAGCCTGCGCGAGCGGCTTGACCGTGTGCGTCAGGACGCTCGCCAGCATAAGGACCATGCCAACCAACTGGCGGTACGCCTGGGTTCGTTGAAAGCACAGCATGATTCCACACGTCAGGCGCTGGAACGCTTGCAGATGCAGTCCGAGCGCTTGACCGAAAAGCGCGAGCAACTGGATTTGAATCTGGAGGAGGGCGCCGCGCCATTGGAAGAGCTGCGCCTGAAACTCGAAGAGCTGCTCGAAAAGCGCATGGTTGTCGACGAGGAGATGCGCACCGCGAAAATCGCCCTTGAAGACGCCGACCGCGAACTGCGTGACGCCGAGAAACGCCGCACTCAAGCCGAGCAGCAGGCGCAATTGCTGCGTGGTCAGTTGGAGCAGCAACGTATGGAATGGCAATCACTGACCGTGCGGCGCAAAACCCTGGAGGATCAGTTACTCCAAGACGGCTACGATTTGCAGGGCGTGGTGGCGACATTGACCGCTGAGGCCAACGAGAAAGACGCCGAGGAAGAACTCGAACGCATCGCCGCGCGGATTCAGCGCCTGGGCGCAATCAACCTTGCGGCCATCGACGAGTATCAGCAGCAATCCGAGCGCAAACGTTATCTCGACGCGCAAAACGCCGATTTGGTGGAAGCGTTGGACACGCTGGAAAACGTGATTCGCAAGATCGACAAAGAAACGCGCAACCGCTTCAAAGAGACCTTTGATCAGATAAACAGCGGAATTCAGGCACTTTTTCCAAAAGTTTTCGGTGGTGGCAGCGCTTATTTGGAACTGACGGGCGAAGATTTACTCGATACAGGGGTGACAATCATGGCGCGTCCGCCCGGCAAGAAAAACAGCACGATTCATTTGCTGTCCGGTGGCGAGAAAGCCTTGACTGCATTGGCCCTGGTTTTTGCGATTTTCAAGCTCAATCCTGCGCCGTTTTGCATGCTCGACGAAGTCGATGCACCATTGGACGACGCGAACGTAGGACGCTATGCCCGACTAGTGAAGGAAATGTCGCAAACCGTGCAGTTCATCTACATCACCCACAACAAGATCGCCATGGAAATGGCGGATCAATTGATGGGCGTCACCATGCACGAGCCAGGGTGCTCACGGCTGGTTGCGGTGGACGTAGAGGAGGCGATGGCGCTGGTGGACGCGTAGTCGAGCAAAAGATTAACAGGAGAAAAGTGGCGATTTGGCGGCTCAGTACAGGGATACGCCTTGCATCGGTGCAGATTGCGCGACGTGCCAGATGTAACAGACGGTGTAAAGTTGCCTTTGGTCGTGCTAGCTTAACGTCCACTTTTCTTTTTTTGCGTGGAAAACGCCAGTCAGAACATAGAGTTGGCGCCACGTTCTAAAGGGGTTTAACGCCCTTAATTTTCAGAATTTTTCATTAGAGGCACGGGATTACATGGAAATCGGTCTGCGCGAGTGGCTGATCGTCATCGGCATCATTGTCATTGCCGGTATTCTTTTTGATGGCTGGCGCCGGATGCGCGGCGGCAAGGGTAAATTGAAATTCAGGCTCGACCGCAGCTTTTCGAATCTGCCTGACGACGAAGAACCGTCATCTGCCGAGGTGTTGGGCCCGGCGCGCGTGCTCGACACTCAGAAAGAGCCACAACTCGACGAGCACGATTTGCCGACGATGAGCGCCGCCCGCGACCGCCCCGAACGCGAGTCCAAACGTGGCAAGCGCAAAGACGAACCGCAGCAGGGCGATTTGAATCTGGAAATGGACGGCCCGAGCCTGTTTTCTGGCCGTGACGACGATTTCCCGGATGACAAACCGACGCAGCGCATCACTGAAGATAAAGATCTGCCTCCCGTTGAAGAAGTGTTGGTGATCAGCGTTATTTCCCGTGATGAAAGCGGCTTTAAAGGGCCTGCTTTGCTACAGAATATTCTGGAAAGCGGCCTGCGCTTTGGCGAGATGGATATTTTCCATCGTCACGAAAGCATGGCGGGCAACGGAGAGGTGCTGTTCTCGATGGCCAATGCGGTCAAGCCGGGCGTGTTCGATCTGGACGATATCGACCATTTCAGTACCCGTGCCGTGAGCTTCTTCCTGGGTCTGCCGGGGCCGCGCCATCCGAAACAGGCGTTCGATGTGATGGTCGCTGCCGCGCGCAAGCTGGCCCATGAGCTGAACGGCGAATTGAAAGATGACCAGCGCAGTGTCATGACTGCGCAGACCATCGAGCACTACCGCCAACGCATCGTCGAGTTCGAACGCCGCGCGTTGACTCAGCGTCGTTGATCCCGGTCAGCCTACAGAGGGTTTGAAACCCTAACCTTGCACTAACATATTGAGCAGCCTCGGCTGCTCTTTTGCTTTTCGAGAAAACACCGTATGAATGCCGCCCACACCCGAATCCTGGAACTGCGTGCCGAGCTGGACCAGCACAACTACCGTTACCACGTTCTCGACGAACCCAGCATTCCCGACGTCGAATACGACCGCCTGTTCCATGAACTCAAGGCGCTGGAAGCGGAAAACCCGCACTTGGTTACGCCGGATTCGCCCACTCAACGGGTCGGCAGCGCGGCGTTATCGGCGTTCACTCAAGTGCGCCATGAAATCCCGATGCTCAGCCTCGGCAACGCCTTTGAAGAAACCGACATGCGTGAGTTCGATCGCCGTGTCACCGAAGGCCTGGACTTACCCATAGGCGATCTGTTCGGCGCGGGTGCCAAGGTTGAGTACAGCTGCGAACCGAAGCTCGACGGTCTTGCGGTCAGCCTGCTCTATGAGAACGGAGCCTTGGTGCGCGGTGCAACGCGGGGCGACGGAACCACCGGCGAAGACATCAGCGTCAACGTACGCACGGTGCGCAACATTCCGCTGAAACTGCACGGCAAAGGCTGGCCGCAAACCCTGGAAGTGCGCGGCGAAGTGTTCATGTCCAAGGCAGGCTTCGAACGCCTGAACGCAAGCCAGTTGGAAGTCGGTGGCAAGACCTTCGCCAACCCGCGTAACGCAGCAGCCGGCAGCCTGCGGCAACTGGATTCGAAGATCACCGCCAATCGTCCGCTGGAGTTCTGCTGCTATGGCCTGGGTCAGGTGTCTGCGGACATTTGCGATACGCACATCGGCAATCTCATGCAACTGAAAGAGTGGGGCGTGCCGATCAGCCATGAGCTGAAAATCGCCAACGGCATCGATGAATGCCTGCAGTATTACCACGACATCGGCGAGAAGCGTCTGTCGCTGCCGTATGAAATCGACGGCGTGGTGTTCAAGGTCAACAGCATTGCGGCGCAACGCGAGCTGGGCTTTCGCGCCCGTGAGCCGCGTTGGGCCATTGCTCATAAATTCCCGGCGATGGAGGAGCTCACCGAACTGCTCGACGTGGAGTTCCAGGTCGGTCGCACGGGGGCAGTGACGCCGGTCGCGCGCCTCAAGCCGGTCAAGGTCGCAGGTGTTACCGTCGCCAATGCAACCCTGCACAACATGGATGAAGTGGCGCGTTTGGGGCTGATGATCGGCGATACCGTCATCATTCGCCGCGCTGGTGATGTGATTCCGCAGGTGGTGCAAGTGGTGCTGGAGCGCCGTCCCGACAATGCGCGCAAGGTCGAAATTCCGAAAACCTGCCCCGTCTGTGGCTCCCATGTCGAACGCACGCAACTGATCAAGCGCAGCAAGGGCAAGGAGACCGTCAGCGAAGGCGCGGTCTATCGTTGCATCGGTCGTCTGGCCTGTGGCGCACAGCTCAAGCAGGCGATCATCCATTACGTGTCCCGTCGCGCGATGGATATCGAGGGGTTGGGCGATAAGACCATCGAACAATTGGTGGACGAAAAGCTGATTGGCTCGCCGGCCGATCTGTACAAGCTGAAGTATGAGCAGATCATTGACCTGGAGGGCTTTGCCGAAGTCTCCAGCAACAAACTGCTCAAGGCCATCGACGACAGCAAGAAACCGACGCTGGCGCGTTTTATCTATGCGCTGGGCATTCCTGATGTCGGCGAAGAAACCGCCAAGGTGCTGGCGCGCTCGCTGGCATCGCTGGAGCGGGTCAAGCAAGCGTTGCCGGAAGTGCTGACTTATCTGCCGGACGTCGGTATGGAAGTGGCACACGAGATTCACAGCTTCTTTGAAGATTCGCACAACCAAAATGTGATTGAGGCGTTGCTCGATAAGAATCAATGTGGACTTGAGTTGCAGGACACGGGCGAACTGAGTGCAGAATTTGCCGCCAGCACGACCTTGGGCGGCATGCTCGACAAACTCGACATTCCAACCGTTGGGCCAGGCGCGGCGCAGAAACTGGCTGATAAATTTGGCACGCTGGAGGAAATTTTGAAGGATGACTGGCTGGACCTGCGTCAGGCACTTCCTGAGAGACAGGCCAAAGCGGTCAGCGAGTTTTTCAAAACAGGTGGGAATGCGGACCGAGCCCGCGCCATTGAGAAGCAACTCAAAGAATTTGGCATGCACTGGGACAGCCCGAAGAAGGTCGTCGAAGGTTTGCCACTGGCCGGTAAAACCTGGGTGCTGACCGGTTCGCTGGAACTGATGAGCCGCGAGGTCGCCAAGGAAAAACTGGAAAGCCTTGGGGCCAAGGTGTCTGGCTCTGTTTCCGCTAAGACCCACACGGTGGTCGCAGGGCCTGGCGCCGGGTCGAAACTGACCAAGGCCAATGAACTGGGCTTGAAGGTCATGGATGAAGAGGCGTTTGTGGCATTTCTCAAAAAGCATGATGTGCCGCTGGAGTGACAGCGCCTCATGGGCCTGAGCCCTGCATCACGTCTGTAGAGGCTGCCGAAGGCTGCGAGCCGCGAAGCGGTCTGGGCACGATGTCGTTCAGTGCATCGCTCGTAGCCTTCGGCAACTCTTGCAAGGGAATTACGCGGCCTCTGCTGCACGCCACGGAACCCCTGCACGACCTGATGATCTAGTGCTAGCACCTCACAAGGAGATCGTCATGTTCCAGTTCTTCGAACAACTCAGCACCAGGATTGCCGCGCCTTTCGTCGGTGAAAGCAAGCGCGGCAGTAAAGTCTGGCAATGCCGCTGTGGACAGTCGATTTTCTTCCGTAACAGTCAGTGCCTGGCGTGTTCTGCGGCGCTCGGTTATTTGCCCGAACAGGGCAAGGTTGTGGCGCTCGAACCGGGGCCAGACTTCGATACCTGGCGTCTGGGCGACGACCCCGGCGCGGGACTTTATCGACGTTGTGCCAACCTCAATACTCCCGCTGCCTGCAACTGGTTGTTTCCTGCTTATAACGTCGGTGAGTTCTGCGTTGCTTGTAGCCTCAATAAAACCATTCCCGACCTGACTGTCCCGGAAAACTCCGAGCGCTGGCTCAAGATAGAAACCGCCAAGCGGCGCCTGGTGGCTCAGTTGATTGCATTGGGTTTGCACGTCATCCCCAAAAGCATTGATGAACAAAATGGCTTGGCTTTCGAATTCCTCGGCGTTGACCTGGAGGGCAAGACGCCGACGACAGGTCACGCCAATGGACTGATTACCTTGAACGTGGACGAGGCCGATGATGCGTTGCGTGAGAAAGCTCGGGTGCAGATGCATGAGCCGTATCGCACGCTGCTCGGACATTTCCGTCACGAGGTCGGACATTACTACTGGGATCGTCTGATTGCGGGTACTTATTGGCAGGATGGTTTCCGCAATCTGTTCGGTGACGACCGTGCCAGTTACGCCGATGCGCTCGAACATCATTATCAAAATGGCGCCCCGGCCGACTGGTCGCAGCATTACGTCAGCGCCTACGCCACCATGCACCCCTGGGAAGACTGGGCCGAAACCTGGGCGCACTACCTGCACATGATGGACGCTGTGGACACGGCGCTGAGCCTGGGCATGAATGCCCGCAACATGGACCTCGACTATCAACCGTTCCCGCTGGAAACCCTCTACGACCCACAACACCCCGGAGGGCCTGCGTTCCTGGCGTTCGTCAACGCGTGGATTGAGCTCGCCGGTATGCTCAACGAACTGTCCCGCGCCATGGGGCAGCCCGATTTCTATCCTTTCGTTGTGCCGCCATCGGTCGTCACCAAGCTGCATTTCATCCATCTGGTGATTCAGGGCGCGGGCGGCAAGGCGGACGAGGTGTTGCAGGTCTCGTGAGCGTGAGAACCGCGCTTACGCCATTTGTGTGTGATCGAAACACTGGCGTGCAGGCAACTCTTTAAAGCGCTGACGAGCCTTCAAAGGTTACTGGCATCGGTTCATATTCGAATCGCAGAGATCTATCCGAGCGATTCACAACGCCAACGCCATCCGCCGTTCGTATCCCACTCGACCGCGATACGCCGTACCTCGGTCAACCCAACCCAGGCCAAGATAAAGCCCAAGTGCGGTTTGATTCTCCGCGTCCACCGACAGCATCAACTGCCGGACATCCGGCCACAACGTCTGTACCAGCTCAGGAAGCCCTTGTACGCACTGCTTTCCCAGTCCGCGACCTTGCCATTCCACATCAATCATCAGCGCATGCAAGGTCGCTGCGTCCGCGTCCGCCCAGGACGGTAACAGCGCCCCATGCTTAAGCAGGAAAAATCCACGCGGTGTGTCATCCACCAACAGAGCAAATCCGCGGACATGATCCTCCGAGGTGGAGCCCAGGGTATTCAACGCACCGAAAATATCCCCCGCATACATCTTTTGCTCGTGCGGCAGTTCGAGCAGTTCCAGCTCTTGGCGCTGAACGCGCCTCAATGCCTCATAACCCACTACTTGCGTTTTCATGTCTCACAGCCTTGACCTAATACGCAGAGCAGCATTATGACGCTGTGCAGGCGCGTCTGCCAAAGGCGCAAGTGTGCGGCGTGTCGCGAAATCCGCTGCGCCACACCAGTAAACGCCAGTCGCACAAGTGCTTGAGCCCAATCAAATTTTAATCTGAAACCAACGGTTGTAACTTCGCGCCAGACCGGTACAATGGCGCGGCTCGCCGACTGGCGAGCGTCGTTATGGTGACCCCATCGGTCCCCCCGCAACGATTACCCGTGAACCTGGTCAGACCCGGAAGGGAGCAGCCACAGCGGGAACATTGTGTGCCGGGGTGTGGCTGGTGGGGTTGCCTCCAAATTCCTGAACCTTTTTTAATAAAAGGGTTTAGAGGCGCGCAAAGCGCATTAGCGCGACAGTGTTGCAATGCGTTTAAGTCTTGAGTGACGCTTTCAGTCCTCTACTCCGCTAAATCAACCTATCCTTGCCCAAAGCCTCAGTTCATCATTCGTGGATGCGGCTACCAGTGTGTTTTCATCCAGACAATCATGGTTATGCTGGCTGACGGTCAGGTAGGGCAACCATGGCCGCTCCGAGCAACCGATTCCCCCAGCAGTAGTGACTGCTAAACCCTGCGCGGTATACCTGACGTTCAATCGGTACGGGTGCGATAGAATAGCACCACGTTAACGGGGAGCCCCGCGCCATGATTACAATGAAGCAGCTCGATGCGATCTGCCGGATAGTGGAGCAGGGTAGTTTTGAGGCGGCCGCAGTTCGATTAAATACCTCTCAATCGGCTATCTCAAAGCGTATCCAAGAGCTGGAAGATGCCTTTGGGATTGTTATTTTTGATCGCAGTCGCCGTAGTGCTCGGCTGACTGACAAGGGCGAAGAACTTTACCGCCGCGCGCTGGATATTCTCGATCAGCGAGATGCGTTGCTTGAGCAACTGAGCAGTAACGAAGTGCAGGCCACCCACTATCGTCTGGGGGTGACCGAGCTAACAGCGTTGACGTGGTTGCCAGCATTGGTTGAGCGGGTGCGCGATGCTTATCCAAGGTTGGCGTTGGAGCCGTCCATTGAGTTGGGATCGCAGCTTTTCAAAAAGCTCGAAGACGACCAACTCGACATGATCATCGTGCAGGACCGCTTCAACGACCCGCGTTATGTCAGTATGCCGCTGGCCGAGGTCGAAAACGCGTGGATGTGCGCGCCGGGTTACTACCAGGGGCAGAACCCAATGCCGTTGCAAGCACTGGCAGAGCACATGGTGCTTATACAGGGGACAGCCTCTGGGACGGGGCAAATCGTGGGGCGATGGTTAGCTGAGCATGGCGTGCGATTGAACCGTTCGCTTATCAGCGACTACTTGATCGCTCAAGTGGGGTTGGCGATTGCCGGAATGGGGTTGAGTTACCTGCCGCGTGAATGCCTTGGTAGTTTGATCGCTCAAGGGCGTCTCAAGGTCGTCGATACCGAACCAGCTCTTCCTGCAATACGCTATTCGATAGTGCATCGGGCTGATCGGCTGCCGGGCTTGAGCGCGGCTATCAAAGGTTTTGCAAATGAGGCGTGTGACTACGGGACACTGATCCTACAACCGTAGGTCTGGCTACGGTTGTAGGTTGAGATCAAAGGCTGGTTTGTTCGAGTGACTTTTTGCGTGTTTCCTTCCCTAAAGCCATGATGATCACTGCGCAAACCGCCAGTACGACTCCAACGATGGCGATCACCAATCGAATGCCGCCTGCGTTGAACAGTGCCGGCACCGCAAACGGAATGGCCGCTGCCACCAACCGCGCAACCGCACTGCACACACCGGTGCCGCGCATCCGCAGGCGAGTCGGGAACAACTCAGACAGGTACACCGCCTGGCCAACGACCACGATTCCGTAGAAAGTCATGATCATCAGAAAACCACTGATCATCATTGCCGTCTCATTGGTCTGGTTGACGTAGATCAGAGCGAACATCGCCGACAGTACCGCTGACCCTACAATGATTGGCTTGCGACCGATTCGATCAACCAGAAGAAGGCTGATGAGCGCACCTGCGGGGCCACCGAATGTCATGACCATGTTCCATTGCAGCGATTTTACGATGTCCAGCCCTTGTTGAACGAAGAACGACGGCAGCCACCCGATGAGACCGAACATACAAATCTGGATGGTCACCATGATGGTAATGCCCACTACGATCTTCGAAACCTGGCCTTTTTTGAACAAGTCCGACAACTTGCCTGGATCTTCCGGTGCTTCGATTTTGTCACTGACCAGTTCTGCGTAGTTGCGCACATCAACGTGGCGCTCTGCGGCATCGACAATCGCACTTGCCTCTTCCAGACGGCCTTTGGATGCCAACCACCGCGGCGATTCTGGCATGGACTTACGCATGTACCAGATGATCAGAGCTGCAACACCGGCAATGCCAAACATCCAGCGCCATCCCAGGTTCGGGATAACCCATAGCGCCATGGTGCTAGAGACGAACAGCGCACACTGCGCAACAAAGGACAGGAACGCAACCAGTCGTCCGCGCTTGTTGGGTGGCATGAACTCACTCAGCGTCGCGTACCCCAGGACCAGTTCACCGCCCAGCCCAATGCCCATTAGAAAGCGAAGACCGATCAGTACATACATATTCGGCGCAAACGCGGCGAGAATTGATGTGATTGCAAAAATCCCCAGGTTTATTTGGTAGCAATACCGTCGCCCCAGCTTGTCCCCCAAGACTCCGGAAAACCAGGCTCCGACCAAAAATCCCAGGAAGGTCGCTGAGATAAACCAGGCATTAAGTTGAGGTGTACTCCACTTTTCTGCCAAGAGTCCGCCCAGCACCGAACCGGCCATCTGTAATTCAAATGAATCAAGGAATAGCCCCGCGCAAATCATCATGATAATTCGGTAGTGGAATTTCCCCAATGGGAGCCTGTCGAGCCTTTGTGAAATGCTGCTTTCGGTGTGAGACATGCTAGTTCTCTGTAGGGTAATTAAATTTAATCAAGCGGATTCCTGTTTGGCAGGCTTAAAAGGCCGTGGCGTTCCGACAGCATGCCTCGCGATGGCATCGGCACCCGCGACGGATATGGACTTTTCTTATTATGCAAAAACTGTACTGATTCAGAACTTTCAATCTGGTCAGTGGATTTTTAACCTCGGATTTTCTGAAAAATTATCAAATAGTCATCTAATTTTTTAGTCAATGAGCGAACCCGCGGGGCCCTACAAGAATATTAAGTCGCTCCCTAAGAATGATGCCAGCAGGCGTCATTTCAGCATTGCCAGATACGAGTAAGGCGAACTAAGGCGCCTGTCATTCGGAAGTTTTATTTACGCTGAACGGCGAGCTGAAAGCCTCTGGAGTAAGCATCTTCGCTAATGTAGTCTAAACAGCCTTCTGCCTCTCAGCCCCATGCTGAGCAGGGGCTTGTGTGGTGTAGATCTTGCCTGGGTTTAGTTGCTTTTCTGCGATTAAAAGTTGAAAAGCCCTCGGGCTGTTTTCCAATATCGAATGATAACTGTCGTCTGAGTTTATAAAATTAGACGTGTGTTTTTCAGGTGTTGGATTTTCATGTT
This sequence comes from Pseudomonas sp., assembly GCF_036404235.1. GTDB lineage: Bacteria > Pseudomonadota > Gammaproteobacteria > Pseudomonadales > Pseudomonadaceae > Aquipseudomonas. The sequence continues at coordinate 87,701 of NZ_DASWOT010000093.1, forward strand.
CCATACGCTGCTCGAGTGTTGTGCAGGGTGGCGATGCCACGCGGGTGACAAAGGCATCATTGATTTTGCGTTTTTATTTAGATCATTAGCCAGATCTGTCGTCAATGTGTTTTTTTAGATTTTTACGCAGTAAAACTATTTACCTATTCGTCAGGACACGCTATTCGCGTGCAAATGCGGGTGCGTTAGTTGCAGATATTAATCTGAACGCTGTAACGATTGTGAGCGTGCCATTAAATGCGTGTTATCAGTGCGGTGATGGGAGAAGTTGGCTATTTTGGTGCAGGGTTGTGGCGTTTTTGAAAAGTTTAATTGATCGAAAGTCGTCATAAAAACCCGTTGGTAATAACTTTCTCTTTCCTCGATCATTTTCACCAGCAGCGTTTCGGCTCAGGTACCGACGCACACCTCCAGTCCGACTTTCGGAAGCTTTGCATGAACGTGATTACTACCCCCAACTCTGTCGAGTGCGATGGATTCAGCATCAGTTTGGCAGGTATCGGCGCATTGCTGATTGACGTGGCTAGATCCGATTTTTGTGCTCAGACCCAAAAACGCTTCTGGGCATTGGCCGCTGCACTGCGATCTGACTGTGCTCTGCCAATCCGCGAATTGGTGCCGGGTGTCAATAATCTACTGGTGGTCTTCAATCCGTTACAGCTCACCACGCAACAGCTGCAGGACAAGGTGCTTGGTCTATGGGCGCAAGCTGGCGAAGCCGATATCGCAAGCCGCGAAGTCGAGATACCCATGATCTATGGCGGCGCAGCAGGAGAAGACTTGCTGATGCTGGCTGATGCCGCAGGGCTGGCAGTTGAACAATGGGTCGCATGCCACAGCGCCGTGACTTATCAGGTTGCTTGCGTGGGGTCCATGCCAGGTTTCGCATACCTGAGTGGACTTCCAACTCGGCTCGCCCTTGCGCGTAGAAGCGCTCCGCGCACGCGTATAGAGAAAGGCGCGGTCATCATTGGCGGCAGTCAGGCTGGCGTGATGCCCTGTGCTTCGCCGTCGGGTTGGCACCTTGTCGGCCACAGTGATCTGGATCTGTTCGATCCTCATCGTGCCGATCCGTGCTTACTGATGCCTGGGGATCGGGTGCGTTTCGTGAGTCAAGGAATTGCACTGTGATCGAAATCCTGACTTCAGGTGCGCTGAATCTTGTTCAGGACCTGGGCCGTCACGGCTTTTTACATCTAGGTGTCAGTCGTAGTGGTGCCATGGACGACGAGGCCCTGCGTCTGGGCAATGCGCTGCTGGGTAATCCAGACAATGCTGCAGGAGTAGAAATCTGTGTATTCCCTTTCAAGGTACGTTTCAAGACGACGACTTGGTTTACCTGTACCGGTGCCGATAGTCGTCTGAGCCTGGACGGTAAGCCAGTCCCCGGATGGTGGCGCTGCCAGGCGCAAGCAGGCCAGACCTTGATGGTGGAGCGCCCAATACGAGGAGTGCGAGCTTACCTGTGTGTCGGCGCAGGGATCGACGTTGAGCCGATTATGGGTTCGCGTTCAACTGATCTTAAGGCCGCTTTCGGCGGTTTTGCAGGGCGAGGTCTCAAACGCGGTGATTGTCTACCTGTCGCCCAGGGGGCTGCGTTTTCAAGTACCGAGTCGTTTGGGATCGCCCCATTTCATCGGCGCAATTTTTGGCAGGAATTGGAGGCAGGGCAGATTTGCGTACGCGCACTGCCCGCAGCGGAGTATGGGCTATTTACCGCACAGGCCCGTGACGCTTTTATCAATATGCCGTTCAGCATAAGCGCTCAGTCCAATCGAATTGGCTATCGCCTGACAGGCGAGTCGTTAGCCCTCGGATCGCCGGTTGAGCTGCGTTCTCACGGCATTTTGCCCGGCACGGTGCAAGTGCCACCAGCCGGCCAACCCATCGTGCAGATGGCCGAAGCAAACACCTGTGGGGGCTACCCGAAGATAGCGAATGTCATTGAGCCCGACCTTTGGCGGTTGGCTCAGGCGCCAATTGGCACACCTGTGCGTTTCATCTTGATCAGTCAGACGCAGGCATTGGAAGCGCTGCGCTTGTATTCAGGCGTAGCTGTCTGAACCTGCCCCTGAGCTATTTACGAGGAAATATCTAAAAATGAAGAGCCTGCAAATCGACCTGAACTCTGACATGGGCGAAGGATTCGGCGCCTGGAAGATGGGTGACGATGACGCAATCCTGGACATCGTCAGCTCTGCCAGCGTTGCCTGTGGATTTCACGGCGGTGACCCGGAAATCATGGCTCGCGTATTCGCTGAAGCGGGCAGGCGCGGAGTCGCTGCGGGGGCTCACCCAGGGTTTCCCGACCTGTGGGGTTTTGGTCGCAGAATTATCCCGTTCAGTCTGGGCGAGATTGAGCGGTTGGTCGCCTATCAAATAGGGGCTGCGATAGCCCTATCAACCTATGCGGCAAATCCGATTACTTACGTGAAGGCCCACGGCGCGCTGGGTAATTTGACCCAAACGGATGCTGGTGTTGCCACCGCTATCGCCAAGGCCATCAAAGCCGTTGATAGCTCACTCATCTGTGTGACGTTTGCCGGAGGGTTGATGCACCCCATCGCCAATGACCTCGGTTTGACAACCAAGGCTGAAGTGTTTGCTGATCGGGCATACACCGAAGATGGCTGCCTGGTACACCGCAGCGAGCCAGGCGCGGTGTTGCACGATGTCGAGTTCGCTGCGCAGCGCATGCTTCGTATGATCCAGGCAGGTGGCATCGAGACAACCAGCGGCCAAATGTTGCCCGCACACTTCGACACGATTTGCGTACATAGCGACACCCCGGGTGCTATCAGCATGGCCGCTCAAGTGCGCCGCGTTCTGGAAAACGCTGGCGTCGCCATTAAACCGTTTAAGTGAGCCGGCACCTATGGATAAGACGTTAATCGAGCAACTGGTTGGGTTGCTGGAAACTTCCTCGCTCAGGGAAATTGAGCATGTCAGTCAAGGTGAACGAATTCGTCTGGTCAAAGCCGAGGGCCACGCCAAATCTCGCAAACAGCCAGATCCGGCGCCGGTTCCCCACGAAAGCGCCCCTGTGACATCGCCCGTTGCCACGCCTTCTCTGCATCGTGTGGAGGCCAGTCTGGTCGGGCTTTTCTATCGCGCGTCGGGCCCGGACCAACCGCCGTTTGTACAGGTCGGTGACAGGGTTGAGGAAGGCCAAGTGCTGTGCATCGTCGAAGCCATGAAGATGCTGAATCAGATTGAAGCGGGCTGTGCGGGGCGGGTGGTGCGCATTGCTTGTGAAGATGGCTCGGCCGTTGAGCCTGGCACCCTGCTTTTCGAGCTGGAGCCCTTGGAGGCCAATGATGTTTGATTCTGTATTGATCGCCAGCCGCGGCGAAATCGCACTGAGGATTCTGCGCGCTTGCCGGAGCCTGAATATTCAAACGGTGGCTGCCTACTCAGAGGCCGATGCGGACCTGCGACACGTTGCCTTGGCTGATCGGGCGATCTGCGTGGGTCCGGCGGCCGCGGCACGCAGTTACCTGAATCAAAAGGAATTGATCAGTGCCGCACGCTTGATGGGCGCAGGCGCCGTTCATCCAGGCTATGGGTTTCTTTCCGAACGAGCCGACTTTGCCCAGTCAGTCGAAGACGCAGGATTAGTGTTCATCGGTCCAACGCCCGCATCGATCCGTCTTATGGGCGACAAGGTTAGCGCCAAGCAGGCCATGCTCAACGCCGGTGTACCTTGTGTTGCCGGATCACCAGGCCAGTTGTCGGAAGACATTGAAACGGTGAAACGCATCGCCGCAGAAGTGGGATATCCCTTGATTGTCAAAGCCGCTGGCGGTGGTGGGGGGCGAGGGATGCGTATCGTGCGTCGCAAGGAAGATCTGGCCCAGGCGGTAGAGTTGACTCGCGAGGAAGCGGCCCGCGCCTTTGGCAATCCTGCCCTTTATATCGAGCGCTTTCTTGAAAACCCACGCCATGTGGAGATTCAGGTGATGACTGACAGTCATGGCAACGCGGTCTGGTTGGGTGAGCGTGATTGTTCCATGCAGCGTCGGCACCAAAAGGTGATTGAGGAAAGTCCAGCGCCCGGGATTGACCGAAAGGTATTGGCCAATATTGGCGAGCGTTGCGTTGCTGCGTGCAGGCACATTGGTTATCGCGGTGCCGGGACCTTTGAGTTTCTTTATGAAAACGGCGAATTCTTTTTTATCGAGATGAACACGCGTATCCAGGTTGAGCACCCGGTCACAGAGTGGGTATCGGGCGTCGATTTGGTTGCAGAGCAATTGCGGGTTGCGCTGGGCGCACGGCTGTCGATACGTCAGGAGGATCTTCAACTGCGTGGGCACGCAATTGAATGTCGCATCAATGCCGAGGATGCCTGGACATTCACGCCTTCTCCGGGTGTGGTCAGTCAATGGATTGCGCCGGGTGGTCCGGGCGTGCGTGTCGACTCGCACCTTTACAGTGGTTATCGCATTCCGCCTCATTACGACTCGCTTGTCGCCAAGGTGATTACCTACGGCGATACCCGCGACCAGGCCATCGCCCGAATGCGTGTGGCCCTTGGGGAGACCGAGATTCAAGGCGTGGCTAATAATCTGGGTCTGCACAGAGCATTGCTCTGTGAAAAGGGGTTCGTGGCCGGCGGTTTCAATATCCATCATCTGGAAACATTGCTGGCGCAGGGCTTTGGCCCGGTCAAGGAGACGGACAATGACCTTTGAAGATATTCAGGCATTGGTACGAATGCTTGAGCACACCCAAGTCGAGCGTTGCCAGTACGAACGACAGGGCGTCAGCGTAACGCTGATTTTTGATCGAGACAGATCGGTAACGCTGTTGGCCCCCACGACAGTGAGTTACCCCATCGATGAAGCCAAAGCCTCTCCGACCGCGACGATCACGGCGACCCGAGTCGGGATTTTTCATGACCGCCATCCGTTGTCTGCCAACCCGTTGTTTGAGGTGGGCCAAACCGTGGAGGTCGGACAGCACGTTGCCTTTCTGGAGGCCGAAGAGAGTGTATGGCCAGTCGTTGCCTCGGCTTCAGGGGCGATATCGATACCGCAGGTTCCTAATGGCACGGTAGTGGGGTTCGGCACGGTGCTATTCGTCATCTCCTGATCTGCAAGTCTTTTACACCTATAACAACAGCGACCGCTCACACGGTCGCATGGGGGACCTTTTCTTGAAAACTGCCAATTCCCTTCAAATAACGCTATGGCAGGTTCTCGATGTCCGTACTCAAGCGCATTACGTGGTTACCGATCTTCGCCAGTGGTCTGGGGACAATGGGAGTGGGTCAGTCAGCCCACGCAGACTTTTTCACCGATAGTCAGGCGCAGATGGAGCTTCGAAATTTCTACTTCAGCCGCGACTTTCGCCAACCTGGCGGGAGCAATGGCAAGAGCCAGGCTCGGGAGTGGGGGCAAGCTGCAATCTTGAAGCTTCAATCGGGTTATACGCCTGGAGTTATTGGCTTCGGTGTCGATATGACTGGCATGTTAGGCGTTAGGTTGGACTCAAGCGCAGACCGCAGTGGTACCGGGCTTTTCCCTTCTCAATCGGACGGGTCATCGGTGGATGAATACACTAAGGCTGGCGTGACCGCGAAGGCAAAAATCTCGAAGACCACCATAAAGGTGGGTGCATTGATGTTCCGTAACACGGTATTGCAATCGCCTGATGCGCGCCTGCTTCCGCAAATGTTCAAGGGTAGTTTGCTCGAATCGAAAGAGATCGATGGGCTTTCGCTACAGGCCGGACGCATCACCGAAGTCGTCGGTGTGGACTCTACCGACTGGACGCATCTGACCAGTAACTACGGAGGTGACAGCGACGAGTTCATCTTGGCTGGCGGGGACTATAGCTGGCGAGCAGGCAACTCCGTGGGCCTTCATTATGGAAAGCTCGACGGCGTCTATGAGCAGGGTATTTTTAACACTGCGACAGCCATGGCGCTGGGCCATGGGACGTTGAAAACCGACTTGCGCCTTGAGAGTGCTCGTGAAGACGGCAGTTTTCGGCGTATCGACAACCGTGCCGCTGGCTTGGGTGTGACCTATCTCACGGGGGCTCACAGTTTTACCGTGGGCTACCAGAAGATAATGGGCGACGACCCTTACCCTTATGTGGTCAATAGCGATCCATGGCTGGTTAACTTCATTCAGGTTTTGCCGTTTGCCAATACCGGGGAACGGTCCTGGCAGTTTCGCTATGACTACGATCTGGCCGCATGGGGGTTTCCTGGGCTGACGTTCATGAACCGTTATGTCTCCGGCGATCAAATTCATCTGAGCAATGGTGACGAGGGACATGAGTGGGAGCGTAACAGTGAGTTGACGTACTTCGTTCAAAGCGGAACGTTCAAGAGTCTGTCGCTAAAGTGGCGCAACGCTACGGTTCGGTCCACGTTCGGTAACGATCTGGATGAGAACCGCATCATCGTCAGCTACCCCCTTTCCTTGTTGTAATTCTTTTGATTTGAGGTGAAGTCCATGCTGGGGCCGGTATTTCAGGCGCTGTTTCCTGTCGTAACGCTGATCGTGATCGGTTTCGCCATTGTCCGGCGCGGATGGCTGCGAAGCGAGGCGATCAAGGATGTGTCCAACATCGCGTTTCTGGTGCTGGCTCCAGCTCTCCTTTTCCGCAGCATGGCAACTGTTCGATTGGGGGACATCGATTTCACGCCAGTGGGCGTCTATTTTTGCGCTATCTGGGTGGTGTTTGGCCTAGTCATGGCACGGCATGGTTTCAATAAGCGAGCGGCGGTGCTAGCGCTCTCGACCACGTTTTCCAATATCTTGATGATTGGTGTACCGCTCGTGAGCATGACCTTTGGTCAAGAGGGGTTGATCACCTTGTTTGCCCTCATGTCGGTGCATTCGTTGATCATGCTGACCATGGTGACCAGCCTGATCGAGTTCGCCGATGCTCGCGGATCGACAGATGCGCGAGCATCGGGCGGACGCCTGGCCCGTATCGCTGGATTTGGAATGACCCTGGCCAAGGCCGCACGTTCAACATTGCTGCACCCTGTGCCGCTTCCCATCCTGTGCGGCCTGTTGTATTCGGTCACCGGACTTGCGCTTCCATCTACGCTGGATAAGACGCTGGCGTTGATTGGCAGTGCGTTCTCTCCCTTGGCGTTGATGTTGGTGGGCGCGACGTTGGCGCTCAACAAAAGTCTCGGTCATTTGAAAACCGGCTTGACGCTGGCCGTCACCAAAAACTGCATTCATCCGTTGGCGATGTTTGCCCTGGGCTCGCTGTTGGGCTTGAAGGGACTAGGATTCAAGGTAATGATTCTGTCCGCAGCGCTGCCGATCGGAGCAAATGTTTACCTCTACGCCATGCGTTACAAGGTGGCGGAGCAGGAAGTCACCGCGAGTATCGCTGCGTCCACGCTGTTGGCGCTCTTTTCCCTGACGGCGGTTATGTTAGCCGTCTCACATATTGGCCAATAGAACTGCTGCGCCCATAAGAGAGACCACCGGATGAATACCCGTTTCATCGAAGCATTCTTACAGGTGGCGCGGCTGAAGAGTTTTCGCGCGGCGGCAGAGCATCTGCATTTGACCCAGGCCGCCGTGTCCAACCGAATACAGTCGCTGGAAGAGGAGATTGGCGCCCGCCTGTTTGATCGCGAATCACGCGTACTCCGTTTGACGGCAGTGGGTCAGCGCCTTATGGGTTACAGCGAAAGGATGCTCGACCTGGAGCAAGAGATGCGGTTGCTTGGGCAGCCTGGCAGCGATCTTCTGGGGTTGGTTCGAATCGGCGCGACCGATTTCATCGTGCATAGCTGGCTGATTCATTTCCTCAAGAGCCTTCAGTCGACCTACCCCGGGATTGAGGTGCAGTTCAGCTCGGAAAGTATGGCAGGGATCCACAAAGCGCTGCGTGACGGCACGGTGGATGTTGCGCTTCAAGCCCACCAAATCGATGGTGATGGCATCACCAGCATTCCTTGCCCTTCGGTCGCCACTGGCTGGATTGGGCCTGTAGGTTTTTGTCCGAACCCGACCGATCCCCTCAACGACCTGCTGCGCTTGCCATGCATCACCATGAGCCGTGGGTCACACCCGGATTTGGCATTAAGGGAGTTGTATCGCCAAGCTCAGATGCCCATCGGCAAAATTCACCATGTCAGCTCTATCGCAGCCATTATGCAGTTGGTGGAAGCAGGCTTTGGTAATGCCCTGTTGCCCTTGGTGGCGGCACGGCCCTATGTTGAGGCGGGCAGGATCAAGGTCTTGGACTGTCAGACCCGTTTACCACATCAACCGACGGTGGTGAGCTACACACAGCATCACTCCCAGGATGCAATTCGACGAGTTGCCGAACTCGCCTGTCGGGTGAGCGATCAAT
>NZ_DASWOT010000094.1:0-79937 GCF_036404235.1 Pseudomonas sp.
GTTTGGTGACCGACCAGGCACCGGTGCCCGCGCTGGCACAGTTGCTGACACAGAACAAAATTCGATTGGAAGTGGTGTAGACCCGAGGGCAAGCCCGGCTTCTGCATGTCGGGTCAGGGCCAGAACACACGGTAGGAGCGCGGCTTGTACCGCGACCTGGCGCGCAGCGGCAGTAAACCCGGTGCGCGCGGTCTGCCTGCCACACCGTGTGCGCAGGTTTACGACGAGTTCCCCGCCGGTCGCGGGACAAGCCCTGCTCCAACATTTGGGGCGCACTTCAAGCGCGGAATCTGGACAACGGGGGATCGCCTACAGAAGTCGATTCGGCCAACGCTCCTTTAATCACTACATGCGCGCATGTTCACAATTGTTCCTTTCTTTTCTTCTTGATCAGTATTTTCAATCAATACTGAGTGGATAGTCCGTTCTCTTTACGCTACCATTTTCGAAAATGAACATATATGTTCGAATTCGCCATTTTTCGATCATTGTTCGAATCCAAGATTTGAAGACAGGAGAGGCCCAAATGCCCCATTCCACACAGCCAATGCCCCCACTCTCTGAGGTGTACGACATCGCGGTCATTGGCGGTGGCATTAATGGTGTCGGGATTGCGGCAGATGCTTCCGGGCGCGGGCTCTCGGTTTTCTTGTGTGAAAAGGACGATCTGGCCAGCCATACATCGTCAGCCAGTAGCAAGCTGATCCACGGCGGCCTGCGCTACCTCGAACACTATGAGTTCCGCCTGGTACGCGAAGCCCTCGCCGAACGTGAAGTGCTGCTGGGAAAAGCACCGCATATTGTCAAACCACTGCGTTTTGTCTTGCCACACCGCCCGCACCTGCGCCCAGCGTGGATGATCCGCGCCGGTCTGTTCCTTTATGACCACCTGGGCAAGCGTGAAAAACTGCCCGCGTCGAAAAGCCTGCGTTTCGGCGCCAACAGCCCGCTCAAATCCACAATCACGCGCGGTTTCGAATACTCCGATTGCTGGGTCGACGACGCCCGCCTGGTGGTATTGAACGCCATGGCGGCTCGCGAAAACGGCGCGCACATCCACACCCAAACCCGCTGTTTGAATGCTCGCCGCAGCAAAGGCCTGTGGCACTTGCACATGGAGCGCACCGACGGCAGCTTGTTTTCGATTCGTGCCAAAGCGTTGGTCAATGCGGCCGGCCCGTGGGTTGCCAGGTTCATTCGTGAAGACCTGAAGCTGGAGTCGCAATACGGCATCCGCCTGATTCAAGGCAGCCATTTGATCGTGCCTAAGCTGTATGAAGGCGAAAATGCGTTCATTTTGCAGAACGAAGACCAGCGCATCGTGTTCACGATTCCGTATCTGGAACACTTCACCATCATTGGCACCACCGACCGCGAGTACACCGGCGATCCGAACAAAGTCGCGATCACCGAAGGCGAAACCGATTACCTGCTGAAAATCGTCAACGAGCACTTCAAAAAGCAGATCAGCCGCGACGACATCATCCGCACGTATTCGGGTGTTCGACCACTGTGCAACGACGAATCGGACAATCCGTCAGCCATTACCCGTGACTACACGCTATCGCTTTCGGGCAACGCGGGAGAAGCCCCGATCCTCTCTGTGTTCGGCGGCAAACTGACCACCTACCGCAAGCTGGCTGAATCAGCCATGCAGCAATTGGCGCCGTTCTTCACTCAAATGAAACCGGAGTGGACAGCCAAGAGCAGCCTCCCAGGCGCTGAAAACATGACCACACCTGCGGCGCTGGTCACCCAATTGCAGCAGCGTTGCGCCTGGTTGCCCGTCGAAATCGCCCAACGCTGGGCGATCACCTACGGAAGCCGCAGTGGGCGGATTGTCGAAGGCGTGCAAGACCTTAGCGACATGGGTGAGCATTTAGGTGGCGGGTTGTATTCGCGCGAGGTTGATTACCTTTGCAGCGAAGAATGGGCCACACAAGCTGAAGATATTCTGTGGCGCCGAACCAAGCTCGGCCTGTTCACCACGGCGCAAGAACAGCAGAACGTGCAGACGTATCTCGATAAGGTCGCTCGCAATAAAGGCGCTATAGAAGCCGCTTGATCAAAAAATCCTGCAGGCGCGAATTTATTGGCAAGGCGGTGTGCCTGTATCAATGTCTACACCGCCTCGCCAACCCGTTGGCTCCTACAAGCTTCTGTGCCCGCATTCGGGTTTCCGAACACCGCTACCGCATTAGTTCGGAATCCCGGACGCCGCGCTTGTCTTCTCCTCCATATAAAAACTTAAAGTCTTTTTATATCAACAGGTTAGATCATGACAAGTGTTTGGCATGAGTCATGCTCTACACTTATTTACGATTGCTTCGACCATAACGTGCGTCTGAATTGGGCCACCGTTGAAGCGTTCTTAAACAAGCGGGCCTTTCAACATCGGCCCCATAAAAAAAACAAAGTCGAGGATTCATTGATGCGCATCGTTCCCCATTTCCTGAGCGCAGCAATTGCTGTCGCTCTGATCAGCACCCCGGTTGTCGCCGCTGAACTCACCGGCACGCTGAAGAAAATCAAAGAGTCGGGCACTATTACCCTCGGTCATCGCGACTCGTCTATTCCGTTTTCCTACATCGCTGACGCTTCTGGCGTTCCGGTCGGCTACTCCCACGATATTCAACTGAAAATCGTCGAAGCGATCAAAAAAGACCTGGATATCCCAGACCTGAAGGTCAAGTACAACCTGGTCACCTCACAGACCCGTATCCCGCTGGTGCAGAACGGCACCGTCGATGTTGAATGTGGCTCCACCACCAACAACGCCGAACGCGCACAGCAAGTCGATTTCTCCATTGGCATCTTCGAAATCGGTACACGTCTGCTGTCCAAAACCGATTCGGCCTACAAGGACTTCGGCGATCTGAAAGGCAAGAACGTCGTCACCACCGCTGGCACTACGTCTGAACGCCTTCTCAAGTCCATGAACGCCGACAAGCAAATGGGCATGAACGTGATTTCTGCAAAAGACCACGGCGAGTCGTTCCAGATGCTGGAATCGGGTCGTGCTGTTGCCTTCATGATGGACGATGCCCTGCTGGCCGGCGAAATGGCCAAAGCCAAGAAGCCAACTGACTGGGCCGTTACTGGCACGCCACAGTCTTACGAAATCTATGGCTGCATGGTCCGTAAGGGCGACGAACCCTTCAAGAAAGCCGTTGATGACGCCATCGTTGCCACCTTCAAGTCTGGCGAAATCAACACGATCTACAACAAGTGGTTCACCCAGCCGATCCCACCAAAAGGCCTGAACCTGAACTTCCCGATGAGCGAAGAGTTGAAAAACCTGATCGCCAATCCGAACGACAAGCCGGCACCGGACAAGAGCGCCTAAGTACCGCTCACACGCCTGAACCGTAAAAAAGCCTGTTCCCGGGAAAGCATCGGCTTGCCCGGAACTCGCTGCAAAGCGAAGCGTGCATAACAATCGATCAGAGGGGAGACCCTGATGAATTACAACTGGGACTGGGGCGTGTTCTTCAAGTCCACAGGTGTTGGCAGCGAAACCTATCTGGACTGGTACATCACCGGCCTGGGCTGGACCATCGCGATTGCCGTCGCCGCCTGGATCATCGCGTTAACCTTGGGCTCGGTGCTCGGGGTCATGCGCACGGTGCCTAACCGTTTGCTGTCTACGATAGCTGCGGTTTACGTCGAAATCTTCCGGAATGTACCGCTGTTGGTGCAGTTGTTTATCTGGTACTTCCTGGTGCCGGACCTGCTGCCCGAAAACCTGCAAGAGTGGTACAAGCAAGACCTCAATCCAACCACCTCGGCATTTCTGAGCGTGGTCGTTTGCCTGGGCCTGTTCACTGCCGCGCGTGTTTGCGAACAGGTGCGCACCGGCATTCAGGCATTGCCGCCAGGCCAGGAATCGGCAGCCCGCGCCATGGGCTTCAAACTGCCACAAATCTATTGGAACGTGCTGTTGCCGCAGGCGTACCGGATCATCATTCCACCGCTCACCTCCGAATTCCTCAACGTGTTCAAGAACTCGTCCGTGGCCTCGCTGATCGGCTTGATGGAGTTGCTGGCCCAGACGAAACAGACCGCCGAATTTTCCGCCAACCTGTTTGAAGCCTTCACCCTGGCCACACTGATTTACTTCACCTTGAACATGAGCCTGATGTTGCTCATGCGCCTGATCGAGAAGAAAGTCGCGGTGCCGGGCCTGATTTCCGTGGGAGGTAAATGATGGACTTCTCCGGAATCATTCCTGCTATTCCCGGCATGTGGAACGGCATGATCATGACCCTGCAACTGATGGTCATGGGCATCGTCGGTGGCGTCATTCTTGGCACCCTGCTGGCGTTGATGCGCCTGTCGTCGAGCAAGTGGATGGCAAACATCGCTGGCGCGTACGTGAACTATTTCCGTTCGATCCCGCTGCTGCTGGTCATTACCTGGTTCTACCTGGCAGTGCCGTTCGTGCTGCGCTGGATCACCGGCGAAGACACGCCAATTGGCGCATTCACCTCCTGCGTCGTGGCCTTCATGATGTTCGAAGCCGCGTATTTCTGCGAAATCGTTCGTGCTGGCGTGCAGTCGATATCGCGCGGTCAGATGGGTGCCGCGCAAGCGCTGGGCATGACCTACGGCCAGATGATGCGCCTGATCATCCTGCCTCAGGCATTTCGCAAGATGACCCCGCTGTTGTTGCAGCAGAGCATCATCCTGTTTCAGGACACCTCGCTGGTCTACACCGTGGGCCTGGTCGACTTCCTCAATGCCTCGCGCTCGAGCGGCGACATCATTGGCCGCTCCAATGAATTCCTGATCTTCGCCGGTCTGGTCTACTTCATCATCAGCTTCGCTGCCTCGCGCCTGGTGAAGCTTCTGCAGAAAAGGTTTGCCGTATGATTTCCATCAAAAATATCAACAAGTGGTATGGGGACTTTCAGGTACTGACCAATTGCAGCACCGACGTCGCCAAGGGCGAAGTGGTGGTGGTTTGCGGTCCGTCCGGCTCGGGCAAATCGACCCTGATCAAGTGCGTCAATGCGCTGGAGCCATTCCAGAAAGGCGACATCGTGGTCGACGGTACTTCAATTGCCGACCCGAAAACCAATCTGCCAAAGCTGCGTTCGCGGGTGGGCATGGTGTTCCAGCATTTCGAGCTGTTCCCGCACCTGACCATCGTCGAAAACCTGACCATCGCGCAGATCAAGGTCTTGGGCCGCAGCAAGCAAGACGCCACCAAAAAAGGCCTGGCCCTGCTGGAACGCGTTGGTCTTTCTGCTCATGCCAACAAGCATCCCGGCCAACTTTCCGGTGGTCAGCAGCAGCGTGTGGCAATCGCCCGCGCATTGGCGATGGACCCGGTGGTGATGCTGTTCGACGAACCGACCTCGGCGCTGGACCCGGAAATGGTCAACGAAGTGCTGGATGTGATGGTGCAACTGGCCCAAGAAGGCATGACCATGATGTGCGTGACCCATGAAATGGGCTTCGCACGCAAAGTGGCTAACCGGGTGATCTTCATGGACCAGGGGCAGATCGTCGAAGACTGCGCCAAGGAAGAGTTCTTCGGTGATGTCAGCGCGCGCTCCGAACGTGCCCAGCAATTCCTTGCCAAGATCCTGCAGCACTAAGCGTTGAACGCCCCACAAGGGCACAAAACCTTCCGGCCGTGCGTTTTGCGATATCCAGCAAACACGCGGCTGGTCGGTCCAGGACGACTGTGATGAAATGCGACCCCCCTCTCTATCGCGACGCACCGCCATCACTCGCCGTGAAACAACCCCGTCTGATACGCCACCTGTTTCTACCACCGCTGATCATTGTGCTGATGATCGGGCTGGGTTACGTCAGTTATTTATTCAGCGAAGCCAACAGCATCAAGGCGCTGAGCGAGAACGGCGAGCGTCAACTTGAGCTGCACGCGCGCACCGTCGAAAGCGAGATCAACAAGTACAACTACCTGCCCAGCGTGCTTGAGCTTGAATCCAATGTCTCGGATCTGCTGAACGATCCGTCGCCCGAATTGCGCGGCAAGGTCAACGATTACCTGGAGGGTCTCAATCGCCGCAGCCGCAGCCGCGCCATCTATGTACTCGACACTACAGGCCGGGTATTGGCCACCAGCAACTGGCGCGATGCCGACAGTTATCTGGGCGAGGACCTGTCGTTCCGCGCCTATTATCAGGATGCCATTCGCGGTTTACCCGGTCGCTTCTATGGGATTGGCACCACCACCGGCGAGCCCGGTTATTACCTGGCACACGGGCTGGAAGAAAAAGGCAAGATCATCGGCATCGCGGTGATCAAAGTCCGCCTCGAAGCCCTTGAAGAACGCTGGCAACGGGCACGCCTGGAAGCCTTCGTCAGCGATGAGAACGGCATCATCATCTTGTCCAGCGACCCGTCCCGGCGCTTGAAATCAGTGCGCGCCCTAACCCCGGAAATCAAAGAGCGCCTGGCGCGTAGCCTGCAATATTACTGGTGGCCACTGAACGAGCTGGTGCCATTGGAGCGTGAGTCGATCTCCGAAGGCGTGGAGAAACTCACGTTCCCGGCCAACAGCAGTGTCGATCACAATCACACCGTGGTCAGTTATCTGGCCCAAACTCGAAGCCTGGCTGACACACCGTGGCACCTGACATTACTCACGCCACTGGAAGACCTGCGTCGCGAAGCCGCTAATCAAGGCATGCTCGTGGCCGTGGCCTGCGCGCTGGTGGCGTTTTTGCTGATCGCCTGGAATGAGCGGCGCAAGGTTATTTCGACCCGCCTGGCCGCCCGCGAAGCACTGGAACAAGTCAACAACGAACTGGAGCGTCGGATTACCGAACGCACCGCTGACCTGCGTGCCAGCAACGAACGGCTCAAGGGGCAGATCCGCGAACGCAGGCAAGCCGAGGACACGTTGCGTCAGGCACAGGATGAACTGGTGCAGGCCGGAAAACTGGCGGCCATCGGCCAGATGTCGACCAGCATCGCCCACGAACTCAACCAACCGCTGGCGGCGTTGCGCACGTTGTCAGGCAACACTGTGCGCTTCATCGAACGCGGAGCGCTGGACACCGCCAGCAATAATCTGCGCACGATCAACGATCTGGTCGACCGCATGGGCCGCATCACTGCCAGCCTGCGGGCCTTTGCCCGTCGCGGCGAAGACAAAGGGCAAGCATCGTTGGGCAAGGCCGTAGACGCGGCGCTGCAATTGCTCGCCGCGCGCCTGGAAAAGAGCGCGCTGGCGTTGCATCAGGATTTTGCTGACGTTGCACTGATGATCGATCAAACCCGCCTGGAACAGATTCTGGTCAACCTGATCGGTAATGCGCTGGATGCCATGCAAGCGCAACCATTACCCGAACTGTGGCTTGAAGGTGAAGTCGTAGAGGGGCGCTATCGATTGCGCGTACGGGACAACGGACATGGCATCGACGCCCAAGCGCGCAAACATTTGTTCGAACCGTTTTTCACCACCAAACCCGGTGAACAAGGTCTGGGGCTGGGTTTGACCCTGTCGGCCAGCCTTGCTGCCGCTGCCGGCGGGACCCTGAATGCTGAAGACCCGCCCGAGGGTGGAACGGTGTTTGTGTTGAGTTTGCCGCTGGTTGGGCCAACCGCATGAAATCGTCTGGTCGCCCTGTTTTCTGTAGGAGCCAACGTGTTGGCGAGGCAGGCATTGCGATTCATCAGCCCAGCCGCCTCGCGAAAACGTCAACATTGCCGATATGGAATCGCACATGAACACTGACCTGACCGTTCTCATCGTCGAAGACGATCCCCACGTCCTGCTCGGTTGCCAGCAGGCACTGGCGCTGGAAGACATTCACAGCGAAGGCGTCGCCAGTGCAGAAGAGGCACTGGCGCGGGTGGGGGATAACTTCGCGGGCATCGTCGTCAGTGACATCCGCCTACCAGGGATCGATGGTCTGCAACTGCTGACTCAGCTCAAAGCGCGCGACCGCAGCTTGCCGGTGGTGTTGATCACCGGGCACGGCGACGTGTCGATGGCTGTCAACGCCATGCGCGA
This sequence comes from Pseudomonas sp., assembly GCF_036404235.1. Taxonomy (GTDB): domain Bacteria; phylum Pseudomonadota; class Gammaproteobacteria; order Pseudomonadales; family Pseudomonadaceae; genus Aquipseudomonas. The sequence goes on from NZ_DASWOT010000094.1 coordinate 7,994, forward strand.
TGGTGCTTACGATTTCATGGAAAAACCCTTCTCCCCCGAGCGTCTGGTGGAAGTGGCGCGGCGCGCGCTTGAACAACGCGGGCTGGCCCGTGAAGTCTGGTCGTTGCGCAAGCAACTCGCCGAGCGCGATTCGCTGGAAGGCAAGATCATCGGGCGCTCCCCCGCCATGCAAAACCTGCGTGCGTTGATCGTTAATGTCGCTGATACGTCGGCCAACGTGCTGATCGAAGGCGAAACCGGCACCGGCAAGGAATTGGTCGCCCGTTGCCTGCACGATTTCAGCCGTCGGCACTCACAGCAGTTTGTCGCCCTGAACTGCGGTGGGCTACCGGAGAACCTGTTCGAAAGCGAGATTTTCGGCCACGAGGCCAATGCGTTCACCGGCGCGGGCAAACGGCGTATCGGCAAGATCGAACATGCGCACAACGGCACGCTGTTCCTCGATGAAGTCGAAAGCATGCCGATCAACCTGCAAATCAAACTGCTGCGAGTGTTGCAGGAACGCACGCTGGAACGGCTCGGTTCGAACCAGAGCGTAGCGGTGGATTGCCGGGTGATCGCCGCGACCAAAGCGGACCTGGGCGAGCTGAGCAAAGCCAGTCAGTTCCGCAGCGACTTGTATTACCGGCTGAACGTGGTGACCCTGGAGTTACCGCCGCTGCGCGAACGTCGCGAAGACATCCTGCAATTGTTCGAGCACTTTTTGCAGTTGTCGTCCTTACGTTTTGATCGCGAGCCACTGCCACTCGACCCGCAGACGATGGCGGCGTTGATGAGCCACGATTGGCCGGGCAACGTGCGCGAGCTGCGTAACGTGGCCGAGCGTTACGCCCTTGGGTTGCCAGCATTCAAGAAGAGCGGCTCGACGGCGGAAAGCCAGAGCCTGGGGTTTTCCGAAGCAGTGGAAGCGTTCGAAAAGAATCTGCTTAGCGAAGCGCTACAGCGTAGTGGCGGGAATCTGAGCCAGGCCAGCCAGGAACTTGGCCTGGCCAAGACCACGTTGTTCGACAAAGTAAAAAAATACGGGTTGGGGTGATGCGCACAACCGCCTCTGGTAGAAGCCAACGTGTTGGCAAGACATAACTGTAAACCCTGGGGGACGCCTACAGCTCAGCGTGTGCAGCGATGAGGTTGTCTACCTCTTGCGGGGTCGGTGAGGTCGCTGGCCCCCAACGCGTCACGGCAATGGCGGCGGCTGCGTTGGCGCGCAATGCTGCTTGTTCTGTTGAATAGCCCGCCGCCATGTTCGCCAACAACACACCGGCATGGGCATCGCCCGCACCATTGGTGTCGATCGCCTCGACCGGAAAACCGCGCACATGCCGTGTACGCGTGCCCTGCCGAACCCAACAACCTTGCGCCCCATCGCGCACCACGATCAACGCGCTGTCCGTCAGCAAGTCACTCAACCGCTCAAGCGCGTCAGCAATCGCTTCGCATTGAGTAAAACGCAACGCCTCTTCGCAGTTGCTAGTCCATAGCGTGATCAGCGGCAATACTGCATCCATCTGCGGACTGTCCGCAGACTTCACCAGCGGGCCGGGATCGAACGCCACGCCTGCGCCCTGCGGCAAGCGCAATAGCCACGCCAGCAAGCTCGCCACCTTGTCTTTGTGCAACAGGCTGTAGCCGCTGACAAATACGTAGTCCTCGGGCCGCACCGTGACGCGGTTCAGGTCTTGCGCCGATAAGCCACCCTCCGCGCCCACGTAAGAAATGAACGAGCGCTCGGCCGACGGTTCGATCAACGCCACCGACAAGCCGGTGTCCTGGTCGTGCGAGACCGGCGTGGCGATTTCGATGCCCTCGGCGGCCATCGACTGACGCGCCAGATCACCGAATCGACCATTGCCATGACGCCCCAGATACACCGTTTGCATCCCGTGACGACGCGCGGCGGCCATCACATTAAAGCCACCGCCCGTTTCGAACGTCGCCGAACTGGCAAGCACATCGCCCCCCGAACGAGGCAATGCCTCAAGGGCCATGACCAAATCAACCACGACCTGGCCGGTATACAGCAATCTAGCGGGCATGAACGGCCTCGTTTGTTACGACACGACGGTCGCGGGAACCACCAACAATGGCGTACAAGCCACCGGCAACCACAAAGGTCACGATCCAGCCCAAGCCGTTGTGGCCGAACCAAGAGTCGGCCAGGAAGCCCTTGAACAACACGTTTTCCGGGGTTGTGGCGACGGTTGTGAAGCTAAAACCGAGAACGATTGCCAAAGCCCAGGCACCCAGCGCACGCCATTCCACCCCACCGCGATACCAATAAGCGCTCTTGGCCGAGACGTCCATCAAGTCTGTGGGCGAGTAGTAATGACGATGAATCAAGTCGACGATAAAGATCCCGACCCACGCCGTGATGGGTACCGCCAGCATCGAAATGAAGGTAATGAACGGGCCGTAGAAACTGTCGGCGATCAGCATGAAGTAGATAGAACCGGCGAAGATCGCGACGATGTCGACAATCACCGCATGGACGCGTTTGATCTTCAGGCCCAGGGTCAGGGTGGTCAAACCGGCCGAATACACCGACAGGTTGTTTGACAGCAGCAGGCCACCAAACGCCGTAATCAGGTATGGCACCGCCATCCAGGTTGGCAGCAGTTCGCGAATCGCAATGATCGGGTCAGTGGCCGACGCCAAGTGGTCATTGCCCACCGACAACAATCCGCCAAGCGTGATCAGCAGCACCAGCGGAATGCCAGCCCCAAACGCAGCCGACGCCACCAACCCCGATGCTTTCACACTGCGATGCTGATAGCGCGACATGTCCGCCCCAGCGTTGGCCCAGCCGATACCTGTACCGGCGGCCATGGTGCCGACGCCGATGATCATCGCGCTCAGCGGCGCGGGCGTGGCATCGAACACCGCCGTCCAGTCGATATGAGCGATGAGAAAGCCACCGACGATGATGTTCAGTGCACCGAAGAGGTAAGTTGCCCATTTCTGAATGACCAGCAGCGTGGCATGGCCAAGGCCGGAAACGGACAGGGTCAGCAACACGAAGATTGCGATGAACACCAAGGTCAGCCCTGGCGCGCTCTTCGCTGCCACAGGCGTACCAAACAGGATCGAACACAGCGACAGCAGCACGAAAGCGGCCGTTGTGGTATTGACGGTTTCCCAACCCAGCCGCGACATCAGCGAAACGATGGTAGGGCCGATGTTGCCACGCACGCCGAAGATGGCGCGGGAAAGCGTAAGGCTCGGCGCTCGACCGCGACGACCGGCGATGGAAATCACACCCACCACGGCAAACGAACCCGCCGCGCCAAGAATGGCGACAATGACAGCCTGCCCCATGGATAAGCCCCGGAAAGCGACCAGCGTCGCACCCAGCGGCAGTCCAAGAATGCTGATGTTGGCCGCAAACCAGACCCAGAACAATTGCAACGGATGGCCGTTGCACTCGCCTTCCGGCACCGGTTCGATACCGCGTGTTTCAAGTTGCCCTGCGCCTTGAGTGGACTTGGATGAAGTCATGGAAATGCTCCGGTTGCCGTTTATTCTGGTTGTGGGCAGTACGCAATCCAAACGACATCCTTGTCACATGAGGCTTTTCAGGCTGCGAAAAGTCCTGTCTTGTTAGATGTTCTACAGGGCGCCTTGCGGCCTTTCAGATCGCACGCAGGGACAACAAATGCTCGACCAGCGAATACAGCTCCAGATCGTTGACAGTCTTGATCTGCTCGATCATTTGCGCAGGCCAGGCACTCAAACCCTGGCATGCACCGAGCATTGCGCCAAGAATCGCGGCGATGGTGTCAGTGTCGCCGCCCAGGCTTGCCGCCATGCACAGCGCGTCGAAGGCCGAAAGCCGGCCTGTCGCGACCTGATGCGCCAACGCAAAAGCTGCCACCACGGACTCCTGCGAGGCCACGGAGGTGCCGATGACGTCGTAGATCAGCGTCGGCAATTGCTGGTTATCGCAATTGGCACACAGCTTTTGCGCCCACTGAACGCGGGCGGCGATACGTCCACCGGCAACCCAATGGCCATATTTTTCCGCTTGCTGCGCAATCTCGACGCCAAGCTGTAAAGCATCCTGCAACTCATCACCGTTGAGACCGGCCGAGACGACAGCCGCCACCGCGGCCGCACTGGAAATACCCAGCGTGGTGTTGTGAGTGACTTGACAGGCCTGGACCACTGCCTCGACAAATTGCTGCCGATCACGCACGTCAGCAGCAATGCCCACGGGCGTGATGCGCATGGCCGCACCATTGGTGGTGCCGAAGCGTCCTGCTTCTTCAGGGGTATGGCCCGCTAGAATCATTTCAATAGCGCGCTTGGTCGACGGGCCAAGCAAGTCTTGCGAACCTTTGGCCTGCATGACGACTTCCCAGTCGATCAGGCTTTGTGCCAGATCAGAAGGATCGATCCGCCCGCCTCCAGCCACCAGCAGTTCCGCGACCAGCATGGCCTGCTCGGTATCGTCAGTGATGGAACCTGCGGCCAGGTTCGGCGCAATCGGCTGATCGGCGTCGGCGGCGGTCAGTGTGGTAATGCGATCAAAACGCTGCTTGATCTGCTCGCGGCTCAACGACTGCGTGGGCATCCCCAACGCGTCGCCCAGCGCCAAGCCGTAAAACGCACCCAAGGCGCGGTCGCGAATGTCGATAAGGCCAGTCATGAGGACGTTCCAAACGCCAGGTACAGACGAAAATGCACGGGGTCCAGAAGACTCTCCACATGCTCCATGAAACGCCCTCGACGATCATAGGTGGTGCGTAACGCTTTGAGAAAAACACTGCCGGGCTCGCGCATCATCAAAACGGCATCGTCGGCGGTCAATGGCTCGGCGCAGATCCATTGATCACCACGATCACCCACAAAGCCGTGGGCTGCGAGAGTGATGGTCAGCGAGTCGTCGATCAAGCCCATTTTCGGCACACTCTCCAAGCCATCGCTGGCTGGAATCAACGCGCGTTCAAGCGACACGATGCTGCCATTGGCAGCGCGACGTCGGCGATCCAGCGCGATAAAGTGGCGCGTGCCAAAACGGCTTTCCATATCCGGGCGCTCGACATGCACCAGCCGCAGGATCTCGGTATCGATCTTCGCGCCGGTGTCGGCCAAGGCCTGCGCCCAGCCGCTACGCTGATCCAGCGAAATACCGTCGTAGGTGACAATCGAACCGACACCCGACTGAGTAGCGATGTAATTGCGCCGCTTGAGTTCAGAAAGCGCTTCACGCAGCGTACCGCGGCTGACGTCGAACTCCTGCGCCAGCAGATGTTCGCCCGGTAACAGATCACCAGACTCTATCTCACCGGACTCGATGCGTCGGGCGAGCTCGTCGACCACGCGTTTTTTCTTATCAAATCGAACATGTCTAATCATGTACAAATTGATAACTGAAAGCGGGTCTGCGCAGCAAGGGCTTTTTGCTGTCTGGGGGAAAGAAAACCCGTAGACCTGTGTTTAAAAGAGCGGCTCAGATAACCCCATTTGCGCACAAGGTCGCCCCACAGGATCGGTGAAACACCTGTGGAACAGGGCTTGTACGCGAAAGCAGCGGTTTGGCCGATGGGTTAGCGGGCGGGATGTACCAGTTTCGCTTGCTCATCAAGCACCTGACGAATGGCACCCACAAACACGTCCACAGGCTGCCCACCCGAGACCGCGTATTGGTCATTAAATACGATGGTCGGCACTGAACTCACGCCCCGCTGCACCCACAGTTGTTCAAGCTCACGCACCTCGTTGGCGTATTCATCCGACGCCAGAATTGCCTCGGCGCGCGTCCGATCCAGCCCGACTTTTTGCGCAGTGTCCGCCAGCACTCGATGGCTGGATGGGTCGGCATGCTGGCTGAAATAAGCCGCGAACAGTGCGTCTTTCAGCGCGTGCTGCTTGCCCTCCAGCTCAGCCCAATGCAGCAGGCGATGGGCGTCGAACGTGTTGTAGATACGGCGATCACCTTCCTTGAACACAAAGCCCAACTCGGCGCCACGCTCACGAATTTGTTCACGGTTGGCCCTGGATTGCTCTGGAGTCGAGCCGTATTTCTGAAAGATATGTTCGTTGAGGTCCTGGCCTTCGGGCGGCATGTTCGGGTTGAGTTCGAAGGGCTGGAAATGTATTTGAGCGTCGACGTCGTCACCCAGATATTCCAACGCCTGATCCAGCGCCCGCAGACCGATGACACACCAAGGGCAGGAGACGTCGGAGATGAAGTCAATTTTCAGGGGAGTGCTCATCAAATGCCTCACTCGTAGAGGGGAAACTTCGCACGATACGCCAATGCGCCACCGTTTAGGACCCTGCCCGGCAGACTGATTTTGACGCTGAGCGAAGCCCGTTGGAGCGATCAGAGTTGTGCCACATGGGACGGATCTTCACGATGCTCACGCAAATAAGGCAGCACCGCCCCCAGCAACGGCGCCTTGAATGCCTCCTGAAAACGGTGAGCCAATCCGGGGATTAGTTTCAGTTGGCTACCCTGAATGTGCGCGGCCACGTGAATGCCATGCATCACAGGTAGCAAAGGGTCTGCCGTGCCATGCACAACCAGCGTCGGCACACGTAGGCGGTTGAGCAGTTCGACGCGGCTGGGCTCAGCCAGAATCGCCAGAATCTGCCGTTTTACCCCTTCAGGGTTGAACGCCCGGTCGTAGGCAATAGCGGCTTGTTGCAGGAGTGCCTGCCGGTCATCCTTGACTTGTGGGCTGCCCAAAGCCGCGAGTAAATCGGCCTGCTGCTCCAATGCCGTTTGACGATCAGGCGCGCCACGCCGTGCCAGCAATTGCAGCAACGCCGGGTTTGGCATTGGCAAGCCCGGCGCACCGGAACTGGTCATGATCAGCGTCAGGCTTTCCACCCGTTTGGGCGCCATGTCCGCCAGATGCTGAGCAATCATGCCGCCCATGCTGGCGCCCAACACATGAAATTGCTGCACGTGCAACGCACTCATTAAACCCAGCGCATCCTGAGCCATGTCGGTCAACGAATACGGCGCCGAGACCGGCAAACCGATCTTATAGCGCAGCACTTCATACGTGAGATTGGCCGAAGCCGGCGCCTGCACCCACGTCGACAGCCCCACGTCGCGGTTGTCGTAGCGAATGACGCGAAAACCCTGCTGACACAACGCGACAACCACTTCATCGGGCCAGTGGATCAACTGTCCGCCCAGGCCCATGACCAGCAGCAGCGCAGGGTCCGACTCGCGACCGATGCTCTGGTAAGCCAGATGCACCTCGTCGAGTTCGGCCACTTGCGTGGCAACGTTGACATCGCACCGCGACGCCGCAAAAGACGGTAGGCCGCAGAGCAAGGCAGCCAGAAAAAGTAGAACACGCATGAAAAACACCGAAACGCAGAACCTCAGGAGGCGGCGAGTCTGATGAAGTTCTGCAAAGCGCGCTGCCACAGTTGCGTGACAATTTGATGAAGGCGGCTCAGTGGTCGTGACGGTAGGGGACTGATCTTATTTTTCGCGTTTTTTGAAAAATCAATCTGTCCCCTGGTAGGGGTTATGCCAACTCGCTGCGCAACTGCCGAGCCGCCGCCACCATGTTCACCAACGCCGCTTCCGTCTCCGGCCAGGCGCGGGTCTTGAGCCCGCAATCGGGGTTGACCCACAAACGCTCGGCCGGAATATGTTTCACCGCTTTGGTCATCAACTCGACCATTTCTGCGGTGTCCGGCACACGCGGCGAGTGGATGTCATAGACGCCCGGACCGATATCATTCGGGTAGTGAAACGCTTCAAATGCCTGCAACAGCTCCATGTCCGAACGCGAGGTCTCGATGGTGATGACGTCGGCATCCATCGCCGCGATAGCCTCGATTACGTCATTGAATTCGCTGTAACACATGTGCGTGTGGATCTGGGTTTCATCGCGCACACCGGATGCGCACAACCGGAAAACTTCCACCGACCAGTCCAGATACGCCTGCCACTGTGCCCGACGCAGCGGCAAGCCTTCGCGGAACGCGGCTTCGTCGATCTGTACGATCTTGATCCCGGCCTTTTCCAGATCCACCACTTCGTCGCGAAGCGCCAGCGCCAGTTGCTGCGCCTGCACTTTGCGCGACACATCCTCACGCGGGAACGACCACATCAGCATCGTGACCGGGCCGGTAAGCATGCCCTTCATGACGTGATCGGTCAGGCTTTGTGCATAGCGAATCCACTCTACGGTCATGGCCGTCGGACGACTCAAATCACCGAAAATCACCGCAGGTTTCACGCAACGCGAACCGTAGCTCTGCACCCAACCAAAGCGGCTGAACACGTAGCCGTCGAGCTGTTCAGCGAAGTACTCGACCATGTCATTACGTTCGGCTTCGCCATGCACCAGCACATCCAGCCCCAAGCGCTCCTGAGTCTCCACGGCATGGCGGATTTCCGCACGCATCGCGTCGTTGTAATCATTAGCCGACAACTTGCCTTGCTTCCACGCCTGCCTGGCCAACCGAATCGATGCGGTCTGTGGAAATGAGCCAATGGTTGTGGTCGGAAACGTCGGAAGATTGAGACGCGTGCGCTGCGCCTCAATACGCTGGGCAAACGGCGAGTGACGCAGGCTGTCAGCCGCAGTGATCGAGGCCAAACGCGCCTGAACGGCAGGCTTGTGAATGCGCGGCGACTGTTGACGGCTGAGCTGCACGGCACGGCTTTCGGCCAACGCGGCCTGTACCGCAGGCGCCTGTGGATCATTCAATGCGGCGCTGAGCACGGCGATTTCTTCGCACTTTTGCACCGCAAACGCCAGCCAGCTTTTAAGCTCTGCATCCAGTTGGTCTTCGCGTTGCAGGTTGACCGGGCTGTGCAACAGCGAGCAGGAACTGGCCACCCACAGGTTATCGGCGAATCGCACCTGGGCCTCTTTCAACAAGCCCAGCGCGTGCTCTAGATCACAACGCCAGACGTTACGCCCGTTGACCACGCCCAACGACAGCACCTTGTAACTCGGAAGCCGGTCAAGCACGGCGGCCAATTGTTCCGGCGCCCGCACCAGATCGACGTGCAGGCCGTCGACGGGTAGTGAAACCGCCAGCCCGAGGTTGTCTTCCAGCCCGCCAAAGTAGGTGGCGATAAGTTTTTTCAGCGGCGAATATTGCAGGCTGTGATAGGCGCGTTCGAAGGCGTTTTTCCACTCCTGTGGCAGGTCCAGGCTGAGAATGGGCTCATCGATCTGCACCCATTCCACGCCCTGCCCCGCCAGACGGCCCAGTATTTCGCCATAGACCGGCAGCAGACGCTCCAGCAGATCAAGCTTGTCGAAACTGTCGCCCTTAGCCTTGCCAAGCCACAGGTAAGTCAGCGGGCCGATCAGCACTGGCTTGACCTTATGCCCTAGGGCGATGGCTTCGTCGACCTCTTCGAACAGCTGTTCCCAGCTCAGTTTGAAGCGCTGATCTTCGGTGAATTCAGGGACCAGATAGTGGTAGTTGGTATCGAACCACTTGGTCAGCTCTTGCGCATACTGCGTCTTGCCATGCTCGGCATGGGCGCCGCCGCAACAGCTGTCCGTGGCGCCACGGGCCATTGCGAACAAGGTGTCTAGCGTCGGCAAGCCGCGTGTGTTTTGGGTCCCGGTGAAGCGTTCCGGTATCACGCCGAACGTTAGGGAATGGGTCAGCACTTGGTCGTACCAGGCAAAATCGCCCACCGGCAATAGATCAATGCCCGCGTCCTTCTGCAGTTGCCAATGCGCGGCGCGCAACGTGCAGCCGACCGAACGCAGGCCGTCCTGATCCAGATCGCCTTTCCAGTACGTTTCCAGTGCTTTTTTCAGTTCGCGATCCGCGCCGATACGTGGAAATCCAAGGGTATGGGCCAGGGCCATGAGAGATTCTCCGTTCAAAAGATGGCGCTATTGTCGACACCCACCACAACATGAGACAAACTCATTGTTTTCTCGTTGATCACAAGTTTTACTCATGGAGCACAGCGGTGCTGGAAATACGCCACCTCAAGACCCTAAATGCCCTACGTGAAGCCGACAGCCTGGTGGACGCTGCCGACCGGCTGCATCTGACGCAGTCGGCGCTGTCCCACCAGTTCAAAGAACTGGAAGAGCGCATGGGCATGCCATTGTTCGTGCGCAAAACCAAGCCGGTGCGCTTCACCAGCGCCGGACTTCGCCTGCTGCAACTGGCGGATTTAATGCTGCCGCAATTGCGCGCGGCGGAACGCGATATTTCCAGGCTGGCGGGCGGCGTGGCCGGGCGTCTGCATATGGCAATCGAGTGCCACAGCTGCTTCCAGTGGTTGATGCCGACCATCGACCAGTTTCGTGATGCCTGGCCGGAAGTGGAGCTGGACCTGGCGTCCGGTTTCGCCTTCGCGCCCTTGCCGGCTCTTGCTCGTGGCGATCTCGACCTGGTGGTGACTTCTGACCCACTGGAATTGGCCGGTATCACGTATGTGCCGCTGTTCACCTACGAGGCGATGCTGGCGGTGGCCAACCAGCATGCACTGGCGAGCAAGCCTTACATCGTGCCGCAGGACCTGGCGACAGAAACGTTGATCACCTACCCCGTGGAGCGTGATCGGCTGGACATCTTCACGCGCTTTCTAGAACCCGCTGATGTCGAGCCTGCGCAGGTGCGTACCTCGGAGCTGACCGTCATGATGATGCAGCTTGTCGCCAGTGGCCGCGGTGTATGCGGGATGCCGCATTGGGCGTTGCATGAATACAGCTCACGCGGGTATGTGAAAGCCAAGCGGTTGGGTGAAAAAGGGCTATTCGCCACACTCTATGCGGCGATCCGCGCCGATATGCTCGACGCCCCATACATGCGCGATTTCTTGCTGACCGCCAAGGACACATCGTTCTCGACGCTCGATGGGGTGAGCGCGGTGAAGTAGGCAGAGTGATCTGCCTAGGGTTTTTCGTTCGTCGAAATACTTGAGTTCGGCTTCAGCCGATGAGGCTTCGATAAAGCGGCAAGATCGAATCCCGGGTCAGCGGCGCCAGGTGCAAGTAGTCGACATTTCCTGCGTCGACCCAGACGATTTCCTCGATTTCGGCCGCAGGCTCGACCGCTTGATCCACATCGAGCCTGAACAGTTGGCAGTTGACCTCAAAACCCGGCTCGTTAGCTGCAATGGCCAAAAACTCACCGAGGAACTGCGCCTTGCCGGGCTCGACTACCAAACCGAGTTCCTCTCTTAACTCACGAGCCAACGCCAGCGCTGGCAGCTCACCGGCCTCGATCTTGCCGCCCGGTTGCATAAACGCCCGGGTCCCGCGCTTACGCACCAGCAAGGTTCGACCATCAGCGCCAATCAACAAGGCAGCGGCAATCCGAATGACCGTCATGCAAAAGCCTCGTGTTTCAATGCACGCGATTCTTCAGCGCGTTCAAGCGCCAACACGATCAAGCGATCGATCAGTTCCGGGTACGTCAGACCACTTGCCTGCCACAACTTTGGATACATGCTGATGGAGGTAAAACCGGGCAATGTATTGATCTCGTTGATGATGATCTCCCGAGCCTCGGTGACAAAGAAATCAACTCGAGCCAGCCCCGCGCAACCCAATGCCTGATAAGCCTGCAACGCTATGGCACGAACGTCGTCGCCAAGATCCTGCGGCAGCTCGGCAGGGATCGCGATCCGCGCCTGACCACCATTCAAATACTTGGTGTCGTAGGCGTAAAACTCATCATTGGCGATCACCTCGCCACACACGCTGACCTGTGGTTGACGATTGCCCAGCACTGCGCATTCCACTTCGCGCCCAACCATTGCTTGCTCAATGAGCACTTTGTGGTCGTAGTCGAATGCCAGTTTCAGTGCCTTGGCGTAGCTTGCTTCATCAGTGACCTTACTCACGCCGACAGACGAACCCTGGGCCGCCGGTTTGACGAACATCGGCAGGCCCAGTTGCGCCGAAACACTGAGAAAGTCGACCGATTCGCCGCGCTGCAACACCACAAAAGGCGCCACGGCAATGCCCGCGTCGCGCAACAGGCGTTTGGTCACGTCCTTGTCCATGCACGCGGCAGAACTCAATACATCCGGCCCAACGCAGGGAATGTCCATCAACCGCAGCAACCCTTGCAGCGAGCCATCTTCGCCCAGGTTGCCGTGGATCAGCGGGAACACCACCTCGATGCGCGGCAATTGAAGGCCCGTCTCGGCTTCAACGAATTGTGGCCCTTGGCTGCCAGGCAGCAACGACAGCAATCGTCCGGATTCGCTGAGTTTGATCTTCGAAGGATCGGTGGCGTTCTGCAGATAATCGCGCTCGTCAAAACGCAGCCAGCGGCCTTGTTTGTCGACCCCAATCAGAGTGACAGAGTAACTGTTGCGATCAATCGCGTTGATCACGTTGCGTGCCGACTGCAACGACACTTCATGCTCGGAAGATTGCCCACCGAAGACGATAGCGACTGACTTTTTCAAAATACAAACTCCTGGATTTCAGGCCGCAGAGCTAAAAGCAATTTTCGGCGTTCGTCCAGTTCCATGAACAGTTGTTTGACGAAATGCAGTACGCGCATCAGTCAAAACTGTCAGTACAAGTCGTCGATAAAAAAGACAGGCCAAAAAAACGCGCGCTGATCGATCTTGCGAGATCGTTCAGAGCGCGGGTCCGACAGATGTCATTGAGCGGTAGGGGAATCTTTTTTTCCACCTGAACCAAAGGTCGCGAAGCGCTTATTGAAGCCAGCAATACGGCCTTCGGTAGTGGTTTTGCGCTGCTGACCTGTGTACATCGGATGCGAGGCGCTGGAGACATCGAGAGCAACGTAAGGGTACGTGTTGCCATCGGTGTGCTTCTGCGTGCGGTCGGTGTCGACGGTCGAGCCAATGAGGAAAAAGACATCGGCTGCGGTGTCGTGGAACAGCACCTGACGGTAATCGGGATGGATATCGGGTTTCATGGTGTCTCCAGATTCAGATAATCATGCAATACGTTATACAGTAACAATACCCAGAAGTTCAATTCAAACCGTTTTTGTTACCGTTACAACTTTAGCCTTTTCCCGAGCATGCGCCTGAGGCTAAGGTTCGCGCCGCTGTAATGCCGCCCACCCCTGATTTCCTGTCAGGAATGGACTGAAAATCTACCAAGGAGGTTTTTGCCATGTTGATGATCGATCGCTACGAACTGACCCTCGAAGGCCATGAACACCTGCTACATGCCCAGAACTCGCTACGCCTGCTCGACAGTTACATTGAACGGGCCGATGCGGCGAGCGACCCAAACATGCTTAAAAACTACGCAACAACAGTGCGTGCCGCGCTCGACAAGGTTGTCGACGATGCCCTGGCAGTCGATGGCCGTGACGCGTTCATGCGCCAGGCCTGCGATTGGGGTTTTACTGCACTTGCGCCAATCGAGCGTGTGCTGATCCAAAGCCTGCGCTCGTGCAGCATCGAAGGCGCGAAGGAGATTCACCAAATGGTCGAGCGAACAGTAGAGCGCAAGCCATACGTCAGGACCGATATCTGAGGCGACTATCGCCCACGGCACCAAATGAAGGGCCGCGCAGTCGATGCGCGGCCCCGTTCGATATAACGCCTGCCAACCTGCCACCAAGGCGCACCACACAATGCGGCCTATCGGGTAGCCATAACGCCCAATCCGACTGCCAAAGAACCTTTCTTGACGGCACTGCACCACATCCCAGCGCACACAACAGACACGAGTCACTGGCGACCCTCATGGTTCTCTTTATCAGATGACGGCTGATCGGGCACAAAGTGCTGGCCTGATCGCGGGCTCTGCGGGCAGTATGCGCACCGGCAAGTGTTACGGGATATTTACACAGCGGTAGTAACCCTATAAGGGCAGTGGTGGACGACGAAATCCAGTTCAACCACCCGCTCGATGCCGATCATCATCCGAACCGCTGTCAATATGCCTTCAGGCGCAAAGCACTTGAGGCGAGGAAAATTCTTACCTGCTGTCGAGGGAAAAAGGCGCGGCACAGCGCCAATGCTGATCTGTCATTAACCGTGTATTGACCCCAGGATTACGTATGAGTCTGTCCCTTCTCAGCCGTTACGCCGTCTTTGTTGGCTGCGTGTTGTTCACCCTTGTGAGCCTTCCGTTTCTGTACCACGAATGGCTTTGGCCGTTCACCCTGACCACCGCAATCCTCAGCCTGATCGGAGTTTTCGACCTGCTGCAATTGCCGCATTCGATAAGGCGCAATTACCCGGTCATCGGCAACATCCGATATGCCTTCGAAGCCATCCGCCCGGAAATCCGCCAGTACTTGATGGAGTCCGACAGCGACGCCCTGCCCTTTTCCCGCGCCCAGCGTTCGCTGGTGTATTCACGGGCCAAGAACGAGTCCGCAGACAGACCGTTCGGCACACTGATTGACGTCTACCAAACCGGTTTCGAATATATCAGCCACTCCATGCGCCCGGCGCCATTGGCGGACCCCAACTTGTTCCGCGTCACTGTTGGCGGTCCGCAATGCACACAGCCGTATTCGGCGTCGATCTTCAACATTTCGGCCATGAGTTTTGGCTCTCTGAGCGCCAACGCCATCCGCGCGCTCAACCGCGGCGCGAAGCTGGGCAACTTCGCACATGACACCGGCGAGGGCAGTATCAGCCCCTATCACCGGGAGAATGGTGGTGACCTGACATGGGAGCTGGGCAGCGGGTACTTCGGCTGCCGCGCCGCAGACGGGCGCTTCGACCCCGAACGCTTTGCCAAACAGGCGCAATCCCCGCAAATCCGGATGATCGAAATCAAGTTGAGCCAAGGCGCCAAACCCGGCCATGGCGGCATCTTGCCCAAAGACAAGGTCACCCAGGAAATCGCCGATACCCGTGGCGTACCGATGGGCGAGGATTGCGTTTCACCGTCGCGTCACAGCGCGTTTTCCACGCCACTGGAAATGATGCATTTCGTCGCGCAACTGCGTGAGTTGTCTGGCGGTAAGCCCGTGGGCTTCAAGTTCTGTCTGGGGCATCCGTGGGAACTCATGGGCATCGCCAAAGCCATGTTGGAAACCGGAATCCTGCCCGACTTCATTGTCGTCGATGGCACCGAAGGCGGCACCGGCGCGGCCCCCGTGGAGTTCACCGACCACATGGGCACACCCATGCGCGAGGGCCTGCTGTTCGTACACAACACGCTGGTGGGCGTGAACCTGCGGGACAAAATCAAGTTGGGCGCCAGCGGCAAGATCGTCAGCGCATTCGACATTGCCAGTGTGCTGTCCATTGGCGCCGACTGGGCCAACTCAGCGCGTGGCTTCATGTTCGCCATCGGCTGCATTCAGTCTCAGTCGTGCCACACCAACAAGTGCCCGACCGGCGTCGCCACCCAGGACCCTCTGCGCCAACGCGCACTGGTGGTTTCAGACAAGGCAGAACGGGTGTTCAACTTCCACCGCAATACATTGAAGGCCTTGGCCGAGATGCTGGCTGCGGCCGGTCTGGATTCGCCCTCGCAACTGGAAGCCAAACACCTGGTGCGACGCATGTCCGCCACCGAAATCAAACTGTTCTCGCAGTCCCATGTCTTCCTTCAACCAGGCCAATTGCTGAACGGTGTGATCGATGACAGCTTCTATTCGAGGATGTGGCGCATGGCGCGGGCCGACAGTTTTGAACCCAATGAGGTGGTGTAAAGCAAATCGATAGATCGGATTGTTGGACAAAGGCTCCTGCTTACATTCTGTAATACCCATCCTTTGCTTTCATAGGGTAAACCCGCCAACCTGCGCCGCCGATCAGCCCCGTTGGCGGCGCGCAACGATGGCCGTCTCTAGCCTATCCTTATCAAACTGACTTCAAGAGCCCACCGTCATGACGAACGGACGCGACCATCGAGTCGACTTCTTTCGAGGTTTGGCGCTGATCTTCATTTTTTGGGATCACGTGCCGGACAACCCCTTCGCTCAGTTGACCCTGCGCAACTTCGGCTTCAGCGATGCGGCGGAAGTGTTTGTATTTCTCGCAGGTTATGCGGCCGTGCTAGCCTACGGCCGTATTGCCCAACGCGACGGATTGGTGGTCGCCTGCGTGCGCATCCTGCGTCGAACGTGGGTGCTTTATGTCGTACACATCTTCTTGCTGACACTGTTGATGGGCATCGTTTTCGTCGCCAACAATCACGTCGAAACTCGCGACATGGTGCGCGAAATGGGCCTTGAGTACTTCGTCGGCAACCCGCAACAGGCACTCGCCGATGAACTGCTGCTGCGCTTCAAACCCAACCTCACCGACCCGCTGCCACTCTATGTTTTGCTGATGCTGGCGCTGCCGTTGATCCTGCCGATCATGCTGCGCAAGGCTGAGGTGGCCATTGGCTTGTCCATCGCGCTGTACATGATGGTCCCGCTGCTGGGCTGGAACCTGTCGGCTTATGAAGGTGGCGGCGTCTGGTACTTCAACCCGGTGGCGTGGCAACTGGTTTTCATCCTTGGCGGCGCCTGTGCGATGTATTCACAACGCGCGCCTGTGGTCCTGCGTGAAATACGACCACTTTGGCTTCAGCCAACGTTCGTGATTTCGCTGTTGTATCTGCTTTTCGCTGGCGTCATCACTTACCTGTCGAAATTCCCTGAGGTTCACGACGCACTGCTGCCCAAGGTCCTCACCGAACTGATCTACCCCATCAGTAAAACCGACCTATCGCCACTGCGCCTGCTGCACTTCGTCGCTCTGGTCTACGTCGTCACCAAACTGCTTCCTGCCTCCTGCGCCTGGCTCGACAACTGGCCCGTGCAGCAAACCTGCCGCATGGGCCGCTACTCCCTGGAAGTGTTCTGTCTGGGCGTTCTCCTTGCGCCGCTCGCCGACATGGCCAACGCGCTGGCTGGCGACATCTGGCAAATGCGCGTGATTACCGCCCTGCTGGGTCTGGCGCTGATGCTGTTGATGGCCAATGGGCTTGAGCTGAACAAACGGCTGGGGACGCCGGTGCAAGCGATGCGGGTTTGATGCTGAGAACCTGATGACCCATCTCATGAATGAACTCGCGATAGTTCAGGCAACAAAGATGCGGTGAATGCACGGCCTGCCTGCTGCGCATCGGAAATACCTGACTGGCCCGCTACAAAAATTTCATCAATCTCAGGCAGCGTCTACGCTTGTGACAGGTGCGATTAACAGGTTTAACCGGGCCAATCGATATGGGCGCTTTGTGGCATTCCAATGAGAAACAGACTGCGGTCGTAGCTGACAGTCAGAATGATGTTCCAATGCCAAAAAGCCCGCACCGCCGACGTTACCTATGGCGTGTGTTCTGGTTGTTGGTGCTGATAGCACTGCTGATCCTGGGATTTGCCGTCGTCTCTGAAACTCGCAGTTCAAAGCTTCAGGCCAGGGAGTTCAGTCGCTTTGCCAAGAAGTTGAGTTACTCACTTCAGCCAGGCCCGAGCGATGCAATTGTGTACCCCGGTGACGGGCCTTTCGACAAGCGCCTGGGCTATTCGTCGCTGGGGGATTTCCTGCCAAGGTTGCTCAAGCGGGACTACCTGATCACACAGCAGACGCACTTTTCCCCTGATCTGCTGGCTTACACCAAGCGCGGTTTTTTTGTGCCGTATCAGGAGAAGATTCAGTCTGGCCTGACGATCACAGATTGTCGTGGCGCGGCGCTCTATCAGTTCGTCTATCCGCAGCAGTTGTATTCGACCTTCGCGTCGATTCCGCCAGTGGTGGTGAACAGTCTGCTGTTCATCGAAAACCGTGACCTGCTCGCGCAAAACCAGCCACTGGCCAACCCTGCGGTGAACTGGCCGCGATTTTTCAAAGCGGCGCTTTCACAAGCGGCAAAGGTCATCGGCTTGCCCGGGCAATCGGCAGGCGGCAGTACGCTGGCGACGCAGCTGGAAAAGTATCGGCACTCGCCGGACGGCCTGACGCAGTCGGGTAGCGAAAAGCTGCGGCAAATGATTTCCGCCAGCGTACGCGCTTATCAGCCGGGGCCCGAAACGCTGGAGGTTCGCCAGCATGTGGTGCGTGACTATCTCAACAGCGTGCCGCTGTCTGCCGTGCCGGGCCATGGCGAAGTGCATGGTATGGCAGAGGGGTTGCGGGTCTGGTACGGCGCGGACTTCGAGCGCACCAATCAGTTGCTGGCAATGCCCACTGCCGATGCGCAAAACCTTGCGGCTCAGGGCTTGGCGCTACGCGAAGTATTGTCGTTGATCATCGCGCAGCGGCGGCCATCGCACTTTCTGGCCAAAGGTCGCCAAGAGCTTGCGGACCTGACTGATAGCCATATTCGTCTGCTTGTACAAAACAAGGTAATCACTCCTACACTGGCCGACGCTGCGCTGTCAGCCACCGTAGCCTATCGTGACTGGGTGCAGCAGCCGACGATTCAGCCCATCGAAACCAATAAGGGCATCAGTGTCGCGCGCACGCGGCTGTCCAATCTGCTCAACCGACCGCTTTACGACCTGGACCGCCTGGATCTATCAGCCACCAGCACCCTGCAGAACGATTTGCAGGTCAAGGTCAGCCAATACCTGCGTGATCTCGCCAAGCCTGAGTTCGCCAATCAGCTCGGCCTGCTGGGTGAGCATTTATTGACGCCGACCAGCACTCAGCAGGTGCGTTACAGCTTCACCTTGTTCGAACGCAGCCCTGATGGATCGCGGGTTCGGGTACAAACCGACAGCACCGATCAGCCCTTCGACATTAACGAAGGCAGCAAGCTGGAGCTGGGTTCGACGGCAAAAATGCGCGTGCTCACCACTTACCTGCAAATCATTGCCGAGCTGCACGACCGCTACGGCGCCATGAAGAACGCTGATTTGAAAAAAGTACCGGTTGAGGAGCCTGACCGGCTGACGCGTTGGGCCATCGATTACCTGATGCAGAACAACGATCGCGACCTGCCGAAAATGCTCTCTGCCGCGCTGGATCGTAAATACTCGGCAAGCCCCGGCGAAAGCTTCTTCACCGGTGGTGGAATGCATCACTTCAACAACTTCCGCAACGAGGACAACGGTCGGCTGCCGACCCTGCGTGAAGCGTTGCAGGAATCGATCAACCTGCCGTTCACTCGGCTGATGCGCGATCTGGTGCGCTATAGCACCTACCAAGGCCCGAGCAACAGTGCCGAGTTGCTCAAGGACGACAGCGATCCACGGCGTCAGGAATACCTGGCGAACTTCGCTGATCGCGAGGGCACGGTGTTTTTGCTGCGATTCTGGAAACGCTATAAGGACAAGAGCACACAAGAGCGGCTCGATACTTTCCTGGACGGTGTTCATCCTGCCGCCAGCCGGCTGGCGGCCGTGCATCGTTATCTATTGCCTGAGGCCAGCGCGCAAGCCTTCAATGCGTTCGTTCGCGCGCACATGGCTCAGGATAAGACCAAGCCTACCCTGAGCGACAAACGCCTGGCCGAGATGTACCAGAGCTATGGCCCGGGCGCCTATGACTTGCCGGATCAGGGCTACATCGCTCGGGTTCACCCGCTGGATTTGTGGTTGGTCGGATACCTCATGCAGCACCCGGATGCGCAGTTCAAGGACGCTGTGGCGGCCAGTCGCTTTGAGCGTCAGGAAGTCTACAGCTGGCTGTTCAAGAGTCGACACAAGAGCGCCCGCGACAGCCGGATTCGCACCATGCTGGAGATCGAAGCGTTTCTCGATATCCACCAGCGCTGGCAGCGATTGGGTTACCCGTTCGATCATCTGGTGCCTTCATTGGCGACCGCAATCGGCAGCTCGGGGGACCGCCCAGCGGCGCTGGCCGAGCTGATCGGGATCATTCAAAACGACGGCATCCGCCTGCCAACCCTGCGCATCGACAGCCTGCATTTTGCGGCCGATACGCCCTATGAAACGCAGTTGGCGAATAACCCGGATCTTGGCAAACGCGTACTGCCCCCGGAGGTGGCGGCGGCGATGCGTGGGGCGTTGTCACGGGTGGTCGATGCCGGCACGGCGAGGCGAGTTTCAGGCAGTTTCAAACTGGAGGACGGCAGCATTCTGGCCATGGGCGGTAAAACCGGAACCGGCGACAACCGAATTGAGAGTATCGGTTCCGGTGGGCGGATTCTGGCGTCTCGGGCGATCAATCGGACGGCGACGTTTGTGTTTTACATCGGTGATAACCATTTCGGCACGCTGACCGCATTCGTGCCGGGGCGCGCTGCGGAGGGTTTGCGCTTCACCTCGGCGCTGCCGGTACAGGTGCTTAAAGGCATGGCGCCGATTCTCAATCCATACCTGCTGCCGGGGGCTCATACGCAATGTATGGCGCCGGGCCAGACGGTGGTGGATACCTCGCAATCAGCACGTTCCCTGTAGGCATGGTCGAGGGCCGAAGGCTGCGAGAGACCCGTTCATTCAGTACATTTCTATCGCCCTGAAAACTACATCGCAGCCTTCGTACCTCGGCAGCGACCATGGAAGGTCCGCGCACGCCGTCGTGACAAATGAGAACCGTTCGTCTTTATCGCTCTTGCGTACATATAAAGATATATCTTAAGGTATATCTAACTTGTAACAGGAGATGAAAGAGATGGGAGACTCCCCACATGATAACCATGGGCACCACCGCCCTCACTTCGGTGATCACGGCGAAGGTCGCGACGGTTTTGAGAAACGCCCTGGTCGCGAACGCGGCGGTCGAGGGCCGCGTGTATTCGCACCGGGTGACCTGAAATTACTGCTGCTGGCGTTGATCGCCGAACAGCCCTGCCACGGCTACGACCTGATTCGTCAGATTGAAGGCATGTTCGATGGGGCCTACAGCCCAAGCCCTGGCGTGATCTATCCGACGCTGACCTTCCTTGAGGAAAGCGAGCTGATCCTAGGCGACGCCGAGGGCGGCAAAAAACGCTATGCCGTGACCGTAGCCGGCCAACAATCCCTGAACGAGCAAGCCGTGGCGCTGGATGGCGTGAAGATGCGCATTGACGTCAGCAAGCGCTCGTTGCGCGGCCATGATCGCCCACCGGAAATCCACGAAGCCGTGCATAACCTGCGACATGCCTTGCAGCTGCACCACGGGCGCTGGAGCCCGGAAGAAATCACCCGCGTTCGCGACCTGTTGAACAACACCGCACGCGCCATCGTCGACGGCCCCCAAGGTGATGCCCTCCAAACGACAACGGAGAAATCTGTATGAATACACAGCAATCGATCCACCGCGTCAGCCATGAAATCAAACGCCGCAAACTGCAAGTGCTACGCGTTACTGACCTGACCCCACGCATGCGCCGCGTGACCTTGCATGGTCCGGAGTTGAGTGGCTTCATCAGCCTCGGCACCGATGATCATGTGAAGTTGCTGTTCGCGACCACGCCAGAAGAACACGCCGCGCTGGAAAATTTCACGCCGGGCGGTAACAGCGAGGGCCCGCGCCCGGTCATGCGCGATTACACGCCACGTCGCTACGACCCCGTGTCGGGAGAGCTGGATATCGATTTCGTGCTGCATGGCGACGGCCCTGCCGCGACGTGGGCCGAACAGGTCGCGCCAGGTCAATCGCTGTACATCGCCGGGCCGCGCGGTTCGATGATCGTCCCGGACATATTCGACAGCTATCTGCTGATCGGCGATGAAACCGCCCTGCCCGCCATTGCCCGCCGTCTCGAAGAACTGCCTGCCAACCGCCAGGCATTGGTGGTGGTGCAAATCGAAAACGACGCCGAACGCCAAGTGCTGAAAAGCAAAGCGCAGGTGGAGGTGATCTGGGTGGTGCGTGCAGAACAGGATTTGCTGCAAGTCGTCAAAGAGCTACGCCTGCCCCAAGGTGATTTGTATGCCTGGGTGGCGACTGAATCGGCGTTGTCACGCAAGATTCGCCGCGTACTGCTGGATGATTTCGGTTTGGCTGAAGCCGCCGTAAAAGCTGCCGGATACTGGCGCCTGGATGAGTCGGACGAGGGCTAATTGCAGCCCTGCGCAATCTGTCGCAATCCATGATCAAAATGCGATCTGACCCTGCCCCCACGTAGGAGCAGGGCTTGTCCCGCGACCGGCGGGGAACCCGTCGTAAACCTGCGCATGCGGTGTGACAGGCAGACTGCGCGCACCGAGTTTACTGCCGCTGTGCGCCAGGTCGCGGGACAAGCCGCGCTCCTACGGTTGGTTCTGGCACGTTTGATACGGCCTAGCTTTTCAGCGAAAAACACCTGCTGAAAGCTTGACCGGGAACCGAGCTTTTACAGGGATCGAGACGCTCGAAATCGATCCGCGCTCCACAACACCAACCCAAGCATCACAAACCCCGCCAGCACGCCCAGCGCATTGATGAACGCCTTGGAGAGTCCAATCGTGCCGATGTCGATGAATGGGTACACATAGTCGCCGATCAAACTCCCTCGCAACAACACGTAGGCAAAGTAGATCGCGGGGTAAGCGATCCACTGCAACACATGCTTCAACCCCAGCAAGCCTTTGGGCACGTACAGCCACCAATACGCAAGGAACGCCAGCGGCATGATGTCGTGCAATACCTCATCGGCTACTCGCTGCCAGCCTTCGGGCTGCCACAAGTGTCGTAGCAACAGGTTATAGGCGATACCTACCAGCAAAATGCTGACGGTGATGCCGCCGCAGACAATCGGTGATCTGAAAAAACGATGCCCCGCTGAATGCCGCTTGGTAATGGCGCAGGTCAACGCAACGGCCACCAAGGTGTTGGTCAGTACCGTGAAGAAGCTAAAAAACTTCACCAGACCGCCGATCACACTCGCTTGGTCTTCCCATCGCGCAATCAGAATCAGGTAAAGCTGAACCGCCAACCCAAACCAGCCGAGCACCGCCGCAGCAGTCGCATAACGCTTGTGCCCCGCTGCCAATTGCAATTGATCACTGTGCATTTACCAGCCTTTGCCGCGCGCCAGCTTTACATACAACGCCTCGACTTTCTCTCGGGCCCAGGGTGTCTTGCGCAGAAATGTCAGGCTCGACTTGATACTCGGATCGCTTTTGAAGCAGCGAATGTCGATGCGCTCGGCCAGCCCCGACCACTGATAGTGCTCGACCAGCGCATGGAGGATTTGCTCCAGCGTCACGCCGTGCAGCGGATTGTTGTTGGGTGTGGTCATGCCAAGCCTTTTACGCTCAATGAAGGGGACGTTTCTTGCGAGGTGCGCACCTTAGCCGAGGTGTCGATCAGCGGGAAGGGCCTGTTTGGCTGAGGACACCACTTTGTGCGGTATGTGCCTGGAAAAAGTCTAGTACACAGACCACGTTCGCAAAGATGGATTCCAAAATGATTGCATTTTTATTGTTATGTTATAACACTAACAATCTCATTTTCGTGTCCCTCCTCTGCCAAGGAAAATTTTGCATGGCCCATTCGTCCCAACATCTGCTTTGGCGCCTCACGCCGCTGGCCACCGCCCTGCTGATCGCCTCCCCTACCTACGCCATCGAGCTTGAACAGCAGGTCATTACTGCCAACCCGCTGGGCAGTGACCAGTTGGCGTCGCCCAATACTGTATTGACCGGCGATGAACTGACGCTGCAACAAAAAGGCAGCCTCGGTGAAACGCTGAACAAACAGCCAGGCGTGTCGTCATCGTATTTCGGGCCAGGTGCCAGCCGACCGATCATTCGCGGGCTGGACGGTGACCGAATTCGTATCCTGCGCAATGGCGTTGGCGCACTGGATGCGTCGTCACTGTCCTACGACCACGCCGTGCCGCTGGACCCGGTTAATGTGGATCGCATCGAAATCGTCCGCGGTCCGGCTGCGTTGTTGTATGGCGGCAGCGCCATCGGTGGCGTGGTCAATACCTTCGACAATCGCATCCCCACCGAAGCCATCGAAGGCATCCACGGTGCAGGCGAATTGCGTTATGGCGGCGCCGATACCACCCGCAGCAGTGCCGGCAAGCTGGAAGCGGGCAACGGCACATTCGCCCTGCACATCGACGCCAACGCCCGCGAGTTCAACGACCTGCGCATTCCAGGTTATGCCCGCACCGCTGATCAACGTGCGCGTGAAGAAGGCGACGACAAGAAGCATCGACTGGGCAACAGCGACGGTCGTCAGGACGGTGGCGCGGTGGGTGGGTCCTACACATGGGACGACGGTTACGCCGGGCTGTCCTACAGCAATTACGATTCAAATTATGGATCGCCTGCCGAGCAAGACGTGCGCATCCGCATGAAGCAGGATCACTACGCTTTCGCCTCGGAAATCCGCAACCTCAGTGGGCCGTTCAGTTCGGTGAAGTTCGACGCCGGTTACACCGAATACAAACACATGGAGATCGAGGGCGGCGAAGTCGGCACAACCTTCAAGAACAAGGGCTACGAGGCCCGTGTCGAGGCGCGCCATCAACCTATCGGGCCATTGAATGGGGTAGTTGGGGCGCAAGTCACGCGCAGTGAGTTTTCCGCGTTGGGTGAAGAAGCGTTTGTGCCGAAAACCGATACAGACGCCGGTGCGCTGTTCATTCTCGAAGAACTGCAAGCCACCGATCGCTTGAAGTTGAGCCTGGGCGCACGTTTAGAGCACACCACTGTAGATCCGGACGGCGCCGGTAACCAGCGCTTTGCCAACGCAAACGACTCCAGCAGTTTCACCGCTGGCAGCGTGTCCTCGGGTGCGGTCTACACGCTGACGCCGATCTGGTCCCTTGCCGCGACCCTGGGTTACACCGAGCGCGCCCCGACGTTTTACGAGCTGTATGCCAACGGTGCGCACGTTGCCACCGGCACTTATGAAGTGGGCGACGCCGGTCTTTCAAAGGAAAAAGCCGTATCCAGTGACCTGGCGCTGCGCTTCGATAACGGCACGCACAAGGGTAGCGTCGGCATGTTCTACAGCCATTTCTCCCATTACATCGGCTTGCTGGGGACAGGTCGTACGCTCAACGATGACGGCGAAGAGGACGCCGATGGCATTCCGGAATACACCTACTCCGGCGTACGCGCCCGCTTTGCCGGCCTTGAAGCGCAGGACCACTGGAAGCTGGCCCAAACCCGCTACGGCAACTTCGCACTGGAATTGTCCGGCGATTACACCCGCGCCAAAAATCTCGACACTGGCGAGGCATTGCAGCGTATCGCGCCGTTACGCCTGAACGGCGGGCTGCTCTGGGAACTGGACAAGTGGCAGGCACGAGTAGATGTCGAGCACGCAAGCTCGCAACATCGCGTGCCGGACAAAGAAACCGGCACCGATGGCTACACCACATTGGGCGCCAGCGCCGGTTACACATTCAACCTCGGTGGCAGCCAGTGGCTGGCCTTCGTTAACGGCGAGAACCTGACCAACCAGACGGTGCGTTACGCCAGCTC
The DNA here is from genome assembly GCF_036404235.1 of Pseudomonas sp. GTDB lineage: Bacteria > Pseudomonadota > Gammaproteobacteria > Pseudomonadales > Pseudomonadaceae > Aquipseudomonas. Next base: position 33,170 of record NZ_DASWOT010000094.1, read on the forward strand.
GATCCTGCGCGATATCGCCCCAGCACAGGGACGCAGTATTGAAGTTGGGTTGCGCACCACCTTCTGACTCAACAGATCTAGGGGCTGGCTGAGTAGCCAGCCCTCTGCAAAACCTGTCCGAGCGTGCTCGTCCGACGCCTCTCCTGCGCCGATCATCGAACGTTCGATGATCCAGCGTGCCCTAGACCATTGATTTAGATGACGGGCGATTTCCCGCTAAAACACCCTATGCACTTGCCACACTCTCAACGCGACCTTCCAAACAGCGCAAACGCCCGCAAAACGGTCGTTTTCTTGTCATGACGCGACCTTTCCAAATATTCACTTTTTAATAATTCGTTAGCGTCCTATCATTGCCCACTTCAAAGCTGAATCGATTAATCCGTCATCTCGGTGACGTTGTCCACGCCAAACCCAGCCTGAAGACTCAATTCTCATCGAATTGTCCCCATTCGCCTTTCTGCATGTCATTTCAGGAACTAGCGTGAATATCAGGGCTTCAAAGGTTCAGGCATCACGTTACAAAAAAAACAAACGTCAACCAAATTAATCGTTACGGAGTACGACACTATGAGCACTGACAGTGCTTTCAGTAAGAATCGCCTGCTGCCGAGCCTGCTCGGCCTGGTGATTCTGATCATGGGCCTGGTCTTGCTGGCTGGAGGCGTAAAACTGCTGCAGCTGGGCGGTTCCCTGTATTACTTGCTGGCCGGTATTGGTCTGACAGTCACCGGTGTGCTGTTGATCATGGGCCGCCATGCAGCATTGGGACTGTATGCGCTGGTGCTGTTCGCGAGTACGGTCTGGGCCTTGTGGGAAGTCGGCCTGGATTGGTGGCAGTTAGTGCCACGCCTGGCGCTGCTGTTCGCCCTGGGCATCGTCTTGCTGTTGCCATGGTTTCGCCGCCCGCTGCTGCTCGGTAAGCCTGGCGGGAAAAGCACTGGCGCACTGGGTGTCGCCGTGGTGCTGGCGGGTCTGGCCGCACTGGCGAGCCAATTCACCAATCCTGGCGAGATAAAAGGTCAACTGGATCGCGAAACGGCTGGCACCACCAGCGCTGCACCGGCCATGCCGGACGGCGACTGGCAGTCCTATGGCCGCACTGCGTTCGGTGATCGCTACTCGCCACTGGCGCAGATTACTCCGGAAAACGTCAATAAATTGGTTCCTGCCTGGACCTACCGCACTGGTGACATTCCGGGCCCGAACGATCCGGGCGAGACCACTGCGGAAAACACCCCGCTCAAGGTCAACGGCATGCTTTACGTGTGTACGCCACACAGCCAGGTGATCGCTCTGGACCCGGACAGCGGCAAGGAACTGTGGCGCTTCGATCCAAAGATCAGCAGCGGCAAGGCGGCCAACTTCAAAGGTTGGGCGCACATGACCTGCCGTGGCGTGTCGTATCACGATGACGCCGCTTATGCGGCTGCGCCAGCCAACACCTCCGCCCCGGCGCAAAGCCCGACCACGCCAGCCGTTGCTTCTGCCGGCAGCAGTGCATGCCCGCGTCGTCTGTTCCTGCCAACCGCAGACACCCGTCTGATCGCCCTGAACGCCGACACCGGTAAAGTGTGCGAGGACTTCGGCACCAACGGTTCAATCGACCTTAGCGCCAACATCGGCACCTATGCGCCGGGTGGTTATTACTCCACCTCGCCGCCGGCCGTGACCAAAGACCTTGTGGTCATTGGTGGCCACGTCACCGATAACGTCTCCACCGACGAGCCTTCGGGCGTGATCCGTGCATTCGACGTGCATACCGGTCGCCTGGTCTGGAACTGGGACAGCGGCAACCCGGATGACACCACTCCGCTTGCGCCGGGCAAAACCTACACCCGCAACTCGCCCAACATGTGGTCGATGTTCAGCGTCGACGAGAAGCTGGGCATGCTCTATCTGCCAATGGGCAATCAGATGCCTGACCAGTGGGGTGGCAATCGTACGCCCGAGTCGGAAAGGTTCAGTGCAGGCCTGGTCGCGCTGGACATCGCCACCGGTCACGTGAAATGGAACTTCCAGTTCACGCACCACGACCTGTGGGACATGGACGTGGGCGGTCAACCGACCCTGCTGGACATGAAAACCGCCAACGGCATCAAGCCTGCTGTACTGGCTTCGACCAAACAGGGCAGCATCTATGTGCTGGATCGCACAAATGGCCAGCCCATCGTGCCGATCAACGAAGTCCCTGTACCACAAGGTGCGGTTGCAGGCGATCGCACATCGCCGACTCAACCAAAATCGGACCTGAACTTCATGCCGCCGCCCCTCAAAGAGCGCGACATGTGGGGCGTCACCCCGTTCGATCAAATGCTTTGCCGCATCGACTTCAAATCACTGCGTTATGAAGGCCCGTTCACCCCGCCATCGCTGCAAGGTTCGCTGGTGTATCCGGGTAACTTCGGCGTGTTCGATTGGGGTGGCATTTCGGTCGACCCCGTGCGTCAGATCGCCTTCGTCAACCCGAACTATATGGCCTTCCGTTCGAAGCTGGTCCCGGCAGCCGACGTGGAAGGTGGCCCAGGTCGCAAGAGCGAAACCGAAGGCGTGCAGCCCAACAAAGGCGCGCCGTATGGGGTGATTCTCGAAGCGCTGCTGTCGCCAATGGGCCTGCCATGCCAAGCGCCAGCATGGGGTTATGTGGCGGCGGTCGATCTGACCAACCACAAAACCATCTGGATGCACAAAAACGGCACCGTACGCGACAATTCACCGGTTCCACTACCGCTGACCATGGGCGTTCCGGCGCTGGGCGGTACGTTCATCACCGCCAGCGGCGTTTCATTCCTCAGCGCGACCCTGGACCAGTACCTGCGCGCTTACGATGTACGTAACGGCAAGCAACTGTGGGAAGCCCGTCTGCCCGCAGGCGCGCAAACCACGCCCATGACCTACACCGGCAAGGACGGCAAGCAATACGTGCTGGTCGTTGCAGGCGGTCACGGCTCGCTGGGCACCAGGCAAGGCGACTATGTCATGGCGTTCAAGCTGCCAGATTGATGTTGTCGTGAGGTAAAAACCAAGGCGGTCATCGAAAGATGGCCGCCTTTTTTGCTCCTGAATGTCGATGGCCGCCACGACGGGTGCCGATCGTCCCCAGACGCATGAACCGTCAGTCGATCACTGGCGGCGGGCGCCTTTTACCCCCGCGCGCAAAATATCGCTCCAACGCCGCACCAGGTAATTGTGCTCGTCCATTACTGAGTTCCAGACCGCGATATGGCCCATACGTTGCTCATAGGAGCCGCCGTCGCGTACTTCGCCGACATCGATCAACGGCAAACCATCGCTGCCCAGCAATTGCTCGCGGGCGGGCAGTCCGGCGTACCAGTAATCCCATTCCGCAGGGCTCAAGTGATCGCGGCTGCGCGCCGGATTGCCGATGTAATAACCCTGCCGCGCCATCACTGCACCTGGCCAGCCCGACAGCCACCAGTTCAAATAAGCGTACGCCGCATCGAGCACCGGACCTTTAGCATGACGTGAAAGGGACAAGCCACCAAACCAGCCGCGATAGCCTTCGCGAGGCACCGCGACCCGATACTTCACCCCTGCGCGATGCAGTCGAACCAAGGTTGGCGACCACAAGCTCTGAATATCGATCGTGGGGTGCAACATCAACTCCGCAGCCTCTTCATCGTCCGACCAAAACGCTCCAAACATGCCCTCGGCTTGCTTGCGCAGCAAAATATCGGCCAGCGTATCGATCTCTTCGATGCTCATGTTGCCAATGTCATCGAACTGAGCCAATCGCGCGCCTTGCACGGCCAATGCAGCGTCCAGCGCGCCAATGGCGGCGTCACTTTGCAGCGCAATACGACCGCCCCACGCAGGGTCGAGCAACCAGCCCCAACTTTCGTTTTCCGAGTTCAGGCCTTCTGGCAAACGTTCTGGCCGATAAGCGAAACTGTCTGCGTTGTGGGTCAGCGGCAGCATGCTGATGCGCTCGCTGACCGCACTGCCCAGGCTGCCATCGTGCTGCACAAACAAACGCTCGCTGGGCACGCTGCCGCTGCCGAGTTTGTCATTCACCGACAGTCGCCCGCGCTTGGGTAAATCGTTGATCTCATGCCACAACGCGATACGTCGAGTGTCGATAGGCTGAATCGCCCGGGCAGGCCAGACAAAATCGACATTGTGAAACCACTGGTCGTAAAGGTCATAACTGTCGGGCTGCATGACCGCGATGCGTTGCGCGGTCTGTACATCATGCACCTGATACACCAGCTTGATCCCCAGGTCCTGCTCGGCGCGTACCCGAAGGGACTCCAGCAGCGTCACCGAGGTACCCAGCACGCGAAGCGTTATGCTCATGCCGCAGTCTCGTGGACGGTCGGCGATAGACACTGGCTGAACACATCGAACGAGCGGCGCAGTTGATCCGGGTCTAGCCCACGCAGGATAAACACCAGCCGCGACGTGCGATCCTCACTTGGCCAAGCCGGCAAATGCACCGGCGCATGCAGGCAATGCTGCACGCCGTGGATGACGACAGGGGCTCGGCTGTTGTTCACGTTTAGCAGTCCTTTGACGCGCAGGATTCGTTCGCCATGGCATCTTAACAGCATGGACAGCCAGACCCCGAAACCGACCCAATCCAATGGTCGCTCGAAAGTCAGGCAGCAGACCTGAGCAGCACCGTGGCGCGAGAAGGTCGACTGCACGCGATGCAATTGCCAGCGTGCGACTTCTTTGCTTGGCTGCGTACCGCGCAAGCCTTCGCCCAACAACAACTGGTCGCCGCTGTGAATATCGGCGGCGTCCAGAGTCGGCACGGAATTTATTGCTTGTAAACGCGCACGCAATGTCTGTTGTTCGTCCTCACTGACGATATCGGTCTTGCTGATCAACAGCCGATCCGCCGCCGCGACCTGCGCGATCCATTCGGGATGAAGCCGCTCCTGTAAGGCAGCGTGGCTGGCGTCCACCAGTGTCACCACCAGACCAATGTGAAAGCGTCCGCGCAGGTGCCGGTCCGTGCCGAGCGTGGCCAGAATGGGTGCCGGATCGGCCAGCCCGGTGGTCTCCAGAATCACTCGACGGAACGCCGGGATCTCGCCCTTCGCGCGGCGCGCCAACATGCCTGACAGCGCGTCCTTGAGTTCACCGCGGATTGAGCAGCAGACACAGCCGCTGGGCAGCAAAACGGTATCTGGGGCCACCTCTTGCACTAACAAATGGTCGATACCGACATCGCCGAACTCATTGATCAAGAGCGCGGTGTCACCCAGTTTTTCATCTTTGAGCAAACGTTTGAGCAAGGTGGTTTTGCCGCTGCCGAGAAAGCCGGTAATAACATTCAGGGCGATGCTCATACCTGACGCTCCAACTGCTCCAGCAGCTTTTCGTCCAGTGGGTCCAGCGCTCGACCTATCAGCAGCTCAGCACGCTGCCAGAGCTGATCCAGGCCTGTGGCCAGTTCCTGTTTGCCGGTGGCGCCAAGCAACAAATAGGACACGCCCTGAAAGTCCTCGACCTTCAACCGGAACGGCGCCACCACCTTGTTGATCGTGGCGATACGGCGCAGCCGCTCGCGACGACGTGGCAGCTCATCGCCCAACGGATCACTCCAATGCACGTCTTCGCCCAGCAGGCCGCAGAGTCCACACATACTCGCTTGCTCCTTTATGGCATGACATCGCCGCAATTGGGGCCAAGTGTCTGACCGACAAACAGGTTACCGCCCGGCTCGCTGGCTAACAGCACGGCCACTGGCGCAACCTCTTCGGCCAGACCGAAACGTCTCAATGGCAACTCGGCGACCTTGGCGGTTTTCCAGGCACTGCTGATACCCGCTACCAGCGGCGTTTCGATGGGGCCGGGGGCGATAGCGTTGACAAGCACATTGTCCTTTGCAACTTCCAGTGCCAGGGATTTGCTGAAGCCGATGACTCCGGCTTTGGCTGCAGCGTAATGGGTCAACTCCGCGCCGCCCTTGATACCCAACTGCGAGGCGATATTGATGATGCGGCCCCAGCGTTGCGCGAGCATATGCGGCAAAGCGCGCTGGCTGGCGACGAACACACTGGTGAGGTCGACACGCAACATGTCGTTCCACATGTCCATGGTCAGATCGACGCAGCGTGCCTGGGTCAACATGCCGGCGTTGTTCACCAAAATGTCGATGCCGCCAAAGTGTTTGATACACGCATCAACGCTGGCTTGCGCGCCTTCGACAGTGCCGACGTCGGCGACGCTTTCAACGACCTCGACACCGAGTTGACGGCAGGCTTGAGCGGTCCTCGCCAGGCTGATCGCATCACGATCGCCCAACATCAGGCGCGCACCCTGTTCGGCGTATGCGCGCGCAATGGCAGCGCCAATTCCGCTGCCAGCGCCAGTGATCACGGCGCGTTTGTTGTTCAGTTGCATGTCTTGGTCCTCAAGAACTGGTTGTGGCAAATCCGCTTCTGCCGAAGGCGTAGGTGCATGGTTTTGCTGGCTCTGCGCACCAGATCGTCAGCCAGCTGGACTCCCACGCCCTCCGGGCAGAATCAACAGCCGTACAATCTGCGTTCCCTACTCCGGCCAGCGCACGGTCAGGCCACCATCAATGACGATGCTCTGTCCGGTCAGATAGCTGGACTCATCGCTGCACAAGAACCGCACCAGTGAAGCCACTTCATCCGCTCGGCCGACACGTCCCAGCGGGATCGCCCTGGCGGCCTTCGCCAGCCCTTCCGGCCCCAGCGAGTTTTTGCTGTCCAACGATTGTGGCGTCTCGATCAAGCCTGGAATTACGGCGTTGCAACGAATCCCGCGTGGCGCCAACTCCACCGCCAGCGAACGACACAGCCCCGGCACACCGGCCTTGGCCGCAGCGTAATGCGAATGCTCCTGCCAACCGTAGACGCCGCCGGCAATCGATGAAATCGCCACCATCGAACCGCCTTCGCCCATGTACCGCGCCGCTGAGCGGAAGGTGCGCATGACTCCGGTGAGATCGACGTCGAGCATCTCGTTCCAGCGCTCATCGGTCATTTCCAGCAGCGGCGCACGCCGCAACAGCCCGGCGTTGGCCACGGCATAATCAATGCGACCAAACACACTGACAGCCTGCTCGGCCAGCCCATCCATCGATGCGCTGTTGGTCACGTCCAGCGGTGCCATCAGGCATTCGCCGCCAACCTCCAGCACCTGCCGTGTGGTGATGTCCGGGTCATAGGGATCAACAGGGAAAAACCCACCGACCACCGCCACGCCCTGCTTGGCGAAGGCCACCGCCAACGCCTGCCCGATGCCGCTGGCGGCACCGGTGATCAACGCTACTTTGCGAGTCATGTTCTGCTCCTTATTTCACGGTTTCCGGGCGTACGTGTCTGGCGGCGAACATCAGCGCGCCGGAGAGAAAACACGGGACCGCACCGAAATAAAGCGCCGAGGTCTGCCAGTCGCCACCCGTGCTCAGCACTGTGGTGGCGCCAAAGCCTGCGACTACCGCGCCAATCGGGCCCATCGCATGAATGATCGCGCCGCCGGTGGCGCGAATACTGGTGGGAAAACTTTCGCTGATGAAAAACAATGCCGCCGAGTAGGGTCCGATCAGGAAGAACAGACCGAGGCTATAAAGTCCAACCACCGTAGGCATGTTGCTCGGCCCGTAGAGCATCCCGGCGAACGACAGGCCTCCGAGCATCCAGCCCAGACCGATAACATTGCGCCGACCGATCTTGTCGCCCATCCAGCCATGGCTCAGGTAACCGCAATAACCCACCAGGTTCGACAGCACGAGGATGATCAGCGAGTTCTCGAACGAGATGTGATGCACGCTGACGATCACCGAAGTACCAAGCACGCTGAACACTTGGATTGCCGCCCAGTTCAGCAGGATCGCCGCACCAATGACCAATGTTGCCCGACGCGACGTACCACGAAACGCAGCCGCCAGACCGGCCGTGCGATGCTCTTCATAATCCACGCCATACGTCGTAGCAACCGCTTGCGCCTGACCCACGTCACCGGCCTTGCGCAATTGAGTAATGCGCTGATGAATCTGGAACTGTGGGCTCTCCTTGAGCTTGCGCGCCATGAACGCGATGACCAATGCGGGGATCGCCGCAAAGACGAAACAGCCCTGCCAGCCAATGACCGGCAACAACACAGCAGTCAAACCCGCAGCAATCAATGCGCCCACCGGCCAGCCGCCTTGTACCAGGCTGTAGATGAAGCCACGACGCTTAGCCAGTTTCGGGTCTTGCGAGGCTGCGTAGATTTCACTCAGATAGGTCGCGTTGACAGTTTCTTCGGCGTAACCCAGACCGCTCAACGAACGGATCAGAATCAGCGGCGACTTACCCCACGAACCACCGAGCGCAGTCAATGCCGAGCAGATCGCCGACCCGGTCACGGTAAGGATGATGCCCATGCGTCGCCCGAGGCGGTCCACCAACGGCCCGATTGCCAGCGCGATCACGGCTGTACCCACGGCCGCCCAGGTTGCGATTTCCGCCTGCTCTGCTTCACCCCAGTTGAAATGACGGCCGATCTCTGGCAGCAAGGTGCCAAACAGAATGAAATCGTACACCGCAAACACCCACGCAAAAAAGGCGATCCAGGTGGCATAGCGCACTTGTTCGGAAGTCAGTTGCTGGGGTTTCCAGCCGGTCAAATCGAGCTTGTTGTAGAGGGACATGGGGCACGCCTCGCAAGTAAGGAGCAATCAGCGGTTACGGGGATTACGGCGGACAAAGTCATCGGCGATTTCGTCAAAAGTGACGAACCTCACGCCTTCGTGACCCTGGATGTGCTCGATCAGACGCTCCAGCATCAGCAGCACTTGCGGCCGGCCAGAGACGTCAGGATGGATAGTCATGGTGAACACCGCGTGTTCGTTTTCGCGATACACCCAGTCGAACTGATCGCGCCACATTTCTTCCAGATGACGCGGGTTGACGAAGCCGTGGCTGTTGGGCGCCTTCTTGATGAACATCATTGGCGGCAGGTCGTCGAGGTACCAGTTGGCCGGAATCTCGACCAAATCAGTTTCCTCGCCGCGCACCAGCGGCTTCATCCAAGTGTCAGGGTGCTGGGTGTAATCGATCTTGGTCCAACTGTCACCGACCCGCACGTAGTACGGATGGAAGTCGTTGTGCATCAGGCTGTGATCGTACTTGATGCCTTTTTTCAGCAGCAGCTCGTTGGTGACCTTGCTGAATTCCCACCAGGGAGCCACGTAGCCGGTCGGGCGTTTGCCGGTCATTTGGGTGATCAGCTCGATGGATTTATCAAGGACGATTTCTTCCTGCTCGGGGGTCATCGCAATCGGGTTTTCGTGGCTGTAACCGTGTACACCGATTTCATGACCGGCGTCGGCTACGGCTTTCATCTGCTCAGGGAAGGTTTCCATCGAGTGGCCGGGTACGAACCAGGTGGTACGCAGGCCGTAACGCTCGAACAGCTTGAGCAAGCGCGGCGCACCGATTTCACCAGCGAACAAGCCTCGGGAGATATCATCTGGCGAATCTTCGCCGCCGTACGAGCCCAACCAGCCTGCTACGGCGTCAACGTCGACGCCGAAAGCGCACAGAATTTCTTTAGCCATCATTATTCTCCTGCGGGTTAATCAATGGGGTTCAGATGAGCTGACTCAGAACGGCTGTAGCGCAGCTTCGACTGCCAGCGCCGCACGCAACAGCCGCGAGTCCTCGCCGGGCGGCGCACTGAGCAACAACCCGGTAGGCATACCTTGCGCATCACGGCCGCAGGGCAGCGACACACCAGGCAAATTCAGCAAACTGCCGGGCATGGTCAGGCGCAAGGTCGCAAGGTTAGTGCGCACGAATAGCTCATCGTCGGTTTCCAGCGGCGCCAGTGGTGGCGCGACGTGGGCAACGCTTGGGGTGATCAGAATGGCGCCGTCGAGTTCGTCGATCAGCTGTTGTTGCAGCGCTTCGCGAGCGCTGTAGAGGTTGATCAATCGACTGGCTGGAAAACTGCGCGCGGCTTCCAGACGACGGCGAACCCGTGGATCGAGTTGATCTGCAGCCTCACTGTCGAGCAACGGCTGGTGCAGAGCGAAGGCTTCGGCAGAACCTAGCCAGCCTTGTTGCTCGATCAGTTTCAGGGTCGCTTGAAACACTGGCGAGGGACGCAGATCAATCAGCGCGCCAGCGTGTTTCAGACGCGAAAGGCAACGCATCAGGTTGTCGCGGACGGCAGGCTCCACCCGCTCATCAAAAATGACGGCCTCATCGGCCCAGAATCGCTGCCCTGCCAAGCTGCGAGGCACCAATGACGTCGCTTGGCTGCGGCCACGCAGAATGTCATCAATGGTCAGCACATCACGCACGCTGCGAGTCAGTGGCCCAAGGCTATCCAGCGTATGAGCCAACGGAAATACGCCGTCACGGCTGTAGCGTTTGCAACTGCCGCGAAAACCTATCAAGCCGTTGAAAGCGGCCGGGATGCGGATCGAACCGGCAGTGTCGGTGCCCATGGCAATCGGCACGATACCCGAAGCGACCGCCACCGCTGAACCCGACGAGGAACCGCCCGGAATGCGCGGCTGATCAGTGCCGTGAGGGTTGTGCGGCGTACCGAAATGCGGGTTGAGGCCGAGGCCTGAATAGGCGAACTCACTGAGGTTGGTTTTACCAACGCTGACCATCCCGGCTCGCGTCAACAAGCCAACGCTGGTGGCGTCGAGCAGCGATGCAGACACATTGCGGCGCACGGCGGCGGCAGCGCTGGTCACGCTGCCAGCCACATCGAACAAGTCTTTCCAGGCCAGTGGCACGCCATCAAAGCGGCTCAGTGGCTGCCCGGCTTTCCAGCGGGCAGCTGACGCCCTGGCTTCGCGGCGGGCGCGGTCGATGCACAGAGAAATAAATACATGGTCGACCTGCTCGGCCATTGCCAGTGCGTGCTCCAGCGCCTGAACCGGATCGCCGGACCCGGAAGCGAACGTCTCGGCCATTGCGGTGGCATCGAGGTAAGACCCTGACGCCGCAAAATCGCGTTCTGACATGCCCACACCCTTAAAATGTACATATTAGTAAAATGTACGTTTATAAAGGCAGAAACCATGCCAGAGTTAAGGCTGGTAACTCAATTCACCCTCAATCAGCACAGCCAATCAGGCAGGATGACTTGCCTGGTAGGCCTTTCAAGTCGGGTTTTTATCAAGACATAACAGGCGAGATTGACCGACTGTCACACACGAAATCAAATAATGTACTTTTAATAAAAGATCCATTTTAGTGCAGAAAGGTAACAACAGTCCCATGAGTGGGCACAGCAACGTAGACCCCGGTGACAAATCCACATGTGCGAGAATCGCCGTCCGTTCCCCGAGAAGCGTATGAAATCGATGTCCGCCGAGGATTCACGCCCCGCATCACGCTACGCCATGATTCGTCAGGTCTTGCATGACGCTATCGTCAACGGTGCCGCTGCCCACGGCCTGGTCTTGCTTGAAGCGCCGTTGGCCGACCTGTTCGGGACTAGCCGTGTGCCAGTACGCAAAGCGCTGAACCTGCTACACGATGAAGGCCTGATCAGCCGTTTCGACGGGCGCGGTTATCTGGTCAATCCTGACGGTGGCAAGATCGAGCCGCTACGGCTGACCCTCACCCATAAGCAGTTCGGCCTGGACAGCAGCGAAGAACTGGTGGATACGCGACCGCTAGGCGAGCGCATGTTCGATGAGATCGGCGCGGCGTTGTCGACCTGCATCGCCTTTGGTCACTACCGACTGGATGAACAGAGCGCAGCTGAATATTACGGCGTTAGCCGTGCGGTCGTGCGCGAGGCGCTGATGCGTTTACGTGATCGTGGATTGGTGGAGAAGGAGCCATATTCGCAATGGCTCGCCGGGCCGCTGACCGCTCGGGAAGTGACAGAAGATTACGAACTGCGCGCGTGCCTAGAGCCAGAGGCACTGCGCCAGACCGCTCCGGACCTGAGCAGGGAAACGCTGGAAGCGATGCTCGCAAGGGTGGTGCGGGCGCAGAACAGTGGGCAGTGCAGCCTGGCGCAGATAGAGCAGATCGAAGAGGATCTGCACCATCGCTGCCTAGCGGGCCTGAAAAATCGCAAGATCGCCACACTGATTCGTCAGGGCCAGAGCCCGATGATTATCAGCCGGATTTTCTACAGTCAGTTGGGCATCGGTCCGGACGACGCCATGTTGGCGGAACATCGATTGATCCTGGAGCTATTACTCCACGGCGCGTTTGACGCTGCTGCGCTGAACCTCAAAGAACACCTGCACCGAGCCCGACAGCGCATGTTGCAGCGGTTGAAAGTGCTGTCGGTGCTCCCGGAACAGGAAGTCCCGGGGTATTTGACCAAGTTGAGCTGAGCGAATCTGGCTCTACCGTTCAAACATCAGTGCGCTGATGAAGTAACGCAATCAGGCAAATGATGCCAACGAAAGGCGAAATGTCCCGCTGATAGCTGTCTATCACCGTCCATCTTCCATGCTATTGATCGCAGCTATTGAAACCTGAGAGCGCCTGCCCCATCTAAGGCTCATCCCCCTTTGCGCAGGTGCCCCAATGAGCGACCAGCAAGCAGACTCACAGAATTCCTCGGAAGACTTCGACCACGACCCCGAAGTCACCCTCGGTTCCAATCGAAAAAGCCTTGCACTGCCTGGCCAGAATCTCCCGGATCAGGTCTATATCATCCCGATTCATAACCGCCCTTTCTTTCCGGCGCAGGTGTTGCCGGTCATTGTCAATGAAGAGCCCTGGGCCGAAACCCTCGAACTGGTGAGCAAATCCGATCACCACTCGCTCGCGCTGTTCTTCATGGACACGCCGTCAGACGATCCACGCCACTTCGACACCAAAGCGCTGCCCGAATACGGCACATTGGTGAAGGTCCATCACGCCAGCCGCGACAATGGCAAATTGCAGTTTGTCGCTCAAGGCCTGAGCCGTGTGCGCATCAAGAGCTGGCTCAAGCACCACCGTCCACCGTTTCTGGTGGAAGTCGAATACCCGCACCAGCCCAACGAGCCGACCGATGAGGTCAAGGCGTATGGTATGGCGCTGATCAACGCCATCAAAGAGCTGCTGCCACTGAACCCGCTGTACAGCGAAGAACTGAAGAACTACCTCAACCGCTTCAGCCCTAATGATCCTTCGCCGCTCACCGACTTCGCCGCGGCCCTGACCTCCGCCACCGGTGCCGACCTGCAGGCCGTGCTCGATTGCGTGCCGGTGCTCAAGCGCATGGAGAAAGTCTTGCCGATGCTGCGCAAGGAAGTCGAAGTCGCGCGCTTGCAGAAAGAAATCTCCGCCGAAGTGAACCGCAAGATCGGCGAGCATCAGCGCGAGTTCTTCCTTAAAGAACAGCTCAAAGTCATCCAGCAAGAGCTGGGCTTGACCAAAGACGATCGCAGCGCCGACATCGAACAGTTCCAAGAGCGTCTGGTGGGCAAAACCCTGCCAGCACAGGCGCGCAAGCGTATCGACGAAGAGATCAACAAGCTCTCGGTGCTGGAAACCGGCTCGCCTGAATACGCCGTGACGCGCAATTATCTGGACTGGGCCAGCTCAGTGCCGTGGGGTGTATACGGCAAGGACAAGCTCGACCTCAAACACGCGCGCAAAACCCTTGATGCCCATCATGCCGGGCTTGATGACATCAAGAGCCGCATCCTTGAATTCCTCGCGGTCGGCGCTTACAAAGGCGAGATCAGCGGCTCTATCGTGCTGCTGGTCGGCCCGCCAGGTGTGGGCAAGACCAGCGTCGGGCGTTCCATCGCCGAATCGTTGGGTCGTCCTTTCTATCGCTTCAGCGTCGGCGGCATGCGTGACGAAGCCGAGATCAAGGGCCACCGCCGCACCTACATCGGCGCCCAACCGGGCAAGCTGGTGCAGGCGCTCAAGGACATGGAAGTGATGAACCCGGTGATCATGCTCGACGAGATCGACAAGATGGGCCAAAGCTATCAAGGCGACCCGGCCTCTGCGCTGCTGGAAACGCTGGACCCTGAACAGAACGTCGAATTCCTCGATCACTACCTGGACCTGCGTCTGGACCTGTCGAAGGTGCTGTTCATCTGTACGGCCAATACACTCGATTCGATTCCCGGACCGTTGCTCGACCGGATGGAAGTGATTCGCCTGTCGGGCTATATCACCGAAGAAAAACTCGCCATTGCCAAGCGTCACTTGTGGCCCAAACAGCTGGATAAGGCAGGCGTGCCCAAGGACAAACTGACCATCAGCGACAGCGCGTTGCGTGCGGTGATCGAGGGCTACGCCCGAGAAGCCGGCGTGCGGCAGTTGGAAAAACAACTGGGCAAACTGGTGCGCAAGGCTGTGGTCAAGCTGCTGGACAACCCAGACAGCATCGTCAAAATCGGGCCCAAGGATCTGGAAGCTTCGTTGGGCATGCCCGTATTCCGTAGCGAGCAGGTGCTGTCCGGTATCGGGGTCATTACCGGCCTGGCCTGGACCAGCATGGGCGGCGCGACACTGCCCATCGAAGCCACGCGTATTCACACGCTCAATCGTGGCTTCAAGCTCACCGGGCAACTGGGTGATGTGATGAAGGAGTCCGCAGAAATTGCCTACAGCTACGTCAGCTCGAATCTGGCGAAGTTTGGCGGGGATAAATCGTTCTTCGACGAAGCCTTCGTTCACCTGCACGTACCCGAAGGCGCGACCCCGAAAGACGGCCCCAGCGCGGGCGTGACCATGGCCAGTGCGCTGTTGTCGCTGGCGCGCAATCAGGCACCCAAAAAAGGCGTAGCCATGACCGGCGAACTGACCCTGACCGGGCATGTGCTGCCGATTGGCGGCGTGCGGGAAAAAGTCATTGCCGCGCGGCGCCAGAAGATCTTCGAACTGATCCTCCCGGAACCTAACCGCGGCAACTTCGAGGAGCTTCCGGATTACTTGAAAGAAGGCATCACCGTGCATTTCGCCAAGAAGTTCGCCGACGTGGCGAAAGTGTTGTTTTAAGCAACTGCGTAACCTTCGGCAGATTGCTTCTGCCGAAGGCGTTGGAGCGCGGTTTGGTCTGGGCCACACTCGGACGAAGAAGTCGGTATAGACGCAAGATGTCCGAAACCAGACCGCCGCCTTCGCGGGCAAGCCTCCAACACAGTCTGAACAGGTTTCACTGCCACCTTCTTCGGTTATGCTCGACAAACGTTGCCTACGATCGGAGCCTCTATGACCCCTGCCCGCCTGCTCGTCCCCTTGAGTCTTGCGCTGTTGGCCGCCTGTGCCCAGCAACCCAAGCAGATCGTTTCCCTTGATGACCAAAAAGACTGCCCGATCAAACTCAAGACCGGCCAAACGCTGATGCTGATGCTTCCCAGCAACCCCACCACCGGCCACCGCTGGTTGGTGCAGAACCCCGCGCCATCGATCCTGCGCAGCCTCGGCCCCGAGGTGTACAGCAACCCGGAAGACATCGGCACTGTCGGCACCGCAGGCCAGTCAGTCTGGCGTTATCAAGCCGCAAGCAGCGGGACAGGTCACCTGATGATGGTTTACCAGCAACCCTGGGCCCCGGAAGTCCCACCTGAACGCACGTTCGATTGTGCAATTACGGTGAATTGAAATGTTCACCCTGCGCGTTATGACCATCAACGATTACGACGCGGTCCTCGATCTGATGAAGCGCACCCCTGGCATCTCCTTGCGGAATGCGGACTCACAGGCTGCAACCGCCAAGTACCTGGAGCGTAATCCTGGTTTGAGCTTTGTTGCGCAAGTCGCAGGTGTGCTCGTCGGTTGTGTGATGTGCGGCCATGACGGTCGTCGAGGGTATTTGCAGCATCTGGTCGTGCTTCCCGAACACCGACGCCAAGGCATGGCAACAGCGTTGGTCGAGTGCTGCCTCTCGGCTCTGGAGCAGCTAGGCATATTCAAATGTCACCTTGATGTGCTCAAGACCAACACCTGCGCCGCTGACTACTGGAGCAGCCGGGGCTGGAAACTCAGGACCGACATCGACCGCTATTCGTTTACGCGACCGGGAAATGAAAACGCCTGATCATTCCCTCTTGCAGACTCCTGCTCACCCAGCGCAATTATCGACCCAGCATCAGCGCCGCAATTCCACAAAATCCAAACAGGGGAGTTTGAAAGCAAATCTCCTCTCGCTTTTTCAGCCTCAAGGAAATGAAGATCATGCGTTGGTGTTTCGCAACTTTTTTCATCACGATTTTTCTGTTTAGCGCCTCATCAGCCCAGGCATCGATGCGCTGTGACAAGGGCATAATCAGCGGTGGAGAAACCATCGCTGAAGTGCTTCGCAAATGCGGGCAGCCTGATGATCGTGATGTGATCCAACCCGCTGTCGATAGTAGCGGGAAACCCGCCTATCAATCAGTCACCGTTGAAAACTGGGTCTATGGCCCCGAAATGGGATGTACCAGTATTTGAAATTCATTGATGGGAAACTGGTTTCAATCAATAGCCAGCGGGATTGATCCGCTCACTAGAGACCACGACCGCTCCCCATCAAGTCGCGCCTGACTGGATGTTTATCCGGGCCACTAGCGCGCGGCCCGATGCCTCACATAAATCACCCCCGCTCCAGAGCCCGCCGCCGCGCGCGTCTGAAGCTCAAATGCACTGGCCTGCGCCTTGATCAAATCGCTTAACTTCTTATACCCGTGGGTGCGCGGGTCAAACTCAGGACGTAGCTTTGTAATGTTCGTGCCCAACGCCCCCAACTGCGCCCAACCTTCATCATCGGCGATGTCATCCAGCACCTTGGCAATGAAAGCCACCGGCACTTTGGGTTTCTTCTGCTCTACAGGGGCCACAACAGCCTTGGTGGGCTCAGTCGTCGCTGATTGGGATTGCGCAGTCACAGGCGCTTCCTGACCCTCATTGGGCACAATCGCGTCCTCACGCAACAGCTCGGTGTAGATGAACTTGTCGCACGCCGAGACAAACGGTCTTGGCGTTTTTTCTTCGCCAAAGCCATACACCGTCAGCCCTTCTTCGCGCAGGCGCGAGGCAAGCCGGGTGAAGTCGCTGTCGCTGGAAACCAGGCAAAAACCATCGAAGCGGCGGGTGTAAAGCAGGTCCATCGCGTCAATGATCAGCGAGCTGTCTGTCGCATTTTTGCCTTTGGTGTAGGCAAATTGCTGGATGGGTTGGATGGAATGTTCAAGGAGGACTTTTTTCCAACCGCCCAGTTGAGGACCGGTCCAGTCGCCGTAAATGCGCTTGACGTTAGCAACGCCATATTTGGCGATTTCTTCGAACAGTCCTTCGACAATGGCGGCCGGCGCATTGTCGGCGTCGATGAGTACGGCGAGGTGTTTTTGCCTGTTGCTGGCAGATGAAGTGGCCATAAAGCGTCCTTGATTGAGATAGGCCAACATAACGCTAAACCATTCGGGAAAACATGGGGACAGGCCGCTCAGCATTGTCAGCAACAACAAAGACACAATCGCAAAGGCAGATAACAAACTATCACCGTAAGAGCTGCCGAATGATGACGACGGCGAAAACATAGAAGCGCGCTTTCGCAACCTTCGACGGCTCTTACAGGTTTACGTTGGACGTGCCGTCCTAGGCGTTCACCTCAATAATTCAAACCGATCAAGGTTCATTACTTTCGTCCAGGCCGCTATGAAGTCATTGACGAACTTCTCCTGGGCATCAGCGCTGCCATAAACCTCGGCCAATGCCCTGAGTTGGGCGTGTGAGCCGAAGACAAGATCGACACGAGTGGCGGTCCATTTGACCGCGCCGGTTTTACGATCACGCCCTTCAAACTCTTCCTTGGCGTCCGAGACCGCTCTCCATTGCGTACCCATGTCCAGCAAATTGACGAAGAAGTCGTTGGTCAGCGACTCTGGTCTCTGGGTGAATACGCCGTGCTTGCTTTGCCCGGCATTGGTATTGAGAACACGCAGGCCGCCGAGGAGTACTGTCATTTCTGGCGCGGTTAGGGTCAGCAATTGCGCTTTATCGACCAACAATGCCTCAGCCGAGACGTTGTATCTGCCTTTGAGGTAGTTGCGAAAGCCATCAGCGACGGGCTCGAGAAAACCGAAGGACTCAACGTCGGTTTGATCCTGCGAGGCGTCCATGCGGCCCGGAGTGAAGGGCACCGTCACGGTGTGACCGGCATTTTTTGCCGCCTGCTCGACACCTGCGCTACCGGCCAACACGACCAGGTCAGCCAACGAGATTTTCTTGCCGCCCGGTTGCCCATTGTTGAATTCACTCTGGATACCCTCAAGGGTTAGCAATACGTTCGCCAGTTGCGCAGGCTGGTTCACCGGCCAATCTTTCTGTGGTGCAAGACGGATGCGTCCACCATTGGCGCCGCCGCGTTTGTCGGAACCGCGAAAGCTTGAAGCCGCAGCCCAGGCAGTGGAGACCAGTTGTGAGACCGAAAGACCTGACGCCAACACCTTGCTCTTGAGCGATGCGATATCGTTTTCATCGACCAATGGATGATCGACTGCTGGAATCGGGTCTTGCCACAGCAGTTCTTCAGCAGGCATTTCCGGGCCGAGATAGCGCGAAAGCGGCCCCATGTCGCGGTGAGTCAGCTTGAACCAGGCGCGAGCGAATGCGTCGGCCAACTGATCCGGGTTATCACGCAAGCGCCGCGCAATCGGTTCATAGATCGGGTCGAATCGCAGGGCCAGGTCTGAGGTCAGCATGCTCGGCGCACGACGCTTGGAAGGGTCGTGGGCATGCGGAACGGTACCGGCACCCGCGCCATTCTTCGGCGTCCACTGATGAGCGCCGGCCGGGCTTTTGGTCAGTTCCCAATCGAAACGGAACAGGTTTTCCAGATACTCATTGCTCCACTGGGTAGGTGTCGACGTCCAAGTCACTTCCAGGCCGCTAGTGATCGTGTCAGCGCCTTTACCTGTGCCAAAGCTGTTCATCCAGCCTAAGCCTTGCTGCTCGATATCGGCCGCTTCGGGCTCGGCGCCGACGTTGTCGGCAGGACCGGCACCGTGGGTTTTGCCAAAGGCATGGCCGCCCGCGATCAATGCGACGGTTTCTTCGTCATTCATCGCCATCCGAGCGAACGTTTCGCGAATATCTTTAGCCGATGCGACCGGGTCCGGGTTACCTTCCGGACCTTCAGGGTTCACGTAGATCAGCCCCATCTGCACAGCAGCGAGCGGCTTCTCCAGGTTGCGCCCCTGACTATCAGTACGACTCTCTTCGCTACCATGCATTTCAGGCTCGGCCACCAGCGTCCCTTCGCCTGGCTGTTGCATTTCCTTCTGCGCGCCGTAGCGGTCCTCGCCGCCCAGCCACGTGGTTTCCGCGCCCCAGTACACATCCTCGTCCGGCTCCCACACGTCCGCACGACCGCCAGAGAAACCGAAGGTTTTAAAGCCCATGGATTCCAGCGCGACGTTACCAGTCAGGATGATCAGGTCAGCCCAGGAGATTTTCCGGCCATATTTCTGCTTGATCGGCCATATCAGCCGACGCGCCTTGTCCAGGCTGACGTTGTCTGGCCAACTGTTAAGTGGCGCAAAGCGTTGCTGACCAGCCCCCGCGCCGCCGCGACCATCCCCTGTACGGTATGTCCCGGCACTGTGCCAGGCCATGCGTATGAACAGCGGTCCGTAGTGACCAAAATCCGCTGGCCACCAGTCTTGCGAGTCGGTCATCAGCGTTCGCAGATCGTTTTTTACAGCAGCCAGGTCCAGGCTCTTGAATTGTTCGGCATAGTTGAACTGCTCGTCCATCGGATCGGACAGAGACGAGTGCTGGTGCAAGATTTTCAGATTGAGTTGGTTCGGCCACCAGTCGCGATTAGTTGTACCACCGCCAGCGGCATGATTGAACGGGCATTTCGATTCTGTTGACATGATTTATCTACCTCTATTTGCGTACACCCAACTATCCGGCCCGGTCTTCAATCCAGGTCGCACGCTGTGAAATCGATGGCACAGGAAGGCCAAGTGTTCTATCAACAGGTCGTGCCGTTGCACAGAGACGCTGCTGACAGCCAATCAGATTGCCGGCACGAGGTATGAATAGGCTTTTGCTCATTCTTATTCTCCTTATCAGGTTTCAAACGGCCAGTGTTAGCCGACCTCAAGTGAAGACTAGATGCCCCTGCGAAGACAGCTAATAGAAAAAGCGTAAGTTATTGATAGCCCTGCTCTGTTACCGATTGCCTGGTGTCACTTCCCTTTCATCGTTTGGAAATCGGTTTCGGATTGGCGGCGCAATTGGCTAAAATGCCGCACTTTTCACCTCCCGCCGGAATCACCCGTGAGCCAAGAACCCGACCGCATTTTCGCCCATCCACTGCCTCAGGTGCCGGACTTCGCCTTTAACGAGGACGTGGTACGGGTGTTCCCGGACATGATCAAGCGTTCGGTGCCGGGATATCCGACGATCGTCGAAAATCTCGGCGTGCTCGCGGCGCAATTCGCTCAGCCACACAGCGTGCTGTATGACCTGGGCAGCTCCCTTGGCGCAGTGACCCAAGCATTGCGTCGGCATGTCTGCGTGGAAGATTGCCGGGTGATCGCTGTGGATAACTCCAGCGCGATGGTCGAACGTTGCCGTGAATACCTCAACGGCCAGGACTCAATGTTTCAGGAGCTGTTACCTGTCGAGGTCATCGAAGGCGACATTCTGGCCCTTGATTTTCAGCAAGCCTCGGTGGTGGCGCTGAACTTCACCCTGCAATTTATCGCGCCAGACCAGCGTTTGCCGTTGCTCGGCCGCATCCGTCAGGCGCTAATGCCTGGTGGGGCATTAATCCTCTCGGAAAAACTGCGCTTCGACGACAGCGAAGAACAGGCGTTGCTGACCGATTTGCACGTGGCATTCAAGCGCGCCAACGGTTACAGCGAGTTGGAAATCGCCCAGAAACGCAGCGCTATCGAGAACGTGATGAAACCCGACAGCCTTGAACAGCACCGGGAACGTTTGCTGGCAGCGGGCTTTTCGAAAGTCGTGCCATGGTTCCAGTGCCTTAATTTCGCCTCTTTGATTGCCCTACCATGATTGATCTCACGCCCCTGGTCCGCCGTTTGGCGGGCACTCCGCTGTATGCCTGGGCCCAAGGCCTGCAGGCACAACTCGACACCAGGATGGAAAAGGGCCACGGCGACCTGGAGCGCTGGCAAGGCGCGCTGAATGCGCTGCCTGATGTGGTGCCCAAGCATGTCGATTTGCAGGACAGTTTTACCCTGGATGCCGATTGTGACGACGAAACCCGAGCGCAGATGCGCAAAGCATTGATGGGCCTCTCGCCATGGCGCAAGGGGCCGTTTGATGTGTTTGGCGTACATATTGACACCGAGTGGCGCTCGGATTGGAAGTGGTCTCGGGTGTCGCCCCATCTTGATCTGACAGGCAAACGCGTGCTGGATGTCGGTTGCGGCAATGGCTATTACCAGTGGCGCATGCTGGGCGCAGGCGCCGACTGCGTGATTGGCGTCGACCCGAACTGGCTGTTTTTTTGTCAGTTCCAGGCCATGCAACGCTTTTTGCCGAATCTGCCGGCGTGGCATTTGCCCTTCACCCTGGAAGACCTGCCCGCCAAGCTGGAAGGCTTCGACACGGTGTTTTCCATGGGCGTGCTGTATCACCGAAAATCGCCAATCGATCACTTGCTGGCGCTAAAGGATTGCCTGGTCAAAGGCGGCGAACTGGTGCTGGAAACCATGGTTGTGGAAGGCGACGTGCACCAGGTATTGGTGCCCGAAGACCGCTATTCGCAGATGCGCAACGTGTGGTTCTTGCCGTCGGTGCCTGCACTGGAGCTGTGGCTAAGGCGCGCGGGGTTTATCGATGTACGGTGTGTGGATGTCAGCACCACAACGGTCGAGGAACAGCGCGGCACGGAGTGGATGCGCTTTCAGTCATTGAGTGACTTTCTCGACCCAGAGGATCACAGCAAAACCGTAGAAGGTTTGCCAGCACCACGGCGGGCAGTGATTGTAGGGCGTAAGCCTTAGACCGGCATCCCGGAACATTCACACTCCCGGAGCCTACCGTAGGCTGTTGGAGGCTTGCCCGCGAACGCCATTGCTCGGCCTAGCAATCTGCCGAGTGTTTCGGCCACTTCGCGGGCAAGCTTCGCTCCGACAACTATCAGGACTTGTACGCGGCAGCCAGAATCAACGCCTTCATCTCGGCAACCGCCGCTTTGAAACCCACAAAAAGCGCATGCGCCACTAATGCATGGCCGATGTTCAGTTCATTGACGCCTTTGATCGCCGCGACCGCTTCGACGTTGTGGTAATGCAGGCCATGACCCGCGTTGACGATCAGGCCCTGGGCCAGCCCGAATGCCACGCCATCGGCCACGCGTTTGAGCTCTTCGGCCACTTGGCTCGGCGTTTGTGCATCGGCATAGCGACCTGTGTGCAATTCAATCGCCGGGGCGCCTATACGCTTTGACGCCTCAATCTGCCGCTCATCGGCATCAATGAACAACGACACCTCACTGCCCATCGCAGACAGACGATCCACTGCAGCCTTGATCCGCGCCTCTTGACCCGCGACATCGAGCCCGCCCTCGGTGGTCAACTCCTGGCGGGTTTCCGGCACCAGGCAGATATGTGCCGGTCGAATACGCTCTGCGAATGCCATCATCTGGTCCGTGACACCCATTTCGAAGTTCATGCGGGTCTGCAGCACATCCTTCAACAGCAGCACATCACGCTCCTGAATATGCCGACGGTCTTCACGCAGGTGAATGGTAATGCCATCGGCGCCAGCTTCTTCGGCGTCCAGCGCGGCCTTGACCGGATCGGGATAACGGGTGCCGCGGGCCTGGCGCAAGGTGGCCACATGGTCGATGTTCACGCCAAGAAGAATGCGGGGGCTTTGGGTCACGGGGCTCTCCTGAAAATCTGATCTGACCAGGCCTTACGGCTTGGCGATGGCTAAGCGATGTTAGGGTTTACGAAACAACTCACGACTGACCAGCGGACGACCACCAAGGTGTACCGCCAGCGCTTGACGCATCAACCGTTTGGCCGCCGACAGAGCGCCAGGCGCAGTCCAATCGGCTTCGGCCATGGCGAGCAATTCGGCGCCCTGAAACTGACCGGGCTGAAACAGATACACTCGCTCAAGACCCGCGTCCACCTGCAGGCGGTACATGCCGTCAGCTGACAATGGGTCGCCATTGACATCAACGTCGAGGGCAAAACCGTAACCCAGATCGTCCAGCAGACGCCACTCGAAAGAACGCAACAAAGGTTCCAGCGGACGGCCTTCGGACAACGCGACAAGGGTTGCAGCGTAGTGATCGAACACACCGGGATGAGGGTCTTCAGCGGGTAGCAAGCGGATCAGCAGTTCGTTCAAGTACAGGCCGCTGAACAACGCCTCGCCTTCAAGCCAGCAGGAAATACCGAAAGCCTCCATTCGGCCAACGTTTTTCAGCTCGCTGCGCCCGCGAAACTCAACGTCCAGCGGCACGAACGGTCGAGCTAGCGTCCCCGCCTTGCCACGCGCGCTGCGCAATACCGCACGCAGACGGCCTTGCGGCGTAATGAAGTCGACCAGCGCGCTGGTTTCTCGGTACGCCCGGCTGTGCAACACGTAAGCAAGTTGGCCGGTGGGCGTGCTCATTGTTCAGCGGGCTCGAGGGAGAGGTGGCTATAAGGGGTGCATCAGTTGCGGACAACTCCACAACTGATGGTCTGGCGTTACAGGTCGCCGTAGCCCAGCGAGCGCAGGGCGCGCTCATCATCGGACCAACCACCTTTGACTTTGACCCAGAGATTAAGCATGACTTTGGAGTCGAACAGCACTTCCATGTCACGACGTGCATCTGTACCAATGCGCTTGATGCGCTCACCCTTGTCGCCAATGATGATTTTCTTCTGGCCATCGCGCTCGACGAGGATCAGCGCATGGATGTGCAGGGTTTTGCCCTGCTGCTTGAACTCTTCGATTTCGACGGTGATCTGGTACGGCAGCTCAGCACCCAGTTGACGCATGATCTTTTCGCGGACCAGCTCTGCGGCCAGAAAGCGACTGCTGCGGTCGGTGATCTGATCTTCCGGGAAGAAGTGGTCGTTCTCGGGCAGATGACTTGCGATCAGTTTTTCCAGCGCCTCAAGATTGTGCCCATGCTGCGCGGAGATCGGCATGATCGAGGCATTCGGCAGTTGACCTTGCAACCATTCCAGATGCGGCATCAGCTCGGCCTTGTCTTCGATGCGGTCAGTCTTGTTGATCGCCAGAATCACAGGCCCCTGCACGTACTGCACACGCTCAAGAACCATCTGGTCTTCGTCAGTCCAGCGAGTGCGGTCAACCACAAAGATCACCACATCGACGTCTTTCAACGCCGCCGAAGCCGTCTTGTTCATGTAACGGTTGAGCGCTTTCTCGCCGTTCTTGTGCATGCCAGGAGTGTCGACGTAGATCGCCTGCACGGCGCCCTCGGTCTTGATGCCCAGCATGTTGTGACGTGTGGTTTGTGGCTTGCGCGAGGTGATCGCGAGTTTCTGGCCGAGAATATGGTTCAGCAGCGTGGACTTGCCCACGTTGGGCCGGCCAACAATGGCGACGTAGCCACAACGTGTAGCAGTTGAATCAGTCATTGCCGTTCTCCACGCCAAGGGCGATGAGTGCTGCGGCTGCGGCTACCTGTTCGGCAATGCGGCGGCTAACACCCTGTCCCCGGCTTTTTTCATTCAGTAAGTTGATCTCGCATTCGACGAAAAACGTCCGACAATGCGGTTCACCTTGAATATCCACGACTTCATAGCGAGGCAAGTCGCAGGCACGCGACTGCAGAAACTCTTGCAGACGGGTCTTCGGATCTTTATTGGTGTCGACCAGGGTAAGGCTGTCGAACTCGGTGGTGAGCCAGGCGAGAACGCGGTCGCGTGCGACCTCCATGCCGGCATCCAGGTAGATCGCGCCAATCAAGGCTTCAAGCGCATCGGCCAGGATTGATTCACGACGGAAGCCGCCGCTTTTCAACTCACCGGAGCCCAGACGCAAGTATTCGCCCAGATCAAACCCGCGCGCCAGCAACGCAAGGGTCTCGCCCTTGACCAACCGCGCACGCAAACGAGAGAGCTGCCCTTCACGCGCCTGCGGGAAACGCTCAAACAGCGCCTCGCCGGCAACGAAGTTGAGGATGGCATCGCCGAGGAATTCCAGGCGCTCGTTGTTGCGTCCGGCAAAACTGCGGTGGGTCAAGGCCAGGATCATCAACTCCTGATCCTTGAAGGTATAGCCGAGCTGACGCTCAAGGCGACTCAACGAAACGCTCACGGTTTACCCACGCTAAATTCGTGGTCGAATTTGACTACCAGATCGATGTTCTGGATCAGTGGCTCACGCTTTTCGTATTTCAAGTGAGCGAGGAACCTGTTGTTCTCCGCCGTTATGCTTAACGCCTTGTTCAAATCCAAATCCCGAATGTTGTTGACTTGCATGCCTTTACTGACATAAGCGTAAAAATCGCCTACCGTCACGATATCTGCCGTTTTATCGGTCTCGGCGGTTTCGATAATCTTCTTCATCGACATATAGTCCAGATAATGCGGCACCAGCTTGGCGCCTACACTCGCGGCAAAGGCGAGGACGGCCAGCAACACCAGCCATCCAAAGAACGACAAGCCTTTTTGCGAACCGGCGACTGTCATGTACGACCTCAAGAATAGTCCTTCAATTCTGTCTGCAAGGTGAATAGCCCCTCACCCTGTTCTTTGCCTGCCGAAATGACATACGGCGCTGTCAGAAACAGCGCCGCATCGGCTACTTGATCAACCCGACTCGCGAGAAGTTGGGGAAGTGGCTCAGCTTGGGTTCCGGCCAGCTCATCCACACCGCGAACGCCTTGCCGACGATGTTTTTGTCCGGAACCATGCCCAGTTCGTCCTTGGGTATATTGGGGTCATCCCAGTAACGGCTGTCGTTGGAGTTGTCGCGGTTGTCACCCATCATGAAGTAATGGGCCGTCGGAACAGTCCATTCGCTGTCAGGTGGCGCGCGGTAGCGGCTCATCTCCTGACGGATCTGGTGTTCGACATCACCCAGTTTTTCCTGATAAAGCTCTGCGCTACCCAACGTACCAGGCTCAGTGCCAATCAACTGCTTGGCGACCAGCTCACCGTTCACGAACAGCTGTTTATCACTGGTGTAGCGAATTTTGTCGCCCGGCAGACCGACCACACGTTTGATGTAGTTGACGGTCGGATCGCTTGGGTAACGGAACACCATCACATCGCCACGTTGCGGGTCACCGACGGAGATAACCTTCTGATCAAGCACTGGCAAGCGGATGCCATATGAGAACTTGTTAACCAGAATGAAATCGCCCACATCGAGCGTCGGCTTCATCGAGCCCGACGGAATCTGGAACGGCTCGACCAGAAAAGACCGCAGAACCAACACGATGAACAGCACCGGAAAGAACGACTTGCCATATTCAACCAGCAAGGGTTCCTTGTTCAACTGCTCGACAACGGCGACGTCGGGCTGGCTGACGCTGCCCTGATAGCTCGCTATCGCAGTACGCCGACGCGGCGCCAGGATGATCAGATCGAACAAAGCCAGCAGACCGCAAACAACGACGGCGATGACTAACAACAGCGGGAAATTTAGTGACATAGGGCCTGACTATTCCAACCTGAGCACTGCAAGGAAGGCTTCCTGTGGAATTTCCACGTTGCCGACCTGCTTCATGCGTTTCTTACCGGCCTTCTGTTTTTCCAGCAGCTTGCGCTTACGACTGACGTCGCCGCCGTAACATTTGGCCAGTACGTTCTTTCTGAGCGCCTTGACGGTTGTACGCGCCACAACCTGTCCGCCAATGGCGGCCTGGATTGCCACGTCGAACATCTGACGAGGAATCAGTTCTTTCATCTTTTCGGTCAACGCGCGTCCTTTATAGTTCGCGTTGTCCCGGTGCACGATCAACGCCAACGCATCGACCTTGTCACCGTTGATCAAAACGTCCAGCTTCACCAGATTGGCAGACTGGTAACGGTCGAAATGATAGTCCAGGGAGGCATAACCGCGACTCACCGACTTCAGACGATCGAAGAAGTCCAGAACCACTTCGTTCATCGGCAGATCGTAGGTCACTTGCACCTGAGTCCCCAGGAACAACATGTCGTGCTGAACGCCACGCTTTTCGATGCACAGCGTAATGACGTTACCAAGGTGCTCCTGAGGCACAAGAATATTGGCGCGAACGATAGGTTCGCGCATGTCCTCAATGCTGGACAGGTCAGGAAGCTTGGAAGGGTTATCAACGTAGATCGTTTCACCGGTTTTGAGCAGCAACTCGAAAATAACGGTCGGAGCGGTGGTAATCAGATCCAGATCATATTCGCGCTCGAGGCGTTCCTGGATGATCTCCATATGGAGCATGCCGAGGAAGCCGCAACGAAAGCCGAAACCCAGGGCATCGGAGCTTTCCGGCGAATACTGCAACGAGGAGTCATTCAGCGTCAGCTTTTGCAGCGCTTCGCGGAAATCTTCGAAATCATCGGAACTGACCGGAAACAGACCGGCATAGACCTGTGGCTGAATGCGTTTGAAGCCCGGCAACACCTCGACATCAGGGGTGGTGCTCAGGGTCAGCGTGTCGCCCACGGGAGCACCGTGAATGTCTTTGATACCGGCGATGATGAAGCCCACTTCGCCAGCCTTGAGGTCCACCGTCGCAGTGTGCTTGGGGTTGAACACGCCGACGCTGTCCACCAGATGCAGCTTGCCGGTGGACTTGACCAAAATCTTGTCGCCCTTTTTCACACGGCCATGGCGTACGCGTACCAGGGAGACAACGCCCAGGTAGTTGTCGAACCAAGAGTCGATGATCAGCGCTTGCAATGGGTCTTCGATGTTGCCGGTGGGGGCAGGAATGGTATGGACCAGACGCTCCAGCACTTCGTCGACGCCTAAACCGGTCTTGGCGCTGCAAGCCACCGCGTCGGTCGCGTCAATGCCGATGATCTTTTCGATCTCTTCCTTGACGCGGTCCGGATCGGCCTGCGGCAAGTCAATTTTGTTCAAGACCGGCATGACCTCAAGGCCCTGCTCGATCGCGGTGTAGCAGTTGGCAACCGACTGCGCTTCAACGCCTTGACCGGCATCGACCACCAACAGCGCGCCTTCACAGGCCGCCAACGAACGGCTGACCTCATAGGTGAAGTCGACGTGGCCTGGGGTGTCGATAAAGTTCAGTTGATAGGTGATGCCGTCTTTCGCCTTGTAATACAAGGTAACGCTGTGGGCCTTGATGGTGATCCCGCGCTCACGCTCAAGGTCCATGGAGTCGAGCACCTGAGCTTCCATTTCACGCTCGGACAAGCCACCGCACATTTGAATGAAACGGTCAGCCAGCGTCGACTTGCCATGGTCAATGTGGGCGATGATGGAGAAATTGCGGATATGACTCAGATCACTCACGTATCAACACTCAAAAGGTTGCAGGCAGACTGCCCGCCGAAAAATAGCCGGGAATTGTACCTGAAGGAAGACTGGGGCGTCACGTTCACACTCGACGCCAGACAGCCGCAATCCTGACCGATACAAAAAAGGAGCGGTAGAACCGCTCCTTTTTCAGTTGCATGGCTGATTATTCCGCCAGTTTGAAAGTGATGAACGTTGCACGCCCCTGACGCAGAACGCGCATCGAGACTGAGCGGTTCTTCGGCAGGCTTTGGGCCACCTCGGTGAACTGCTTGGCCGAGATGATCGCCTGATTGTTCAGGTGGGTAATCACATCGCCGGTCTGCAGGCCAATCAGCGAAGCAGGACCGTCCTGCACATCCTTGATGACTACACCGCCTTTAAGGTCAAGACTCTTCATTTGCTCGGCAGTGAGATCGGCTACCGAAATGCCCAGACGATTACTGCTGCGTTCGACACCACTGTCGGTGGAGCCCATCTCATCACCCTCTTCCGGCAACGCCCCCACAGTCACGGTCAACTTTTGACGCTTGCCGTCGCGGATCACCTCCAACTCGGCTTTGCTACCGTCCTTCAGGTTGCCGATCAGGTGTGGCAGGTCAGCGGACATGACAATCGGCTGGCCGTTGGCACTCAAAATCACATCACCGACCTGCAGGCCACCCTTGGCAGCGGGACCGCCTTCAAGCACTTGTGCCACCAGCGCACCGGCTGGTTTGTCGAGCCCAAATGACTCGGCCAGATCTTTGTTCACTTCCTGAATCACTACACCCAACCAACCGCGATTGACCTTGCCGCTGGCCTTCAGCTGAGTGGAGACGTCCAGTGCCACGTCGATCGGAATAGCGAACGACAGGCCCATGAAGCCGCCTGAACGGGTAAAGATTTGCGAGTTGATGCCCACAACCTCACCCGCCATGTTGAACAGCGGACCTCCAGAGTTACCAGGGTTGATCGCTACGTCGGTCTGGATGAACGGCACATAGGTGTCGTTCGGCAGGCTACGGCCTTTGGCACTGACGATACCCTTGGTCACCGAATGATCGAAACCGAAAGGTGAACCAATAGCCAACACCCACTCGCCCACTTTCAGCTTGTCGGAGTTACCAAGCTTGACGGCAGGCAGGTCCTTGCCGTCGATTTTAAGCAGCGCCACATCGGTACGCGGGTCGGTGCCAACAAGCTTGGCTTTCAACTCACTGCGATCAGACAAACGCACGAGAATTTCGTCCGCACCGTCAATTACGTGGTTGTTGGTCAATACATAGCCATCAGAGGAAATGATGAAGCCCGAACCCAGCGATCTCGCTTCGCGCTGACGATCACCTTTCCCAGAACCTGATCCCGGTGAACGGGACCCTGGCGGCATGCTGCGCTCAAGAAATTCGCGCAACATCGGTGGCAGCCCCTCAAGATCGGGCGCCTGCCCTTGGGCCACGGAACGGTCCGGGAGTTTCTGACGGGTACTGATGTTCACAACGGAGGGCGAAGCCTGCTCCACCAATGTGGTGAAGTCCGGCAGAGCCTCCGCCTGGGCGGTTACGATCTGACCGAGCATCAGCACGGCCGCCATCAGGGACAGATAAGATTTCAAGCGTGGTATCGACATACGGCTCCCGTTCACAACGAGCATAGTTAAGCGTTACGGACCGGCAGGTCCGAGGAACATGCATGCCATGCAGCAAACTGCGGCACAGCTCTCTCAGGCAACTTTCCAATCCCAGAAACGACAAAGGCCAGAGCTGCGAAGCTGTGACCTATAGAAAAAAAAATGACTGTTTGCAACCTACAAAGCTCACCAAACATTTCAGCACCGTACCTCAAGCCCGAAAACACTCGGTCGGCACGCAAAAATGCCCAAAATGAAACCTTTTTCATAGTGGGCATCTACCATTTTGTCAGATCACTTCTTGACGGGGGCGGCAGCATCGCTGCGCATCGACAACGCAATTCGTTCGGCGGTTCCAATCGGAATTTCACCGACAACCGTAACCATTGCATCACCTTTGGGTGTGTTGAGGCGGCGAGAAACGGCAACCGTTGGACCTAGCTGAGTACGAATGTCTGTCACCGCAGCGCCTGTCACCGGCTCTATGAATACCGAGAATCGCGCCAGTCCATCGTCGTACATCAGACTGGTCACCAGCGACTTGGAATCCGGATCCTTGCGCGCGGCGGCGCTGCTTAGCTCAAACCCAGGCGGCAACCAGTCAGAATGCCAAGCAATAGGCGCTTTTTGTGCGTCGGGTTTGGCGTTCACGACTTCAACCTGCTTACAGTCCGCGCTGGGCGACAGCATCTGGTCGGTGGGTACGTCGGTGGTATTGAGCTCAGTAAACTGGAAACGCTCAAGCAACTGTCCTTTATCGCTCAGCAAGAGCGACTTCAACGGCAGGCCGGTTTCAGAGTCCAGATGCAATTCGATACCGTAACGGTGCTGATCCCGAGGCGTTAGCGTGACGATCTCTGCAGACCTGCCCGCTACTCTCGACTTGCCCGCCACCGCCATGTCATACCACGAGGACAGCTTGGCAGCATCGAAGGCATGGACCGCAGGGTCAGGGATGTTGGTCACGCCGGGCGCAAGAGAGCCGCTTACGCACTGGGTAACACCATTTACGCGCAACACTTCCTGAGCGGAACCGTCGAGTTGAAGGAGGCGCTCACGGACCTTTCCATCGACAACGCGATGCCAAATCCGATGAGTGGAGAAACTGCCGTTACGTTCGTAAACGAATGTGCCTTGGAAACTTTGCTGCTGTTCCGCTTGCGCAAGACGCTTAAGCTGGCCTTGCGCATCGTCGGCATGAACTGGAAGGACCAGCCATCCACCTAGCAGGAGCGGCAATAGAGGGATGGGACGCATGATCCTCCTTAACGGTTTTCCAGGCTGGCGGCGCGGGCATAGGGCAGCGCGCTTTCAGTTCCTTTCAACGCAGCTTGTTGGGCGTGTTGACGCAGGTACCCTGGCAAACGCTGATCATGCCAACCGGCTTGACCTTGCAATACGCCGCTGGCCATCGGACCTGGTGCTTGCTCGCTTTCGGTGTAACCGGCCAATACTGCCGGGCCTTTCACCTGGGGCGCAAGGTTAGCAGGCTGAGCCGATTGTTGCGCCAATTGAGCACCGGCAATTTCGTCCTGATTGTAAAGACGAACACCCGCCAGAACCGCCACAGTGACCGACGCGGCAACAGCCAGGCGCCCCAATGTACGCCATGGACCGCGACCAGCCTTCAGAGGGCTGACTTCATCAGCAATCGCGTCCGCAACAGCCGCCGAGATATCCAAATGAGGGATCAACAATTCTTTGTGCATTGCTGCACGAGCGACCTGATAACGCGACCATGTGGCACGTGTATCCGCATCGTCGATTGCGTTAAGCACTCGACGTAATTCCAATTCGTCCGCTTCGTTATCCATTACCGCGGACAGCGATTCCTGCAGGGCTTCACGACTCATGGCGGTTCCTCTCTTTTGGCTATCGCCGCTGTCTCAGGTTTCCTGCAATAAAGGCTGCAGGGCTTTATCAATGGCTTCCCGAGCGCGGAAGATGCGTGAGCGCACGGTACCAACCGGACACTGCATGACGCTTGCAATGTCTTCGTAACTCAGACCGTCGAACTCACGTAAAGTTAGAGCTGTACGCAAATCTTCCGGAAGTAGCTGGATAGTTCGATGAACAGTGCCTTCGATCTCATCCCTTAACAATGCACGCTCCGGCGACTCGATGTCCTTGAGGCCATGATCGCCGTCGTAGAACTCCGCGTCTTCAGATCTGACATCGCTGTCTGGCGGTCGCCGACCTCGCGACACCAAATAGTTTTTCGCCGTGTTAATGGCAATGCGGTACAACCATGTATAAAAAGCGCTGTCCCCGCGGAAGTTCCCCAGTGCACGGTAAGCCTTGATAAAAGCCTCTTGCGCGACATCCTGAGCTTCATGGGTGTCGTGGACGAATCGCACGATCAATCCAAGAATTTTGTGCTGATATTTCACCACTAGCAGATCAAAGGCCCGCTTGTCGCCGCGTTGTACGCGTTCAACCAGTTGCTGATCCTCTTCCTGGGTTAGCATGAACACTCCTCATAGAGCTTAAAGGAGCGTTGCATCGGCTCTTTCACAGGCTTGCAAACATAGACTCGGGCTTTTCGCAAAAGTTCTCCCCCCTTCAAGCAAGTTTCCGGCGAGCAACAATGGCCCGCACGAAAAACGCAGCTCGAACCAAGTCGGCTGCGTGAATAATCTTGTCGTCGAACGCGCTGGCGATGGCATATTCTGATCCCCGCCTGGCGCCGACGCTGTCCCTTTATCGGCAACCCTCTATTGAACGTGGGGCTTTGTAAAAAGTTCCACATTCATTTTCGGGTGTAAGACTCACGCCACTCCGCATGCAGGACGAAACCGAGGGCACGCCTTCGACGTTTCGAACCTTGCAAACGGTATGCACGATGCCCCGCAGTAGCGCACAATCCAGGCCCGCTGTGGATTCACTATTGCCGTAAAATCGCCGCTATTGTGCCGTTACACCCCTTCATATACTAGTGGCCGAATCAGAGAGCCGAATTCAGATGAGCCAACATTTTCAACATGATGTCCTGGTGATTGGCAGCGGTGCTGCCGGCTTGAGCCTTGCGCTGACCTTGCCAGGTCATTTGCGCATTGCAGTCCTGAGCAAGGGCGATCTGGCAAACGGCTCTACATTTTGGGCTCAGGGCGGCGTCGCGGCGGTTCTGGACACGGCAGACACCGTTCAATCACACGTCGAAGACACGTTGAACGCAGGCGCCGGGCTGTGTAATGAGCAAGCAGTGCGCTTCACCGTCGAGCACAGCCGTGAAGCGATTCAATGGCTGATCGATATGGGCGTGCCGTTTACCCGGGATGATCAAAACACCGTTGAAGATGGCGGATTTGAATTTCACCTGACTCGCGAGGGCGGACACAGTCATCGCCGCATCATCCATGCCGCCGACGCTACCGGAGCAGCTATCTTCACCACACTGCTGGCCCAGGCCAAAGAACGCGACAATATCGAACTGCTGGAACAACGCGTCGCAGTAGACCTGATCACTGAGCGTCGTTTGGGCCTGGACGGTCAACGCTGCCTGGGCGCCTATGTGCTGGATCGCGCCACGGGCGAAGTCGATACTCACAGCGCCCGCTTCACAATTTTGGCGTGCGGTGGCGCAGCCAAGGTTTACCTGTATACCAGCAATCCCGACGGCGCTTGCGGGGACGGCATCGCGATGGCCTGGCGTTCGGGCTGCCGCGTCGGCAATCTGGAGTTCAACCAATTCCACCCGACCTGCCTTTACCACCCTCAGGCCAAAAGCTTTTTGATCACTGAAGCCCTACGCGGTGAAGGTGCCTACCTGAAGCTGCCGAACGGCGAACGCTTCATGCAGCGCTTTGACCCTCGCGCAGAATTGGCGCCCCGGGACATCGTCGCCCGCGCCATTGACCATGAAATGAAACGCCTAGGGATCGACTGCGTTTATCTGGACATCAGCCACAAGCCTGAAGACTTCATCAAGACCCACTTCCCGACCGTCTACGAGCGCTGCCTGGAATTTTCGATCGACATCACCCGCCAGCCGATTCCGGTAGTGCCTGCTGCGCATTACACCTGCGGCGGCGTGATGGTCGATCAGCACGGGCGCACCGATGTGCCTGGGCTTTATGCCATCGGCGAAACCAGCTTCACGGGCCTGCATGGCGCCAACCGCATGGCCAGCAACTCACTGCTGGAATGCTTCGTGTATGCACGTTCGGCGGCGGCAGACATCATCGAACAACTGCCAGACATCCCTCAGCCGGAACAATTGCCAGCTTGGGACGCCAGCCAGGTCACCGATTCGGACGAGGACGTGATCATTGCCCACAACTGGGATGAGCTGCGGCGCTTTATGTGGGATTACGTTGGCATTGTGCGCACCAACAAGCGTTTGCAACGCGCGGCCCATCGTGTGCGTCTGTTGTTGGACGAAATCGATGAGTTTTATAGCAACTACAAAGTCAGCCGGGATTTGATCGAGCTGCGTAATCTGGCGCAGGTGGCTGAGTTGATGATCAGTTCGGCGATGGCGCGCAAGGAAAGCCGCGGCCTGCATTACACACTGGATTACCCGGACCTGTTGCCCGAGGCCATCGATACTATTCTGGTGCCGCCCACCTTCGCTGGCTGAACTTCAGGCGCAAGCGCAGGCGTCGATGGGTATCGGGCGCCAGCGAATCGCTGGGGATACAGACGCTCTTGACCCACCAGCGATCAATCCAGCGTCCTGCCACCAGGCGAAAACGCACAACTATGATCTGCGGCAGCGCGATGCTATCGCGTTGTAGCTGCACGGCCTGCCAGCCGAATCGCTCACTCCACAGCTGCCAGCCGTCGGCGTTACGGCGCAATCCGGTATACGCGTGGTCGCCTTTTAACAAAACGGACGTGCGCAAATAACGAACGCTGTGCCACAGGCACAGTAAGGCGCCG
Source organism: Pseudomonas sp. (assembly GCF_036404235.1). Lineage (GTDB taxonomy): Bacteria > Pseudomonadota > Gammaproteobacteria > Pseudomonadales > Pseudomonadaceae > Aquipseudomonas. Next base: position 67,988 of record NZ_DASWOT010000094.1, read on the forward strand.
ATGACTTTGGCCCCGACGGGAACATCCAGAAACCACAGTGCAATCCAAGCCAGCAGTTGAGCAACAAGGTACGCCGTCAGCAGCCTAGGCGAGGCTTGCCAACGGCATTCGAAGCGATCACTGCGGCTGGACACGGTCCAGGATCATCCGAACCATGCGTTGCAGCTCGGGATCTTCCGATTCCGCGCGCTGCATGAACCAGCCGAACATGTCCTGGTCTTCACAAGTCAGCAGGCGCACGTAGAGCGCACGATCGACATCGTTAAGGTGTGGGTAGACTTCTCTGACGAAGGGTACCAGCAGGACATCCAGCTCTAGCATGCCGCGGCGGCTGTGCCAAAAGAGGCGATTGAGTTCAACATCGTCGACCATGGAGCGCTCCTCGAATTTGGCGGCGAGTATACAGGCGCATCGCCGCTCGGCGTACCCGCAGTTAGTCTCATCAGTTTTCATGTACCCATTAACGAGACTCGGCACTATCATGGTGCTCTAGACTTTTAACACTGCGATGACCCATGGCCGATTCAGCATTCTTCTGCACCCTATCCCACGAAGGTGTTCTCGCCGTTCGCGGCGTGGACGCCGGTAAATTCCTTCAAGGCCAACTGACCTGCAATATCGATTACCTGAGCGACGTCAAAGCAACGCTCGGCGCACGCTGCACGCAAAAAGGTCGCATGCAATCAAGCTTCCGCATTCTGATAGAAGGCGATGGTTACCTTCTGGCGATGGCCCGTGAGCTGATTGAGGCGCAATTGCTCGACCTGAAAAAGTACGCGGTGTTCTCCAAGTCAAAGCTTACCGACGAAAGCGCCTCATGGGCCCGCTTTAGCTTGAACGACGGTGACGGCGCCTTGGCGGCGCTGGGTCTTGATCTGCCTCAGGACACCGACGCAGTGGTGCGTGCCAATGACCTGATTGCGATCCGTGTGTCCCCTGGACGGGCCGAGCTTTGGGCTCGCGTCGATCAAGCCAGCGATGTGCATACGCGCCTGGCCGGTTTGCTCGCTGAAGGCTCGCTCAACGATTGGCTGCTGGGGCAGATCCGTGCGGGCATCGGGCAAGTAGTGGGGCAGACGCGCGAATCGTTCATTCCGCAGATGCTCAATCTACAAGCGGTTGGCGGCGTCAGCTTCAAGAAAGGCTGCTACACCGGCCAGGAAATCGTCGCGCGTATGCAGTACCTGGGCAAACTCAAACGCCGACTTTATCGCTTAAACCTTTCCAGCAATGAGCTGCCTGAGCCTGGCACCCCGCTGTTTTCGCCTGTCCACAGCAGTGCCGTCGGCGAAGTCGTGATCGCGGCAACTGCTGCCAATGGAATTGAACTTCTAGCGGTTTTGCAGGCTGATGCAGCAGAAGACGGCAATATCCATCTCGGCGCCGCGGAAGGTCTTGCGTTGCAGTTGTCAGACTTGCCCTACACTCTGGACAGCAAACTTGAGACACAGCGTTAAGCACCTGCAGCAAAAGCTTCAATGCAACGTCAGCGTCCCCGTCTACTCCCGAGCGCACAACCAAACGGCAACAGACCCTAGAGAAGCAATATGAGCAATATGGCTGACGAGGTGCAAAGGGACTTGATCAAAGCGATCGACAAAGATGCCCTGTTTCTGCCAACGCTCCCCGAAGTAGCACTGCGAATCCGCCTCGCTGCTGAAGACGCCGAGATCAGCATTGCTGCCTTGAGCAAGGTCATCGGCAGCGACACCGCGCTGTCGGCGCGCTTGATCAAAGTCGTAAACAGCCCGTTGCTGCGTCCCAATTTTGAAGTCAGCGACGTCACGACTGCCATCCGTCGCCTGGGCGTCAACTACACCTGCAATCTGGCCATTGGCCTTGTGGTCGAGCAGATGTTTCACGCCAAGTCCCAAGTGATCGAAACCAAGATGCGCGACATCTGGAAGCTGAGTCTGCAAGTGGCAGGCATAAGCGGCAACCTGTGTCACAAAACCCATCATCTGCGGGCGGATCAGGCAACGCTCGCAGGCCTGATTCACCTGATCGGCGTGCTGCCAATCCTGACGTATGCCGAAGACAACTTCGAACTGCTGGCCGATCCGGTCAGCCTCAATCATGTGATCGAGCGCATCCACCCGGTCATTGGCGAGCGGCTACTACGGTCCTGGGACTTCCCTGAAGCGCTGGCCATTGTGCCAAGCCAGTTTCAGAACTTTGCACGGCAATCAAAGCGGCCTGACTATGTTGATCTGGTGCAAGTGGCGACCGTGCATGTGCATGAGGTCACCGGCCACCCTTATCCGAACATCGACATGAGCGCGTTGCCGGCGGCCAGTCAACTGGGGCTGAATCTTGCTGATGACACGTTGATCCGCGAGATGAATGAGGCAATGACGCTGCTTTACTAGGGTCTGTTGCCGTTTGGTTGTGGCCGCAACCAAACGGCAAAAGACCCTAGTGCGTCGAACGCCAATCGGCTGGAACCTGACAGCACCGCAGGCATCACCCCGCGCCAGACTCCAGCGCGACAAAACTCACCCGAACTTTCAACCCCCGCTGCGCGCCGTCATGCAGGCTGATTTGCGCCAAATGCGCGCGGCAGATTTCGCCAACAATTGCCAATCCAAGGCCGGAACCCTGCTGATTGCGCCGATAGAACCGTTCGAACACCCGATCACGCTCATGCCACGGAATGCCCGGGCCATCGTCTTCAACCTCCAACACGCAGGGCGCGTATACCCGCAAAATCACGTTGCCCCCCTGCGGTGTATGCGCCAGCGCGTTGTCGATGAGGTTGCTCAGCAACTCGTTAAGCAGCATCGGCTCGCCGCGCAACCAGACAGGCGCGTCGGCCTCCAACGCCAATGCGACACCTCGGGCATGTGCCAACGGCGCCATGGCCATGCCCAATTCACGAGCAAGCTGACTGAGGTCGAGTACCTGTGCGCCACCCTCGGAAATCGCCCGCGCGCCATTTTCGATACGCGCCAATGACAGCAGTTGATTGGCCAGATGGGTCAATTTATCGGTGCCAACTGCTGCGGTTTCCAAGGTTGATCGCCAGGTAGCAGGGTCGTTGTCGCGCAAACCGAGCTCAAGACGGGCTTTGATAGCTGCCAGTGGCGTGCGTAATTCATGCGCAGCATCGGCAATGAATTGCGCCTGGCGCTCAAACTGCATTTTAAGGCGTTCGGTGAAGTGGTTGAGCGAACTAACCAGCGGCCGTAGTTCACGCTGCACCCGCACCAGTGGCAGCGAGCGCAAATCATTGGGCTGACGTTCTTCCACGGCGGTGCGTAAGCGATCCAGTGGCCGCAACGCCGCGCTAACGGTGAACCACACCATCAACAAGGCCCCACTGCCAAGCATGCCAAGACGCAACAACGTGTCAGCCATCAGGCCGCGGGCCATTGTTACCCGCGCTTCTTCGGTCTCGGCGACCCGAATCTCGGCCATCCCATTCATGTTCGGCTCGCTGACGGCTTTGAGCAAACTGACCACTCGTACATCCTGCCCCTGGTAACGCGCACTGTAGAACTTCGCCAGCGCGGGGTAGGCGTCGGTACGTGGCGTTCCAGGAGGCGGACCCGGCAGGTTTTCGTAACCGGAGATCAACTTTTGATTGATGTCGTTGACCTGATAATAAATTCGCCCGGCACTGTCGTAGGCAAACGTGTCGAGGGCAACGTAGGGCACATCGGCGCTCAGGGTGCCGTCATGCTCGGACAAGCCGGCGGCGATGGTTCGGGCCGAGGCCAGTAACGTGCGATCGTACGCGGTGTCTGCCGCCTCTCGGCCATTCCAGTAGGCGCTCATGCCGCTGGCGATCATCAACACCACCAGCAACAGCCCAAGGTTCCAGAGCAGTCGCCAGCGCAGGCTGTTCTCCCGGAAGGAAAACAGGCTAGACATCGCGGCTTTCCAGCAGATAACCCAAGCCCCGGAAAGTCACGATGGCAATCGGTTGTCCATCGAGCTTCTTGCGCAAACGGTGTACGTAGATTTCGATGGCATCTGGACTGGCCGCTTCGTCCAAACCAAACACCTGGGCGGCCAGTTGCTCTTTGCTCATCACCCGGCCGGGGCGTGCGATCAGCGCCTCAAGTACCGATTGCTCGCGGGACGTCAGGGTTAGCAACTCTTCACCGAGGGTGAAGCGGCGAGTGTCCAGGTCATATACCAGTACGCCACAGCGTTGCTGACGTTCGCCGCCCAGTACGCTACGACGCAGCAGCGCTTTGACCCGCGCCTCAAGCTCAGACAACTCGAACGGTTTGGCCAGGTAATCATCAGCGCCCAGATTGAGGCCGTGAACCCTGTCCTTTACGTCGCTGCGGGCTGTGAGCATCAGTACGGGCAGGTTTTTGCCTCTTGCACGTAACCGCGCGAGCACCTCGAAACCATCCATGCGCGGCAGATGCACATCGAGCACAACCACTGCATATTCTTCGCTGATCAGCGCCAGATCGGCGGCCACGCCATCGTGTAGAACGTCCACGGTCAACCCGCAGCCCTTGAGCGCCTGAGCGACGCTTTCTGCCAATTGCAGATGGTCTTCGACCAGCAGGACACGCATCGACTTCTCCCGATAAGGCGTTTGGTGGACGCGGAGTTTACAGGCGCACTGCTTTCTGTGAAGCGCCCTGGCACCTCAAAAAAACCCCGCAAATACAGATGGAGCACAGATGAAAGGTAGCTGAAAGGTTGATGAAAGCTTCGCGGCTTACGATCCGGTCACGACTTGTTACGGCTTGAGCACAACCCCGGTCGCAAAAAAACGCCTTGATGCGTTTTCAACAATAAAAACAATATCGGAGTCACCGCGATGCTGCGTATTCAGGTATCGGCCCCTGCGCCTTTTTCTTATTCCCTTCTAAAGCATGCTTCCCCAACCTCTTCAATGCGGCTTCCCTGCACATCTCGTATCACCCTGTCGATCCACTCAGACCATCGTGAGCTATGCGTGAGCGCTTGATGGTTGCGCCGTGAACGCCGGAATCACCCAAGCACCTCAAAAACAACAACTCCTCTGGAGACTGACCAATGAGCTCGACACTGCGCCGTATCAGCGTTGCCGCCACTTGCATACTGGTAGCCACACAACTCTGGGCCGCCGAACCCAATCGCCCTGAGTGCATCGCTCCCGCCTCCCCTGGCGGCGGCTTCGACCTGACCTGCAAACTGGTGCAAAGCGCACTGGTCAACGAGAAGATTCTGTCCAAACCCATGCGTGTGACCTACATGCCAGGTGGCGTTGGCGCCGTGGCCTACAACGCCGTCGTTGCGCAACGCCCTGCCGATGCAGGCACCCTGGTCGCCTGGTCCAGCGGCTCGTTGCTGAACCTGGCTCAAGGCAAATTCGGTCGCTTTGACGAAAACGCCGTGCGCTGGCTGGCCGCTATCGGCACCAGTTATGGCGCTATCGCGGTGAAAGCAGATTCGCCCTACAAAAACCTCGACGATTTGGTCAAGGCGTTGAAAGCCGACCCCAGCAAGGTGGTAATCGGCTCCGGCGGCACGGTGGGCAGCCAGGATTGGATGCAAACCGCGCTAGTGGCCAAGGCCGCAGGCATCAACCCGCGTGACCTGCGTTACGTCGCCCTCGAAGGCGGCGGCGAAATCGCAACGGCGCTGCTCGGCGGCCATATTCAAGTGGGTAGCACCGACATCGCCGACTCCATGCCACACATCCTGAGCGGCGACATGCGTTTGCTGGCGGTGTTCTCGGATGAGCGTCTGGACGAGCCGGAAATGAAGAACATTCCGACCGCCAAAGAGCAAGGCTACGACATCGTTTGGCCGGTGGTTCGCGGCTTCTACCTCGGCCCAAAAGTGACCGATGCAGAATACAAATGGTGGAAAGACGCCTTCGACAAGCTATTGGCCTCGGAAGATTTCGCCAAGCTGCGTGATCAACGCGAGCTGTTCCCGTTCGCCATGACCGGCGAGGAACTCGACAAGTACGTCAAGCAACGTGTCGCCGAGTACAAAACCCTGGCCCAGGAATTCGGCCTGATTCAGTGATTGATCTCGATTGACTGACGAGCGGTTGCGCTGCCGACACAGTGGCGCAGCCCAGGAGCTCCCATGGTCTTGCAACGAATTTTCGCCTTTGTGCTGCTGCTGATGTGTATCGGCCTGGCACTCATGGCCTGGCCCTATAAGGCTCCCTTTTCCTACGAACCCGTTGGCCCGCGAGCGTTCCCGCTGCTGATTCTGTGTTTGATGGGCATCTCCCTGCTGTACATGGTGTTTCGCCCAGCGCCCATCATTCACAGCGAAGACGAACCCGAACTGGACCGCCCGACACTGATCAAGATTGCCATCTGTATCGGCCTGCTGTTGATATTCGCCGGTCTGTTCGAACCGCTGGGCTTCATCCTCAGCAGCATCCTGATCGGCATTCCGATGGCACGCCTGTATGGCGGTCGCTGGCTGCCCAGCATCGTGATCATCACATTGATGAGCATTGGCCTGTATTTACTGTTTGCCAAAGTGATGGAAGTGCTGCTGCCTCTCGGTCTGCTCGACGTTCTGGAGAAATAATATGGATACTCTCGGCTACCTGGGCCAGGGCTTCGGCGTCGCGCTGACCCCTTACAACCTCATCACCGCCTTTTCCGGCACCTTGATCGGCACGGTCGTCGGTCTGTTGCCTGGGCTAGGCCCGATCAATGGCGTCGCGCTGTTGATTCCCATCGCCTTCACCCTGGGCCTGCCACCTGAATCGGCATTGATCCTGCTGGCGGCTGTCTATCTGGGCTGCGAGTACGGTGGCCGTATCAGCTCGATTTTGTTGAACATTCCGGGTGAAGCCTCCACCGTCATGACCGCGCTGGACGGTTATCCAATGGCGCGCCAGGGCATGGCCGGAGTGGCCTTGTCGCTGTCTGCCTGGAGTTCGTTCATTGGTGCATTGATCGCCACCTGCGGCATGGTGATGTTCGCCCCACTGTTGGCGAAATGGGCAATTGCCTTCGGACCTGCGGAATACTTTGTACTGATGGTGTTTGCCATCGTCTGTCTCGGCGGTATGGCGGGCGACCGACCGCTGAAGACCTTTGTCGCTGCGCTGATCGGGTTGTTTCTGTCGAGCATCGGTATCGACCCCAACAGCGGCGTGTACCGCTTCACCGGGGATAACATCCATTTGGCTGACGGCATTGGGTTCGTCGTATTGGTGTTGGGGCTGTTCTCTGTCAGCGAAATGCTCTTGCTGCTGGAAAAAACCCATCGCGGTCAGGAAGCGGTCAAGGCCACTGGTCGCATGATGTTCAACGTCAAGGAAGCGAGCGCCGTGTTCGCGGTAAACATTCGCTGCGGCCTGCTGGGTTTTATCATGGGTGTACTGCCAGGTGCCGGGGCTACCCTCGCCAGCGCTGTTGCCTACATGACCGAAAAACGCATCGCGGGTGCCAGTGGCAAATTCGGACAGGGCGACATGCGCGGTCTGGCAGCGCCGGAAACCGCCATCGGTGCAACGGCCTGCGGCGCGCTGGTGCCTATGCTGACACTGGGCGTTCCAGGCTCAGGCACCACAGCGGTGATGATCGGCGCGCTGTCGTTGTACAACATCACGCCGGGGCCATTGCTGTTTCAACAACAACCGGACATCGTCTGGGGCCTGATCGCCTCGTTGTTCGTCGCCAATATCATGCTGGTGATCCTCAACATCCCGATGATCCGCATCTTCACCCGCATCCTCGCCGTACCGAATTGGGCCTTGGTGCCGGTCATCGCGATTATCACCGGGATCGGCGTCTACGCGGTCCACGCCACTACGTTCGACCTGTTCCTAATGGTCGGTATCGGCATCTTCGGTTATATCCTGCGCAAGCTGGACTTCCCGCTGTCGCCGATTCTGTTGGGCTTCATCCTCGGTGGCTTGATGGAGCAGAACCTGCGTCGCGCGCTGTCGATCTCCAACGGAGCGCTTGAAATACTCTGGTCGAGCCCGATCACGCTGGGTGTCTGGGTCGTGACGGGGTTGATGCTGGTGTTCCCGCTGATTCGCATCTGGCGCAAGCGCTCACGTCAGCACCGTGAACTGGCGAATGTCTGAACGATCTTTCAAAACCTGGTGGGGCACGCCGCTGGTCGGCCTGCTGGGCGGTTACCTCGCCAGCCAGGTCGGCTGGCCATTGCCATGGATGGTCGGCTCGTTGCTCGCGATCATCCTGGTGCGCTGCCTGACACCCTGGCAGCTCGCTGAAATCCCCGGCGGTCGCAAATGCGGCCAATGGGTGGTCGGTATTGGCATCGGGTTGCACTTCACGCCCATCGTCATCGAACAAGTCCTTGCACACTTGGGCCTGATCTTCATCGGCGCACTGGTGACCAGCGTTTCCAGCGTGGTCGGCGTGTGGCTGATGCTGCGCACAGGTGAGGACCGCGCCACGGCATTCTTCTCCAGCATGCCCGGTGGCTCGGGCGAGATGGTCAACCTCGGTGCGCGTAATGGTGCAATCCTCAGCAATGTCGCGGCGGGCCAGAGCCTACGGGTGTTGATGGTGGTGTTGTGTGTGCCAGCGATCTTCAAATACCTGCTGGACGCCAGCGCACCTACCTTGCATCCGGTCACGGTCGATTGGGCCTGGCTGGCTGTACTGTTTCCCGCAGGCGCTGCATTGGCCTGGCTTTGGCAACGTTTGAAGCAACCTAACCCATGGTTGTTCGGGCCGTTGCTGGTGAGTGCGGTGGTCAGTGTGAGCTGCGAACTGCACATGGGTTTGCCTAATGGCGGTAGTCAGATCGGTCAATGGCTGATCGGCAGCGGGCTGGGCTGTCATTTCAATCGGGCGTTCTTTCGCCGAGCGCCTTCCTTTATAGGACGCACTTTGATCGGCACCGCGCTGACGATGATCATCGCTGCTGCATCAGCACTGATCCTGAGTACGCTGACCCAGCTCGACCTGCGTTCGCTGACGTTGGGCATGATGCCCGGCGGCATCGCTGAAATGAGCCTGACAGCCGAGGTATTGCAGTTGTCGGTGCCGCTGGTGACCGCGATGCAAGTGATGCGATTGCTGTTTGTGCTGTTTCTGGCAGAACCGCTGTTTCGGTATTGGAGTCGGCGTCCTGCTGCTTGAGCACCGAAAACATGTTGGATCCTAAACAACAAACCCCGCACGGCGGCGGGGTTTGGTGGGGCCATTGAACATCAGGCCTGTTTATTCAACGCCATCTTCTTCACTTCGTCATCGCGCAATTCTCGGCGCAAAATCTTGCCGACGTTGGTGGTTGGCAGGGTGTCGCGGAACTCAATGATGCGCGGCACTTTGTAAGCCGTGACGTTGGCGCGCATGTGTTCTACGACCTGATCTTTGGTGAGCGTCACGCCCGGTTTGGCAACGATGAATAACTTGATCGCTTCACCCGACTTCTCGTCCGGCACACCTATTGCCGCGCACTGCAGTACACCTGGCAAGGTTGCCAACACGTCTTCGAGTTCATTGGGATAAACGTTGAAGCCCGACACCAGAATCATGTCTTTCTTGCGATCGACAATGCGCATGTAGCCATCGGGTTGAATGATTGCGATGTCGCCGGTCTTCAACCAGCCTTCAGCGTCGAGCATTTCATCAGTGGCTTCCTGACGCTGCCAGTAGCCCTTCATAACCTGTGGGCCCTTGATGCACAGCTCACCGACTTCACCCAGCGGCAGTTCTTCGCCTGCATCGTTGATGGTTTTGCACAGGGTCGACGGCACGGGGATGCCAATGGTGCCGATCTGGATCCGCTGGATCGGGTTGACCGATGCCACAGGGCTGGTTTCGGTCATGCCGTAGCCTTCACAAATCTCGCACCCGGTCACGTCTTGCCAGCGCTCTGCCGCGGCCTGTTGCAACGCCATGCCACCCGACAACGTGAGTTTCAGCGAGGAGAAATCGAGATTGCGGAACTCCTGGTTATTACACAGGGCCACAAACAACGTGTTGAGGCCGACAAAACCGCTGAACCTCCACTTCGACAGCTCCTTGACCATCGCCGATAGATCACGTGGGTTGCTGATCAGGATATTGTGGTTGCCAATCAGCATCATCGCCATGCAATGAAAGGTGAACGCGTAGATGTGGTAAAGCGGCAACGGCGTGATGAGGATTTCGCAGCCTTCTTTGAGGTTGGAACCCATCAGCGCCTTACACTGCAGCATGTTGGCGATGAGGTTGCGGTGGGTCAGCATCGCGCCCTTGGCAATGCCAGTGGTTCCACCGGTGTATTGCAACACCGCGACATCGCCGCTGTCAGGCGATGCGTCCTTGACCGGCTGACCATGACCTTTGGCCAGCACATCGTTGAACTTGATCGCCTTGGGCAAATGATAGGGCGGGACCATTTTCTTCACATACTTGATGACACTGTTGACCAGTAGTCGCTTGAGCGGCGGCAGCAGGTCGGCGACTTCGGTCACGATGACGTGTTTGACGCCAGTCCTGGGCACGACCTTTTCTGCCAGGTGCGCCATGTTCGCCAGGCACACAAGGGCCTTGGCGCCGGAGTCGTTGAATTGGTGTTCCATTTCCCGCGCGGTATACAGCGGGTTGGTGTTGACCACAATCAAGCCAGCGCGAATGGCGCCGAAGACTGCAATCGGGTACTGCAACAGGTTAGGCAACTGCACGGCGATGCGGTCGCCCGGTTGCAGGTCGGTGTGCTGTTGCAGATAGGCAGCGAAGGCGCCGGACAGCGCATACAACTCGCTGTAAGTGAGTGTCTTGCCCAGGTTGCTGAAAGCCGGTTTGTTAGCGAAACGCTCGCAGGACTGTTTCAACACAGCCTGAACATTTGAGTACTCGTCAGGATTGATATCGGCGGCGATACCAGATGGATATTTATCCTTCCAGAAGTTTTCTATCATGGAAGCCGACTCCTCAGCGACAGCGATTTCTACACACCGCTTGAATGCGGCGATTTCTTGTGTTTGGACTGGTGCAGTTCGCGCTTTTCGCTTTACTCACAGGTCAAAAAGCGGGCCGAGAGTAGCAGCTTTGCCAAGGGGCGACTAGAGCCAACAGTAGGCTCTACGGTCATAAATCTGACTATTTAATACATGCTGGTCACTTTTGGAGCAGTGAACCTAAATGTCGAAATCACTGTTTCCTATAGCAGATTCCTCGTCATCCAGACGCCGCGCGGTCTCAGCAAACAGGCGCCCTCATGGGAAACCGCGCGGCTGCTTGCACAGGCGATTGATCGTCTCATTAATATTTATTCATGCGCTTGCCCGCGATAACGCCGCTGCGTTTACCGCATCATCGGCGTCGGTACCGTCTTCACCTGCTCGGCTCACCTACTCGGATATTCCGTCTTCCCCGTGTGCTGATTCAACGAAATCACGCGCGTCTTACCGATCCGGTGACGATAGATCTCTCGCAAGTACTTCACGGCTTTTTTCACGCTTTCACGCGAGATACGGATGTCGTTGATCGACACGAAGCGTGATTTGTCTTCGATCAGTTCACGGTACTTCTTCTCGTACATCGGTTTGATCGCGTACCAGTTGGTGTCGAGGATCTTTGCCGGGTTCTCGTATTCGTTGAGCAGCTCATCGACGCGGTTTTCGTCGAACTCGTCGCTCGTAATGAAATCCAGAATCGAATTATCCAGCGTGTCGTCGAAGCGGTACGGCGTCTTGGCGAAGCAGCGCTTGATGAACGCGACGATCAGCGTCAGGAAGTCATCCGACAGGCACGGGCTCTTGGCGATCAAAGTGGTCAGCGACAAGTTGGCCGAGGCGCCGATCACCAGTGCATAACGCTTGAGCGTGGTGTTGGGGAACAGGCTGTTGAGGTGAGTCTTCAGCCGGTTGAGGTCCATGTAGGACAGCTTGTAATCCTTGGGCAGCGAGACGATCGACACTACTGACGAACAGTTTTTGAAGAAGTGCAGATCGTGCAGCGCGGCTGCGTCATAGCTGGATGACTTGTATTGGTCCAGCGCCGCGCGATAACGCCGCGACTCGATCGGCAACAGACTGATGCCTTCGATC
>NZ_DASWOT010000095.1:0-9136 GCF_036404235.1 Pseudomonas sp.
CAAACAAAGCTGAAGCTGATAGAGTCTCGGCCCTTCTTACAGAGACCCTTACAGGGTTTGTAGCGAAAGGAAGTAACATTTCGATGTTACATCGCAAGTTACAAAATCTGTTCTAAGAAACGAGTGCTGGGCACTCGGCAACATCGCTACAGGGGCGTCGCCAAGCGGTAAGGCAGCAGGTTTTGATCCTGCCATGCGTTGGTTCGAATCCAGCCGCCCCTGCCATTTTCCTATACTCATCCAGGTATACCCTCAGCCGGCAGGTACTGCGCGTGTCCAAGATGATGGTCTTTACGGGGAACGCTAACCCCGATTTGGCTCGACGTGTCGTACGTCAGCTGCATATCCCACTCGGTGACATTTCTGTCGGTAAGTTCTCCGACGGCGAAATCACCGCTGAGATCAATGAAAACGTCCGCGGTAAAGACGTCTTCATCATTCAGCCGACGTGTGCTCCGACCAACGATAACCTGATGGAACTCGTGGTGATGGCTGATGCCTTCCGCCGTTCCTCGGCTACTCGTATCACCGCTGTTATCCCTTACTTTGGTTATGCCCGTCAGGATCGCCGTCCGCGCTCCGCACGTGTGGCAATAAGCGCGAAAGTCGTCGCTGACATGCTCACAGTGGTCGGCATCAACCGCGTGCTCACCGTTGATCTGCACGCTGACCAAATCCAGGGTTTCTTCGATATTCCGGTAGATAACATCTACGGCTCCCCGGTTCTGGTGGATGACATCGAAGACCAACGCTTCGAAAACCTGATGATCGTGTCCCCGGATATCGGCGGCGTCGTGCGAGCACGTGCTGTTGCCAAATCCTTGGGCGTCGACCTCGGGATCATCGACAAACGCCGTGAGAAGGCTAATCACTCCGAAGTGATGCACATCATTGGCGACGTCGAAGGACGTACCTGTATCTTGGTCGACGACATGGTCGATACCGCCGGCACCTTATGCCACGCGGCCAAGGCCCTGAAAGAACACGGTGCGGCCAAGGTTTTCGCCTATTGCACACACCCTGTCCTGTCCGGTCGTGCGATCGAGAACATCGAGAATTCCATGCTGGACGAACTGGTGGTGACCAACACCATCCCGTTGTCCGCTGCAGCACAAGCCTGTGTTCGTATCCGTCAGTTGGATATCGCGCCGGTAGTCGCCGAAGCGGTTCGCCGCATCAGCAACGAAGAATCGATCAGCGCGATGTTCCGCTAAGGGTTTTCCCTTAGCAGATATTTCGCTGACGAAAAGCGCCCCGCCCTGACAATCCGTCAGGGCGGGGCTTTTTTGCCCATATCGCCCGAGCGTCGGTCGCAAACGCAGAGGCGAGTGTGGTTATTTTGGAGAAACAACATGAATGATTTCACTCTGAATGCTGAAGTGCGTTCCGACCTGGGGAAAGGTGCGAGCCGCCGCCTGCGTCGTCTCGCAAGCCTGGTTCCAGCTGTTGTCTACGGTGGCGAAAAAGCCCCTGAATCCATCAGCATGCTGGCCAAAGAAGTTGCCAAACTGCTCGAAAACGAAGCGGCCTACAGCCACATCATCGAGCTGAACGTTGGCGGCAAAAAGCAAAACGTCATCATCAAAGCACTGCAGCGTCACCCGGCCAAAGGCCATGTGATGCACGCTGACTTCGTACGCGTTGTTGCTGGCCACAAACTGACTGCAGTCGTAGCGGTTCACTTCGTCGGCGAAGAAGCTCCGATCAAGAAAGGCGGCGAAGTTTCGCACGTGACTTCCGAGCTGGAAATTTCCTGCCTGCCGAAAGATCTGCCTGAGTTCATCGAAGTCGACCTGTCGGCTCTGGACGTGGGTTCGATCATTCACCTGTCCGACCTCAAAGCGCCTAAAGGCGTTGAGTTCGTCGCACTGGCGCATGGCAACGACCTGGCAATTGCCAACGTTCACGCCCCACGCGTAGTTCCAACCGAAGATGAAGAAGGCGCAGCCGAGTAATTCATTACTTGGTGACGTCGGAGTTGCTCAGGAAACACCGAGAGCGATAGTGTCAGGCAAAGCGGGCGGGATCGCGGAGTTTACATCATGGTAAATGAGCAGTTTTCGTCCACTTTCGCCGCCACTATCATCGACGTTATCCATAACTCCAAGGAAGAGCCCCTGTCGTGACTGCCATACAACTGATCGTTGGCCTGGGAAATCCGGGCGCTGAATACGAACAGACCCGGCACAACGCAGGGGCTCTTTTTGTTGAGCGCATCGCTGCGGCGCACCGAGTAAATCTGGTGCCCGAGCGCAAATTCTTTGGCCTGACCGGGCGTTTCACACATCAAGGTCAGGATGTTCGGCTACTGATCCCCACCACGTACATGAACCGCAGCGGCCAGGCCGTGGCGGCGCTCGCCGGCTTTTACCGTATTCCGGTTGACGCGATCCTGGTGGCTCATGACGAACTCGATCTACCTCCAGGCGTTGCCAAACTGAAAGTAGGCGGCGGTCATGGCGGTCACAACGGGCTGCGCGACATCATTGCGCAGCTTGGCAATCAGAATACATTTCACCGTCTGCGGCTTGGCATCGGCCACCCAGGCGATGCCAGCAAGGTCTCCGGTTTCGTTCTGGGTCGAGCGCCACGCGCCGAACAGGAAAAACTGGACGCCAGTATCGACTTTGCCCTCGGCGTGCTGCCGGAAATCTTCGCCGGTGAATGGAACCGAGCGATGAAAAACCTGCACAGCCAGAAGGCCTGACATCACTCGAGGGGAAACACCATGGGATTCAATTGCGGCATCGTCGGCCTGCCCAACGTCGGCAAATCCACCCTGTTCAACGCCCTGACCAAATCCGGTATCGCGGCGGAAAACTTTCCCTTCTGCACCATCGAACCGAACACCGGCATAGTGCCTATGCCCGACCCACGCCTCGCGGCGCTGGCGGCTATCGTCAATCCCAAGCGCATTTTGCCGACCACCATGGAGTTCGTCGACATCGCCGGCCTGGTAGCGGGCGCTTCGAAAGGTGAAGGCCTGGGTAACAAGTTTCTCGCCAACATCCGCGAGACCGACGCCATCGCTCATGTGGTTCGCTGCTTCGAAGATGAAAACGTAATTCACGTTTCCAACAGCGTCGACCCCAAACGCGACATCGAGATCATCGACCTGGAACTGATATTCGCTGACCTCGACAGCTGCGAGAAGCAACTGCAGAGAGTGACCCGCAACGCCAAGGGCGGCGACAAGGATGCAGTGGTTCAGAAAGGCCTGCTGGAGCAACTCATAGCTCACTTCGTTCTGGGCAAGCCTGCACGCGGCCTGATGAAGAGCATGAGCGCCGACGACAAAGCAGTCATTCGCGGCTTCCATCTGCTAACCACCAAGCCGGTCATGTACATCGCCAACGTCGCGGAAGACGGTTTCGAGAACAACCCTCTGCTGGATGTGGTTCGCGCCATCGCCGAAGAAGAAGGCGCAATGCTGGTGCCGGTCTGCAACAAGATCGAAGCGGAAATCGCCGAACTCGAAGACGGTGAAGAGAAAGACATGTTCCTTGAGGCGCTTGGCCTTGAAGAGCCGGGCCTGAACCGTGTGATCCGTGCGGGCTACGAAATGCTTCACCTGCAGACGTACTTCACCGCCGGTGTCGAAGAAGTCCGCGCCTGGACCGTCCGCGTGGGAGCCACCGCACCCCAGGCCGCTGGCGTGATCCACACCGACTTCGAAAAAGGCTTCATCCGCGCCGAGTGCATCGCCTACAACGACTTCATCCAATACAAAGGCGAAGCCGGTGCCAAGGAAGCAGGCAAATGGCGTCTGGAAGGCAAGGATTACATCGTCAAAGACGGGGATGTTCTGCACTTTCGCTTTAACGTCTGATGAATTCCGTGGGTTTCCACGGACGTTGACAGATATTGAGACCCCCGTAATCGCCAAGCGATACGGGGGTTTTTCGTCTAAGTCCTACAACGCCATCCACAACAGGCATGATTTACAAATGACCGTGGAAGGTAATGACGTGAGCTAATTGCGACACTTGGGAGTCACCATGAGTTCTTTGCCCATCGATGCCGCGTTGCCGGCGCTGCTCCAAGCCCTTGCAGATCGCAACGAAGTTGTTCTGCAGGCACCGCCGGGGGCGGGCAAAACCACTCGTGTCCCACTCGCAGTGCTTGGGCAGGCATGGTTGGGTGACCAGACCATCGTGATGCTTGAGCCTCGTCGGCTGGCCGCGCGCGCCGCAGCAGAGAGACTGGCCAGCGAGCTGGGCGAGAAAGTGGGTGAAACTGTCGGCTACCGGATTCGTCTGGAAAGCCGGGTCGGGCCTCGTACCCGGATAGAGGTCGTCACCGAAGGTATTCTCGCCCGTCGACTTCAGGAAGACCCCGCCCTTGAAGGCGTGGGGTTGGTCATATTTGACGAGTTCCACTCGCGAAATCTTGATGCTGACCTTGCTTTGGCGCTTACGCTCAATGGGCGCGATCTGCTGCGCGATGAGCTGCCGTTGAAGGTGCTGGTGATGTCGGCGACGCTTGAGGGTGAGCGTCTGTCGCGATTGCTGGACGATGCCCCGGTCATCACCAGTGAAGGACGCATGTATCCCGTGTCCACGCTATGGGGGCGCCCTTTCCAACCTGGTGAGTTTGTCGAACCACGCGTCGTGCAGGCATGCCTGGATGCAATCGATGAGCAGAGCGGCAGCCTCCTGGTGTTCCTGCCCGGCCAGGCAGAAATTCGAAGAGTCAATCAGCAGTTGGCCGATGCGCTGGGTGAGCGCAACGACATACTTCTGTGCCCGCTACACGGTGAGCTTGATTTGAGTGCCCAACGCGCAGCGATTGATCCTGCACCGGCAGGTAAACGCAAGGTGGTACTGGCGACCAATATCGCAGAGACCAGCCTGACGATTGAAGGCGTGCGGGTCGTGATCGATGCAGGGCTGGAGCGTGTGCCCCGCTTCGATCCTCGCAGCGCGATGACACGCCTGGACACGCAACGTATCTCCCGCGCCAGTGCCACCCAGCGTGCGGGCCGTGCCGGTCGACTGGAGCCGGGTGTCTGTTATCGGTTGTGGTCAGAAGCCCAGCACGAGCAGTTGGCCGCTTACAGCAGTGCCGAAATTATGCAAGCTGACCTCGCAGGCCTTGCGTTGCAACTGGCGCGCTGGGGGGTGACACCGGATCAACTAAAGTGGCTCGACCTACCGCCAGCAGCGGCTTTCTCCCAGGCGCGCGATTTGCTACATCGATTGGGCGCCCTGCAACCCGATGGACGCCTCAGTGCCCATGGTCAGGCGATGGCTGAAGTGCCGGCGCACCCACGCATTGCTCATCTTTTGCTGCGAGGGCATTCACTGGGCTTGACAGACATGGCCTGCGATGTGGCGGGATTGCTGGGCGAGCGAGACATTCTGCGCGGGGCCGGCGCTGATCTTCATAGCCGCCTGATGATGGTGTCGCGCGAGCAAAAAGCACAACGCAGCGCACAAGGCGGCGTGCAGCGGGTACGCCAAATTGCGCGGCAGTACCGCAGCTACCTTCGCGGCCAACCCAGCCATCCGGTTACTGACACCGAACACCCCCGCTGGCTTGGCTGTTTACTCGCCCTTGCATATCCAGATCGGATTGCCCGGCAGCGCCGCCCTGGCGGTGCTGAGTATCGTCTGGCCAACGGACGTGCGGCGTTATTCAGCGAGCCGGACGCGTTAATGAAGCACCCTTGGTTGGTCATCGCTGATTTGGGTAGTCGCCAAGGGCAGCGTGAAGAGCGAATCTATCTCGCCAGTGATTTTGACCCTGCACTGCTTGACAGTGTGCTTGCCGAACAAGTGAAGGTCGTGGATGAACTCGACTGGGACGAGCGGGAGGGGGTATTACGCGCAGAGCGTCAGCGCAAGGTCGGTGAACTTGTACTCGCCACCGAGCCTTTGACGGGGCTGGAGGACGCAGCGAGAACCCTGGCCTTGGTTAACCTGGTGCGACGCAAAGGACTGGAGCTTTTGCCCTGGACGCCGGAGATCAGGCAGTGGCAATCGCGCGTGGCCTTACTGCGTGAGCTTGATCTGGCGAAACTGCCAGAGAGTGTATGGCCTGATGTGAGCGACGCATCATTGCTCGACTCGCTACCGACTTGGCTGCAGCCGTACCTCAACAACGTGAGCCGGCTGAGCCACTTTGGCCAGCTCGATCTGTCGTCCATTGTGCGCAACATCTTGCCATGGCCGTTACAGCAACAACTCCAGGAAGAAGCGCCGACCCACATCACGGTGCCGTCAGGTTCATCGGTAAGGCTCGATTACACCGAGACGCCTCCGATACTCGCGGTACGACTGCAAGAGCTATTCGGTCTGGCCGATACACCGAGAATTGCCGGTGGTCGCCAGGCACTCAAGCTTCACTTGCTGTCTCCGGCTCGCCGGCCGGTTCAGGTGACACAGGACTTGGCGAACTTCTGGCGCAGTACGTATGCGCAAGTGAAGAAGGATTTAAAAGGCAGGTATCCCAAACACTACTGGCCGGACGACCCATTAGTGGCAGAGGCGACCGCGCGGACAAAACCAAGAAAGCCCTGAGGCGAAAGGGTCAATGCGCCCCATTCACCCAGCGCCCGGAAGATCGGCCAGTTCAGCCCGTTCCACCCAGAACACCGCTTGCAACCTTCAGCTCAAATGAAACCGCGCCGTATTCTCGCTCAAGGCCCGACTACCTTTGCTCAGCGTATCAATGGCCTGATTGACCGCTCGTGCGCCTTCAAGCAAACGCCCCGCCGCCTGATCGACCTGCTGGATATTGCCGCTGACTTCATCCGCCGTGGCGGCTTGCTCTTCAACTGCGGCAGCGATCTGCGCCAGGGTATCGGTGACGTTCTGTACCGCGCTGGCAATTTCGCCCAATCGCTCGCCCAGACCAGTGACCGATTCTGCGTCAGTGATCGCCTGACCGCATGCAACCTCCATCAAACTGACCGCCTGGCTAACCGTCGAACGCAAGCTGTCCACCGTTTCGGCAATCTGTGCGGTCGAGGCCTGAGTACGTTGCGACAGGCTGCGCACCTCATCGGCGACGACCGCGAATCCACGCCCCTGCTCGCCTGCGCGCGCAGCCTCAATGGCCGCGTTCAGCGCCAATAAGTTGGTTTGCTCGGCAATGCCGCGAATGGTGTCGACCACTGACTGAATCTGCTGCCCCTGCTGGCTCACTCGCCCTAGCGCATCGGCGGTATCGGTCAAACGCTGGTTGAGTTGCTGAATGCTGGCCGTCGTGCGCTGGCTATCACGGCTGCTGTCTTCGGCAATGCCACGGGTTTGCTGCGCGCTGCCGGACGCCTGCTCGCAACTTTTGGCAACACCCATGGACGTCGCGGCCAACTGCGTCGCGGCGGCGGCGATCTGGCTGATTTGTTGTTGCTGGTCTTCCACTTCAGTCAGCGTACTGCCCGCTTGTGAATTCAGTGTCAGCACCACCGAGCCCAACTGCTGCGTTTCGTGATTCACGCCCAACAAACTGCTACGCAGTTGAACCACGGCGACGTTAAGTGCAGTGCTGATCACAGCCAATTCATCACGCCCTTCAACCGCAACTTCGACACACAGATTGCCATCGCGCAGGGACTCAGCCAGCGTGGTGATGCCGCGCGCACTGCGCCGGATCGAGGCCTGCAGACACATAAACAGGTACAACGCCGCCAGCGCCAGAATGCTGAATGTCGCCGCCACCGGAACGAGTTGCTTGATCGCTTGATCGTGGTAATAACTCAGGCGCGCGTCCAGGGAGGTCAACGACTGCTTGCGCAAGGTACCGAGGGTGTCCAGCATGCCGTCGACGCTGCGCTCGAACGCGCTGGTATCGAGCTTGATGGTGCCACCAAACACGCCGTCATCCAGCACTGTTAACTGGTTATCCAGGCGTTGCAGGCTGTCATCATATTGGGTCGCCCAGGCTTCCATGCCGGGATACGCCTTGGCTTTGAGCGATACAGCCGCTTTGACCAACTGATCCCGGGCATCGCCGATGCGGCCGCGTAAATCGCGCATCTGCAAACGACTTTGTAGCGTGAACTGCCCTGATGCAATGGACGACTGACCCACACCCGCCATGCGCCCGATACGCTCGATCAGGTCAGGCGTCTGCTGAGTGGAAATCTGCATCAGCAAATAGGTTTCAAGCCAGGGGTCCAGGATCAATCCGCTGTCCATAGCGATCTGCTCGCGCAGGCTTTGCATCGCCGTGAGCGCAGCCGTGAAACGGTCGTAACCATCTGGCCACCACCCGACAGTACGCAGGGATTGGGAGTCCATCCCTTTGACAGAAGCTTGTAGCGCTTCAAAACGCGCCGACATGTCCGCGCTGACGCTTTGCGCTTTTAGCGTGTCACCTAGCGCCTGCACGCTTTGCACCATGAGCGGACTGTTTGAATCCAGTTCAGCCATAGCAGCCTTGGCTGCCGGTGTCGGATCGTGAAGAATGTCCGCCGCCTTCCAGCGCGCGGCACGGTTACGCTGCGCAGTCAGTTGTCCATCCAGCGCATCGAGCGCCAGCAATTGGCGCACGCCTGATTGCTCATTGGAGATGACCGTCAGCTTGCCGCGATAATCCTGACCGATCATCCACAGACTGCCCGCCAAAGGCAGTATGAACAGCAGAAACAGTATCTGAAACTTGCGCGCAAATCCGAAACGCCCAAGCAGACGGATTCCTGGCGATAAAAGACGCTGCATGTCCGACGACTCCTCTGGACAACCCACCGTTGCGGCACATGGCAACAGCAGACGCCGCCTTTTAAATATTACAGGCAAAATGCCATGTTATTGATTCAATGACGATAGCCGTCTATCCCCGCTCTGAAATAAGCGACATCCATTAAAGGTGCTTTGGCCCTGCCCCAGAACAGAGCCGCCGCATGAAACCGGCCAGATCGCAACAAATATGGGGTAAAAACACTCACCCCGACGGCAAACGGTCGATATTGAAAATAAGGACAAGAGTTTGGGATCGCGTTTTTTTGCAATGAACCCAGGAAAATCCTAACCGCTTGATCACACGCATAAATTCTTTACACGCACGCTTGACACATCTTCAATCTAAGCGAATAATGCGCGCCACTTGGCTACATAGCTCAGTTGGTTAGAGCATAGCATTCATAATGCTGGGGTCCGGGGTTCAAGTCCCTGTGTAGCCACCAAGTACC
>NZ_DASWOT010000096.1:0-37644 GCF_036404235.1 Pseudomonas sp.
TCTCAACCAAGATTGCTTGATCGTTACCGATACCCTTGCTCAGCCCAACGCCTGGGTAATGACCGCAAACTGCCGGACAGCACCGCACGCCTGCGGTGCCGGGCCGCGAGACATCTGCACGACGGTGCCGACGTCGGCCAGGCCGAACTGTTCCAGCCACGGGCCCAATCCACTGCTTGCGGTGACGTCGATACGCACGAAGCGGCCGACACTTTGGGCAAGTAGTCTGCTGATCAATGCCTGGGCCTGTTGCGCGGATTCAGCGATCACTGGGCCGATGGAACTGCCGCGCCCGAAGGGCCGCAATACGGCAAATCCGACCAGCGCTCCTTCCCGCTCGATAACGTAGGCCGCTTCGCCGATGGCGAGAATTTCAGCCAGCACAGTTTGCCGCTCCAGACCACTGCCTGCCGATGCCAGGGCCAGTAACGCGGCATGATCGCGACTGTCTACAGGGCGCAGCGTTGTTGTCTGGCTGACTGTTGTCTGGCTGACGGGCTCGGGAGCGACGAGCACGGTGCCCTGATGCTGTGACAATTGCTCATACGCCTCGAAACCCTGGCTGGCGTACAGGGGCGTACCGGCGACGGTCGCCGCCAGCGTCGCGGTGGCGCAATCGCTTGCCGCCAGAGCGAGTTCCATCAACTTGCGCCCGAACCCCTGCCCTTGACGCTCGTCGGAAACGATCACCAGACCAATCGTGCTGAACGCCCCTTGCACGCAGCAGAACGCCGTCGCAAAGACGCCCTGCGCATCCTCGGCGACAAAGCCCCGGCTGACGCGGTGCATCAACTGCCAGTCCTCCAGCCGATGCGGCCATTTGAGCTTTTGCGAAAGCGCATACGCGGCATTCAAATCATCATCGGTCATAGGCCGCAGGCGCATCTGGGCAGGGGCAGACGTCATGGACATAAACAGGCTTCCTGAGTGGTATCACGCGCACTCTGGCATTACCGGCAGCCTATTTCCAGCCACCTGCCGAGCACCTTCGTCAGCGTTCAACCCCTTGGAATGCACCGATATCCGGCACTTCGGCAGATATGACTGACGCTGCACAGAATTAGCGAAATTAGTGCCTTGGCATGCCCGCGACTCGGCAGCATATGCCGCGAAAATATTTCTAGGATGGAGCCCTATTTTTCCGCTATTCGCCCCTGGAGTTCGCCATGTCATCTTTCGACCCCCTGAACGTGAACGTGCGCTGCGCACACTTCATCGGCGGCCTATACCGCGACGCGGCGGCCATGCTGGATGTCCAACGGCCTTCGGACGCGCAATCCTATGCCGGGCTGCCAATAGCCGACGCAGCGTGTGTCGATGAGGTCGTGGAGAATGCCTGGCGGGCGTTCAAAACCAGTGACTGGGCATCCAGGCCGCCCCGGGAACGCGCCCGTGTGATGCGCCGCTGGGCCGATTTGATCGAAGCCGACGTGGCAACCCTCGCACCTCTCGAATCGGTGGGTTCGACGCGGCCGATCAGCGAGACCATTGCCTGGGACATTCCGTCCGTGGCGGAAGGCATTCGGTTTTTTGCCGAATTCGCCGACAAGGTTGGTGGCGAGGTCGCAGCTACCGCCACCGATCATCTGGGCATGCAAATCAGCGAGCCGTATGGGGTGATCGCCGCCATCGCACCGTGGAACTTCCCGCTAAGCATGGCCTGCTGGAAAATCGCCCCGGCGCTAGCGGCAGGTAATGCCGTGGTGTTCAAGCCGTCGGAAATGACGCCGTTCTCTTGCCTGCGTCTGGCTGAACTGGCGATTGTCGCCGGCCTGCCCGCAGGGATTTTCAACGTGGTGCAGGGCAATGGCCGGGTCACTGGCATGGCCCTGTGCAAACACCCGAAGATCAGCAAAGTCACCTTCACCGGCTCCACCGCCACCGGCGCGGCGATCATGACCGCCTGCGCCGAGAGCGGCCCGAAACCGGTGACGCTGGAGTTGGGTGGCAAAAGCCCGCAACTGGTGTTCGCCGATGTCCCGGACCTGGCGCGCACTGCCCGTAGCATCGCCAAGGCCATCACCGGCAATGCCGGTCAAGTGTGTGTTTCCGGGTCACGGCTGATCGTGCAACGGGCTGTACTCGAACCGCTGATAGACGAAATCCAAAAAGCCTTCGCCCTGCTCAAGCCCGGCCGCACCTGGGATGAAAACACCACACTGGCGCCGATCATTTCTGCGGCACAAGCCAACCGCATCGACACCATCGTGACCCGTAGCCGCACGGCCGGTGCCGAGGTACTGACCGGCGGCAAGCTGTTCGACACCCTCCAAGGCGGGGCTTTTTATGAGCCGACCCTGCTGCTGGGCGTCGATGCGGACAACCCGGCCGTGCTCGAAGAAATCTTTGGCCCGGTACTCACGGTTCAGGTTTTCGACGATGAAGAACAAGGCCTGGCGCTGGCAGACCATCCGACTTACGGGCTGGCCGCAGGCGTGCACACCGCCGACCTGGGACGGGCGATGCGCGCGGTTCGCAAACTCGAAGTCGGTACGGTCTGGGTCAATCGCTATGGGCGCAGCGCAGACTGGATCATCCCCACCGGCGGCTACAAACGATCCGGCATCGGCAAAGATCTGGGCCGTGCGGCCTTCGAATCGAACTTGCGTTTCAAGAGCGTGTTGATCGATATCACCGACTATTGACTGCGCTGAAGAGGGGCTCGTGCCCCTCCCCGGCAGGACGTGCTGTACCAAGACATAAAAACCAGCTTTCGTGGTGTTCCCGCTCGGGGATGACAGCGCATCTGCTGGGGGCCGGATGCTGTAATCAGCCCAAGGGCGCAGCGTCGCTGCCCGCTCCCGGACTTACCGATAACCGTATTTAGCAGAGGGCATTACGATGGGGCTACGCATCGGCGTGGACATAGGCGGTTCCTTTACCGATTTCGCAGTTCTGGACGATGAGCACGGGACCTTGCGGACCCTGAAGGTGTTTTCCCGACCCGACAGCCCCGGCAGTGAAGTCTTGCAAGGCATGCAAAGCCTGCGCGAGCGCTACGGCATCGACCCGCGCGATGTGGTGCATTTCACCCATGGCACCACGGTGGGCGTGAATGCCGTGGTGCAACGCAAAGGCGTGCGCCTGGGCCTGATCACCACGCGCCACTTTGAAGATGTGCTCGACATCGCGCGCTTGAAGATCCCGGACATGTACCACTTGATGTCCAACCGCCCACCCGCGCTGGTGCCTCGGGAGCGGGTGTACGGGGTCGACGGTCGCTTGAATGCCGATGGCGACGAGCTGGCGCCCATCGATGAACGCAGCGTACTCGATGCCGTCGAAGGCCTGCGCAAGGCAGGCTGTGAGGGCGTCGTGGTTTCACTGTTGCACAGCTATCGCAACCCCGCTCATGAACATCAGGTAAAAGCCTTGATCGAAAAAGCCATGCCCGGCTTTTTCGTGTCCTGCTCGGCAGATGTATGGCCGATCATTCGTGAGTATGAGCGAACACTGACAGCGGTCATTGGCGGTTATGTGCAGCCCAAAGTGGCGCATTACCTGGGCTCGCTCCAACAAGCGTTGCGCGAGGCAGGCGTACCGACCGAGCTTAAAGTAACCAAGTCCAACGGCGGCATCATGAGCGCCGAAAGCGGCAAGAGCCAATGCGTGCAGATGATTCTGTCCGGCACGGCATCAGGTGTGATGGGCGCTGCTTATATTGCGCAACAATGCGCCTTGCCCAACTGCATGAGCTTGGATATCGGCGGGACCACGGCTGACGTGGCGCTGATCGTCGACGGCCAACCGCAATACGCGACCGGCGAGTACATCGGCGACTATCAAATTCACATTCCTTCGGTGTCGGTGTCCTCCATTGGCGATGGCGGCGGTTCGATTGCCTGGGTCGACGAGTTCGGCGTGCTCAAGGTCGGTCCGGAAAGTGCCGGTTCAAACCCTGGCCCGGTCTGCTATGGACGCGGCGGCACTCGCCCGACCATCACCGATGCCTTTGCCGTCCTGGGCGTTCTGGGTCAGGCCGATCTGGGCTATAACGCCGTGCAAGTCGACGGGCATGCTGCGCGCAGGGCCATCGAGCCCCTGGCGCAAGCCCTTGGCTACGATGTGTTGCGTACCGCCGAAGCGATCATCAATGTCTCGGTTTCCGGGATGTACACCGGCGTCAGCCGGATCGTTTCGCGTTTCGGTATCGACCCGCGAATCTTCGCCTTGATCCCGTTCGGCGGTGCCGGACCGATGCTGGCCTGCCACTTGGCCCGGGCATTGAACATGCACCAAGTCGTCGTGCCCACCACCCCTGGCGTGCTTAGCGCGCTGGGCGGCCTGATTGCCGACACCCGCAACGATTTCGTCAAAACCACCTATTACGACTTGTCGGTAGCCAGTCTGGCGCGTCTGGGCGAAGACCTCAGCGTCCTGGAACAAAGCGCACGCGACTGGATGGCGACTCAAACCGGCGACCCGGACAGTGCCCGGGTGCAGGTCTCGGCAGACATGCGCTACAAGGGCCAATCGTTCGAAATCGATACACCCGTGGACATTAGCGCGTTGCGCGCCGGGAACTTGCCGGGCTTCACCGCCGCGTTTCACCAGGAACATGCCCGCCTTTACGGTCACAGCGACCCGCTGGCCGCCATTCAGGTGGTGGCCTTGCGCTTGGTCATCAGTGCGCAGACGCCCAAACCCCGTCTGCAATTGATCGCCACAGGCACCGGCACACCCAAAGTCCACGCCCGGATCAAGGTCTGGCTCGATGCGGCCTACCACGACGCCCCGCTCTATCTACGTGGCGACTTGCTGGCCGGGCAAACCTTCAGCGGCCCGGCCGTCATCGCCCAGGACGACACCACCACCTGCGTCTTGCCCGGCTTCAATGGCTGTGTCGACGCCTACGGCACGCTTATCCTGACCAACGCCCACGTTGAGGACTGAATCAATGGCAATCGACAAGACAGCACTGCAAATTTTCGCCAACTATTGCAGCGCGGCGGCTGAGAGCATGGCCTACACCCTGGTGCGCACCGCCCACTCGACCTTCGTCAAGGAGACCGAGGACTTTTCCTGCGCGATGTTGACCCCCGATGGTCAGACCTTCGCCTCGCCCAAAACCCTGGGCGCTACGTGGTACACCGGCCTGGATTACAAGGGCGTGCTGGAACTGATCGACGACTACCGGCCCGGCGATATCTGCATGACCAACGACCCGTACAGCGGTTACGTCGCGACGCACTCGCCGGATATCGTCATGTGGAAACCGGTGTTCTATGACGGGCGCATCGTCTGCTTCGTTGGCGGGCATATCCATAACACGGACATGGGTGGCGCGGTGCCTGCGTCCCTGTCGCGGACCCTGACCGAAATCCATCAGGAAGGGATTCGTTTTCCGCCGTGCAAGCTGGTGCGCGAAGGTGTGCTGGATGAAAGCTTGCTGCAACTGATGTCGATCAACGTGCGGGCGCCGGAGCAAAACCGTGGCGACCTCAAAGCCGAAATCGGCATGTTGATGACCGGCGAGCGCCGTGTGCTGGAAATCATCCAGCGCTTTGGGATCGAGACATTTGAATCCGGTATGTACGCCCTGCTCGACTATGGCGAGCAACAGGCCCGCACCTTGGTGCGTGCCATGCCCGATGGCGAATACTTCTTCGCCGAATACGCCGACGAAGACAGCGTTAACGGTAAGCCGTTGCGCGTGGCCCTGACCTTGCGCATCCGCGGCGATGAACTGGAAATGGATTACAGCGGCAGCGACCCTCAGCTTGCCTCGTCGTTGAACATCCCGACCGGTGGCCACGAACGCCATGCACTGATGCTGGTGGGCCTGAATTACGTCCTCTACACGCTCTCCCCCGACATCTTGCTCAATGCCGGGGTGTACCGGATGGTGCGCTGCATTTTGCCAGAAGGTACGGTGGTCAATGCCCAGGCGCCCGCAGCGGTCGGCATGCGCAGCCTTACCTGCAAGCTGACGCACATGCTGACGTTCGGTGCGTTTTCCCAAGCCCTGCCGGATCGGTTACCCGCCTGCTCGGCAGGCGGTCTGGCAATCATGAACGTCAAAACCCTCGGCCGCGACGGCCGGCAAGTCATGGCCTCCATCGGCCCGGTCGGCGGTGGTGCGGGCGGCATGCCATTCGCCGATGGTCCGGACGCCTCGGGCGCCAACAATGCGTTCTTGCGCAATACCCCGGTGGAAATCAACGAAGCCGAAGTGCCGATCCTGATCAAGCGTTATTGCCTGGCACCGGGTTCGGGCGGTGCCGGGAAATACCGGGGTGGCCTGGGGCTGGTCATGGAATTCCAGGTGTTCTCGCCTGGCTCACTGGTCACCGCGCGCAACCGCGACCGCAGCCGGTTCGCCTCATGGGGAGTGCTCGGTGGCAAGGCCGGGGCGAATTCGTTATTCACCCGAAACCCGGACACCGAACAGGCCGAAGTGTTGGGCAATACCGATCTGGTCAACTGCCAGCCCGGCGATGTCATTCGCTTGGTGGGCGCAGGCGCAGGCGGTTATGGCGACCCCTTCGAACGGGCACCTGAGCGCGTACTCAAAGATGTCATGTGTGGCTATGTCTCTTTGCAGCAGGCCCATGCCGATTACGGCGTGGCGATTATCGACGGGCAGGTCGATACCGCAGCAACCGCAGCATTGCGCGACCAGCCCCGTGCACCGCTGCTCGGGCATTTCGAGTACGGCCCGTTTCGGACCGCGTTCGAGCGCAAGTGGACCCGCGAACGCTACGCCGCCCTGACCGAGTGCCTGGCGAGCGTACCGGTCAACTGGCGTTTCTTTCTCAAACACCGCTTGTTCGAGGCGCTGGACGCGCACCTGGCCAGTCATGCACCGGAAAGCGCCGCCGGTGAACTGATCCATCAGCTATTCGAGCAACAGCGCGAGCACTACCCTGAGCTGCGAGCCCTAGGTTCTGTATGAAAAGTCGGCGAGCGAAGGTCAGGCAAGGCAAAAACAGGCGAGGAAGCGGAGTTTAGGCCCCTAAATGAGCATTCCGAGCCTGTTTTTAACGCAGCATCACCGAGCGCAGCCACTTTTCGTACAGAACCTGACAGCACATCCTGCTTGATACCGCCTCACAGCGGTTCTGGCGTCTGCACCTTGCGGGGTACAGGCGCTTTTTTTTGCCCGGTTGGGCGTCCCGGCGCCTTTTGCCCGGATATGCGTCAGGAATGTGCATGAGCCCCCCTATGACGGGGCCTGCGCCCCAGCCTGACGCACTCGGCAAACAATGCTGAGGGCGGGGATCAAAACGGTGATTTGTGTTTTTGCAGGGGGCGGTTTAAACGGCATCTGCTTAAACGTTGGTGCTGTAATGCTTGTGCCCCCAGACCAAGCCTGCAAAACAAATGCTTTGCTCTGGCTCCTCGACAACGGCAGTTAAACAGGACATCACCATGACAATCTTTCGCCCCAAGTACATCACCTTCGACTGCTACGGCACCCTGACCAACTTTCAGATGGGCACGATTGCCCGGCAGATGTTCGCTGATCGTGTTCCCAAGGAACTGATGGACACCTTCGTCAAAGATTTCAACGGCTATCGTTTCGACGAGGTACTGGGCGCCTGGCAGCCTTACGATCAGGTCATCAAATCAGCCCTGGAACGGACCTGCAAGCGTTGGGGCATCAAATACCACGACCACGAAGGTCAGCAGTACTACGACGCAGTTCCGACCTGGGGCCCGCATGCCGATGTCACCGCGGGCCTTGCGAAAATCGCCGACAAAATCCCGCTGGTGATTTACTCCAACGCTGCCGACAGCCAGATCATGTCCAACGTCGACAAGCTCGGCGTGCCTTTCTACAAAGTCTTCACCGCTGAGCAAGGCCAGGCCTACAAACCGCGTCTGGCAGCCTTCGAGTACATGCTCGACAACCTGGGTTGTGGCCCGCAAGACGTATTGCATGTGTCTTCGAGCTTCCGTTACGACCTGATCCCGGCGGACTACATGAACATCACCAACAAGGTGTTCGTCAACCGTGGTCACGAGCCCAGCACGCCGTTCTACAAGAACACCGAAATCAAGGATATCGGCGGCCTCGCCGCCGTCGTCGGTCTGTAACGGCCGCGTATTCATCGAGGAGTAAGGCATGGCTTCTGAATCGTTTTGGCTGGACACCGCACCGCCCTTCACGGGCGCCGCGCAAGGCCCGGTCGAAGGCCGCGCCGATGTAGTGGTGATCGGCGCGGGTTTTACCGGGCTGTCGGCGGCACTGACCCTGGCCAAACGCAATGCCGATGTCGTCGTACTCGAAGCCGGAGGCATCGTCGGTGAAGCGTCGGGGCGTAACGGAGGCCATTGCAATACCGGTGTGGCGCAGGATTATGCCGGCTTGGTGGCAGAGCACGGGGTGGAAACCGCCAAAGCCTTTTATCGGGCTTATGCCGAGGCCGTCGCGACCGTCGAATCGGTCATCGCCGAAGAGCAGATCGACTGTGACTACCGCAAGACCGGCAAACTCAAGCTGGCGGCCAAGGCCAAGCACTATGACGGGCTGGCCCGCTCCTATGAGCTGATTCGCCGCCATGTGGACCCCGCCGTGCATCTGGTCCCCCCTGAGCGCATTCGCGACGAGGTGGGCACCGATGGCTTTTTTGGCGGGCTGATCCAGGACAATGGCGGCCAGATGCACATGGGCCGTTTCGGCGTCGGGCTGGGCGAAGCGGCGGTTCGCCACGGGGCAAAAGTCTTCGAGCACGCAGCCGTAACCGATATCCAGCGCTTGTCGGATGGCCGCTTTCGCGTGACCTGCGCTCGCGGCGTGATCGAAGCCAAACAGATTTTGCTGGCCACCGGCAGCTCGTTATCGGGGCCCTTCCGATGGTTCTGACGGCGGATCGTGCCCGTGGGCAGCTTCATCATCGCCACCGAGCCGCTGGACGTGGCCACCCTCGACCAGTTGTTGCCCAAGCGCCGCACCTACGTGACCAGCCGCATCGTTGGCAACTACTTCCGCACCACCGTGGATAACCGCCTGGTTTTTGGTGGCCGGGCGCGCTTCGCCATGTCTAACCCGCGCTCTGACGCCAAGAGCGGCGAGGTGCTGCGCGCATCGCTGCACGGCATGTTCCCCACCTTAAGCAATGCACGTATCGATTACTGCTGGGGCGGCATCGTCGACATGACAGCCGACCGCCTGCCCCGTGCCGGCGAGCAGGACGGCATGTTCTATGCGATGGGTTACAGCGGTCATGGGGTGCAGATGTCAGTACACATGGGCCGGGTGATGGCCGATGTGCTGGAAGGCAAAACGGCGGGAAATCCTTGGCGCTCGATGAAGTGGCCCGCTATTGCGGGGCATTTCGGCAAGCCCTGGTTCCTGCCGTTAGTAGGCGCTTATTACAAATTGCAGGACCGCTGGTCATAAACGGTCATCGGCTCCAAAGCAGTGTGCCGGTGTAAGTGGGTTGTAGAGCTTTAGGGCCGGCTGGCCATTTGCGCAGCCGACATTGAACTTAACGTGAGAGCCATAAGATGACCGAGAAAAAAGAAGGAAGCTTGTTGGTAGGTTCTGAAGTCAGCGTGGGGGTATTTGAAGCGATCAATCGCGGCATGTCGCGACGCGATGCGATGCGACTGCTCGGCGGTGCCGGGCTGATGGCCAGCGGTGTAGGCTCTCTGCTCAGCGCCAGCGGCTCGGTCTTCGCCCAGGATTCGGCGGCCACGGAAACGCCCAAGCGGGGCGGCAAAATTCGCGTTGCGAGCACCTCCACCTCGACCGCCGACACGCTGGACCCGGCCAAAGGTGCGTTTTCGACCGACTACGCCCGCCACAACATGTTTTACAACGGCCTCACCACCTTCGATGAAAAACTCGTGCCGCAGATGACACTGGCAACTGCGTTCGAAACGGACGACGCCCTGCTGTGGACCATCAAGCTGCGCAAGGACGTCACCTTCCACGATGGCAAACCCTTCAGCGCGGCAGACGTGGTGTATTCGCTGATGCGCCACAAGGAGCCACTGACCGGCTCGAAGGTCAAGCCACTGGCCGATCAGTTCGCCGAGGTCAAGGCCACTGCGCCGGACGAAGTGCAGATTCGGCTGGTCTCTGCCAACGCCGAGTTGCCCGCAGTCATGGCGGTGTCGCACTTCTTGATCATTGCCGATGGCACCACGGCATTCACCACCGCAAACGGCACCGGGCCGTTTAAATGCAAGTCGTTCAAACCGGGGGTAAGCACCGTCGCGGTGCGTAACGAAAATTACTGGAAGCCGGGCAAACCGTACCTGGACGAAATCGAACTGATCGGCATCGGCGACGAGCCTTCACGGGTCAATGCGTTGCTGGCGGGCGACGTCCACCTGATCAACTCGGTTGATCCGCGCTCGGCCAAACGCATCAACAGCAGCCCCGGAACCTGGGTACAGTCCACCAATGCGGGCACTTACACCAACCTGATCATGCGCGTAAACCAAGCGCCCTTCAGTGATCCGACCGTGGTCGAAGCGATGAAGCTGCTGTTTGATCGGGAGAATATCCTGAAGTCGGTGTTCCTCGGCTATGGGGTCATTGGCAACGATCAACCGATCATGCCGGGCACCCCGTATTACTTCGCCGATTTGCCGCAACGCCCTTACGACCCGGAAAAAGCCAAATTCTTGCTCAACAAAGCAGGGCTGTCAGGGGCCAGCCTGCCAATCGTGACGTCCTCCTCGCCGGACGGCGCAAACGAAATGTCCGTTGTCCTGCAACAATCGGCCAAGCTGGCAGGGCTCAATCTGAAGGTCAACCGGGTCTCGGCCGACGGTTATTGGGACACCCACTGGATGAAAGACCCGATGGGGTTTGGCAGTGTCAATGCACGTCCTACCGCAAACATTTTGCTGTCGCAGTTTTTCAAGTCCGACGCAAGCTGGAACGAGTCAGGCTGGAAAAACGATCAGTTCGACCAACTGCTGGTGAACTCGCGTGCCGAGCGCGATGAAAGCACCCGTAAACAGATGTACGCCGATATGCAGACCCTGATTTATCAGCACAGCGGTATTGCCTTGCCGATATTCGTCAGCACCATTGACGGCATCTCGAAAAAACTCAAAGGCTACCACCCGATTCCGGTCGGTGGCTTCATGGGCTACATGTTTGCCGAACACGTCTGGCTGGAGGCCTGACGCTTCCTCGATTGATTGATGCAGGAGGCCGCGGCCATGAATTCCAAGACTTATTTGTTCCTGATACAGCGCATCGGCGGGATCATGCTGACCCTGTTGATTGTCTCGCTGATGGTCTTCTTCGTAACCGCGCTGCTGCCCGGCGATGCCGCGCAACAGTCGCTCGGGCAATTCGCGACGCCCGAGCAATTGGCTGCGTTGCGGGCACAAATGGGCCTGGAAAGACCGCCGCTGCTGCGTTACCTGGTCTGGCTGACGGGGCTGTTGCAGGGTGATCTGGGCATGTCGCTTTCCAGCCAGATGCCGATCAGTGAATTGATCGGCTCACGCCTTGCCAGCTCATTGATGCTGGCAGGCGCTACGACTTTGATCTCGGTTCCCCTGGCATTGCTGATCGGGATCAGTTCAGCCATGTTCCGGGGCGGGATTTTCGATCGCTTGCTTAACGTGTTCACGCTGTCCATGGTCGCGATTCCAGAGTTTCTGGTCGCAACCCTGGCGGTGTTCATTTTCGCGGTGAAGTTGCAGTGGCTGTCGGCACTGACCTTCGCCCAGGACGTCAATTCGCCACTGGCATTCATTCGCGCCTACGCCCTGCCAGTGGCCACCCTGTGTTGCGTGATCGTGGCGCAAATGGCCCGCATGACCCGTGCGGCACTGATCGATCAACTGAACAAACCCTACATCGAAATGGCCCGGCTCAAAGGTGTGCGCCCGGTACGCGTCATCCTGGCCCATGCCCTGCCCAACGCCATCGGCCCGATCGCCAATGCCATCGCCGTAAGCCTTTCGTACCTGATCGGCGGGGCGGTGATCGTCGAGACGATTTTCAATTACCCCGGCATCGCAAAGTTGATGGTCGACGGGGTGGGCAACCGTGACATGCCACTGATTCAAGCGTGCGCGATGATGTTTTGCAGCGCCTATCTGTTCTTGCTGATCCTGGCCGATATCTGCGCCACTCTTTCCAACCCGAGGCTGAGAAACCCATGAGCAAAGTCCTTGCTACTGCGCAGCGTCCGGCCGCCGCTATTGAGCTGGAGCCCATGACCACGCAATGTTCCAGCCCGATAGCCACACGCCGCCCCGGCTGGTCCGTCAGCGGTATCATCGGTGCGGTACTGGTGGTTTTCTGGTTATTCATCGCCCTTTTCGGCAGTTGGATAACCCCTTATGACCCGGCGGCGATGGGCACCGCGGATGTGTTTGAGACCTACAGTTGGCAGCACTGGCTAGGCACCGATTTTATCGGCCGGGACATGCTCAGCCGCATCCTCGACGGCGCACGTTACTCCATCGGCCTTGCTCTGGCGGCCACTGTCCTGGCCTGCTTTGCCGGCACATCTCTGGCGCTGCTGGCGGTCCTGTCCAACCACTGGGTCGAAGAAGTGCTGAGCCGAATCGTCGATGCGTTGATCTCGATGCCCAGCAAAATGCTGGCATTGGTCATGGTCTCGGTGTTCGGCTCCTCGGTGCCGTTGCTGATCACCATGGCAGTCATCGGCTACACGCCAGGGGCGTATCGGATCGCCCGTAGCCTGGCAATGAACATCAGCGAAATGGAATACGTTCAGGTCGCACGCACTCGCGGCGAAAACCGGGTGTACATCGCCGCCGTGGAAATGCTGCCCAACATGATCACGCCTTTGCTGACCGATTTCGGGCTGCGCTTCGTGTTCATCGTGCTGTTGCTCAGCGGCATGAGTTTTCTCGGGTTGGGGGTGCAATTGCCTGCCGCCGACCTCGGCTCCCTGGTACGCGAGAATATCGGCGCCCTGAGCCAGGGCGCTCCCGCAGTGATTTTTCCCGCCTTGAGTATTGGCACCCTGACCATTGGCGTGAACCTGTTGATCGACAGCTTCTCGGCCCGCCGTCGCGGGGGGTTCTGACATGGGCTCACTGATTGAGGTCAACGATCTGCGCGTCGTCGCCAGTGCTGCCGACGGTAGCGAGAACGAAATCGTCAAAGGGGTGAGTTTCGAGCTGGGCAAAGGCGAAGTGCTGGCGCTGATCGGCGAGTCCGGCTCAGGCAAGACCACCATCGCCCTCTCGTTGCTGGGTTATGCGCGTGACGGTTGCCGCATCAGCGCAGGCTCGGTACGCATCGGCCAGACCCAGGTGTTGTCCCTGGACAGCGCCGGACTTTATACATTGCGTGGCCGCACGGTCGCCTATATCGCCCAGAGCGCAGCGGCGGCGTTCAATCCCTCCAAACGCCTGTTGGATCAGGTCATCGAAAGTGCACTGATTCACGGCCTGCTTTCGCGTGCCCAAGCCCGCAAGCGAGCGATAGACCTCTTCGCCGCGCTGGCCCTGCCCGATCCGAAAACCATCGGCGAGCGCTATCCGCATCAGGTCTCTGGCGGGCAACTGCAACGCGTCATGGCGGCTATGGCGCTGATCACTGACCCGGTGCTGGTGATTCTCGACGAACCGACCACGGCACTGGACGTCACGACCCAGATCGATGTACTGCGCACCTTCAAGAGCGTGATGAAAGAGCGCGGCATTACGGCGGTCTATGTGTCCCACGACCTGGCGGTGGTGGCGCAAATGGCAGACCGGATTCTGGTACTCAAGAACGGCGCCATCCGCGAATGCAATACCACTGAGCACCTGCTGACAGCGCCCGAAGACACCTATACCCAAAGCCTGTTAAAGGCCGCGCAACCCGAAGCCGCCATGCTTTCGCCGTTCACGCCGACCACCCAGGCGCCGTTGCTGGAAGTGCGTGGGCTGGTCGCGGGCTACGGTCGCCTCGATCATCTGGGGCTGCCGACCTTCCGCGTGCTGGACGATATCAACATCAGCCTGCATAAAGGCGAAGCCATCGGCATCATCGGCGAATCGGGCTCCGGCAAATCCACCCTCGCGCGGGTGATTGCCGGTTTGCTCAAACCGGCACGCGGCAAAATACTGTTCAATGATCAACCCCTGCCCAGCACTCTGAGTGAACGCACGCCCGACCAATTTCGGCGCATTCAACTGGTTTATCAAAACGCCGACACGGCGCTGAACCCGGCCCATACCGTCGAGCAGATTCTGTGCCGCCCGCTAAAAATCTATCACGCCATGAACCATGCCCAACGCCAGCGCCGACTGGCCGAACTGCTCGACCGGGTGCAATTGCCACTCGCGGTCGCCAAGCGTTATCCGGGCCAGTTGTCGGGCGGGCAGAAACAACGCGTCAATCTGGCCAGAGCGCTGGCCGCCGAGCCGTCAGTCATTCTTTGCGATGAAGTGACCTCGGCACTGGACACGGTGGTGGGTGCGGCGATTCTTGACTTGCTCAGCGAGTTGCGGCGTGACCTGGGGCTGTCCTATCTGTTCATCAGTCACGATATTTCTACGGTAAAAGCGCTGTGCGACGAAGTCGTGGTGCTCTACTCCGGGCATCAAGTGGAGGTCGGCAACCGCACGACCTTGAGCCTTCAACCGCTGCACCCCTATACCCATCTGCTGACCACATCGGTGCCCCAACTCCGTCCTCATTGGCTCGAAGAACAGCCGCTGCATGCGCGCCTGCCCTACCCGTTTACCAATGGCCCGCCGCACACCGAACTGTGCACGTTTCTGGACCGCTGCCCGGTTCGCATCGACGGCCTGTGCAACCTGACGGCCCCCTCAACTAAACACCTGCCGGGCGGCAATGACATCGCCTGCCATCACAGCGGTGACGAGCTTATTAACTTGCAATCGCGACCCGAGCCCGTTTTCCAAGGAGAGCCCTCATGACACCTCGCTTCAAGCGCCTGGGTGAAACCGCCCGCGCGACCGTCACTATCGAGGTCGACGGCAAGCCGGTCACGGCCCTGGCGGGCGACACCTTGATGGTGGCAATACTTACGGCAGGCCCCACGCTGCGCCAATCGGAGTTCGGCGATGGCAACCGCGCCGGATTCTGCCTGATGGGCGCCTGCCAGGATTGCTGGGTCTGGACAGCATCGGGCGAGCGCCTGCGCGCCTGCGGCACCAGCGTCAGTGAGGGCATGAGCATTCTCACCCGTCCACCGGAGGCCCCATGGAACCTCGTGTAGTGATCGTGGGTGCTGGCCCGGCGGGTACTCGCTGTGCGCAAATCCTGTCAAGCCAGGGCATCAAGCCGATTCTCATCGACGAAAACAACCGCGATGGCGGGCAGATCTATCGCCGTCAGCCGCCAGGATTCAAACGCTCCTATGCCGAGCTTTACGGCAGCGAAGCCCATAAGGCGCAGGCTTTACACCGTAGTTTCGACGCCTTGCGCGAGCAGATCGACTATCGCCCCGATACGCTGGTCTGGGGCATGACCGATAAAACCCTGCACACCCTCTGCAAGGGCCGCCAACAAGATGTGCCCTTCGATGCCTTGATCCTCTGTACCGGCGCAACGGATCGGCTGATGCCGGTCAAGGGCTGGAACCACGCAGGCACCTATAGCCTCGGCGGCGCCCAGATTGCATTGAAAGCACAGGCAGTCTCAATTGGGCATCGTGTTGTCTTCATGGGCAGCGGGCCGCTGCTGTATCTGGTGGCGGCGCAGTATGTGAAAGCAGGCGCGGACGTCGCCGCAGTGCTGGACACTTCACCCATGGCGCTGCGGCTCGCAGCGTTACCAAAAATGCTGGCACGCCCCGGCGTACTGTTTACCGGGATGCGCCTGATGTTGACCTTGCGTCGCGCGGGCGTTGCGCTGCACATGGGCATCAAACCGCTGGAAATACTTGGCGACGGCACCGCTGGGGTACAGGGCGTCGCGTTCACCGATGCCCAAGGCAGCCCCCATCGTCTGCAATGCGATGCGCTCGCCCTGGGCTATCACTTGCGGCCAGAGACCCAACTCGCCGATCTGGCCCATTGCCGATTCGAGTTCGAGGTAGCGACCCAGCAATGGGTCTTGAGCCTGGACGACGGGTATCGCACCTCAACCCCAAGCGTGTACGCCGCAGGCGATGGTGCCCGTGTACGCGGTGCCGACGCAGCCGAAGCCGCAGGCCGTTTAGTGGCGGCGACGGTGTTGCAGGATCTGGGGCGACCATTGAGCGAGTCGTTCATTGCAAAACAACGCAGTGCCCTGGCGACGCTAGAGCGCTTCCGACTGGGTTTGGCGCAGGCGTTTCCCTGGCCCGCCCAACAAGCCGCCGAGCTTGCGGATGACGCAATCGTCTGTCGCTGCGAAGCCATCAGCGCCGGTGAACTGCGGGCTGTGGTGCGCGACAAAGGCGCGTGCGAAGCCAACCGGGCCAAAGCCTTCAGCCGGGTCGGCATGGGCCGCTGTCAGGGGCGTTATTGTGCCCAGGCAGGCGCCGAAATCATCGCCAGCGCCGCAGCGGTCCCCCTCCAAAGCGTCGGACGACTGCGAGGCCAGGCGCCGATTCGCCCGTTGACCATCGCCCTGCAAAACCAACCCAGCACCGAGACCACGCCATGAACAACCCGCATGCCGACATCATTATCGTGGGCGCCGGAATCATGGGCACATCGGCAGCCTTTTTCCTGCGCCGCCGGGGATATTCTGTCTTGTTGCTCGAACGCGGTCTGGTCGGTCAACACGCCAGCGGCACCAACTTCGGCAATGTCCGTCGTCAAGGGCGCTTCTTGCCGCAACTGGCACTGGCCAACCGCTCCCGTGAAATCTGGGGACGCTTGCCGGAGTTGATTGGAGACGACATCGAGTTCATCCCCTCCGGGCATCTTCGCGTCTGTTTCCGCCCGGAAGAAATCACCCGGCTTGAGACCTATGCTCAAGCGCCCGAGGCCCGAGAACTCGGCTTGCGCATCTACCAGGGCGCCGCCATGCGCGCGCTATTCCCCTACTTGGGGCCGGATGTGATGGCCGCCTCCCACGCGCCTTTCGACGGGCATGCCAACCCACGACTATCGGCACCTGCCTTCGCTCGCGCCGCCGTGCGCGAGGGGGTCGAGCTTCGGGAAAACACAGAAATCAGCACGGTGGACAAGGTCGGTGAACTGTTCCATGTCACCAGTGTGTCGGGCGAACAATTCCAGGCACCGCGACTGCTGGTGACCGCCGGTGCCTGGGGATCACGCCTGTCCACGCAATTCGGCGAGCCGGTGCCTATGCAACCCCATGGACCGCAGATGGCCGTCACCGAACCCTTGCCCTATGTGTTCAAGGAGGTCGTTGGCGTGCTCTCCGATGTGACCGAAGAAGTGATCTACTTTCGGCAAATCCCCCGTGGCAACGTCATTTTCGGCGGCTGCTATCGCAGTCGTCCGAACCTCGATACGTTGCGCGCCGCCGCCGAGCCCAAAGGTCTGCTCATTCAATTGCCTCAGTTGAAACGGGTGGCACCGGCGCTAGCCCGGGCGAATGTCATCCGCACCTGGAGCGGCGTCGAAGGCTATGTGGTCGACGACCGCCCGATCATGGGGCCAAGCCATCAGGTCGATGGCCTGTACTACGCCTTTGGTTTCTGCGGCCATGGCTTCCAACTCGGCCCAGGCGTGGGTGACGTAATGGCCGAGTTGATCGACACCGGCACCACCTCAACACCCATCGAGCCCTTCCTGATCAGCCGCTTCGCTCAGTATCAGGCTCCGCTCGACGTCGCGCTGGCGGGGAGTCTGGCCCGATGAGCACGGTGCGCAGCCTCGACTTGCTCAAACGCCTTATCGCATTTGCCACGGTGTCCTGCGACTCGAATCTGGAGTTGATCCTGTTCATCAAGCAATTGCTTGAAACACGGGGAATCGCGTGCACGCTGGTCCATGACGACACCGGCAAAAAAGCCAACCTGTTCGCCAGTGTCGGCCCCGCCGATGTACCGGGTGTCCTGCTTTCCGGGCATACCGACGTAGTCCCGGTGGCCGGTCAGGCATGGACGGTCGAGCCCTTCACTGCCCATGTCAGCGAGGGCCGTTTATACGGGCGTGGCAGTTGCGACATGAAAGGCTTTATCGCCTGCGCGGTGATCACCCTGCTGGATGCTGTCGATCGGCCCTTGAAGCGTCCTTTGCAACTGGCGCTGTCCTACGATGAAGAAATCGGCTGCGTCGGCGTCCGGCGCTTGCTGACCTTCCTCGAACAGTCGCCGGTGCGGCCCTTCCTGTGCATCGTCGGCGAGCCGACGTCGATGCAACTGGCCCTGGGGCACAAGGGCAAAGCCTCATTCCGGGCGCATTGCCATGGCCTTGAAGGGCATTCCTCACTGGCGCCGCTGTCCGTCAACGCCATTCACCTGGCGACCGACTTTATCGCCAGTCTGCGCAAGATCCAGCGACACCTGACAGAACAGGGCCATCGCGACGATGCGTATGACATCCCCTATACGACCTTGCACGTGGGCAAAATCGAGGGCGGTAAAGCGCTGAACATCGTGCCTAATCTCTGCGTCCTGGACTTCGAGATTCGCCATCTGGCAGCAGACTCCCCCGAGCAGATACTTAACAGCCTGCAAGAAGAGTCCGAGGCATTGGTCAAGGCCGCGCGCCAACTGTCACCGCAAGCCACCATCGAAATCGAAAACCTGACGGACTACCCCGGACTGGAAACCCACCCGACCGTTTCAGCGGTGCGCTTTATCGAATCCTTCGCCCCATCGAATACACCCCCGTTGAAAGTGGCCTTTGGCACCGAGGGCGGGCTGTTCAACCAACGACTGAATGTCCCGGTAGTTGTCTGTGGGCCTGGCTCCATCGAACAGGCTCACAAACCCGATGAGTTCGTCGAACTTGCCCAACTGCAAGCCTGCGAGCGCTGGCTGGGCGGTTTGCTTGGCGCTTTGTGTTAGGTTCTGCACGAAAAGTGGCTTCACTCGGTGATGCTGCGTTAAAAACGCGCATCAGTCATACGCCACCGACCTCAAAGTTTGCAAACGTCCGCTAACGGCAGACAAACTTTCTGCTTACGCCGCAAGAAACGGATCAACAGCACGACTCGCGCTTCGATGCTAGCGTCACTGTCGCGCCCTTGAAGCTGGACGATTAAATCATCACGGATAGAAAGTGGCTTTGCGCCAAAGCTGATAATCCGCAACGCACCTCGGTGTAGAACGCAGAGGCCCCCAGTTGTCGTAAGAACCGGGCTGGATAAACGGTCGCGGTAGGGATGGCAGTTACCTGCCACCCCCGCCCAGATCCGTACGTGCGGAACTACCGCATACGGCTCCTGCCTCGGGTATGCGCCTTACATTTCAGAAACAGGACGTTGAATGTGGTTCCTTCGATGTAACGCTCATCGTTGGTGCGTTGCTGATCAATCTTGTAAATATTGCCGAATATGCATCCACTATTGATGCCCTCAATGAACCAATACCTGACGGACATTTCAGGCTAATAATGCCTGCGCCTCCTCCATCTGCTCGTGCTCAAACGCTGGCGCGAAATCGTCCAGCTCATTCGTTTGCAGCCCCACCGCCGCGCTGAGCGCAACCTGACGCCAATCCAACACAGCGGCGTACACTTGTGCCAGCACGGCCAAAGCTTCCGTCCTGTTCAACGAAAAATAGGCGCTCCGGACCAGCAGCATTTCAAGATCGGTGATCGGTCCATCCTGCTCCGACAGCCAGGTTTTCGATTCCCGCTCCTTGTCTGGAAAGGGATTGAGGTCGAATGCGGGCGCCAACCGCCAAAGCCCCTTTTCCACATGAAGGAAGCCGTGGTTCTGTAGGTGGTCATCCACATTGGTGATCAGCAGATTGAAAACCAGCCGCCGCCACAATTGCTGCACATCTGCGGTCGGCGCATGCCCCACCGAGCGGATGGCATCGGCGATTTCGGTATAGCTTCGGTCTTCTTCCCGCGAAGCCTGTAGCAGAGACGCGGCGGACTGATACGGAATACGTCCATCGGCACCATCGCGATCGAAGCGGCGAATGATAGCGACCGGCACACCATCCAGCTCAACGATACGAGCAGAAGCAGCATCGATACCTGCTCGTTTTGCCAGGCACAAGGCCAGTACCTCTCCGCGTGTCACGCTACGGGTATCACCCACGCTCGGGAATTTCCCGATGGCGAGAGCACCATCTTCATCGACCACCGTGGTCTTGGGGCGCATGCCGCCGAGCGATGTGCCCTTGCCCTGGAGATAACGCAGATCCTCGGTGCTTTCCTGGCCTTTCTCAACCGCCCGGCTGGCCTGGTAGATACGCTGAAGCTCCAGCAGTGGCGGCGTAGCGCGCCGTCCATTGTCAACCGTCCGACAATAATGATCATTCTGATCACGCAGGCGCAGCGCGCCGATCCGGCTGAAATCGTCAACC
The DNA here is from genome assembly GCF_036404235.1 of Pseudomonas sp. GTDB lineage: Bacteria > Pseudomonadota > Gammaproteobacteria > Pseudomonadales > Pseudomonadaceae > Aquipseudomonas. The sequence goes on from NZ_DASWOT010000096.1 coordinate 20,298, forward strand.
GCCAGTAAGTAGTCCATCTCTGTCAGCGGCGCGAGTGATGGATTTTCCTTACGACGCTTGGCATGGTCACGTGCGATAACCCGACGTCCCCAGGCGTCCGGCGCCGTATCGGCAATGGCGAAGTGAAAGACTGAATCGTGAGCTGAAGGTGCTCTGCGTGGCTGATATCCCAAGATCAGACTGAGATCGGCGGAAACGTTGAACCCATCCGGATTTCCCAGCCAGCCCTGATCGTAAGCAAAGGTGGTGTTTTCGCGGTGCCCCTGCTTGACGTAAACGAGGGTGCCGACAGGTATTCCCACCTTGCCGATGCAGACCTGAATCTGTTGGCGGACCGAAGTGACGGATTTCATAGTGCCCCCGATGGAGGTGATTTGCTGCGCACACGTTTGGGCAGTTGTTCGTCCATCAGCGTCAGCCCGATGTCGTCACGCGCCGTATCCAACAGTGCGGCCAGGGCCTGTATCTCGCCGAACACATGCAAGGCGCGGGCGAAGAAGTGAATAGGCACGCGCATATCACCTTTCTCCATGCGTCGAACGGTGGATACGGACGCCCCCATTCGCTCGGCGAGCGAGGACTGCGAAATCCGCCTGCGCCTACGCGCAAGCTCAATGTCGCTGCCGAGCTTGCGAAGCGCCCGCTCGACAGGTAAAGGCAACGGCGTATTCATTTTATCGCCCCCATGGGAACGCTTAACTTCTTTATTTGTTTCCATGAGAACGATTATTCCACACCGCACCATCACTTTCAATAACCGCTCCCAAGGGAACTAAAAAACAACTTTAGCGCTCCTATCGGAGCGCTAAAGTAATATTTGGTAGTTTTCGTACTGACGATCCTCTATTCGTCATCTGCCCTCTGGCGCGGCAACACATGATCGAATGACACCCCTGCTGCTAACCCCCCCTTTGCAGAACGAATGGTGCAGCGCCACCGGATAGCTGCGCCTCAAGAAAGTGGTGAGCAGAGAGTCCCCATTGTTTGCGGCTTTCGTGCGCCCACAGCCCCGGCATCAGGCCATTACGCATCAACGGGGATGCACGATGGCACTGTCCCACAGCCCGGCGCCTGCCTGGCGATACTCGCTCGCCGCGCTACTGCTTGCCTGCTTGTCGATGGCTCAGCCACCTTCCAGGCGACACGCCATAGGCTTGGATGAAGGTGTCCGCCGTTCGGCGCCTCCGATCAACGCCTACTTAAGAGCCACACTACCCCTGTGCTGCCGAATAGCCTGGAACAAGGTGTTGACGGCCTCTACATCCTGTAACAACTCAGTTGGTTGTGTTGCTGGACGCTGCTGACCGGCTGCGTGTGAATGCGCACGTACGTTACGACAGCACTTGTTATGTAGACGGTACTAGCCGGGCTGCTGCAATTGCAGGTCGATGCCGGTTTGCTTCTGCAATAGCGCGGCGAAAGCTGGCCAGTGCAGTGCAGCGCAGCGTCCCGCGACAGAATCGCGTAGTCCGGCTGGTTCAGCCCCTTGTCGCTGACCCAGACCAAGATTGGCCCGCGAGGCCCGTGGATCGAGGTCGCCACCATCAAGCACCAGCACGTCATGCCCTAGCCCGGCCAGCGCCCAGGCGAGTGCCGCGCCCATGAGCCCGCCGCCGACGATGACTATTTCCCGCTGTTGCACCCTGTTTCCTTGTTGCCTGGCCCACGGTCGATGAGTGACTTGCACTTAATCTGCGATTGAACGAGCATTACGTAAAATTCAGAATTTAGCCTTGTGCATAACCAAATATTATGGAGCTGTTTGATGAACCTGCGACAGGTCGAAGCGTTTCGCGCAGTGATGACCACCGGCAGCATGACGGCCGCCGCCGAGTTGATGTCCGTCACACAACCTGCGGTCAGTCGGCTTATTCGTGATTTCGAAGCGGCGACCAAGCTGCTCTTGTTCGAACGCCACGGCAATCAGATCATCCCGACTCAAGCGGCGTTTACCCTGATCAAAGAGGTGACTCGCTCATTCGTGGGGCTGGACCGGTTGACGCAAGTGGCAGCAGACATCAGCCGTCACTCGGCAGGTTCGCTGCGCATCGCCGCCATGCCAGCACTGGCAAGCGGCATTCTTCCGCGCTTCGTCGCACAGTTCGTCGCTGACAAGCCCAACCTTTACGTCGCCGTGACCGGATTGATTTCTCCTCAGGTGATGGAAAGCGTGGCTTCCGGACAAGCTGACCTGGGATACGCCGACGGCCCCATCGATCGTCCCGGTTTCGACGTGGCGATGCAGCCGATCGCCGCAGTCGTCGCCCTGCCCGACGGACATCCGCTGGCCGCAAAGTCGGTGATCTACCCCGCCGATCTCATCGGTCAACGCATGATTGCCCTTGAACCCGGCAGCCTGTTTGCCATGCGCGTTGAAGTCGCCCTTGCAGGGGTGCCGCGCACCGTGACGCTGGAGGCGTTGCTCTCCCACACGGCGCTGATCATGGTAGCGGCAGGCGCCGGGATCACCATCATAGATCCCAGTGCGACACTGGACTTTCTGGGCAAGGGCATTACCATCCGGCCATTCGGTGTGTTCATCGATGCCAGCTTCGCCGAGTTGCGCCAGTCCGGCCGTAACCGCTCAGCCATTGTCGATCTGTTCCGCAAGCAATTCATGGAATGGCACAACGAGCTGATCCTGCAGACCGGGCAAGACCTCTCTCCTCCTCAGTAGCCCTTGTTTCGATCTATCGCGCCACTCAACGGCATGCCGGCCTGATGCTGGGCAATCACCTCAAGCACTCGCTCCACAGCGGTTTCAGGGTGGGTCATGCTGGCCACGTGGGGTGTGATGATGATCCTTGGATCACGCCAGAACGGATGATCCTGAGGCAAAGGTTCCGGGTCACAGACATCGAGCACGGCGGCGCGCAACTGCTCCGCGTCCAGGGCCTCCAGCAGATCGGCATTGATAAGATGCGCGCCTCGGCCGACGTTGATCAACGCTGCGCCTCTGGGCAGTTGCCTGAACAAGCGGCTGTTCAGAATCCCGCGCGTTTCGTCGGTCAATGGCAGCAGGCAAATCAGGATGTCGGTTCGCGCCAGAAACTCAGGCAATTGGCTTTCCCCGGCAAACACCTCCACACCCTCAAGAGTTGCGCCAGAGCGACTCCAGCCAGCCAAAGGAAAACCGAACGGTCGCAGTTGCTGCAAGACGTGCTTACCCAGCATAACAGCGCCCGCCACTCCTCGCCCCGCACCGGTTCAGCCTTGTAGACGAAGCTCATACCGGTCAATCCAGCTGGACCCAGACTTTGCGCGTGGTTTCAATGACGCGCCAGATGCCCTTGAAACCAGGACGCATGATGAAGGTATCGCCTGCTTGAATGCGCTTGACCGGCTCCCCCTCCTCCACCAACTCAGAAATGCCAGAGAGGATTGCGCAGTACTCCCAGCTTTCGCCCTTGATCGACCAGTAAGCGCCGGGCGTCACTTCCCAAACCCCCGCCTTGACACGGCCATCGGCGTTTTTTTCGATGTCCCAGGTGGTGAACTTTGGATCGCCTTCGACCAGACGCTCCGGCAAAGGCTCGCCCTTGCGGCCTTCACCAAGGTCGGAAAAATTGAAGTGTGTGAGAAAGCTCATAAAGGTACCTGTATGTTGAGTTCGAATAAGGGTTCGTAGAAAAAATCAGCGCTCGCCCGCTGCCCAGGAGGTGAGTTCGGACGCTGCCAATTCCCCGTCGATCGAGGCTATGACGCGCTCGCCCATCAATGCGGAGAACTTGAACATTTGGCCGTCGCAGTTGGTGATGACCACTGCCTTGCCATCGTGCTGCACGCGAAACTTGGCCGTCGCATCCTTCACGTAGTAGCCGACCGCCATCCTGATCGGACGATACGCCGCAGCATTACGCAGGTACGGGGCGAAATGACTGATCACTTCGTAGCCTTCCTCCGGATCCGCCACGAAGCCTGCCGCGTCGGGGGGGCCTGCCCGGCGATGTAAGCCCGAACCGAACTTCAGACCGGTCCCGTCTACGGGCGTCAGTACATAGTTGTCACCGATGCCCAGGTTGGTAAGGCATGGCCCGTTGGCCCAATCTGCCTGGAATTCTGCGGGAGCCTGGACATAACAAACCGCCTGACGCCAAGTGGGCAGATCAGGAATATGGGGCATCAAACCCGGCAACCAGGCACCGACAGCGACCACCAGCGCGTCGCCTTCGACGACTTCGCCGTTAGCCAGGGTGACGCGACTCGCCCCGGTATCGACTTGTGCTACGCGGGTGTGCGGCCGCATCCGCGCGCCGTGCAGGGTGACCCAGGCGAGCAAGCTGTCGACGATGCGGTCAGCGAACAGCACGCCGCCGTCGGCCTGGTACAACCCTTGTGCCGCGCTCGGCAGGGTGAGTTGCGGGCACAGCCGCTCGGCGCTGGTGCTGTCCATCAGTTCATGGCTAATGCCAAGTCGCGTGAGGGTCGAAACGCTGTGGAAGATCTCATCGTTGGCCTCCAGGGAAACACCGAAGGTTCCGGTCGCCACGAAATGGCGCGCATCAATGTCCTGCCACAGTCGCTCCCACGCACCAAACGCCTCGCCAACCATCCGCGTGTAGCCTTCGGCGTCACCGTACTGGTAACGGATCATTCGGTGCTGATCATAGGACGCTGCCTGAGGGTTAGGCAGCGACCCTTGCTCCACGACTGTGACCCGATGACCCCGTTTCAGCGCAGCACGCGCGCAGGAAAGCCCGACGGCGCCAGCGCCGACAACGATGATATGTTTCATTTAACGACCCTTGAGCAAAGCGCGACACGCGTCGCGCGCACCAATAACATCCCGCGCAGGCGAGAATCAGATATGAACTTTGCGACCGGTCCGAACGCCGCTCGACAAATACTTCTCCACCTGACGCACCAGCAGCATCGCCAGCAGATTGATCATCAGATAGAACACCGAGGCGATGACGAATATCTCGATGATGGCGAAGGTTTCACTCATCAGGCGCTTGGCGTAACCGGTGATTTCCAGCACCGTGATAGTCGAAGCCAGGCTCGACTCCTTGATCACGATGGCCACTTCATTACCATAGGCAGGCAAGGCCTGTCGCAGCGCCAGCGGAAAGCGAACCCGGAACAACGCCACCCACCACGACATCCCGCAGGCCTGCGCCGCCTCGACCATGCCTTGGGGGATCGACTGAAACGCGCCGCGAAAGATTTCCGAGGTGTAGGCAATGGTGTTCAGCACCACCGTGAGAATCGCGCAGTGCAGGCTGCTGCCCACCACCCACCACAACACCGGGTTATTGCGCACGAACTCCAACTGGCCGACCCCGTAGTAAATGATGAACAGTTGGACCAGCAACGGCGTGCCGCGAAAGAATGCGCTGAACGCAGAGAAGCACGCGGCCGTATGCCGGTGGCGCGACAACCGCACCAGGCCAACGAAAACGCCCAGGGGCAGACCGAACAACACCCCGAACAAGCCGATGATCAAAGTGACCTGAGCCCCCTTGAGCAGAAAGGGAATGGCTTGCTGCACCAGCTCCATGTCCATCAGCGTGCCTCCATGAAGCCGCGATTGAGATGGCGCTCGCAGACCACGAACAGCCGTTGACTGACCCAGGTGATTAGCAGAAACACAGCACCGGCGATCAAGTAGAAGATCAATGGACTGCGCGATATGCCCGCCGCCAGCGCGGCCGTGCGCATCAGCTCGCCCAGACCCACCACAGACACCAGCGAAGTGTCCTTGATCGTCATCTGCCACACGTTGTTGAGGCCCGACAGCGCGTTGCGCAGCATCAATGGCAGAACAATTAGCAGGTAAATCGCCTTGCGGGGCATGGCCAGCGACTTGGACGCTTCGATCAGCCCTTCTGGAATCGTCTGCAGAGCACCGCGCAAGACTTCAACCGAATACGCGCTGGAGATAATGCTGATCGCCAGCATGCCCATGAGAAACGGATACGCGCTGCGCACTGCCGACTGGAAGCCGAAAAACTCAGCGATGCTGTCGACCGCCTGTACCGAACCGAAGAAGGTCAGATAGATGATCAACAGCCCGGGAATACTGCGTACCAGGATCGTGTAGGCCTCGACCACACGCCCCATCACGCGCACTTCGCGCCAGCGAATGATCGCCAGTGGAAGCGCGATGATCAGTCCCATACACATGCCTAACACGCCCAGGCCCAAGGTCACTGCACTGCCTTTGAGCAGGGAAACCGCCCAGCCCTGCTCGAATAAAAACCGCCATACGTCAGTCATCGCACACCTGCATCAATTCATTACTGCGCGATCGCAGCCCTCGCCGTTGAGGCTGGCGAGGGCATTCACAAACGTCTTATTGCTTGCAGGCGATGGCGTAGTCTTCGTCGAACCACTTCTTGCTGATGGTCGTCAGCTCGCCTTTCTTCGACAGGGCGCACAGTGCGGTATCGACCTTGCCCTGCAACGTGGTGTTGCCTTTGCGGATGCCGATGCCCATGCCCATGCCATAGCCAAGCACGGTCGGATCGTCTGCCTGGAGTACAGCAACTTTCACCCGGGTAAAGCGTGCACCGCCTGGGGTCTTGATGAAATCGGTCCAGGTCGGGGAGTCGCTGTACGCGGAGTCGATGCGACCGGCTTCAAGATCAGCCAGCATTTGCGTGGTGGCGTCGTAGGTCTTGATCTCGGACTTAGGCAAGTGCTTCTGCACGTACTTGGCGTAAGTAGTGCCGTTGACCACGCCGATGGTCTTGCCATCGAGCATTTTCTCGATCTCGGCAATGGAGCCCGCGGACGCGATCGGCGAATCCTTGGCGACCACGTAATACTGAGGTACGCCGCCGTAAGGAATGGAGTAATCGATCTGTTTCTTGCGCGCTTCAGTGATACCCAGGCCGGAAACGATCACGTCAAAACGATCAGTGCTCAGGGAAGGAATCAGCGTGCTGAACGATTGCACGACGAAGTGGCATTTGACTTTCATTTCCTTGCAGACAGCGTTGGCGATGTCGGCGTCGTAGCCGGTCACATTGCCATTGACGTCCGCCATGCTGTAGGGCGGCGCGTCACCCTCGGTGCCGACGGTCAGGGTATCTTCGGCGGCGCTGACAGCAGAGGCCGATGCGATCAAAGCGGTGCCACAAACGAACGCGAGCAAAGTCTTCTTCATAGAGAAATCCCTAAAGTCTTTTTTCAGTGGTGGCAGCGGTTCAATGTTGTGACAGGAATGCCCTGACACGTTCGGATTTGGAGTGAGTGAAAACTTGTTCAGGGGTCCCGTCATCCTCGATGACCCCTTGATGTAGAAAAATGATCCGGCTCGAGACTTCGCGCGCAAAGCGCATTTCATGGGTCACCAGCAGAATGGTATTGCCCTCTTCGGCAAGTTGACGGATAACCCGCAGCACTTCGCCAACCAATTCCGGGTCAAGGGCCGAGGTAGGTTCATCGAACAGAATGATCCCCGGCTGCATGGCCAATACCCGTGCGATAGCCACCCGCTGCTGCTGTCCACCGGACAGTGACGAGGGATAGTCGTTACGCTTGTTAGCCATGCCGACCCGCGTCAGCACCTTCATTGCCCTGTCGTCGGCTTCGGCCCGGCGCAGTTTCTTCACCCAGATCAGCGCCTCGGTGACATTTTCCAGAACCGTGCGGTGTGGCCAGAGATTGAAGCTCTGAAACACCATCCCAAGTTGCAGGCGAAACGTATCCACCAGACGCGGGTTGCTCAAACGAGCAGTTCCATCGCTAGCGGTGTCGATATGCAGTCCTTGGCCGTTGACTTCAATAGCACCCGACGTAGGAATTTCCAGCAGATTGAGGCAGCGTAGAAAGGTGCTTTTGCCTGACCCGGAGGAGCCGATCAGCGAGATCACTTCACCCTGACGCACCTTCAGATCGATGCCCTTGAGAACGGCCACATCACCGAATTGCTTATGCAATGCATCGACTCGCAGAGCAATGGGAGGACCGACATCAACGCTCATTACCACTGCCCTTTGCTGAATGAAACCTTGTGTGTGGCCAACAATTTGGAACGCAACAACCATACTGTCAAATGCGAGATTTATCGCCATGAATAACCAAATGTTATGTACACCATCAAATGAGCCGAAACTTCAATTCTGCAGATGAAGGTGTGTCGCGCTAATCTATGCCGCGATGGCAGTCGCGGTGTGCGCTCACGCAAGCGCGTCGCTGCCCGTTTACGAAACAGATGAGACGGATGAGGCATGGCTTTGGAACTGGACAGAATCGACGCAAGACTGCTGAGTGAATTGCAGCGTTCCAACCGGATATCCAGTGAAGAGCTTGGCGAACTGGTGGGCTTATCCAGCACCGGTATTCAACGCAGGCTCAAGCGTCTGCGCGCACAAGGCATCATCGAGGCGGATATTGCGGTGGTATCGCCCAAGGCGGTCGGGCGCAATGTGATGATGCTGGTGCTGGTGTCGCTGGAACGCGAGCGCGCGGACATCATCGACACGTTCAAACAGTCGATTCGCTCCACGCCGGAAATCATGAGCGGCTATTACGTCACCGGTGATGCCGACTTCGTCCTGGTGGTGACCACCCGCAACATGGAAGAGTACGAACAATTCACCCGGCAGTTCTTCTATAACAACCCCAACATCAAGGGTTTCAAGACGATGGTGGTGATGGACCGGGTCAAGGCGGGTTTCAGCATTCCGATACCGGGCGCCATCGAAATCAAATAACCCGGCCAGGCCCGAAAACATCCTCTGAATCCATTTGCGCGCAGTAAAGCTGCTGATATCCCCAAAACTCTCAGCATTACTGCATCAATCGCCGTTGTTACGCAGCATTAGGCAACTTGCTGTTTTCTAGAATAAGTCCATGCCCGTCCACTCGACGATGAGACTTTGACATGAAACACCTTGCCCTATTGGCGCTTGAGCAACTGCGCTGCCCCGAGCTTCTCGAAACCCGCACTTTTATCGACGGACAGTGGATAGAGTGCGAGTCACGGCTGCCGGTGCTTGATCCAGCAACGAGCGTGGTCATTGTCCAGGTCGCCCATTGCGACGTGAAGCGGATGGACAAAGCCGTCGATGCCGCGAGTCAGGCCTTCGTTCTGTGGCGCGACCAACTGCGCGGGTCTCGGACCGGCTGGTATTCGGCATGGTCGCGCTCAATACCGCCAGATTCACCGGCCCACCGATCCCGTTCGGTGGCTGGAAACAATCAGGCCTGGGCCGTGAGGGCTCGCGTCACGGCCTGGCTGAATACATGGAACTCAAATACGTCTGCGTCGGCAGCCTTTAATCCACTGGAGAACTCTCATGGATAAGCAAACTCAGGACCACATCTCAGCGCTGGACCGTGCATCGGTACTGCATCCGTTCACCCAGCTCAAGGATTTCGCCAGTGGCAAGACCGGCGACCCGACGATCATCGAAACCGGCAAAGGCATCCGCATCACTGATGCCACCGGCCGAGAATACATCGACGGCTTTGCCGGCCTGTATTGCATGAACGTGGGTTATGGTCGCACTGAAGTGGCGGATGCCATTTCTCGCCAGGCTCACAAACTTGCCTACTACCACTCCTACGCAGCGCATACCACCGAGGACCTGGCTCGCTTGTCCGACCGACTGGTACGCATGGCGCCGGGCAAAATGAGCAAGGTGTTCTATGGCATGTCCGGTTCGGATGCCAATGAAACCCAAGCGAAACTGGTCTGGTACTACAACAACCTGCGCGGCTTGCCGAAAAAGAAGAAAATCATCAGTCGTGAGCGCGGTTATCACGGTTGCTCGGTCATCGCTGGCTCCATGACCGGCATGAGCTTCTACCATGACCACATGGATTTGCCGGTTTCCGGCATTCTGCAGACCGGAGTGCCCCACCACTACTGGGGTGCTGAACCTGGCGAAACCGAAGAGCAGTTCTCTGCCCGTCGCGCCGAAGAACTTGAAGCGCTGATCCTGCGCGAAGACCCGGACACCATTGGTGCGTTTATCGCCGAACCGGTGCTCGGCACGGGTGGCATCACCCCGCCGCCAGCTGGTTATTGGGCAGCGATTCAACCGATTCTGAAGAAGTACGACATCCTGCTGATTGCCGATGAGGTCATCACGGGCTTTGGCCGTACCGGCGCGATGTTCGGCTGTGACCTGTACGGCATCGAGCCGGACCTGATCACCGTCGCCAAAGGCTTGACCTCGGCGTACGTGCCGCTGTCCGCAGCGATCGTTGGCGAGAAGGTTTACAAGGTGCTGGAAGATGGCGCGGATCGTGTCGGCGCGTTCTCTCACGGCTACACCTATTCGGGCCATCCACTTGGCGTCGCAGCGGCAAACGCGGTGCTGGATATCGTCGAGCGCGAAGACATTCCGGGCAACGCACAACGCGTTGGCAGCTATTTCCAACAGCGCCTGAAAGAAACCTTCGCCGGCCTGCCGATCGTTGGCGAGGTCCGTGGGGTCGGCCTGATGGCAGCCATCGAATTCGTCGCCGACCCTGCGACCAAAACCCGATTCGATCCCGCACTGAAGGTTGGCGCTCGCGTGTCGAAGGCGGCACGTGACTTGAACCTGATCGCACGCGCCATGCCCCACGGCGACATCCTCGGTTTTGCCCCGCCGCTGGTCACCACCACCGGAGAAATCGACGAGATCGTCAGTCTGGCGCACAAAGCAGTGCTCAGCGTAATAGAAGAGCTGAAGGCATGAAGCCAACCCATTACGCCTGATAACTCTGGTGCCCTAACTGATATTCGCCTGCATGTATCAATCGCAGCGGAGAGATTGATTCGGGGCGCCAAAACTGGTTAAGCATAGGCTGATGTCATGCAACAGCCCGGGCGAGCAGCCTAGGCGAAGCATTGATGTCTGGCACGCGAAAGCGTGTCCACGCCTGGTTCCATGGGCGTAGGAACGTCGCCGTTTGAGTTCGCAAAGATGAATTTCGCAGAGTGATTGGGAGGCCAGAGTTTTTTGCTTAGCGGAGCAGCCTTGGGCACATCGGCAGTTCTGGAAACAATGGATGGGCGCTACGCATTTTTTGACGCGAAAGCTGGAGGGGGGCAGAAATGAGCCTGAACGTACTCGCCTACAACGTGAAGCGGGTTATAAAAATCCTCGGAGCCAGCAGCTTAATGAAGGCGTTGTTGGCCTGAAAGGGTCAGTTTCGTTGCCTACCCGGCACGCTAGTGTGCTGTCTCTAAAATAAGCTTCCAACTTGGGCCATGATGCTTCTACGGTCAGTCAGTGCTTGGAGTGCTCACATGAACTCTCAGGACATCGTGCTCAGTGAAGACGAACAAATTGAGCTGAGTCGGCGCACAAGGTCTGCCACCATCAGTCAACGTGACGGTCGTCGGGCCCGGGTGATCCTGTTGGCCGCTCAAGGTTGTTCGCGGGTTGAAATACGCAATTGCTTGTCATGCCAATAGAAACGGAAATGCCAGCGCTTCGAGCCAGTCATGGGCACCGGCAGAGATAAGCCATCCCCATCAGTTAACGTATAAGGCTTGCTAGCGGGCTTGGCTTGCTTGATCGCTGTATCTGTCAGAGCCATCAGACACCTCCTTTTTAGATCAAGGAGGGGATACGGGCCAACGGTGTAAGCGTCCGGGCATCCCGTCTTGCGTAACTGAGCCGGTTGCCACCGATGCGGCAACAACTCCCCAATTTCACTCTCCCGGTGCGTCGGCATCAGCGTATCCGTCCGGCGGAGTCCTCTAGCCCGCCCTGAAAAGCTATGGTATCCGTCCGGCGTTTGGGCGAGTCGGCGAAACAGGGTGACTCGTCTTCTCGCCTGCTCCACCGGAGCACGCTAAACCTAGGTCAGATTCAACCCGCCGTCTGACAGGAGTATCTCGCCGGTTAAGTAGTCCGACTCGACCAGCATTACAACAGCTTTTGCGATGTCGTCTGGGCTAGCGGCCCTGCGCAAAGGTGCGCGAGTTCGCCACAACTCTTGGGCATCTGTCCACTCTGCGGTCAGAGGCGTGTCGACCAAGCCAGGCGCCACCGCGTTTACGCAAATTTCTGGCCCAAGCGATACCGCGAGCAAGCGGGTCATGTGATTAAGCGCAGCTTTGCTTACCGCATAGGGAATCGATGCGCCCTTAGGACGGATACCGGCATGCGAACTGATGTTTACGACGCAACCTGCTCGACGGTAACGGGCGGCATCGCGCAATGCCGACTCGGCCAAAGCGACCAGGTGGAACGGCGCCACGACATTAACCTCGTTAAGTTCGTGCCACACCGTCGAATTGGCAGAGGCAAGGTCGTCGTGCGGAATGACTCTGCTAATACCGGCGTTATTGACCAATACGTCGAGCTGCCCCCACGCGGCGATAGCCTCGTTAACAAGCCTGACCCTGTCAGCTTCGAAAGCAAGATCAGCTTGCACGTAAATAGCCTGCTTCATTTCGGCAACCATAGCGCGTCCCGTATCCGCAGAATTTCGCGAATGGAGCACCACCGCATAGCCTGCCCGGCTTAGTACACGTGCAATGGCTGCGCCGATACCGGAAGTCGATCCTGTAACCAACGCGACGCGTAATACGTTATCGATTGTCGGATTGGGTTTCATATGGATATCTCGAATTGGTTGCTAGAGAGCCATTACCGTAGCACCCAGCAGGCAACGTCGGCGTCAGGCGGTCACGATAGGCAGGTATCCATTTTCAAATCAGGTTGGCGCTTATTCTGTGGCACAAAGCTACGCTTGTCATTGAGACGTCCGGCTGTACGCATTCCTGGACGACTTGAGCTTTAAAAGGTTTGGGACAAGAAGTTCTTTGACGCACGGAAATCCTGGCGTTAATGGCGGAGGTGTCCACGTATTTTTAAGTGAAAAACACCGCCTTTGTCACAGCTATCGGCTAGGTGTATGCGTCCGACACCACGCCTTGCGTGATTAAACCGACTGCCACTTATGCGGAAGCAACTGCTCAATTTCACTCGCCCGCTGCGTCGGTAGACGCGTGAGGACATCCCTCAGATAGGCGTACGGGTCATGACCATTCAGTCGCGCAGACTGGATCAAGCTCATGATCGCCGCCGCGCTGCCCAGCGTTTCAAGCTGTAATCCAGCGCTCTGCTAATAGCCGAGCCTTCAGGCACGAGAGCGCACTGGGCGATCATCCAGGCGTGTAGCGTTTTCATCACCGGCACGGCCTTTTCTTGCCGTATTCGGCAGCGTAAATCCGGCTCCAGGTCGCGGATTTCTCTCTCGATTTCGTACAGCAGTTGGATATAGCGCAGGGCTTGCTCGGCGAGCATGCTCTTGTCGGTGGAGTGCAGTTCGAAGAACTTGCGCCGCGCGTGGGCCATGCAGCCGTTCTCTGTCACGCCGAGTTCGAAACTGGCCTTGTAACCGCCAAAATCATCACAGACCAGCTTGCCCTTCCAGTGTTGAAGGAAGTTGCGAGCATGCTCACCGGCGCGGCTGGGCTGAAGTCGTAAACGACAGCCGCTGTTTCGCAGAATTGGCTGGTGGCGTAGGCCCAGACATAAGAGCGGTGGGTTTTCTTCGAACCCGGAGCAAGCATCTGCAACGGTGTTTCATCGGCGTGGATGACCTGCTGCCCGAGCACTACATCGCTCAGCGCATCGACCAATGGCTGCAACTGCACGCCAGTCACGCCAACCCATTGAGCCAAGGTTGAACGTGGAATCGCCAGGCCCGCTCGACCGAAGATCGATTCCTGACGGTAAAGCGGCAAATGGTCAGCAAACTTGGCAATCATGACGTGGGCCAGCAACCCAGCGGTTGGGATGCCCTTATCGATGAGCTGAGCTGGAACGGGTGCCTGGGTAGATGACTTGGCCGGACGGTTACCCAACGGTTGACGAACGGTCATATCCGAGAGTGCCATAGCGAGTTCCTGAACAGCGTCAGGGCCAGATGCTCATCAAGCTGTTCCAGCAACAAACCGATTCAGCACTCATCCAAATTCAACATACCCATCGGGACTTAAACGCACCGGATCGTGCTGGATTTCAGTGGTTCCTGCTGGAACGAAAAAAGGACCCGAAGGTCCTGATTTCAATCACTTACAGAATTCAATGGAACTCTGCAGCGCAATATTTGGAGCGGGAAACGAGACTCGCATCTGGTGTCCGACCCATTGAAATCTAAGGTTTTTATTTCCTTGCAGAAGCAGGAAAGGACTTAATTCTGGACTTGTTATTGGGTCGTTTCAACAGCAAAAAAGACCGACCTCCAAGGAGGGCTATTAGATTCTGCGCTTAGCCAGCTAAAAACTGTTATCAACCTGACGGCATCAATAGCGCAGGCCTGCTCGAAAAATCCCCCACTATCGAACGGTCATCATCATGTCAGGAAAATCCACAACCGATTGTTGGCGCATCAAGCTGCCTGGAACGAAGCGACGTTCGGCAGCCATATCCTCAGGTTAGGTCCGTCAAAACACTCGCCGACTGAAAACCGCACATCATCGAGCTTTCTCCGCACAGGACTGCGCCAGTGCGCGTCCAAGCTAAATGTTTCTCGATTTGGAGTTCCAGGAATAGGCGAAGAACGACCGACGCTACCTCAGCACGATCCGTCGCTGCATGAAAGTCAGAAAGTGCCGCTTGAAGATGATCTGTAGGCAAAACGCATGGAACGCCAGCTTGCACATTGGCTTTCACGATGGTCAACCCTGTCGCAACCCTAGACGCCAAGAGCGCAATTCGTTCGTCATTCCGTCGTTTTGAATGCTTCAATTGCTCTAAAGCACTTAACGCCTGAAGCTCATGCCGTGCCCTCTCGAAAGGGTTCACAGAAACTCTATCCAAAGGGGTTAAACAAGCCGGACAAGTGTCGCCTATTTCCGAATTCTCGATTGCCTCCAGGGCCTGGTAAATAGCCCGATAGTTTACGTCCGAGGCTCGTCGAAGAAACTCTGCTGTTTGAAGCCCAGAAAGATGATGAGGGCGCCGCAGAAGCGGTCGATGTGCTTTTTCTTCTTGGCATAGGCTCCAGCGACATGCGGGTGGGATAGCACGATGGCCACAGTCCCTTACCACAGGGAAGCCACGATACCGACCATTGCGAGCATGGCGATGAACGTTGCGGCATCGAAGTGAGAAGGTGCCGACGCAGAGAAAATCGCGGCGTAGAACGCGACGGATTTGGGATTGGCAATATTGGTGGCAACCCCTTGAGTGAACGCATCTTTTAGAGTGATTGTTTGACGCTGTTGTGACGTAATCACCGGCGTTTTCCCTGACCCAATGATCAGACGAGCGCCAAACCAGATCAGATAACCCCCCCGAGGCACTTCACGATCACTGCCAGCCAGGGCAGCCATGTGAAGACCGCACTAATGCCAAGAATGGCGCACGTTGCCCAGAACAGATTGACCACGACGATGCCTGCCACGAGCATCAGCGCGTGCAAGGTCGTCGTGGACACGGCCTTGTGTGCAACCGCCACGAAGTTGGGACCCGGGATGACCACGCCTGCGCAATACACTGAGAACACCGCAACCACGGCAGGCCAGTTAACCATTGATTTGTTCCTTAGCAGCGAGGGAATCAGGAAATAGCGCCGGCCTCATGCCAAGGTCTGCCAGATAATAGTCAGCCGTGATGGCTTGGACCTGACGGGCCACGGGATCGATCTCGTCGTGATACAGCTCACGTAGCGTACGAAGCACAAGGTTACTCGCTTCGAGCGCACTGGAGGCAACACGCTGCGCGATGGAGTGTACTTTTGCGGTGTTGAAAACACCGTGCGCAGGGTGATTGAGAATATCACGAAGCGCCAGCTCCTGCGAGAGCAATAACGCATCGATGTGAGCGAGGCAGGCCTGCATTCTCGAACCATTGCGTTGGGCCTGTAGCTGTCGAGGATCATGTGTGCTGTACAGCCTTTTCACAAAGGCGAACAGACGGTCGGTCATGCCGCTGAGCAGGCAAGAAAACCACAGCGGCCCAACTTGAGCGTCAATTGGAAGGGCGTCGATGTTCAACGCAAGCGGCAGACCCTTGGCGGCGACATTTTTCAAATGGATGGGCGAATGCGCCGGGTATTCGTCAACCTGAATATCCGCTGCCCGTAGCACCACAACCACAGGGTCACCTGAGTCAGCCTCTACGATCAACAGGTATTGATCGGCATTGCGACGGTCTTCGACTTCGACAAACGGCGCGCTGACCAGATAAAGCGAATTGGTGGCCAGGGCGGTGGCCTGCGCGCGTGAGCACTCCCTGGAGGGTCACATCAGTGCGGTTTCTCCCTCACACGCAATGGGCAGGTTCCTGCCGAGCTGTTCCAGCAAATACGCCAGCGCCGTACCACCGCGCCGCTGGGCCATGATTCGAATGGTTTGAGCCGTGTTGTAAATCGTTTCTCTATCGGGTTGGGCCGATGACAGGGCCTCTTCGTTTTAGCTCGATCGCAACCGGTTCAGCAACGCTATTTTTGTGTCGAAATCGCGTCGGGGTGGGTTGAGATTGACGCTGTCAAACGCCTGGGACATCGCCTGGGGGCTTAGAAAGTAGTTCTTCATTGAACTGTGGCTCTTCCACTGAAAGGAATGACGCTACGTAATTGCCGGGCATGAGGCAAAGACCGTTACCTTCTTTGCTTATGCCCGAACTGGACTGGCCAGCCTCAGGCCAGATGACTCAACGTGATGCCGCGAAAAGCGCCCGCCAGTATTCGCAAACTTTCTCTCGTGCGCGCGTCCATCCAGCGCGAGTACATGACCATCTCGACATTGGGCAATGGAGGCAGTTGGAAAAGCTCCCCGACATCAATCAGTCGGGAAGCCGCCAGCCATACAGGCAACGGCGCTACGCCGATACCAGCAGCTGCGGCATACAGCGCAGTGGACACCCCGCCGCCAATGAAGCTGTCCAGCCACGCAATGTTCTCGTGAGCGAGCAGCCGAATGGCATTGCCGCGAATTCCGCATGCGTCATCCACCGTCACCAGCGGCATGGGGTCTGCCCGTGTGCGCATCGAAAGGTCCGCGAACCAGCCATATCGATCCTCGAACAGGAGCTCCGCATCCCGACGATGTTTTTCGCTTCGAACGATTGCAACGTCGATTTCCTCCCGGTCATATTCGGTAAGCAATTCATGAGATGCGCCCACTCTGACGCTGATCACCAAGCCTGGATCGTAGGATTTGATCTTGTCCAGAACGCTGGGCAACTCGGGCCCTGCAACGTGATCACTGATGCCCAGGCGCAATTTTCTAGCCACCTCGAATCACTTTGGCGTCGCCGTGCTCAGGTCCTCGCGGGCGCAAGCGGGTGGGGCCTGACGCAACGCTATGCCAATCTGCACTCCACCAATCTGCGCACCACTCCCACACATTACCAAGCATATTGAACAGGCCGAAGCCGTTCGGCTCGAAGCTTCGCGCGGGTGCGGTGCCGATAAAGCCATCTGCTGCATTGTTCAC
>NZ_DASWOT010000097.1:0-13029 GCF_036404235.1 Pseudomonas sp.
AGTGTGGCTTTGCCATGCAAGAGTAGGTCACCGCCAGGGGCCTTACATCCCAAACCCTCACCTTCCGGTGGGGGTTTTTTTTGCGCTCAAGATCACACCTCTTGCCTTCCTTGAGAAACCATCGCGTCCTCTCGGCATTCCAAGCTCTATGATCGCTTCTGCTTGATTCTTCACGTGCCCGAGGACGTATATCTTGTTTGTCCACGTTGAGACACGCCGCAGGCCGCGCTGGCATTGGGCAACGTTGCTGGTGGTAACGCTTTGTGTGCTGTGTTTCATCGGTTTGGTGCTGACGCCAGCACCGGAGCGACTTTTGCTATTGCAGGAATGGGGGACGGTACCGGCGAATATCTTCAATTCGCACGAGGCGTTGCTTCCCCAGTTGACCGACCCTGCCCTGCTGCGGCTTTTCACGGCACTGTTCATCCATGTGACGTGGCTTCATCTGCTCAGCAATTTGTTGTTCCTGGCAATCTTCGGCTTGCCCGGGGAGCGCGCACTGGGCTCGCTTCGCTTCTTGCTGTTGTTCGTATTGGGCGGAATTGTGGCTAACCTGATTGGCGCGTTGTCGCTGGCCGGTGTGCGTTTGCCGATCATTGGGTGTAGCGGCGCAGTTTCAGCCGTCGTGGGTGCCTATGTCGCATTGTTCCCCCGAGCCAAGCTCGGATTGGTGCTGCCCCTTGGGCTGTACATGGAATTTGTGCGGGTGCCGGCATTCCTGCTGATCGGCATCTGGATCTTGCTGCAGCTGCTTTTCAGCTATGCCGGGCCGAGCTACGGCGCATACGTGTGGTGGGCGCATATCGGCGGATTTCTATTTGGCGTGGCGTTTGCCTTGTTCTCGCGTGAGAACATCGCCCGTCGCTTGCGCGGTTGAGTTGTAGCGTCCTCGTTTTCCGAGTCAGAGTGGCCTTGATCCGGATCAAGGCGTAGCTATCCATCCGCAATGGCGGGCAAATGTCCGCAACAGGCGCCGTGCGATTGGCGTTGCAGCCACTGTCTTGAACGCATGTCCAGGGTCTGCCCCCTCGCGTTGCATCTCGCCGTGTTTGCGCTTGATATAGGCCCGCATGACGTCGGCGTTGAATTCCGGATGGAACTGGGTACTGATGGCTTTTGGCCCATATCGCAGCAGGTGGTGAGGATCGCGTGCAGAACGAGCCAAAATGAGCGAGCCGGCTGGCGGTTCCAGCACACTTTGCTCGTGAGTGGTGTGTGCTCGGAAAACGGTCGGCAGTGCCGACAGCAGTGAATCGTGCGCCTGATGCTGGAGTATCTCGATCGGGTGCGTACCGATCTCGCGCCCGCCGGGCAGATAATCGATTCGCCCGCCTAAAGCATGCGCGATCAGTTGATGGCCATAGCAAACGCCGAACAAGGGAAGCTCGACATCCATCGCATCGCGAATCCAGCCAGCAGTGCGTTCGCTCCATGGCAACCGTTCGGTAACCATCGCCGCCGAACCGGTGATCATGGCGCCAGCCACTTCCCGCGGCGGCGGCAACGGTTCGCCGGCCTCGACATCGATCACGCGGAGTCGTTGCAGCGGCAGCCGTGCTCCAAGCCGGAACCAGTGAGGAAAATCACCATGGCGGGCACGGATGGGTGCCGGAGCACGGCCGGTACGGATGATCAGTACGGGTTTCATGCCCCAATCTTATGCGAAGCGAGCCGCTACGGCTGCGTATCGTCGAAGGTTTCGATCGGCGGCAGGACTGTGAGGATCTCCTGCACGGTCGTCAGGCCTGCAGCGACCTGGTCGGCTGCGGAAATGCGCAAGGGCCGCATGCCCTCGGTCAAGGCCGCCTGACCGAAGTTGCCCAAGTCCAACTGCGCGGATATCAGCGAGCGCAATCGCGGCGAGACCTTCATCATTTCGTAGATGCCGGTGCGGCCCATGAAGCCGGTGTTGCGGCACTCGAGACAGCCCAGTGGCTTGAATACTTTCTCGGGCACGGGAATCGACCATCCATGCGTCAACACGGTCCACTCCTGTGGTTCCTGCGTGGTTTCCTGCTTGCAATGTGGGCACAGTGTCCTGACCAGTCGCTGTGCGACGACGCCGGTCAAGGTCGACTGGATAAGGTAGTGGGGCACGCCGAGATCGAGTAATCGGGTAACCGCGCTGGGTGCGTCGTTTGTATGCAGTGTGGAAAGCACCAGATGACCGGTGAGCGACGCTTGCACCGCCATCTGCGCCGTTTCAAGATCGCGGATTTCGCCGACCATGATGATGTCCGGATCCTGGCGCAGCAGCGTGCGAACGCCGGCTGCGAAATCCAGGTCGATCGCCGCGTGGACCTGCATCTGGTTGAACTCGGGGGAGACCATTTCGATCGGATCCTCCACAGTGCACACATTGAGCTCGGGCGTGGCCAGATGCTTCAAGGTGGAATACAGCGTGGTGGTCTTGCCCGAGCCGGTGGGGCCGGTGACCAGCACGATGCCGTGCGGACGTTCCACCATGCTGCGCCAGTTGGCGTCTTCGCCGGGCGAGAAGCCGAGCTGGGCGAAATCCTTGACCACCAGATCCGGGTCGAAGATGCGCATCACCACCTTTTCGCCAAACGCCGTGGGCATGTTGGAGATGCGCAGCTCGACCTCGCGGCCCAGTGCCGAGCGCGTCTTGATGCGGCCGTCCTGGGGGCGTCGCTTTTCGGCCACGTCCATGCGCGCAAGGATCTTGATGCGCGCAGTCACCGCGGTCATCACCGGTGAAGGCAGTTCAAATACCTTGTGCATGCGACCGTCGATGCGGAAACGGATCGATCCGGTTTCCCGGCGTGGCTCCAGATGGATATCCGAAGCGCGCTGTTCGAACGCGTATTGCAGCAGCCAGTCGACGATGTGCACCACGTGCCGGTCATCGGCACCGACTTCGCCGCCCTTGCCCAGTTCCACCAACTGTTCGAAATTGAGGATCGCCGATGACGCGTCGCTGCCGAAAGCCTTCGCATCCTGTGCCAGCTGGATCGAACGCTGGACGCCATAGAATTCCTGCAGGTAGCGGTTGATGTCGATCGGGCTGGAAACCACGCGCTTCACGTCACGACGGATCATCTGCGCCAGGTCGGCCGCCCACGCCATGTCGAACGGCTCGCAGGTCGCGAAAGTGACTTCGCCCGCCGCCACCGCGACCGGCAATATCTTGTGCCGCTGCGCATAGGCATGGCTCACCACCTGGGTCACGGTGGAGGCATTGATCTTCATCGGGTCGATCTTGAGATACGGAAGGCCGGCGTGGCCGGCAAGCCATTCCGTCAGCGCCTCGAGGCGCAACGGCCGCCCCGGCTCGCGCTGGTTCGGCAATTTGGAATTGGCAATCAGCACCAGTGGATGCAGTTCGACCGTGCTGCGACCTGCACGCGCGCCCATGCGCACCTGCTTGGCATCATCGGCGAGCAGAAAACCATCGACCACCAGCGCAGCCAGCAAGTCGTCCAGTTCAAGTCGGCCACGCCGACCGAGCAGGGATGCGATTTGCGGTGATGCAGCCATTCCAGAGATTCCCCGAGGTGCTTTTGCCGACCGAAGTCCAGTGGGAAAGCAAGCTGCAGCTATACTAACGCGCTTTATCCACGGTCACGGAAAACCATGTCCGCGCGTACATTCCAGGACGTCATCCAGACGCTCAACCGCTATTGGGCTGCGCAAGGTTGCGTGCTCCTGCAGCCGCTCGATACCGAAGTGGGCGCGGGCACGTTTCACCCAGCCACATTCCTGCGCGCACTCGGGCCCGAGCCTTGGGCGGCGGCCTATGTGCAGCCCTCGCGTCGCCCGACCGACGGACGCTATGGCGAAAACCCGAACCGGCTGCAGCATTACTACCAATACCAAGTGGTGATGAAGCCGAATCCGGAGGACATTCTCGACCTGTACATCGGTTCATTGAAAGAGCTCGGTCTCGATCCGCTGGTGCACGACCTGCGCTTCGTCGAAGACAACTGGGAATCGCCCACGCTCGGTGCCTGGGGCCTGGGTTGGGAGGTCTGGCTGAACGGCATGGAGGTGACACAGTTCACGTATTTCCAGCAGGCCGGCGGACTGGAGTGCCGTCCGGTGACCGGTGAAATTACCTATGGCCTCGAACGGCTGGCGATGTACCTGCAGAACGTGGACAACGTCTACGATCTGGTCTGGACCGACGGTCCGCGTGGCACGATCACCTATGGCGATGTGTTCCATCAGAACGAAGTCGAGCAGAGTACCTACAACTTCGAATACGCCAACGTGGCCGAACTGCTGCACTGGTTCGATGTTTGCGAGGGAGAAGCCAACAAGCTGGTGGCCGCCAATTTGCCGCTGCCTGCCTATGAGCAGGTGATGAAAGCCAGCCACACGTTCAACCTGCTCGATGCGCGTCGTGCGATCAGCGTCACCGAGCGCCAGCGCTACATCCTGCGCGTGCGCACGCTGTCGCGTAGCGTCGCCGAAACGTATGTGGCGCAACGCGAGAAACTTGGCTTTCCCGGCCTGAAGAAAGCGAAGGAGCCGGCTCATGGCTGAGTACAAGCCCCTGCTGATCGAACTGGGTACCGAGGAGCTTCCGCCGAAGTCGCTGGACGAACTTTCCGCGGCGTTCCTGCGCGGCATCTGCGACGGCTTGGCCAAGCGCGGTGTTGCCGCGGGGCTGGATCTGGCAAGGGCCTATGCATCGCCGCGTCGCCTGGCCGTGCATGTTCCGGATGTCGCAGTGACTCAGCCGGAGCAGGTGATCGAACGCCGTGGCCCGGCATTGAGCGCCGCTTTCGATGCCGACGGACAACCCTCCAAGGCGCTGCTCGGTTTCGCGCAGTCCTGCGGGACGACGGTCGCGCAACTGGAGAAGCTCGAGACCGACAAGGGCGGTTGGTTCGTCTGGCGCGCGATCAAGCCGGGTCAGAAGCTGGCCATGCTGCTGCCCGAAATCGTCGACGAGGCGCTCAAAGGTTTGCCGGTTCCGCGTCCCATGCGCTGGGCGGACCATGACTACAGTTTCGTGCGACCGGCGCATTGGCTGGTAATGCTTCACGGCGCCGATATCGTCGACGGCGAAGTGCTTGGGCTGAAAAGTGGCCGCATATCCCGCGGTCACCGGTTCATGCATCCGCAGCCGGTGCACGTGGCGGACGCGGATGGCTGGCTGGACGCCATGCGTGCGTCGAAAGTGCTGGCCGACCCCGCCGAGCGGCGCAAGAAAATCCGTGTGCAGGTTCAACATGCGAGCCTGCAGACGGGCGGCTTGCCGCGTCTGGATGACACGCTGCTGGACGAACTGGCCAACCTCACCGAATGGCCGATCGCCATCGCCTGCACGTTCGAGCGGGCGTTTCTGGAGGTTCCCCCGGAAGCCTTGGTCACCACGATGGTGGCGAATCAGAAGTTCGTGCCGGTGTTCGACACGGCAGGTCGTCTCACTGAACATTTCATTGGCATCGCGAACATCGACAGCAAGGATCCTGGCGAAATCCGCAAGGGTTACGAGCGGGTGATACGGCCACGGTTCGCCGACGCCAAATTTTTCTGGGACGAGGATCTCAAGACACCGCTGGAGAGCTACCAGGAGCAACTCAAGAGCGTTACCTATCAACAGGCGCTTGGCAGTTTGTGGGACAAGAGCGTGCGCGTCGCCGAACTGTCGCGGATCATCGCCAACCGGGTTGGCGCCGATGCGGCACAGGCAACCCGCGCCGCTGCTCTAAGCAAATGTGATCTGTTGACGCGCATGGTTGGGGAGTTTCCCGAGCTGCAGGGCACGATGGGCCGATATTACGCGGCCCGTCACGGCGAAACCACCCAGGTCGCCGATGCGCTGGACACCTACTATCAACCGCGCTTCGCTGGCGACGTCATCGCCCCCGGCAAACTTGGCCAGGTGCTTGCCGTGGCCGAGCGACTCGACACGCTCTCCGGGATTTTTGCCGTGGGCATGAAGCCGAGCGGCAACAAGGATCCGTTCGCCCTGCGTCGCGCGGCGCTGGGTCTTGCGAGAACCCTGATCGAGGGCGGTCTCGACGTCGATCTGCGCGGCAGCTTCACCGAGGCACTGGAATTGTTGCCGGATACTGCGCTTGAGGCAGGTCTGAAACTAGGCAAGGACGGCAAGATGCCGGCAATGAGCCTGGGTCAACGAAGGGCCATGCTGCTCGATGAGCTTTGCGATTTCGTGTTCGATCGCCTGCGTGGATACTACGCCGAACAAGGCTTCGACAATGCACAGTTCGAAGCTGTCATGGCGGTGCAACCCCAGAGCCTGGCCGACTTCGACCGCCGCCTGCGGGCGGTCGCCGAATTTGGTCGACGACCGGAAGCCGCCAGTCTTGCGGCCGCCAACAAGCGGGTGGCCAATATCCTGCGCAAGCAGGCTGACGAGATGGATGCTTCTGCAGTCTACCGTGTGGTGGACCCGGCTCGATTCGAGACGAAAGCCGAACATGAGCTGGCCCAAGCCCTGTCATCCGCTCAACAGGATACGGCCGAGGCTTTGGCTGCGGGAGACTACGCTACAGTGCTTGCCCGGTTATCGCAGTTGCAGGGGCCGGTCGATGCCTTCTTCGACAGTGTGCTGGTGAATGCCGACGACCCCACGGTACGGGCCAATCGGCTTGCCTTGCTTGGTCAGCTGAAAGCCCAGTTCGGCGCGATCGCCGACATCTCCTTGCTCTGAATTCCCGAACCTGAAGGACAAAGGACGCAATAAAAGAGCGGCCCCGGGAGGCTGCTTTTTTATTGCGTGTGGAATCAGGCGACGCTGTTGGTTTGCCGCAGACGCTCCGCCAGTCGATGGTTGAACGTCACCATCGCAAGCGGATCCACGTGCGAGCCGCCGGGACCGAGGATGTCATAGAGCTGGGTCAACAGATCGGTGTTCTCCGATAAGGACAGCTGACTGTCAGAAAGACTCAATTCCGACTGAAGGATGCGCATGGCCGTGTTCAGTCGCTGGGTATCGACGCCGCCGCCATCGGGCTGAGCCACGTGATTCGAAAGCCGCGTTCCACTGAGCGAACGCGGTGACGAAACTTTCTCCGAGCTGTACTGCTCCTCCATGTTGAGGGTGCCCGGATCGATCTGCAGGCTTCCCTCGCCCGCGACCAGCCAGACCAGCGAAATGCCCAGCGTACGGGCCAGCGTGACGCAACGTGCTCGGGACGGATCGGTGTTGCCGTCACGCCAACTGCGCACCACGCCTTCGGAAAAACCGCACATCCTAGCGATTTCCGTAGCGCTTCCAACGCGCTGAATCAACAATTTAATGCGTTCCGCGAAGGTTCCTGTGGAGGAGGTATTCGTGATTTTTTGCGTATCCATAAGTGGCGGCCAGTAGGGGAGAATGGCGCTAGCTTGGCTTTCCGAAAGCAAATCAAGCGGGTGCTGCACGAGGAAAGGTTACGAAAGTGTTGACCTTCGCGATTTCTTGAATTAACGTCGCAATAACCTACGCATTCCAGTGCGCGCAGGAACCTACTTTAAATCATTGTGGATCGGCACGGTATAGGTCCGACGAGCTTCGGCAGCGGACCTTAGATGTAACGAACACAGAAAAGTTTCATGCGCCCGGAAAGCTCGGGCCGAACCATGGGGAGTCACCACGTATGAATTCGCGTAAAAATTTAGCAACGAATCGGCTTCGTCGTACCTCCCTCGCCATTGGGCTAGGGCTATGTCTGGTGGGCACGGGGGTCATCGCGCAATCGACCACCGGCAACATTTTTGGCCAGGCTCCAGTAGCTGCGGGTGAGACAGTGCTGGTGACCTCTTCGACGGGCTTGACTCGCGAAGTTCCGGTTGACAGCTCGGGACGTTATCGCATCAACACCTTGCCTGTGGGCACTTATGATGTTTCCTTGAAGAAGGATGGTGCAGTTGTCGATTCTCGGAAGAACATTGTTCTGACGGTTGGTGCCGGTACCACCGTTTCTTTCGAAGACGCCACCGCTAATGTGACCGGGTTGAGTTCCGTCACGGTGTCGGCCAACGCCCTGCCAACCATTGACGTGTCTTCAGTCGATTCGCGAACCGTTATTACGGCCCGGCAGCTGGCAGTATTGCCACTGCGGCAAAGTGCCGAAGCAATTGCTCTGTTGGCACCTGGCGTCGTTGCGGGAAGCAGGGACTTCGGTAACGTAGTGTCGTTTGGCGGTTCATCGGTCAGCGAAAACGCCTATTACATCAACGGATTCAATACATCTGACCCGTTGAAGAACATTGGTGGTACGGGATTGCCTTACGGGGCAATCGATCAGCAGGAAAATTATACGGGTGGCTACAGCGCCATGTACGGTCGTTCCGATGGCGGTGTGATCAGCCAAGTCGGAAAACGAGGTACCAATGAATGGCATTTCGGTGGCCAGATCGCATGGGCACCTCGCGCGACAGCTTCCGACAGAACCAATACATACTATCCGGATGCTCCCTTGGCACCGGGCCACGAGTACACGGATGAATCTCTTCCAGGCACCATTTATCGCACAGGGAAAAACAATAAGTCGTGGGAAACCACCTATAGCGCATATGTTGGTGGTCCACTGATCGAGAACAAGTTGTTTTTATTCGTGGCAGCCGAAGCAGACAAGAGTGAAGGCACCTCGACCTCTACAAGTGCGGCAAGTGTTGTTTCGAACAACAACTACAAATATTCCGAGCCGAAGGTCTATGCGAAACTGGACTGGAACATCAATGACAGCAACCTGCTGGAGTTGACGGATATTTCCAGCAAGGAAAGCTATAGCGGCGCGTTGTACGACTATGATTACGCTACGGGCAAGCAGGGCGGGGAAGTAGGCAGCCCCACCTGGCACAAGTACTCGCATGATTTCCTCATTGGCAAGTACACAAGCTACATCACGGATGATCTGACGTTTTCGGTAACCTACGGTAAGAACAAGACTGTTGACTATCAGCACACTCCGGGGTTGAGCGACACCCTGCCGTACTTGTCTGGTGTGACCAATCAGGATCCCGCGATCACCGGCGGTACGCCCATTACCAACGGCGTGCCCACCTATGCCGTGACGGCGCCTGGCGCCAGCAGCAAGACCCATGGTATCCGTGCGGACTTGCAGTACAAGATCGGTGACCATGAGCTATCTGTCGGCATCGACAACATGAACTATGCCGCATATGACGAAGGTCAGTCCATGGGGGGGCCAGGTTATGCGTGGCTTTATGGCCATGCAGCGAACCCGGCGGCGCCACTCAACTCCGGTCTGGGCGTTGGTCCGGCGGGCGGCAACGGTTACTACGTGAGGCAATATGTCTTCTCGACCACCACGAGCATGTCGTTGAAGCAGAAGGCGCAGTACCTGGAAGATCGTTGGCAAGTTTCAGATCGTTGGCTGTTGAGCCTGGGCATTCGGAACGATCAATTCGAAAATTTGAACAATCTTGGTCAGACATTCGTCAAACAGAAAAATCAGTGGGCCCCGCGAATCGGTTTCAGCTTTGACGTGCTCGGTGATTCGACGTTCAAGGTTTACGGCAATCTCGGTCGCTATTATCTCGCGATGCCGAGCGCGGTCGCGATCCGCGGCGGCTCCGCGTCTACCCTGACCTATGATTATCAGACTTATACGGGCATTGATGCCGACGGCAACCCCACGGGGTTGGCCGAACTGGGGCCCGGCCCGGTATCTCCGGATGGTGAGACTGGTGACACGCCAGATCCAAAGCAGGTGTCGCCAACCAATCTCAAGTCAGAATATCAGGATGAGGCGATTCTCGGTTTCAGTAAAATGCTGGGACCAAGTTGGGTGACCGGAGCGAAGGTTACTGTGCGCAGGTTGGAATCCGCCATCGATGATGTCTGCGACGAAGGCAAATTGTTCGACAAGATGGAAAGCATGGGTATCGATCTCGACACGGTGCAAACGAGTGCCAGTGGTGATCTCGTGCCTTCATGCAAGCTGTTCAATCCAGGCAAGACCAATACCTATAAAGTCGGTAACGTCAACGGCGGTTACTACAATGTGAATATGTCCCAGGCCGACTGGGGTTTTGCTCAGGGCGCAAAGCGTAAATATTACGCTCTCGACTTGTTCCTCGAACATCCGTTCGATGGCAAATGGCAAGCCCGCGTCGATTACACCTTCAGCAGGAGCTACGGCAATACCGAAGGTCAGGTGAAATCGGACATTGGTCAAGCGGACGTTTCCAAGACGCAGGATTGGGACTCCGCCCAGCTGATGGAAGGTGCCTATGGTATTCAGTCCAACGACCGCACCCATCAGCTTAAGGCTTACGGCAGCTATGCGTTCACGCCGGAGTGGATGGTTTCAGGATCGTTGCGCATTGCAACAGGTACGCCCAAGAGCTGCGAGGGTTTCTATGGCAATCCTGAGAGCGATCCGTTGGGTTATGGTTCTTCGTACCATTACTGCAATGGGGTGATTTCCCCGACAGGTAGTAATGGGCGCCTGCCATATACTCGCCAAGTCGATCTGGGTATTGCTTACCGTCCCGATTTCGCGAACCACAAGCTTGGGTTCAAGTTGGATGTCTTTAATGTATTCAATGAGCAAAAGCCAATTCTGAACGATTTCACCTATGAAGACACTCCGAACGGTGTCTCCAATACATACAATTCCCCCATTTACTATGAGAACCCGCGTTTTGCTCGCTTCTCTGTGACGTACGACTATTAAGAGTTGAATCTGTACCGCTCGATGTAACAGGAAGGAGCTATACTCTGACCTGTGCTAGACAAGACGCCACCCGATCCCGGGTGGCGTTTTTTTTGATATCACGATGCCGAGGAAGTCAGAGTTGCAGCAGAGACCAAACGAGGTTTTTCGGAACGTGACGATGATAATAATTGTCTGAAGGCTCTTATATACCTCGGCATGATTGTGCCGACCGACTTGTTCGTGGTCTCATCAAGAGATCGCATAACCCGCTGAAGGTATTGCATGAGCCAGTTCCTGTTACTAGGCAAGCGACGCTTCGCGCCATTTTTCTGGACCCAGGCCTTGGGCGCCTTCAACGACAATGCGTTTCGCAATGCGTTGGTGATGATGGTGGCGTTCCAGATGAGTCTGGATGACCACACGGTGTCGCTCTACACGAACCTTGCACCTGCGCTTTTCATCATCCCGTTCTTTCTGTTCTCCGCGACTGCCGGGCAGCTTGCGGAGAAGTACGAGAAGAGCCGGATCATCCGCTACGTAAAACTCTTCGAGATTGGCGCGATGGCGCTTGCGGCGGTGGGTTTCTATACGCACCACATTTCGCTGTTGCTGGTGGTGCTTTTTTTGATGGGCATGCATTCGGCTACTTTCGGCCCGATCAAGTACGCGATCTTGCCGCAGTCACTGCATATGGGTGAGCTGGTTGGAGGCAACGGGTTGATTGAGACCGGGACGCAGCTGGCGATGCTGACCGGCATGATCGTCGGTAGCGCTCTGATGGAAATAGCAGGTCTCGGTACATTGCTGGCAGGTGGCGTGACCATCGCCGTTGCCGTTGCTGGTTACCTTACCAGTCGGGCCATTCCACTCGCGCCGGCGACCGCTCCCAATTTGGGATTCAACTGGAACCCGTTGAGCGAAACGGCCCGGGTACTAGGAATTACTCGGCAGGATCGTGCGGTGTTCAATGCGGTGCTGGGTATTTCATGGTTCTGGTTTTTTGGCACCGTTCTCATCGCCCAATTGCCGCCCTATACGCGCGTCAATCTTGGCGGCGATGGATCGGTCAATATCTTGGTGTTGACACTGTTCTCCATTGGAACGGGCATTGGCTCGTTGCTATGCGAACGGATGTCGGGTCGTCGCGTGGAAGTGGGGCTGGTGCCGCTCGGTGCGTTTGGACTGACGGCATTCGGCATCGATCTGTTTTTTGCGCGGCCTGGCGCGACATTGGCGCACAGTCTCGACTGGCTGGCATTCTTGCGATCAGCCGGTGGCTGGCGAATTTCGCTGGATCTGACGTTCATCGGCATGTTCGCCGGTTTCTACGTGGTCCCGTTGTTCGCATTCATCCAGAGTCGTACGCCGCCCGATCGTCTGTCGCGCGTCATTGCGGGCAACAACATCATCAATGCCATATGGATATGCGCCGCCGCAGGATTCGGCCTGGGGTTGGGTGCGCTTGGGTTTGGTGTGCCGCAGATATTCCTGGCGACCGCTTTGCTCAACGCCGTCGTCGCCGTCTACATCTTCACGCTAGTGCCTGAATTTGTGATGCGTTTTGTCACGTGGATTCTATTGATAATTACATAAGTCATGACATGGAATGCACGATGATGGATAATCCGATCGGATCTATGATCGGAGGTTGGCTGGATGGCGAAGATGGACGAGGCCACGCGCAAGCGGTTACGAGCGGGGCGATTGATGCTGGCGGGCAAGACGCCCGCAGAGGCGGCTCAAGCGGTGGGTGTGGCGCGGCAGACCGCCTATACTTGGAAGACCCGGCTTGAGGAAGGCGGTATCGACGCTTTGCGGGCAATGGCCACGGGCCGGCCGGCGCAGCTTGATGGCCCGCAGTTCGCGGCGCTGCGAGCCGTGTTGCTCCGGGGCGCTATGGCCCACGACTTTGGCACCGAGTTGTGGACGCTCAAGCGAGTTCGCGTTCTCATTGAACGGATGCATGGGGTGCGCTTCAGCGAAGTGCACGTCTGGCGGCTGCTCGGAGCCATGGGCTTCAGCTCGCAAAAGCCCGAACGGCGCGCCATCGAGCGCAACGAGCCCGCAGTGCAGGCCTGGAAGCGCAAGATCTGGCCGGCGCTTAAAAAAAGTGTTCGGCCGAGCGGCGGCTGATCGTCTTCATCGACGAGTCGGGCCTGAGCGAGCGGCCTACGCGCGTGTGCCGATCATCCAGTTCCACTTCAACTGGAAACACGTCTCGGCCATTGCCGGCCTGACGCGCTCCAACTTCCTGTTCCGGCTCTACGACGGTGCGATCAAAAGTACGCAGATCGTGGAGTTCCTCAAAGCCCTGCACGCCAACCTCAAACGCAAGCTGATGATCGTTTGGGACGGAGCGGCCCAGCACAGGAGCCGGATCGTGCGCGCTTTCCTCGACAGCACTCAGGGTGCCATCCAGATGGCA
>NZ_DASWOT010000098.1:0-27812 GCF_036404235.1 Pseudomonas sp.
ACACTCATGTAACGGTCGTTATGGCGAATCACTTTCGCCAGTTCGGTGCCCGTGCAACCGGGCATGTACATGTCGAGGATGATCAGGTCCGGCTGAAAATCTGCAAGCTCGGCCATCGTCTGGATAGGGTCGAACAGTGTGCGGGTGACGATGCCTGCGCTATTGAGCAGGCGCTCGGTGTGCGTCGCTTGCGCCCGAGAGTCGTCGATGATCAGTACTTTATAAGGCTCATACTGGGCGACGCGTGTGAGGATTTCGATTTTCTCCAGCAGGCTTGAGGCCTCCAGCGTGCCAGTCAAAAACTCCTCGCCCCCCGCACGTACGGCGGCAAGGCGAGTCGGTGTGTCGGTTTCTTGGTGGCTGAAAAACAGCAGCGGCAATTTTTGCTCAAGCCCTTCCTGCATCTGCATGGCTAACTTGAGGCCTTGGCCTGGGCCTTCGAAATCGACGTCCATCACTACGGCCGCTGGCAAGCGCTGTGCCAGCGTTGAGTGGAATACGTCGGTGCTGTCGAGTGACTGCGCGCTAAGGCCGAAGAACTCCAATTGCTTGGCTAGCCGTTCTGCGCGCTCATGGTCCTGCAGCATGACGTAAATCGGTTTGCGCAATGGCGGCAGGGCAGTTTGTTCGAGTCGATCGCCGTGGCGCAGGCCGGTGCGCGACAGGCGCTGCATCAAACGATTGAGATCGGTGATCAATGCGCTGCTCAGGCGGCCGCGATTGGCGCTGACGTCTTCCAGAGCTTGATTGATGCTGCGCGCCAGTTGTTCGTGTTCGGCTTGCTCGAAGCGTTCGGCAAACCGTAACAGGCGCGTATTAGCCTCGCAGAGTTCGGCCATGTCCGCTGTCGACCATTCGCTTTGCTGCAGGCGTTGCCACACCTCAAGTATCTGACGGGCTTGATGAATAACGCGCTGGGCGAAATGATGTTTGAGGCGGTTGGGGCTCGGATCTTCTGGTTCGGTCATGTCCTGACTACTTGTAGGGGAAACCCTGATACAAATGCTGGCGGTATGCTAGCACCACTTACCCTGCATAAGTGCGCCAAAAAGCCATTTATTCGTCATTTTTTGTAGATTTTTCGCGTCAAACTTCCAACAAGTGCAGCAAGATCTGGATCAGGTCTGACGGAAATTTGTTATCGCCGATCAATGGACGCCTAGGGGATTACCTTAGAGGAGCATTGCCTAGGGTCTGTTGCCGCGCACATGACGCCCATTGAATCGTCGGTTACGTAAATGGACCCTCTGCCACGTTCCTGCGAAACGCACCTTGCTGTAAGGTTGCGGTCGAAGCACTGAATTCTGCTACTGAAAGGACAAGGCCATGCTGGATTGGAAGAAACGCGCGGGCAGCGCGGATGAACGTGTCGACACCCAGTCGACGTCGACAGTGAAGACCCGCGGTTACTTTGGTGGTCTGTTTTTAAGCCGTTCGCTGGGCATTCTCGTTGGTATTTACCTGGTTGTAGCGGTCGTCCTGGGCTGGTGGTGGAGCAGTGAGCCCGCGTTGTTCCCCGTTCAGCAGCAAGCGCAAGCTGCCGCCGAGCGCGAAGGCAAGCAGATGGTGATCGGCTACACCACCGTCGAAACCCTCAAGACCGTCGCTTCGACCTTGCTCGATAAGCGTGGCGGCTACCTGTCCAACGACCGTTTCCCGCCTGGCTTGTGGCTCGACAATATCCCGAGCTGGGAATACGGCGTGCTGGTTCAGGTTCGTGACTTGAGTCGGGCTTTGCGTAAAGACTTCGCCCGTTCGCAATCGCAGTCGGCTGAAGACAGCGATTTGGCGCGTGCAGAGCCGCTTTTCAACTTCGATAACAGGAGTTGGATCCTGCCTTCCAGCGAGTCGCAGTACCGCGACGGCATTAATGCACTGAGCCGTTATCAGGCGCGTCTGTCCGACCCGAACCAGAAAGGCGCGCTGTTCTATACCCGTGCTGACAACCTCAACAACTGGCTGGGCGATGTCGGTACACGCCTGGGTTCGTTGTCGCAGCGGCTGTCGGCCAGCGTTGGCCGCGTCAAACTCAACAGCACGTTGAAAACCGAAGCACAGTCCACTGTCACCGTGAAGCCGGGCGAAGTGCCGCAGGTCGATGAAGAAATCGTCGAAACCCCGTGGATGCAAATTGACAACGTCTTCTATGAAGCCCGTGGTCAGGCTTGGGCGTTGTCGCATTTGTTGCGTGCCATCGAGGTTGACTTCGCTGACGTGCTGGCCAAGAAGAACGCCACGGTGAGCGTGCGCCAGATCATCCGTGAGCTGGAAGCCTCGCAAGAACCGATGTGGAGCCCGATGATTCTCAATGGCAGCCCGTTCGGCGTGTTGGCTAACCATTCGCTGGTCATGGCCAACTATCTGTCACGTGCTAACGCTGCGGTTATCGACCTGCGTCAGTTGCTGTCGCAAGGCTGATCGATGACCGTTTCCGAACAGGAGGCCGCGCACCGCGCCGCCTCCGACGCCGAACAGGTTGCCTGGGTCGATCGCAACGATGAGTTGCTCGGCTCATTGCCTCGTGCCCAATTACGCGAACGCGGACTGATTGGGCGCGGAACGTTCATTCTGCTGTTCAACGGTGCTGGTGAACTGTGCGTTCATCGACGCACCCTGAGCAAGGCCATTTACCCCGGCTACTGGGATGTCGCCGCAGGGGGCATGGTTCAGGCGGGTGAAACATACGCCGTCTCGGCGGCTCGCGAGCTGGAAGAAGAGCTGGGCGTCAGGGGCGTCGAACTGGTCGCGCATGAGCGTTTCCTCTTTGATCTGGTCGACAATCGGCTCTGGTGCGCGGTCTTTTCAGCCGTCTGGGACGGACCCTTGAAGCTGCAGCCCGAAGAGGTGCTCGAAGCGCGTTTCATGGCCGTTGATGAGGTGCTCCGTGAAGCCGTTGAAAAGCCGTATTGCCCGGACTCTCTGGCCGCACTGAAGCGTTATCTGGGGCAGGTCGCGAATGATGAGTAAATTGGCGCATATTGGCTCTTAGCAGCGACGGTTTTTGTCGGTACACTGCGCGACCTTTTCAGGCTGGACCGATTAGCTCGGTCCAGCTGCGCTGCCCCTGCCTGAGTGGGGCTTCGCGGTCGACGCCCGTCGACCAGATTTTAGTCCTCAAGAAGAGGATTGCCCGTGGTCAAAAAAGCCGCTTCCTTCGCCGCCCTCGGTGGCCTGGTATTTTCAACCGACGCCGGACGTCACTGTCCAGAATGCCGTCAGCCGGTCGATGCCTGCATCTGCAAGAGCACGCTGATTCCCGCTGGAGACGGCATTGCCCGTGTACGCCGCGAAAGCAAAGGGCGTGGCGGTAAGACTGTGACCACCGTGACCGGCGTGCCGTTGGCCGAAGACGCACTCAAAGAACTCGCGACCACGCTCAAGCGCCGCTGCGGCACCGGCGGGGCACTCAAGGATGGCGTGATCGAGATTCAGGGCGATCATGTCGACACCTTGCTGGCAGAGTTGACCAAGCTGGGTTTCAAAGCGAAAAAATCAGGCGGCTGAAATTCATCCCCCCGAACCGTAATGTCAGTTTCCAGATTTTCGATTTCTAAACGCTCGGTTTTCAAACTCTGGCTTGCCCGTCGGGTCTATTACCCCACAGCGAGCTGGCGCCAAACCGTCATTTGCACTCTATACACTGCGCACAGTCGCCTGAGGCTTGCGCTTTATGACTTTTATATAGGGGACTTCAATGTCCGTACGACGCACACGCAAAGACGATGGCAGCCAATGGACCGTGGCAGACAGCCGCAGTGTCTATGGGATTCGTAATTGGGGGGCTGGTTATTTCGCAATCAACGAGGCCGGTCGCGTTGAAGTCCGTCCTAACGGCCCGTCCAGTTCGCCTATCGATCTTTACGAGCAGGTAGACGCGTTGCGCAAGAGCGGCTTGTCCCTGCCATTGCTGGTGCGTTTCCCGGATATCCTTCAGGACCGCGTGCGTCAGTTGACCGGCGCGTTCGATCAGAACATCGCCCGCCTGGAATACCAGAGCAACTACACCGCGCTGTATCCGATCAAGGTCAATCAGCAAGAAGCGGTGGTGGAAAACATCATCGCCACGCAGAACGTCTCCATTGGCCTGGAAGCTGGCTCCAAGCCTGAGCTGATGGCCGTGCTGGCGCTGGCGCCCAAAGGCGGCACCATCGTCTGCAACGGTTACAAGGACCGCGAATTCATTCGCCTGGCCTTGATGGGGCAAAAACTGGGTCACAACGTCTTCATCGTGATCGAAAAAGAGTCCGAAGTTGAGCTGGTGATCGAAGAGGCCGCCGAGCTGAAAGTCGCGCCGCAAGTGGGGTTGCGTGTTCGGTTGTCGTCGTTGGCATCGAGCAAGTGGGCGGACACCGGTGGTGAGAAATCCAAGTTTGGTCTGTCTGCCGCGCAGTTGCTTTCAGTGGTCGAGCGTTTCCGCAAGGCCGGTCTGGATCAGGGCATTCGCCTGTTGCACTTCCACATGGGGTCGCAGATCGCCAATCTGGCCGACTATCAGCACGGTTTCAAAGAAGCGATCCGTTATTACGGTGAGCTGCGCAACCTCGGTTTGCCGGTGGATCACATCGATGTGGGCGGCGGTCTGGGCGTCGATTACGACGGTACTCACTCGCGCAATGCCAGTTCGATCAACTACGACATGGACGATTACGCAGGCGTCGTGGTCGGCATGCTCAAAGAGTTCTGCGATGCGCAAGGTTTGCCGCATCCGCATATTTTCTCCGAAAGCGGCCGCTCACTGACCGCGCACCACGCCATGCTGGTGATCCAGGTGACTGACGTCGAGCGTCACAACGACCAGGTGCCGCAAATCAGCGACAAGCAAAGCCTGCCAGAAACCCTGCAGTGGCTGATCGACCTATTGGGCCCCACCGACATCGAGATGGTCACCGAGACCTACTGGCGCGCCACTCACTACATGAGCGATATCGCGGCTCAATACGCAGATGGCAAGTTGACCCTGGCCGAAAAAGCCTTGGGTGAACAATGCTATTTCGCGGTGTGCCGTCGCCTGCATAACTCGCTGAAGGCGCGTCAGCGTTCGCATCGTCAGGTGCTGGACGAACTCAATGACAAGCTCGCCGACAAGTACATCTGCAACTTCTCGGTGTTCCAGAGCCTGCCGGACACCTGGGCCATCGATCAGGTGTTGCCAATCATCCCGCTGCATCGCCTGGACGAGGAGCCACTGCGTCGCGCCGTGCTGCAAGACCTGACCTGCGACTCCGACGGCAAGATCAATCAATATGTCGATGAGCAGAGCATCGAAACCAGCCTGCCGGTGCATGCACTGAACGAGGGTGAGGACTATCTGTTGGGTGTGTTCCTGGTCGGCGCCTATCAGGAAATCCTCGGGGACATGCACAACCTGTTTGGTGACACCGATTCGGTGAACATCTACCAGAACCCGGATGGCAGCGTTTACTGCGCAGGTATCGAAACCCACGACACCATCGAAGACATGTTGCGTTACGTGCATTTGTCACCGGAAGAACTCATGACCCATTACCGGGACAAAGTCGCCAGCGCCAGGATCACCCCGCGTGAGCGCACGCAATACCTGGATGCCTTGCGCCTTGGGCTGACACGGTCTTCTTATCTGTCGTCGTAAGTGGGGTCGCAATCGAGTAAAACGGGCCTGTAGTGCCCGTTTTTATGCGCCTGCCAAGTCAAATTGTATGCCTGATCTTATTCTTCTGTAGGTATCGTCCTATTCGGGATTTGCGCCGCTACTTGGCGGCACTTCTCGTCCAGAATCGCCGGCCATTTGCGCTCTAAGCAGTCGAGGCCGTCTTTTCCTATGCCCATTACCGAACATCATTGTCACTTCCGTCTAGACTCAATCACTTTTGCACGCCCGTTGGAAGTGATGACATTCACGGGCGTTGAGGTCATCAACAAACCGTTCTCCTTCGAGGTCCAGGCCGCCAGCCTCCATGGCGAGCTGGACCTGCAGCAATGCTTGTTCAGTGATGTCTACCTGAGTTCAAAGTTGCCCGGCGTGGGTTTTCACGCGCAGATACAGAGCATCGGTCGC
The DNA here is from genome assembly GCF_036404235.1 of Pseudomonas sp. Lineage (GTDB taxonomy): Bacteria > Pseudomonadota > Gammaproteobacteria > Pseudomonadales > Pseudomonadaceae > Aquipseudomonas. The sequence continues at coordinate 6,035 of NZ_DASWOT010000098.1, forward strand.
AGTAATACGGGGCCTGGCCCCGTGCATTATCAAATCAGCCTGGGCCCGCGCATGAAGAGCCTGGCACATCGTTACAACCAGCGCATTTTCCAGGACCTGCCTGCTAAATCGATCATTCGCAAAGTGTTGCGTGAACACGGTATTCATGAAGACGGGTATGCCTTCGAACTGACAAAACAGTACGACGAGCTAGCATTCTGCGCGCAACACGGCGAGACCGATTTACAGTTGGTTGAGCGCCTATGCCAACAGGAAGGTATTCACTATTACTTTGAGCATTCCCTGGGCAACCACATGTTGGTTTTCAGTGATGAGATGCGCCATAACCCGCGTACTTCAGCGGTGCATTTCGGGACCCAATCCGCGCGCGGCGAAATCAGCCGTTTCACGGTTTGCCCGTCGGCCGTCGTTGCCACTGGCGAGCGAACTGCACTTCGGGTCAAGGGCGCCAGCGCGTTGCATTTCTTGCGCACGGGCATGCAGTTGCCGATGACAGGGCATCAAGACCCACGCTGCAATCAAGCCTGGTTGTTGACTGAAATCCATCATCGTGGCCTACAGCCTGCGTTCAAGATCGGAACAATTGAGCCTGTTTACCTGAACGCCTTCTCGGCTGTTCAGGCCGCTCTCGGAATGCCCGCGAAAAAGCCGAAGGCTCAAACAAAGCCAAGCGGCATACAGCGTGCGCTGGTCGTCGGAGCCTTGTTCGATGAAGCGTTACGAGATCATGAAGGGCGGATCAAGGTCCGTTTCGATTGGGGTCACCAAGGTGACGGGTCACGTTACAACGATTGCTGGTTGCCGATCGATGGCCAACTGGACAGTGAAGGCGTGCAATGGTGGGGCGGCATGGAGGTGGTGGTGAGTTTTGTCGACGACGATCCTGATCAACCCGTTATCGTCGACTACGTCTGTGACCCTGACATCAGCCCCCATGACCCGGATCGTGTTTCAGGCGAAATCATGCACAAGCCCGCCACAAAGCAGCACACCATCACCACCCGTCTTGATCGCCAGCATTTTTTGGGTGATACGCAGCAGATCTATCTCGATGATTTGACCCTGCATCTGGACAGCTCCAACGAGCTGAACTTCAGTGTGGGTAGCAGTCACGTCACCATTGGTCCCGATGGCGTGACCCTGAGCAGCCCGAACATCGTGCTGTCCACGCAAAAGCCCGCTGACGACAAGAACGCAAACCCGCAGGGTGAAAAACCTGTCTGACCGTGGATCGTCACTGCGGCTGTAAGCCATGCGGCGATTGCGTTGAGCGCCGCTTTGAGGCCCTGTAGTCGGGCTCACTCACGCGCAGGCTCGGTCAAATGCGTCTGCGCTATCAATCAATAGGCGCGCCCGTTGAACCAACTGTCGCTGCGATTGAGCCTCCAGGCCACATACCCGAGGGTTAAGCCGCGCAGCGCCATGAACAACAAGAACGTCAGCCACAGCCCGTGATTGCCGAAGCCATAACCTATCCAGGCGAACGGGATCAGCAGGATCAGGTTCAGCAGCATGGTGTTGCGCATGTCCCTGGCGCGTGTTGCGCCGATAAACAGGCCGTCCAGCACATAACTCCAGACGGCCACCAGCGGCAGCGCTGCCAGATACGGCAGATAAGTGAAGGCGATTTCCCGCACTGGCTGGATGTCGGTCTGCATCGCCACAAACAGATGGCCAAAACACAGAAAAAACGCAGCAAACCCCACACTGCAGATCAGTGACCAGCCACCGGCGACGTTCATCGAGCGCCGAAGCTCATCGCGATCACCCGCCCCGATGGCATGCCCGCACAGCGCTTCCACCGCATGGGCCAATCCGTCCAGCGCATGGGCAGTGAGCAGCAAGCCGTTGAGCAGCAATGCATTGGCCGCCACGGTGGCGTCGCCCAGCCGCGCGCCTTGTACGGTGATCAAAAAAAATACCGATTGCAGCACCAGGCTGCGAATGAAAATGTCGCGATTGACCGCCAACAATGGACGCCAGTTCTGCCAATGGCGCAGCGCGGCCCAAGCGATCTGGCCGGGATAGGCGCGCAATGCTTTGTGCGTTAGCGCCAGACCGAGCGGCGCGCCAAGCCATTCTGCTATCACCGATGCGCGCGCCGAGCCGAGCACGCCCCAGTCCAGCCCGAGCACAAACCAGAGGTTGAGGACAATGTTGCAGAGGTTGGTCGTCAGAAGAATCGCCAACGATGCCCTGGCGTTCTGAGTGCCGAGAAACCAGCCGACCAGCGCGTAGGTGGCCAGCGCAGCAGGCAGCCCGAATAAGCGGGTGTGGAAGAAGGTCTGCGTGAGGGCTTTAAGGTCATCGGAGGGTTGCATCAGTTGGATCGCCAGATGCAGGAACGGCAGCCCGATCAAACCGAGCAGTACAGCGAATCCGATTGCCAGCAGCAGGCTTTGCAACAGCACCTGACGCAATTTCGCACCATCGTTGCGACCCGCTGCCTGCGCCGCGAACCCCGTGGTGCCCATGCGCAAGAAACCCATGGCCCACGCCAAAAAACTGTACAGCGTGCCGCCCACTGCTACTGCGCCCAGTTGATGCGCGTGCGGAAGGTGGCCGATCACCGCGCTGTCCACCAGTGTCACCAGAGGCACGGAAATGTTGGACAGGATCATTGGCGCCGCCAGCCCCCACACACGTTTATGCGTAGCGCGGTGACGCCAGTCGTTGGCAAAAGTAGACATTCAGGCTCCCGGGAAGGCGGGCATTGTAGTCAGTTTTGTTCTGAAAGCGTGGTCGCGGGTATTTTGCTCAGATTAAAGCGTGGGCCTGTGATCACGCTCCAGACACATCAATCCACCACGCTGAACTCCACTCGCGCGGTCTGGCCGCTTTCGTCCAGCACGCTGAGTTGGTAACGCCCCAGGCGAGTGAAGGTGTGGGTGTAGCTGTCCTGATTGGCGGTATCGCCCACGGGGGCGCCATCGATGAACCACCAGCGCCGACCATTGCCACCCAGTGCCGACAGCTTCAGTCGCAGCAGTTGCTGACTGCCCGCAGGCAAGCGCAGTTGATCACCTTCACGCACACCGACAATCGACAGCGGTGCAGCAAGGCTCAGGCCCTGCGGCGGACAACTTGAATCCACCTGCGGCAAGCGTGCCTCCCGACGCTCAGCCTGAGGCAACCACGGCTCAAGAGGCGCGGGCCACAACGCAACCGTGCGAGGCTGCGCGCCGGGGCAATTAGCGCCCACACGCAAGCCTTGCTCGTTGACCCAGATGTTCTCCAAAAGCCCAAGCCCCAGCGGTTGATCGGTGGCCTGCAAGGTTGGCGGCGTGGTGCCGTCCAGCGTCCAGGCAAATCGCTGACGCCGACAATTGGGATCGCTCTTGCTCATCGGTTGCCCCAGCGGCCAACAGATCGCCGCGACGCCAACACCCAACGGCACCGGTTGAACTGGCGCGACGATGTTACGCTGGGCATCGCGGTTGACCAGTAGGTCATGCACTTGCAGCATCAGCGGCGCAGCCGAGGCCAATCCGAACTGCCCCGGCACCGGCGTACCGTCCGGACGGCCGATCCACACGCCAATCAAAAACCTAGGCCCGACGCCAATCGACCACGCATCGCGAAAGCCATAACTGGTGCCGGTTTTCCACGCCAACTGCGGGCGCTGCACCAGTTCGGCATGCGGGTCCAGGTCTGGGCGTGACTGACCGCTGAGAATCCGTCGAATGATCCACGCCGCACCGGGCGACATCATGGGGTGGTCACGCAGCCGATCATCCGGTTGCAGGCGAATGTTGGCGCTTCTGCCTGCACGCGCGAAGGCTGCATAGCCACCGACCAGATCTTCCAGGCGACTGCCTGCGCCGCCCAGAATCAGCGCCAGGTTCGGCTCTGCCAAAGGCGGCAAGGTCAGTGGCACGCCGCCATTGCGCAACTCGGCGGCGAAGCGTTTGGGTCCGTAAGCCTCCAGTAATTGCACCGCCGGCAAGTTGAGCGACATCGACAGCGCCGAACTGACCGACACCGCACCATTGAACCCGGATGAAAAGTTGCCAGGGCGATAGTCGCCGTAACGGCGCGGTACGTCTTGCAGCAGCGACTCGGAATGGATCAAACCGGCATCGATGGCCTTGCCATACAAAAACGGCTTGAGCGTCGAACCCGGTGAACGCAAAGCGCTGACCATGTCGACATGGCCGAAGCGCCGAGCGTCGCCAATGTCCACCGACCCGACGTAGGCGCGGGTGGCCATGTTTTGCGTTTCAACCACCAGAATGGCGGCTGAGGTGCGCTCGGGCAGGCGCGCACGCCAGTTCAGCAGCAAATCCTCAAGACGCCGTTGCAGGCTCGCGTCCAACGTGGTGCGAATCAGCGGCGGGCTGTCAGGGCGATTCAGCCTGCGCGCCAGTAAAGGCGCCAATGTGGGTTCCTGACGCGGCGCCAGCAATAAAGGTTCTTCCAGCGCTTCGTCGACCGCTTGCCGGGGCCAGACATTGAACTCGGCCAGACGCCGCAGCACTTTATCCCGTGCGATTTGGGCGCGCTGTGGATGACGATCCGGGCGCAAGCGACTCGGTGCTTGTGGCAGCACGGCCAACAAGGCGGCGTCGGCGCGGGTCAGTTGTTGTGGGGATTTGCCCAGATAAGCCCAACTGGCCGCCGCCACACCTTGCAAGGTGCCGCCGAATGGTGCGCGATTGAGGTAGAGCCCGAGGATTTCTTCCTTCGACAGGTGCCATTCCAGCTGCGCCGTACGCCACAACTGCCGCAGTTTGCCGGGCACTGTCCGTGGGTGCGGATCAAGCAGCCGCGCCACTTGCATCGACAACGTACTGCCGCCCGACACAACATGGCCGCCGATTAGGTTTTGCCAGGTGGCACGCACCAACGCCATGGGATTTACCCCCGGATGCTGATAGAACCAACGGTCCTCGTAGGTCAGCAGCGAGTCGAGGTAATACGGCGACACCTGATTGACGGACACCGGATAGCGCCACACTCCGTTGGCATCGGCGAAGCGCCACAGCGGGGTGCCGTCTTCGGCCAGCACCACGCGGGCCAGGTCGTCCTTGGGTAAGGGTAGCGGCCAGAGACGGTCAGCGAGCCAGAGCAAAATGATGAGGGTAAGCAGACTGCCAAGCAGTCCGCGCACAACTAATCCGCGTCTCATGCCAAAGAGCCTTTATGCTTCAGGGAACTCGGCAACGCGAGTGACAGCCAAAGCGAACAGATCCTTTGTTCCACGATCCTCATCAGGAAACAGATATGCAGGTAGAAAGCTTTTTCGAATGGCTTGGCCAGGCACTGGGTGCCGTGATCCGCTTCATCGTCGACGGACTCAGTTGGTTGTTCAATATCTTCACTCACGCGGGAGGCAACTTCGTCGATGGCCTGTCACGCACGCTGGGCATGGACACCTCGCTGATCAGCATCGTTGCGCTGGTCATTGGGCTGATGTTGCTGTATTCGGCTGTCCGCGCCTTCATGCGCGCCTCGATCATCATGGGGATCATCTGGCTGTTTCTGGGGCTGTGGTTGTTGAGTTGGATTATTCATTGATTCAAGCGCTGCAACATTTGTCGTCGCGAATGTGTTCGCGAGGCTCCAGCACTGACAAAACGCCAAACCCTCTCGCCAACAAGTTGGCTCCTACAGATAACGTCGCCCGATTCAACGGAGGGGACAGATTAATTTACGGTGAGGCGTTGTAAATAAATCAGTCCCCTCCGTCGTGCAAGCATTCGCGATGCAAGGGGACTGATTTATTTTTTGTGCTTTTTGAAAAATTAATCTGTCCCCGATTGACGCTAAGCGGCGCTGGAGCCAGGGACTGTCATGGGGACAGATTAATTTACGGTGAAACGTTGTAAATAAATCAGTCTCCTCCGTCGTGCGAAGAGGTGTGTTCGGGCATTGGAGATTGCCACCTGCACAAGCATTCGCGATGCAAGGGGACTGATTTATTTTTTGTGCTTTTTGAAAAATTAATCTGTCCCCGATTGATGCTAAGCGGCGCTGGAGCCGGGGACTGTCATGGGGACAGATTAATTTACGGTGAAGCGTTGTAAATAAATCAGTCCCCATGACAAGTCAGTCCCCATGACAGTCCAATCAGTCCCCATGACAGTCCAATCAGTCCCCATGACGCACTATTTTCCCTTCACCACCAACTGCGGCGGTGCTTCGCCGAGGGCTTGCCAGTTTGGTCGGTACATTGACTCAACCTGTGGCGGCGGTACGCGGTAGGTGCCGGGTGTTACGGCGCGGGCCAGGTACAGCAAGTCCACTGTGTTGAAACCATGCAGGTCGATTGCCGCGACATAACGGTCACCGCGAAATTCCTGATGTTTAAGACCTGCGTTTTCCATCGATTGACGCCACTGCTTCACCGACGCGCTGGCGTCTTCCAGGCTGGCCGCGCTCTGCGCCAGGTTCTGGTTTTCGATCTCAAGGCCTGCCGGCAACAGGTCGACCACCAGCGCGTCCGGCACTCGCTCTTTGGATTTGACTTGCAGGTGTACCAACACCAATTCGCCGCTTTTCAGCGCATTGAGGTTCAGTGGCTCGCCGTCCATGCCCAGATAATCACGACGAATGCTTAGGTTCTCCCCTCCTGGCGCAGGTGGCTGCACTGGATAGCCCGAAATCGTCATTTGTTGGTACAAGGTTTCGCCGCCCGTGTTCCGCACCGTCAACGGCGAGGCCAGTACTGATTCATCGAGTTTCACACCCGGCTGATCATTGCTCAGCTCACGATCCTGCGTACCGCTGTTCAACGTCGCGGCCCACTTCGCTTCGGGTTTGCCCAGCAAATCACGGCCCGCCATGAACAGCGAATTGCGCTCCTGGGTCGACAGATAAAGGCTGGCGGCCACTTGATCGGACAGCGCAAACAGCCGCTCCTCGACCTTGTCGGTGGCCAGTTTGTTTTCTTCCAGCAGCGACAGAATCAATGCCTGATCGCGCAACGGGCTGCCGTAATCGGCCAGCCAGTCATCGGCTTTGCGTTTGGCCGCCAACCCCGCCATCAGCGCTTGGTCGGCGCGCGGTTTGTCGCCCATTTTTTCCAGCGCGATGGACAACTGAATCAGCGGCAGACCTGAGCGTGCATCGGTTCGGCGATCAAACAGGCTGCGCAGCGCACCGAGCGGCGTCTGCTGGCTGCGCGACAACACCAGCCCCGCATACGCCTGAACGGCGAAACGTGTGTGCTCGGCGTTTTCGCTGTAATTGACCTCGATCTGATTACGCTCCTGCAAGTAACGCAGCAGTCGTTCGTTGGCTTTTTTCAGCGCGTCTGGCGGCACGGCAAAGCCTTGATCGCGAGCACGTAGCAAAAAGTCGGTGACGTACGCGGTCAGCCAGTATTCTTCCTCGCCGTCCGCGCCCCACAGCCCGAAACTGCCGTTATAGCGCTGCATGCCCAACAACCGCTCGATGCCCAGCTCGATCTTGCGTTTGCGCGCAGCGTCTGGCTCGCCCTCAAGACCAAGGCGCTTGAGGACGCTAGCATCGGCATACAGCGACGGGTACAGACCGCTGGCGGTCTGTTCAAGGCAACCGTAGGGGTAGGCTTTCAGCGCACGGATCTGTTCGCCCAGGTTCAGCGGTGGACGACTCGATACCGACAACAGCGCCTCGCGCCCAGCGGGCTCGAAGGCTTCCAGCGCCCCTTCAGGCAGCGTCCAGATCTGATCTTTGAGCACCGCACGATAGTGCTTGAGCATCGCCGGATACGCCGGACGCACGCCCAAGGTCCATTCGCGACTGAACGGCGGCAGGCTTTCGCCCGGCAAATCCAGCCCTTGCACTGTTACCTTGAGCCGCCCCTGACCGAATCCACCTTGCGCGCGCACCGGAATCTGTAGCGTGACGCGTTGGCCCTGAGCCAATTGAATCGACGCGCTTGCATCGCCATTGGCCAGACTCAGTTGGCCTTCGGCACTGACCTGCACATTGAGTGTTTGTGCCTTGCCGGACAGGTTCGACAGGTCCATCGCGACCTTGGTCTGGTCACCACCGGCCAGAAAGCGTGGCGCCGACAGCTCGGCAATCAATGGCGCGGCGACCACGGTTTTGGCCTCGGCCATGCCATAGCGCTCGTCGGTCCAGGCCTGCGCCATGATCCGCAGTTCGCCGTTGAAGTCGGGAATGTCGACGCTGACCTCGCCATCACCCTGCTCATTGAGCGTCACTGGCGCGCTTTGCAGGGCGACGATGGTCACGCTGGTTTGCGGTCGCTTGCCGCCTTTGGCCAGCGCCGCGTCACCCCCGAATGCCAGGCTCGCCAGACGATTGCGCCCGGCCTCGATCAGTTGCCCGTAAATGTCCATCTGATCAGCACCGTATGCCTTGCGCCCGAACAGGCTGGCGAAGGGGTCCGGTGTTGCGTACTCGGTGATGTTGAGAATGCCGACGTCCACCGCCGCAACCAGCACATGCACGTCTTTAGGGATCGAACCGTCGGCATTTTTTGCGTTGATCTTGAGTTTCAGTGGTTGCTGGGGCCGCATTTTTTCCGGCGCCGTGACGGTCAGCGCCAACTTGCGTTGCGAGCGGTCCAGCGGCAGATGCAGCACACCGACTGCGCGTTTGGGCGTGACGTTGGCCTTGCGCTCGCCGGGCCTGATCACCAGGGCGCTGACGTACAGGTCATGCCGCGCCCATTCCTTGCTCAGCGGGATGTCGAAGGATTTGCCTTCAGCCGGTACGTCGATTTCCTGCCACCACAAGGGGCCTTCGCTGGATTCCACCAGCAGATAGCCTTTGCCCGCAGACGGCGGCGTGACCGTGACTTTAGCGGTATCACCATCGGCGTAAGCGGGCTTGTCCAGTGCCAGCTTGACCTGATCGGGACGCACCGCGCCGCCTTCGGCATTGTCCTGCCAGCGATAACCGGCCCAGAAACGCACGCTGCTGATCAGCCCGGTACTCGGGTCTTCGACCTCGACGCGGTACGGGCCCCATTCCACCGGAAAGCTGACCTTGGCGGTGGCGTCCTTTTTGACGCTGACGGTTTCTTCGCTCAGGTTGAGGAATTTCTCGTTGTAGTGATTGCTCCAGCCGTCGCTGTCCGAGTAGCTCCAGTAGTAATCGCGGCGCTCACGAATCAGCCGCACCTTGAGGTTGTCGGCGGCGAGTTTATGGCCGTCCTTGTCAGCCATCAGCAGCTCGAATTCGACCGGGCCATCGCCATCGGTGGCATCACCGTCGAACAAGCCGCGCAGGCCCGGCATTTGCTCGGCAGGCCATACCGGCTGAATCAGGCGGCGTGTGATCGGGCGCCCGCCCGACTCTTGCAGACTCGCCTGCAGAATCAATTGCAGCGGTGAGCGGGCCTTGGCCCATTGGCTGTCGATGTTCAGCGCCAGCTCGCCGTTGGCGTCGAGGGTGCTGTCGTCGATGTCCAGGTCCTGACTCAGCTCTTGTTCGGTGACCGAGCCGAACTGATAACCCGGCAGCCCCGGCACCGCCTCACGCAGCGCCCGCACATACAGCTGACCTGTCAACCGATTGCCCGACGCGGGCGCGCCATAGAGATAGCGGCCATTGATGTCGACCTCGAACGAGGCATCGGGTGCCAGGGGCGTGGCGCTGCCTTTTAGTTCCAGGGCCATGCGCTCAGGCAGAAAGTCCTCGACCTGGAATTCATACAACTGCGGCTTGCCGTCGCCCAGATCGAACACCAATTGCCAGCGTCCGGTGGGCGCTTCGTCTGCCAACTGCAATTGGTATTTGTACAGGCCGGAGGCGTCGGCTTCCCACACAAATTTGCGACTGACCTGCTCATCCGGGCGGCGCACTTCAACCGTGATCGGTTGCGGTTTCACGCGCTTGCCGTCGTTGTCGCGCAACAGGCCGTTGAGCAACACCACTTCGCCGGGGCGATAGAGATCACGCGGCCCAAAAATGAAGAATTGCAGCGGGTGGGCTTTGGGGCCGGTGATGTCGAACTCGGCCAAATCCAGCGCCGAACTGTTCAGGCGCAGCAGGCTGGTTTGTTCTCCTTGGTGCGCCAGCAGCACTTGGACCTTGGCCGGTAGCGGCAGTTCGGCATGGCCGGCGTTGTCGGTCTTGCCTTGGCCGACCACGCGGCCTTTGTCGTCGTACAGTTCCAGATCAATGCCGTTCAGCGCCTTACCGCCTTCGAGCGCTTGAGTGAAAACGTCCAGACGGTTGGCGTAGCGGTGGACCGACAGGCCGATGTCACTGAGGGTGAATAGCGTCGCCGGTTGCGAATAGTTATAGGTGCCCGAGGCGCGCATCACGGCCAGGTAAACGCCCGGTTGCTGCAATGGCTTGAGGCCGGAAATTGGCAGCAGGACCGTTTCGCGGGTGTTGCGCGCAGGGTTCAGGTCGAAACGGCCGCCATAGACCAGATCGGCCATTGGCAGCAATTCCTTGGATTCGTAGCTTTGCAGGCTGGACGAGCTTTCCCATGAGCTGAGGAAGGTCGGCAGCGATTCGGGTTTGATACGGAAGAACTCGACGTCGACTTTGTCGACATTCAGTGCGATGACCGGCAGACCTTCGGCCAGACGCGTCGGCAGCAGACTGCCGCGACTGGCAAAGCCGACGGTGGCTTGCAAATCGGCCGTTTCAAGCCGCGCGGAATATTCGGCGGCCAAGGTGTTTTTGTTCACCGCGACCAGGCCGGGGTCGATGGTCAGCACCAGCTTGCGCTTGGGTTCCAGGTGACGTAGGCGCAGTTCCATGAGGTTATCGGACAGCTCCCAGGCGCCATCGACCTTGCCGTCTTTACTGTCCACGAGATGGACTTTTTCGGCGAACTTTTGCTCCGGGTCCAGCGGCACGGAAAAACTCAGCGACAGCGTGCTGGCACCGTCGAGCTGGATTTCCGAGACATCCACTACTGTCAACTCACGCCCTGCGTAACGCTGGCTCAGCGCGGCCAGATCGACCGCAGGTTTGGGCTTGCTCGTCTCGACCGCGGCCGCTTGCGGGGCAGTAGGCGCGGGAGGTGTAGCGGGTTTATCGGAAGTAGACGAATCACAGGCACTAAGCAGTACCAGCGCACCGGCCAGGAACAGTCCTTTGTTAAGCATGAGGCACTCATTGGTGGCAGTTATGAGGAGGGGAAGTTATAGCACCGCAACGCCTGACATGGGATGCGGCGCGAAAATAGACCGTGGATTTGTGGGATTGTTCTCAGAACCGCTCTCAACGCCCAAACGTGCGTGGCGCGCTGGCAGCTGCGATGTTTGCAGTACCGGCGCCACCGCGGGCAAGCGAGCGGCTACAGTCGATTGTTTTCAATTGCAGGACCGCGCTTGCCCGCGATAACGGTGTCCCACGCTCCGATTACCGAGGCGGATACTGCTGCAGGATCTTCGCCACGGTCTTGCGCAATGCCTGTTCTCTGGCGATCGGATTGGTTGGATTGTCGTTGACGACCTGTTCGGTACTGCCGCGCCAGACCAGCTTGCCGTCTTTACCGTCGAGCAGGTCGATCTGCAAGGTCGAGACCTTGTAATTGACGCTGCGGGTTTCGCCGCCCATTGGCCCACCCCAATAACCGCCCCACGGGTTGCCCCAATAACCGCCGCCGCCATAGTTGGTGCTGACCAGTTGTTGACGGTCTTCAACAATTAGCCAGGTTTGCACTTGCACGTCCGCCTTGACCCCCGGTGCCGCCAGTCGCAGGCCACGTTGATCGAGTTGCTCACCGACCGATTGGCGAATGCGCTGTTCGGTCAGGTCGCTTTTGATCCGTGGATCATTAGGTTGATATTGCAGGGCGGGTTCTTTCCAGGCCCAGGTTCGATACCCGCCGAAATCACGCTGAGCGTCGAAGTCCCGGTTGACTTGATCAGTCTGACAGGCGCTGAGCAACACGGCGAAACACAGTACGGCAAGACAGCGGAACATGATGAATCTCCGGAATGATTTAAGAAGGAGGGTAGTGGGTCAGGGCCTGTTGCACTGCCTGACGCAAGGCTTTGGCGCGGTCGGACTGATCGCCGCCGCTGCCGGTTTCGGCACTGGCGCTCCACACCGGCTGACCGCTATGGCCGTCGAACAGGCTGATTTGTACCACGACCACCTGGACTTGATAGGTGCGCACAATGGGCACGCTGGCGTAGCCGCCATAACCGCTGCCGTAGCCATGGCGATAGCCGCCGTAGCCCAGGCCTGCGCCGCCGGAGTAGGGGTCGTAATAGTCGTCACGCTCTTGCCGGATACGGGTTTCCATACGGGTGTTGACAGTGACGCGCAGGTCGGCGGTTTGTGGATTTGACGACGGGCGCAAACCGCGTTGATCCAGCCCTTCGCTCACCGCTTGCGCCACCTGTGCCGAGTCCGCCCAGGCAGTGCCCGGTGGCAACTGACCGTTGAGCCACGTCCAGTTTCGATAGCGACCGTAATCACGCGCGGGTGCGGGATAAGCGCTCATGTCCAGGGTATTGGCGGCCGACGGCGGCGCAGCCGGGATAGGCGCTGAACTGGCGACATAGGGGTTGTTGCTCTGACAGGCAGCGATGCCCAGGCAGAGGGTCAGCAAAGCGAGGCGGCGTTTCATGATGGTCTCCGCAAATAGCCTCTTTCTGTTGGCCAGATTCTGTAGGCGCCAACGTGTTGGCGGGGCGCCCGGCGCAGTGTGTCTGAAACGCAACCTCGCCAATAAATGGCCTCCTACAGTCCAGCGTCGAACTCAGTTCGGTTTGCACATCCAGTGCAAGTAGCGCCCCAAACCGGAAAACGCCGGGTGGCGGCGGTGCGCCAGTTCCATTTCCAGTAGGTCCGCCAGCGCAACTTTCGCCTGAAACTCAACCGGCATGTAATCGTGAAAAACCCTGACACCACTTTGGCTTTCGACTCGCCAGAGTGCTTCAAGTTGCGCCGCTAATTCGCGGGGATCAAGAGGTTGTTGCGGGGTCAGGCTTTGTTTTTCGCCTGCCAGGGTGTTACGCCGCATTTTGCGGAAATGGCCCTTGATCAGGTTGCGGTAGATCAATGCATCGCGGTTATAAAAGGCCAGGGACAACCAGCCATCGGCGTTGGTCAGTTGATGCAGAACCGGCAGGATTGCGTAGGGCTCGGCCAGCCATTCCAGCACGGCGTGGCACAGCACCAGGTCATAACGCTCGCTCAGCAGGTCGGGCAATGCTTGCCACGGCGCCTGAATGAAAGTGGCTGTCTGGCCTGCCTCGGCGAAACGTTGGCGGGCGCCTTCAAGCATCGGCTCTGCGGGCTCGGCCAAGGTAACCTGATGCCCGCGTTCGGCCAGCCACAACGACATGTGCCCCAGCCCCGCGCCGATATCCAGCACGCGCAATGGGCGATCCGGCAGACACTCGCTCAAGTCAGCCTGCAACACCGCCAGACGAATCGCACCTTTGGCGCCGCCGTAGATCTTTTGGGCAAAACGGGTCGCCAGCAGGTCGAAATGACGGTCGCTCATTTACTGAACCGCCGCTCGCTGTCTGCCAACTTGGCGCGCACGACCTCGTTCATGTCCAAACCCAATTCGCTGCACATCAACAGCAGGTACAACACGATGTCGCCGACTTCCTGACCGGCATGGGCCAGTTCATCGGCGGGAAGTTGGCGGGATTGGTCTTCGGTTTTCCATTGGAAGATTTCCACCAGCTCGGCCATTTCCACACTGGCGGCCATGGCCAGGTTTTTCGGGCTGTGAAATTGCCGCCAGTCGTTGTTGTCGCGGATGCGATGCAGGCGTTGGGTGAGTTCGTCGAGGTTCATGGGCGTCTCCTGAAGGCGCATAGCTTCAGGGGGATGACGACGGGAAGCAAGGGCAGAAACGATTGCTTCTGCCGAAGGCGTAGGCGTCTGGCTTGCCGACGATCTGCTGCGCAGCGGCAGTAAGTCCAGTGTGCGCGGTCTGCCAGTGACACCGCGTACACAGGTTTTACGACGGGTTTCCCGCCGGTCGCGGGACAAGCCCAGCTCGGAGGAGGTCATCGCAAATGCTTTATGGCGGGGGCAGGGCCACCCTCTGGGCACAAGCACGCTCTTGGGGCGTTTGGCAAAACTGGGAAACTTCACTCAGTCGCTGGCTGCCAATTCCCGAGCATATGCACGATTCCGTCTTTGTCTTCGACCTTCAACTGCCCGTGCGAGCCTGCCGCGCTGGCGGACAACGTCACCTCACTGGGTAACCGAAGCGGTTTCTGAAACTCTACGGTGATCTCGACGTTTGACGCTGGCAGATGATCATCCAGCGCTGCCAGCGTACGGCTTTCAATCCACAACCCATGGGCAATGGCCTTGGGGAAGCCGAACAGCCTGGCGCTGGCGTCGCTCAGGTGAATCGGATTGTAATCGCCGCTGACCCTGGCGTATTGCCGTCCGATATCTGACGGCGCATACCAAGTGGCCAGTTCGCTCATTGGCAGAGGCGCTGGCTCAAACGTGCCTTCGACCTCACCTTCCAGTTGCACGCCACGGCATAGCATCGTGCTGTCTTCTTCCCACAGCAGGCCCAGCGCGTCCTCGATCTGGGTGATCAGCCGGAATGTCGCGCCCTTCGCATGCGGCTGGAGGTTATCGACCCGCACACTGACCTGCGCCTTTATCACTGTGCCCAGCGGACGACGAATGCTGACGCGATTGGCCAGATGCACCAGCCCGAGCAATGGGAACGGGAAGTCCTTGTCGGTCAGCAATTTCATTTGCAGGGGAAAGGCCAACACATGGGGATAGGTCGGCGGCAGCAGGCTGCTGGCGACGAATCCACACACTTTGCGGAAAGACGAGACCTTGTCCGGGTCCACCGATACCCAGCAACGCAGGCCTTGCTCGGGCAAGCGAGTGCCGGTGACCTTGCGCCGCAACGCCGCTTGCAAGAACAAACCAGGTAACGCTGGAGGGGTGTCCAGATAACGCCAGTGTGCGGTCATCCCGAATCTCCTGTTTGTTGCAGACTGTGTTTGCCGCCGGAATAACTCAGCGTAGAACGGCCTTAAGCAGCAGGTTCACGCGCCGATGACGCTCTGCCCGCACACCCGCAACACTTGCCCGCTGACCGCGCCACTGCCTGGCTGGCTCAACCAGGCCACGGCTTCTGCCACGTCTTGCGGCAAACCGCCTTGACCCAGCGAACTCAGACGGCGCCCAGCTTCGCGTAGCGCAAAGGGCATGTCGGCAGTCATTTTGGTTTCGATGAAACCGGGGGCCACGGCATTGATGCTAATTCCACGGGCCTTCAGCACCGGTGCCAGCGCGCGAGCCAAGCCGATCAAGCCCGCTTTGCTCGCCGTGTAGTTGGTCTGCCCGCGATTACCGGCCAGACCGCTGATGGACGCCATCAGAATCACCCGACCGTTATCGTGCAGCGCACCACTGTCGAGCAGTGCCTGGGTTAAGACTTGCGGTGCGTTGAGGTTAACGTTCAGCACTGCGTCCCAGAGGTCGGCCGTCATGTTGGCTAATGTTTTGTCACGCGTGATCCCGGCGTTGTGGACCACGATGTCGAGGCCGCTTGGCAGGTGTTCACTCAATTGCACAGCGGCGTCTGGCGCGCAGATGTCCAACACCAGTGCCTGGCCACCGAGGCGTGCGGCGAGGGCTTCGAGATCGTATTTCGCTTGTGGCACATCCAGCAGCACCACCTCGGCGCCGTCGCGGGCGAGGGTTTCGGCGATGGCGGCACCGATCCCGCGGGCCGCCCCGGTGACCAGCGCTTTGCGCCCGGCGAGCGGACGACTCCAATCCTGAACCGTTTCGGCATACGGGCTTAAACGAACGACTTGCCCTGAGATATAAGCGCTTTTGGGCGAAAGGAAAAACCGTAGCGTGCCTTCCAATTGGTTTTCAGCATCCTCGTCCACTTGCACCAGTTGCGCTGTGGCGCCGTTGCGCAGTTCTTTGGCCAGTGAGCGAGTAAAGCCCTCAAGGGCCTGCTGCGTGCTGGCTGCCAAAGGGTCGTTCAGCGAATCCGGTGCTTTGCCAAGGATGACGATGTGCGCGCAGGGATCGAGGCTGCGCAGGATTGGCTGAAAAAACGCCCTCAACTGCGACAACTGCTCGGTGCGAGAAAACGCGCTGGCGTCGAACACCACGGCTTTGAGTTTGGGGCCTTGGCCCTCGATCCACGGGTTGTCGCTGGGGACTTCGCCACCGAAGCTGAACAGCAGATCGGTAATACGCGGTGCAAAGCTTCGCACCTGATCGGCCAGCGGCCCTGGACTGATCAACAACGAACCCTCGACCGGCCGCAGACGCCCTGCTTGCCAGCGCTCCAACCGTGCTGGCGCGGGAAGCCCGACCGCTGCGACCAATCGGCGACCGAAGTCCGTGTTGGCGAAGTCAATGTAGCGATCAGATGCCATGGAACACTCTCCTTGAGGCGGGGTTCAAACCAGTGGACCACAGGCAGTTGCAATAAGTCCTACTCTGTCCACTGGCAATGCCTAAAGAACAAAGGGAGATCTCGATGAATCAGCCACGCCGCGTCGCCATCATCGGCGGTAACCGTATTCCATTCGCCCGCTCCAACGGGCCTTATGCCACGGCCAGCAATCAGGAGATGCTGACCGCAGCGCTGGAAGGCTTGATCGAGCGTTTCAACCTGCATGGGCTGCGCATGGGCGAGGTGGCTGCCGGGGCGGTGCTCAAGCATTCGCGGGATTTCAACCTGACCCGCGAATGCGTGCTTGGCTCGCGGCTGTCGCCCCAAACGCCTGCGTACGACATCCAGCAAGCATGTGGCACAGGGCTTGAAGCGGCATTGCTGGTGGCCAACAAAATTGCCTTGGGTCAGATTGAATGCGGCATCGCGGGCGGCGTTGATACCACCTCCGACGCGCCAATTGGGGTGAATGAAGACCTGCGGCAAATCCTGTTACAGCTTAGTCGCAGCAAAACTCCCGCCGATAAAATGAAAGCGCTGCTGCAACTGCGTCCGCATAACCTCAAGCCCGAACTGCCGAGCAATGGCGAGCCGCGTACGGGCTTGTCCATGGGCCAGCATTGCGAGCTGATGGCGCAGACGTGGGGCACCCCGCGTGAGGCGCAGGATCAACTGGCGCTAGAGAGCCATCAGAAAATGGCCGCCGCTTACGCCGAAGGCTGGCACGGCGACCTGTTGACGCCTTATCTGGGCCTGACCCGAGACAACAACCTGCGCACGGATGCAAGCCTGGAAAAACTGGCGTCGCTCAAACCGGCCTATGAGCGTAGCGCCAAAGGTACGCTGACCGCGGGCAATTCGACGCCGCTGACAGATGGCGCCTCATTAGTGCTATTGGCGAGCGAAGCATGGGCGCAGGAGCGTGGTCTGCCGGTCCTTGCGTATTTGCGCGACGGCGAGGCGGCAGCAGTGGATTTTGTGCAGGGCGCCGAGGGCTTGTTGATGGCCCCGGTGTACGCCGTGCCGCGCTTGCTGGCGCGTAATGGCCTGACACTGCAGGACTTCGATTACTACGAGATTCATGAGGCGTTCGCCGCCCAGGTGCTGTGTACGTTGAAGGCCTGGGAAGACGCGGAATATTGCAAAACCCGGCTCGGGCTTGATGCGCCGTTGGGCCCGATTGATCGCCGCAAACTCAACGTCAAAGGCAGTTCATTGGCCGCAGGCCACCCGTTTGCCGCAACGGGCGGGCGCATCGTCGCCAACCTTGCAAAACTGCTGAGCGTGGCGGGGCAGGGGCGTGGGTTGATTTCGATCTGTGCAGCGGGTGGGCAGGGGGTTACGGCGATTATTGAGCGCTGAAGGCCGACGCTCCAACAAGGATCAATCTACGCGCTGCTGTTGATTCTGGCCGCAGGACATAGGCGCTGGGCCAGACCCGGTCTGTGTAGGAGTGAACTTGTTCGCGAGGCGATGTATCAGGCACACCGCGTTGATCGCTTCGCCAACAAGTTGGCTCCTACCATCTAAAGGGGACTGATTTATTTACACGCCCGCTCCAACGGGCCTTATGCCACGGCCAGCAATCAGGAGATGCTGACCGCAGCGCTGGAGGGCCTGGGAAGCCCCGGAATAATGCAAAACCTGGCTCATGCACAAAGACTCTGCGTGAGTGCCAACTTTGTGCGCAGTTGGTCAGAAAGCACTGAGCCCCTCACTTATGGATCTGATCAGCCTCGTTGTATTGAAACTGCGCAGTACCTGTCACCGATGCAGGAAGAGTCATCTTGATGATGGGGATTACAATTCCGCCACTGGAAGTATAGAAATCCTGCTGGTCAAGTTGCGCTGTGGACAAACCGCCGGGCAGATAGAAAAATGCCTGGATAGGCAAAGATGTCGGAACATCCTGCGGCCAAGCCGCAATTATGAGTTCGTTATACTTATGAATCAACGCAGGGGGTAGATCATGCATCGCCCGTAAAGACTGATAGAATGCCGGGCCTGCACTGTCGTTCAACGAGTCCTGCACGTTGAAGCCACATACATAGGCGTAAATAAGTTCAAGATTTACGCCAGCGGGTCCCTTGGCAAAGTGCGCTGACCATTGTATCGCCGTATTGATCCCCTGAGACTGGCAAGCATCGCTGGCATCAGGGTAGGAACTACTGGCGCCGCATCCTGACCCGCTTCTAGTCCACGTATATCCGTCAATCGGAAATGCACAAAGTATCTGCGGGTGAAGAGTTCCGGGCGGGGCGTTGAAGTAAGGGTAAAAGATAAAGCCGTTGACCATACCAATCGCGATATGGTCAAAATTCGCATCTTTCCTAAGATAGGAAAAAGATACACCAGTATTTCCGGGCTTTGGGTTCCACGCGTGATGAGACGCAGACTGTTTTGTGCCGCGAAATAATACCCCGGAACATAAAAAAGCAGGCGTAGAGGGTTTGTCACAGTTTTCTCGAGTATCGAGATAAGCGGTCGTTAGTTGCTCTGCGACAGTGGCCCCATCGGCTGCTGGTTTGACAGGGGAGCCCGCTCTTGTGATTGAGTGATCGACAGGCACGCATGCAGATAACAACGATAAGGAAAGAATTATCCATTTCATGATCCATCGTCCATATATATTCATCTGACTACCGGGTCAGTCTATGCTTCGATTCCTGTGCCCGCTACTGTCAGAAATGACAGTAGCGCTGAGAGAAAATGGTTGAGTGAGGAGGGTACTCGCTGCTTGTCGCAACGGGAGGGGGATCGATCAATCTACAAGCTGCTGTAGATTTTGGTTTGAGGGCATGGATCGTCTAAAGTGGACTGATTTATTTACATCGCTTCACCGTAAATCAATCTGTCCCCGGCGCACTCGGCGCACTAAGCCGCCTGTGCATCCTCGATCGCTTCCTGAGACAACTGCTGCTTATGCTTGGTCGCATACGCCTCGGCCATTACCGAACAGACGATCAACTGCAACGGGTGATAAATCATGATCGGCAGCAAAATCAGGCCCAACCCAGGGTTATCACCGAAGATCAACGCTGCCATCGGCGCGCCCGCCGCCAGGGATTTTTTGCTGGCGCAGAACACTGCCGCCACCTTGTCCGCGTGATTGAATTTCAGCAGCCGCGCGGTGCCTGTGGTCATCAGCAAAATCACCGCTAACAACACACCGCTGCCAACGAAGGCCATCAGAATTACGGTATCGCCCTGGGTCTGCCACATCCCCGAGACCATCGAATTACAGAACGCCGCATACACCAGCAACAGGATCACCACCTTGTCGACCACGTTGGTGTACTTCTTGTGCCGCGCGAAGAACTTGCCGAACAGCGGCCGCAATAGCTGCCCCAACACCAAGGGCAGCAGCAACATGATGCACAGGTCCAGCAGCGTGGAACCTAGATCAATCCCGCCGTTACCTGTGCCGACCACAAGACTCACCAGCCAGGGGGTCATGAAAATCCCGAACACGCTGGACATGCTGGCGTTCAAGATCGCCGCTGGCACATTCCCGCCTGCGCTGCCCGTTAGCGCAACCGACGAAGAGATCGTCGATGGCAGCGCGCATAAGTACAGGAAACCCAGCATCAAAAGCGCCGGCACATGAGAGCCCAGCAGCTTATTGCTGATCACCCACAACACCGGGAACACCAGGAAGGTGAACAACTGCACCATGATGTGCAGTTTCCAGTTTTTAAGACCGTGCTTGATCTGTTCGCTGGACAGATTGACCCCATGCAGGAAAAACACCAGGAATACACCGACGTTGATCACGATCTCCGCGTGCATGCCGCCGCCTGTGGCACCAAACGAGGGGATGAAATACGCCAGCAACGTCGCGACCAGCATCCCGCACAAGAACCAGTCCGTGACCACGCGTTTGAGGTGTTTGAGTACGTGCATAGAAACGCTCTTTAGAAAGGACTTGCCGTTAGGGGGCTTTGTAAGGGGCTGATTATTCGCGAAGGGGACTGATTTATTTACCGAGAAGGGGACTGATTTATTTACAACGCCTCACCGTAAATTAATCTGTCCCCGGCCAAGCACAACCTATGCTCGACACCGCAAACAATCCCCAACCTGGCCGCAATTGTAAAATTTAATGTCCCGCAGCCTAACCCAGTCGTAAACTGCCGTCTTGCGATACAAGGCCAACCCATGCCGACTAACGGACACCTTTCAAGCCGCCGCGCCGAGACCCAGCGTCAGATTCCAACCCTGACCGACCTGCCACGCCCGCTCTACGCTCGCACCGAAAGCCTCAGCGCGGGTTCGTGGACCCCGACGCATCGCCACGACTGGGTGCAGTTTTCCTACGCAATCAGCGGCGTGCTCGGCGTCCATACCCCGCACGGCAGCTTCTTCGCGCCGCCGCAGTGGGGCGTGTGGATTCCGCCGGGGTTGGACCACGAGGTCGTCACCTCGACCCGCGCCGAAATGCGCAGCTTGTATGTGCGTAAAGAAGACTCCGAGTGGGCGCCGGATCGCTGCCGGGTACTGGAAGTCAAACCGTTGGCCAGGGAGCTGATCAAAACCTTCTGCCAATTGCCAGCCGATTATCCACAGGCTGACAGCAGCGAGTCGCGGCTGGTCCAGGTGCTGCTCGATCAGTTGGCGGGTTTGCCGGAAGTGGGATTCTCCCTGCCATTGCCGCGTCATCCGCGTTTGCTGGCCTTGTGCAACGAACTCATCGAACAGCCCGGCCAACTCATCACCCTGACCCACTGGGCCGACCGCTTGAACATGTCCGAAAAAACCCTGATGCGTTTGTTTCAGCGCGAGACGGGGTTGAGTTTTCGGGGTTGGCGGCAACGGGCGCGGTTGCTGTCATCGCTCAATGCGCTGGAAGAAGGCGAGAGCGTGACCAACACGGCATTGACCTGTGGCTATGACTCGACCTCCGCGTTCATTGCGGCGTTCAAGGGGTTATTCGGATTTACGCCGGGCGAGTTGTTTCGTGGGTAGCGGGGAGGATGCGGGCGGCTCCGGGAAGGGGACTGATTTATTTACAACGCTTCACCGCCAGGAAGGGGACTGATCTATTTACAATGCTTCACCGTAAATTGATCTGTCCCCGGTCTGCAGTTGCACCGAACAAACCCCGCCCCTATGATTCGCCCCGTCGCTGCACATCAGCGACCGGATTTGGCGATCCGACTTGTGCGTGCAACAGCTTCATAGCTCCGTTGTCCTTATCGTTATGTGGGCAATGTTATGGCAGCTGTGCGTGGGAGACCCTCGGGTCTGCCGGGTGCGTGCAACCGGTTCGCCAACCTGCGTACAGCTGTCACCCTGTTTTGTTTGGCGACGAGACGGGGGCAGCTTCAAAAAAATGGAGTTATCCGCATGACCCAATTCACCCCACTGTCCCAACACCCCGATACCGTCCTCTTCATCAACCCCGACGCGCCCCTTGCCGACCTCCATGCCTGCGCCGTCCAGCGCCTCCAAGCCGTCAAAAACCTCATGACCTGCCTCGACGGCACC
>NZ_DASWOT010000099.1:0-41647 GCF_036404235.1 Pseudomonas sp.
ACTGCCGTGCATATTTGCTGGCCTGCCATGATGAGCTTGTCCAGGTCGATACCGGTTTCGATGCCCAGTCCGTTGAGCATATACACCACGTCCTCCGTTGCAACGTTTCCGGTCGCTCCTTTGGCATACGGGCAGCCACCCAAGCCTGCCACTGAGCTGTCGAACACTTGAATGCCTTCGAGCAGGCTGGCGTAGATGTTCGCCAATGCCTGGCCATAGGTGTCGTGGAAGTGGCCAGCGAGTTTGCTGCGGGGAATCTGCCCGGCCACCACCTCGAACAATTCCCGCGTCGCGCCCGGTGTGCCTGTGCCGATGGTGTCACCCAACGAAACCTCATAGCAGCCCATTGCAATCAACTCATTGGCCACGCAAGCCACTTGTTTGGGCGGCACGCTACCTTCATAGGGGCAACCGAGGGCGCAGGAGACATATCCACGCACTTCAAGGCCGTGCAAGCGCGCAGCCTCCATCAATGGTAGGAAGCGCTCAAGGCTTTCGCTAATCGAACAGTTGATGTTGCGCCGGGAAAACGTTTCGGAGGCTGCGGCAAATACCGCAACCTCTTTGACGCCACAGGCAAGGGCGTCTTCGAAGCCTCTCAAATTGGGCGCCAACGCGGCATAGATGACACCTGGCTTGCGTTGGATCTGCGCGAACACCTCGGCCGTCCCTGCCATTTGCGGCACCCATTTGGGTGAGACGAAGCTGCCAACTTCGATGTAACTCAGCCCGGCATCGGTCAGCGCGTCTACCAGGCTAACCTTGTCGGCCACACTGATTGGCGTGGGTTCGTTCTGCAGCCCGTCTCGTGGACCGACTTCAACCAGGCGAACGTGTTGAGGAAGAGGCATTGCGACGACCACTCTTTAGTGTGATTTTTATTTTAGGATTATTAGCTAGTTATCTGATTTAAATCAGATTTTCCTAGCGCGAGCTTGCAGCGTTCTTCTGCAGTGTCCAGCTCTAGTTGCATCTGTTGGACGTCCAGCAATTGTTGATCCAGCTGGGCACGGCGCTCGGCGATTTTGCCAAGCATGGTGTAGAGCTGCTTTTGATTCCCCCCTTCAGGGTCGTACAGACCGATCAGGTCCCGGCATTCGGCCAACGAAAACCCGATCCGCTTACCGCGCAGAATCAGCTTGAGGGTGACTTTGTCGCGCCCCGTATAAATACGCTCCAGGCCACGCCGTTCGGGCATCAGCATGCCTTGTTCTTCGTAAAAGCGAATGGTGCGCGTCGTGATGTCCAGCTCGCGAGCCAGGTCGGAGATGCTGTAAGTCTGGTTACTCATGGAGAGGCTCGTACCAAGATAACGAAGGGCTAAGCTAAGGCACACTTAACGTTAACGTCAAGATGGCGGCGCCTCAAGTATCTGCTCAGCTCCTGTCTGCATCCTACAATTCACATTAAGTATTTTTATTAATTGCTTATAAAACAGATAAATAAGATTAAAAGCTAATTACCTTTCGAGTGTTTTCTCATTGGCCGTCAGCAATTGACACAGCTCGATAATCTGTTCGCGCATCCACCGATTCGCAGGGTCCTGATCGGTGCTCTCGTGCCAATACAGATGACTTTCGACCGTGGGCACATCATTCACGGGCAGGTAGACGTAGTGCAAGTCATTGCGACGGGCAAAACGCTCAGGCACGGTCATCACCATGTCGGTCTGTTGCAGCACCTGCGACGCCATCAGGTAATGCTGGGAGCGCAGGGCAATCTTGCGCTGAATGCCCATCTTGCCCAACGCAAGGTCCACATGACCCAGGCCGGCGCGGCGGCTTGAAATATGGATGTGGGTCAGCCCCAGATAATCATCAAGGGTAATCGGGTTTTTGTTGGCCAGCGGATGGCCCTTGCGCATGGCGCACACGTATTTGTCTTCCATCAATTTGACATGGCGCACCTGCGGGTCGGTATTGAGCGGCGCGTCGATGGCGAAATCCAGCCGTCCTGCCGCCAGTTCCTTGGTCGTTTCGCGACGCTTGGACAGGAAGCTTTCGATCACCACGGCAGGCGCCAGGCGGCGTAGACGCTGGAACAACGACGGCAAAATCACCGCTTCGGTCAGGTCGGTCATGCTGATGCGGTAATTCTTGTTGGCCTGCAAGGGGTTGAAGATGCGGCTTTCCTGCACCGACACACGCAGCAGCGACAACGCGTTGCGCACCGGACCGATGATGTTCTGAGCCATCGGCGTCGGCACCATGCCCTGTGATGTTCGCACGAACAGCGGGTCGTTGAAGGTTTCCCGCAAACGGGCCAATGCATTGGATACGGCAGGTTGGGTGATGCCGACGATCTGGCCGGCGCGAGTCAGATTGGCTTCGGTGTAGATGGCGTCAAAGACAATAAAGAGGTTGAGATCGACCTTGCTCAGGTTCATTGCTGCGCGCCTCGTGCTGTTTTTTGTTATGGGGTGAATGGCCCGATCATATATCGGTTATGAATGTTAATACACGCCGAGAATAGGTTAGATAAATGGTAAGGCGTGTTCTAGCATCGGCGCCAAGACCTACATAACCTCCCCAGAAGGTAGCTGCCCATGGATTTCGCTTACTCTCCAAAGGTTCAGGAACTGCGCGAGCGCGTCACCGCATTCATGGACACCTACGTGTATCCCGCCGAACCTGTCTTTGAGCGTCAGGTTGCCGAAGGCGATCGTTGGCAGCCAACGGCGATCATGGAAGAACTCAAGCTCAAGGCCAAAGCTTTAGGGTTGTGGAATCTGTTTTTGCCGCAATCGCAAATGGGCGCCGGGTTGAGCAATCTGGAATACGCGCCTTTGGCCGAAATCATGGGCCGCTCGCTGTTGGGGCCTGAGCCGTTCAACTGTTCGGCGCCTGACACCGGCAATATGGAAGTCTTGGTGCGCTATGCCAGCGAAACCCAGAAACAGCAATGGCTAGCGCCGCTGCTGCGTGGTGAAATCCGTTCCGCGTTTGCCATGACCGAGCCGGATGTCGCCTCTTCTGATGCCACCAACATGGCGGCCCGCGCGACCCGCGACGGTGACGAATGGGTGATCAACGGCCGCAAATGGTGGACCTCCGGGGCATGTGATCCACGCTGCAAAATCATGATTTTCATGGGGTTGAGCAACCCCGATGGCCCGCGCTATCAACAGCACTCGATGATTCTGGTGCCCATCGATACGCCGGGCGTGACCATCGTGCGAGCGCTGCCGGTATTTGGTTACGACGACGCGCCACATGGGCATGCCGAAGTGTTGTTCGACAACGTGCGAGTGCCTTACGAAAACGTATTGTTGGGCGAGGGGCGTGGCTTTGAAATTGCTCAGGGGCGTCTTGGGCCTGGCCGTATTCACCATTGCATGCGCTCAATCGGCATGGCGGAACGTGCGCTTGAGTTGATGTGCAAACGCTCAGTGCAACGTACAGCGTTCGGTCGTCCCTTGGCGCGGTTGGGTGGCAACATCGACAAGATTGCCGATTCGCGCATGGAAATCGACATGGCGCGGCTGCTGACCCTCAAAGCGGCGTACATGATGGACACTGTGGGCAACAAAGTGGCGAAGAGTGAAATTGCCCAGATCAAGGTAGTCGCGCCGAATGTCGCGCTGCGGGTGATCGACCGGGCGATCCAGATTCATGGCGGAGCAGGCGTGTCGGGGGATTTCCCCTTGGCCTACATGTATGCCATGCAACGTACCTTGCGCCTGGCAGACGGCCCGGATGAAGTTCATCGTGCAGCGATTGGCAAATATGAAATAGGCAAATACGTGCCCCGGGAAATGCTGCGCAGTGAGCAGCGGTGATTAGCCAACAGCAAATCATCCTTTGATGCGAGGCCGATGGCGGCCTGTTTGCTGTGAAGAGCTTGTTAAATCAGCACGTCGGTGCCGAACCGGAAAGCGTCGCGGGCAAGCCTCGCTTCAACAGGGATCGCCGATTCCTGTTGCGGCAGCGGCGCCTGTTTCTGTGGACGCCGAGCTTGCTCGCGAAGCTCGTCGCGCAGATCCAGATTGGGTGCAAATTCACTCCACCCAAACCTCCACCCGCCGATTTTTGATCCTGCCTTCGTCGCCCTCATTGGTCGCGACCGGCATTTCATCCCCGAACCCCAGTACCTCGCGCAGAATTACATTGCGCTTGAGCAGCTCTCGTCGCACAGCCATTGCACGCAATTTGGACAGCAGTTGGGCCCTTGCCGAGTCGCTTTTGGCATCCCCGAACCCCACCAGCGTGACTCGTTGATTGAGCTTGTCGTGAGCCTGCAAATAATCCACCACCCGTTGCAGGTCGATTTGCGCCTTGTTGTCCAGCGACGCGCTGTCCTGGGCGAAGCGAAAATTCACTGAAAGCCGCTCGGCTTTACGCGTCAAACTTTGATATTGCGCAGGCATTTCGGACGTTGCCCGCACCTTGACCGACTGCACTGTCTGCGCGACAAAGCCATTGTTCGCGACGATGGCCTGGCCGGCAGCGCTCTGGGCGAAGCGCACCAACGCTTTGGCCCAGTGTTGTCTGGACTGCGGCGGCAGATAGAAATACAAGCGGCGCGACAGCGGGTAGTCCTCGGTGGCGATCAAGCCCATGGTTGGCAGCATGGGGTTGGACTCGCCATCGGTAATCGCTACTGCCTTGGCACGTCGCACGTAAGGCAGGCCGATAAAACCAACCCCTTGACGGTCTTGACTGACTTCGTCCGACAACTGCTCGCTGGACTCGAAACGTTTGGCATCACGCACCAGGGTTTTTCCGAATTTGGCCAGCACCAGCTCATTAAAGGTGTCATAGGTGCCTGATTGCTGATCCCGCGCATACACATGAATGGGCCCGGCCGATCCACCGAGCTGCTGCCAATCCTGGACTTCACCCGAAAAAATTTCCGCCAATTGGGCGGTGCTCAGCTCTCGCAGGGGATTGCTGGGGTGCAGGATGACCGTGACGCCATCAATGGCGATAACGTGCTCGGCATCGTGACTTTTCAGATCACCTAATGCGCTTAACGCTTTGAGTTCGCTGTCTTTGATGGGCCGTGAGGAGGCGGCAAGGTCTGCCTTGTCAGCTTGCAATGCGCTGAATCCGGTGCTGGACCCATGCGCGGCAACATCAATGCTGACCCGCTGGCCGGTGCTTGTACGGCCTGTAATGCGCATTTCGTTGGGCATGGCACCAGGATGTTTTTCGATGGACTGCAGGCCTTGCTGGGCCATAAGCCCCTCGACCAAGGCGGGGCCGAGCTGAGCACCAAGGGTATTGGAGCCCTGGATGCGCAATGCCGGGGAGCCGTCGGACGGAACGGGCAGGGCCGCCTGCGCCGACAGGGAGAACACTGTAATGAGTAGAGTCAGGAGTGTTCGAAAACAGAGCGTTCGCAGCATGTGCGAGATCTTCTTATCGGCGGCAATGCCGGCAGAATAAGACAGCTGCGTTACTGGAATATGACAACTCATAACTGCCTAGCGTCTGTATGAGCCAACTTGTCGGCGAAGCGATAGCCAGCCATACCGGGGAAAGCTTCGCGAACACGTTCGCCCCTACAGAAACGTTAGATATTTCAACTCAACTCTAGCCATATCGGTGCATGGTCCGATGGTTTTTCCATGCTCCGCAGGTCGTAATCCACACCTGCGGCTTTGATCCGTGGCTGCAATCCGTGGGAGGCCATGATCAAGTCGATGCGCAGACCGCGTTTGGGCGAGTCTTCGAAGCCACGGCTGCGGTAGTCGAACCAGCTGAACTGATCGATTACTTCCGGATAAAGATGACGGAAGCTGTCTACCAGACCCCAGCTTTTGAGCTTGGCCATCCACTCACGCTCTTCGGGCAGAAAACTGCATTTGCCTGTTTTAAGCCAACGCTTGGCATTATCCGGTCCGATGCCAATGTCACTGTCTTCCGGAGAAATGTTCACATCACCCATGACCACCAACGGCTGATCATTGCTGAAACGGCTTTCCAGCAAGTGCTGCAAGTTTGCGTAGAAACGTTGCTTGGCCGGGAATTTGGTCGGATGGTCGCGGCTTTCTCCCTGTGGGAAATAGCCATTCATGATCGTCACCGGCACGCCATTGCGGTCGGCGAAAGTACCCCATATGAAACGCTTTTGCGCTTCATCGTCGTCAGTCTCGAAGCCTTTATACAAGGTCAGCGGGGGCTGGCGCGAGAGCAGGGCGACGCCGTAATGGCCTTTCTGTCCATGGAAATGTACGTGATAACCCAGGGCTTCGATGTCGGCCTGGGGGAACTGGTCGTCGGAGACTTTGGTTTCCTGAAGGCCGATAACGTCCGGCTGGTGTTTTTCGATCAGCGCCGCCAGCTGATGCGGACGGGCGCGCAGGCCATTGATGTTGAAAGACACAAGTTTCATGGGCGGCACCTGGCAGAAAGCAAAAAGCGATGCTAGCCGACCTTTCCGGCTACGGCCAGCGCAGTATCGATGGGCTTTGCCGCCCGCGCCAACTGCTACGCTGTCTGCAGGCGAGGCAAAATAAACCTGAACTGTCACCCCCAGCCTTGACTCGAAGCCCTGAGATTGCAAACGCTGCCCATCGGGCGTCGTCATTACGAGGTCGATCACATGCCTGTATCTACACCTGCGCCCGCAGAAATCCGCCAGCTCGACAGCGGTTATTCACGAGAGTCGCGATCGCTGCTGTATCAGGCGTATCGACATGAACCAAGCTTTGCCTACCTCTTTGAGTCCGGACGCTCAGGATATGAACACCGGGTACGGGCGACCATTCGCGAACTGGTCAAACAGCACTTCCTGCAAGATTTGCCGGCGTTGGGGCTGTTCGTCGAGGATCGTTTGATCGGCGTTGTGCTGATTGCGCCGCCACAACGTCGGCTGGGCATCACCGAAAGCTGGGCGTGGCGTTTGCGCATGGTGATGAGCACGGGGCTGCGTTGCACCCAGCGTTATCTTGAGTATTACCAGGCCGTGCTGGCGTGCCTGCCGTCCGACTCGGTACACGTGTTGCCATTGCTGGGCATTCATCCGGACTTCCAGGGTCAGCACTACGGCGAGCAAATGCTTCAGGCGCTGCATGAGTGGTGCGCGCAGGACGAACGCTCGCAGGGCATCGTCCTCGATACGGGGAATACTCACTATCTGGAGTTCTACAAACGACAGGGTTATGAGGAAGTTGGAGAAGTTGCTGTAGGACCAATCCGAGAACACGTGTTCTTTCATCCTAATCCCCAGGTTTCACGCGAAGCGATGGCGTGAAAGCAGGAAACTTCTGATCTCAAGCCGGTTCCAGTAGCCCCCGCAGCTCGTGTTAGCATCCGCGCCTATGAAGTTTCCCGGTAGATTCACCAGCGGTTTTCTCCTTATGTTCTCCAGTGTTACGGCATTTGCTGCCGACCAACTGGACGTGCGGATCAAACCTTCCAACGCTGCGCTCAAATCCAACATCGAAGGGTACGTGGGCGATCTTGGCGAGCGCGATGAACACGCGCTTGAGCGCTTCAGTGTGGGCGCTATCGAGCAGGCGCAAAAAGCCGCCCAGGCCCTGGGTTATTACCAGGCGCAGATCGACAGCGAAATCAAAACCTCGGGCCAAGCCCCGCAGTTGATCCTGAATGTCCAGCCCGGCGAGCCGGTTCATCTGCGCACGGTCACTTTGCGTGTCGACGGCCCGGCCAGTCAGCTCAAAGCCTTTCGCGTACCCAAGAGCGACGAGCTGAAGACCGGCGCTGTTCTTAATCATGGCCATTACGAAGACGCCAAGCGCCTAATCCAGAATCAGGCCGCTCGTTATGGATTTTTCAATGGGCGCTTCACCAGCCAACGCTTGTCTGTAGATCCGCGAGCAGGCGTGGCGGATATCGAACTGATCTACGACAGCGGCCCACGCTACTCGATGGGAAAGGTCTCATTCAGCGGCGACGCTCCTTTCGATGACGACTTGTTGCGGCGCATGGTGCCGTTCAAGGAAAACACCCCCTACGACTCAGAACTGATTGCCGAACTCAATCAGGCCATGCAGGCCAGCGGCTATTTCGAGGGTGTGCGGGTCGACGCTGCGCCCACCGCCGCGCAAGGCGAGGTGATTCCGGTAGAGGTCCAGTTGCAGACCCGTAAACCGCGGACGATGGGCCTGGGCCTTGGATACTCCACCGATGTCGGGCCACGTGCCAAAGCCAATTGGACGCGGCATTGGGTCAACGCGCAGGGCCACAGCTACGGTGCCGAAATGGAATTGTCCGCCCCCAAACAAAACGTCGGGCTGTGGTACGACGTTCCGCTAGACCCACCACTGACCGACAAACTGCGTTTGGCCGGTGGCTATCAATATGAAGAAATGGCAGATACCGACAGCCTGAGCAAGCTGCTGACGGTAGGCCCCGAGTGGCACAGCAAATTGCCGAGCGGTTGGGAAAGGGTGATTTCCCTGAAATGGCAACGTGAAGAATATCAGCTCGGTGATGACGCGGGGTTGAGCACGCTGCTGATGCCGGGCGTCAGTTATTCCTACCTGCGCAGTGACAATCTCGTCGATCCGCACAATGGCTATCGGTTGCAGTTCGAGACTCAGGTGGCCAAAGAAGGTTTGGGTTCCGACGCCAACCTGCTGCGCGGCACAGCGATGATCAAAGGCCTGACCACGTTGTGGCAAAACCATCGGTTTCTGGGGCGCGTCCAGGTCGGCGGAAGCGCCACTAACGGCTACCAGTCGATTCCGCCGTCGCTGCGCTTCTTCGCCGGCGGCGACCAGAGCGTACGGGGTTATGACTACCAGTCGCTCTCCCCGGAAAACTCCGATGGCGACAAAATCGGTGGTCGATACATGGTGGCTGCCAGCGCCGAATACCAATATTCAATTGCCGAAAAGTGGCGTATCGCGACCTTTGTCGATCAGGGTAACTCCTTCAATAATCTCGAACTGCCGAGCCTGAAAACCGGCGTTGGTATTGGTATTCGCTGGGTCTCACCTGTAGGGCCGTTGCGCCTGGACCTCGCCCACGCATTGGATGACGACGGCGGTATTCGTCTGCACTTCTCGATGGGACCTGAACTGTGACTCATACCGTACGACTCAAACGTGTTGCAAAAATCAGCGCGATCAGCGTTGTTTTGATTCTGGTTTTGCTGGTGGCCAGCTTGAGCCTGGTCCTGGGCACGCAAACGGGAAGCCGTTGGGCGATGGGCCTGGTGCCCGGTTTGCAAGTGGACAATTTTACGGGGCGTCTGGGCGCACAATGGCGCGCCGATCACCTGATTTGGGAGCAGGGCGCATTCAAGGTGGAGATCGACGCGCCAGTGTTTGACTGGTCCCTCGGCTGTCTGGCGCGCATGACTTTGTGCATCAATACACTCAAGGCGGGCGATATTCGGCTGCAACTTGCGCCGTCGACCAGTCCGGCAGACGACAGCCCGATCAGCTTGCCCGACCTCAAACTGCCGTTGGCGATTGAGCTGGGCGATGTGCAGATTGGCAGCGTGCAGTTGGACGGCGCAGAGCAACTGCGTGATCTGAAGCTTGCCGCGCATTGGACCGTTGATGGTTTGAAGATCGATTCTGCGTATCTACAGCGCGATGATCTGACACTGGAGCTCACCGGTATTTTAAAACCCGAGGCTGATTGGCCGTTGACCGCCCAAGGTCAGTTGCAATTGCCTGCGGTGGACGGTCAACCGCTGTCGCTGGCACTGAATATCGGTGGCGACCTCCTGAAAACACTCACGCTCAACGCGCAAAGCAGCGGCTATCTCAACGCCAAACTGGTCGGCCAACTGCAGCCACTGGCTGACCACCTGCCTGCTGAAGTGACCATCACTGCCGAGCAGTTCAAACCTGCTGCGCACTTGCCCGAGACCCTGCAACTCAATCAACTGACGCTCAATGCCAAAGGCGACCTCGCCAACGGCTACGCGATTCTGGGCAATGCCAGCCTACCTGCCGAGCAAGGGCCGATCACGCTGGCCGTGCAAGGACGGGTCGATGCTAACGGCGCTGAATTGGCGGCACTTGACCTGACCAGCAGCGCCGAACAACGGCTCAAGCTCAGTGGCAAGCTCGACTGGCAGAAAGGTCTGAGTGCAGACGCCAAAATCGACTGGCTGGATTTTCCGTGGCATCGGCTCTATCCGGTAATCGCCGAACCTGACGTCAAAGTCCATGCGTTCAATGGCGAGATTTCCTACACCGACGGCAAATACCTGGGCAACTTCGCGGGCGATTTTACCGGACCGGCTGGCCCCTTTAGCCTCAACAGCCCGTTCAGTGGCGATTTGCAGCAAATTTTTCTGCCGCAACTGGAGCTGGTTGCTGGCAAAGGCAAGGCGGGTGGACGCTTGAACGTGCAGTTCGCCGACGGGATCGCCTGGGACACAGCTCTGGACCTCAGCGCCTTCGACCCTTCGTATTGGGTGGCCGAACTGCCCGGTACGCTCGCTGGGCCGTTGCGCAGTAGTGGATCTTTGCGCAACCAACAACTGAGTGTGAACGCCGATCTTGACCTCAAGGGTCGCCTGCGTGGGCAGCCAGCGGTGCTTCAGGTCAAGGCCGACGGAGCGGGCGAGAAGTGGAACGTCAGCACGCTGGAGATTCGTCTGGGCGACAACCGGATTCACGGCAGCGGCAGCCTGCAACAAAAGCTCGTCGCTCAACTGGACCTGAACTTGCCACGTCTTGCGCAACTGTGGCCGCGCTTGCAGGGTCAAGCCAAAGGGCGTTTCGACCTGACAGGTACGGTGCAGGCGCCACAAGGTCAGTTTGCCCTGCAAGGCTCGCAATGGGGGTTCGAAGACAATCACCTGCAAACCCTGACGCTGGCGGCGAAACTCGACGCTGCCCAGCGTGCGGTCATCGACCTGAAAGCTGCTGGTATTCAGGCCGGTGATACGGCTCTGGGCACTTTAACGGTCAATGGGCAAGGCGACGTCAAACGCCAGCAAATGAAACTCGATCTACAAGGACCACTGCTCAAGCTGGCCCTTGCACTGGACGGCAATCTGGACAAAGGCAACTGGCGGGGCACGCTTGCCAGTGGCGACATTCAGACCGGAGGCCAGGATTGGCGGCTGCAACAGCCCGCCAGGCTGGAGCGGCTGGCGGACGGCAAGATCAACTTTGGTGCCCATTGCTGGCTGTCAGGGCCCGCCAGTCTTTGTGGTGAAGATCAACGGTTGATGCCAGAGCCTCGGCTGCGCTACCACCTCAAGCAATTCCCGCTGGACAGCCTGGCGCAATGGCTGCCTAGGGATTTCGCCTGGAAGGGTGCGCTCAACGCCGACCTGCAACTTGATCTGCCAGCATCGGGGCCCAACGGGCAAATCATGGTAGATGCCAGCGGCGGCACGCTGCGGGTTCGCGACAAAAACCAGTGGTTGGACTTCCCCTATGAAAGCCTCAAGTTGACCAGTACGTTCAAACCCCGGCGCGTCGATACCCATCTGGATTTTCGCGGCGGCAAATTGGGTTCGCTGCAACTGAACGCCACCATCGATCCGTTGGCCAGGAATAAAACCATCAACGGAGACTTCAGCCTGTCCGGCCTGGACATTTCGGTAGCACGTCCTTTTGTACCCGTGGTGGAGAAGCTCAACGGACATCTCGACGGCAGTGGACGTATTTCGGGCGGGCTGTTGGCCCCACAGATCAACGGCAATGTGGTTCTGAGCGAGGGCGAAGTCTCCGGGCCGGAACTGCCCATCAGCCTCGAAAAGCTCAACGTTCAGGCGCTCATCGCCGGTGAAAACGTTCAACTGCAAGGGCGCTGGACCAGCGGGCCAAATGGCCAGGGCACGTTGGCCGGTCAAATAGCGTGGGCGCAGGCGCTTAACGTGGATGTCAGCCTCAAAGGCTCGCGCCTACCCATCACCGTTGAGCCCTACGCCACGCTGGAAGCCGCGCCTGACCTAAAAATCACTCTCCAGGGCGATAAGCTGGCTGTGGCGGGCAAGGTGTTGATCCCCTCCGGCGACATCACTGTCCGGCAGTTGCCGCCTTCAACTGTCAAGGTCTCGGACGATACGGTGATCGTTGGTCAACAGACGCAAGCCGGTAAGTCGCCAATGGCAATCGCGATGGATATCGATGTAGAAGTGGGCAAGGACAAGCTGACATTCAATGGATTTGGCTTGACCGCCAATCTGGCGGGGCATGTACACATCGGTGACAACCTTGATACCCGCGGCGAGCTGAACCTGAACGAGGGACGCTATCGGGCTTACGGGCAGCGACTGACGATTCGCAAGGCCCGTCTGCTGTTCGCCGGTCCCATCGACCAGCCCTACCTGGATATTGAAGCGATTCGCCAGACCGACGATGTGATCGCCGGGATCAGGCTGACCGGCAACGCCGAGCAGCCGACGACGGTGGTGTTTTCAGAGCCTGCCATGAGCCAGGAGCAGGCGCTGTCGTATCTGGTGTTGGGGCGTCCATTGAGCACCAATGGCGAAGACAGCAACATGCTGGCCCAGGCAGCGCTGGCCCTTGGGCTGGCGGGCGGTTCATCAACAGCGGGTAAGTTGGCCACTGATCTGGGGATCAAGGATTTTGACCTGGACACGTCCGGCAGCGGCGATAAAACTGCCGTGGTTGCCAGTGGCAAAATCACCGACAAGCTCAGCCTGCGTTACGGGGTCGGGGTGTTTGATCCGCAGAACACCCTGACTTTGCGCTACCTCTTGAGCAAGAAGGTGTATCTGGAGGTGGCGAGCGGGGTGGCGAGTTCGCTGGATATTTTCTACAAGCGCGATTTCTAAAGCGATCTGGATCAGGTGGATGTCTTCAACTTGGCGGTTGATCAGCGGTAGATACTCTGTTCCCGGTCAAGCTTTCAGCAGGTGGTATCAAAAGGGCCAGAACGCCCTATAGGAGCGTGGCTTGTCCCGCGATCTGGCGCGCAGCGGCAGTAAACCCGGTGTACGTGGTCTGCCTGTCACACTGCGTGCGCAGGTTTTACGACGGATTCCCCGCCGGTCGCGGGACAAGCCCGGCTCCTACGGATGCTTGCCTGAGCCGTCATCGCAACGCGCTGGAGCGAACGTGTTCGCGAGGCGGTGTCACCGGCGCACCGTGTTGGCCGCCTCGCCAACACGGTGGCTCCTGCAGCTAGATCAGCCGTTAACCAGTTTCAATGATGCTTCGGTATAGCGCTCGCCGGCGACTGCATCGACTGGGAACAGATCCTTTAGCGCCTTCAGCTCTTGCGCACTGAGCTTGATCTCAAGTGCCGCGACGTTCTCTTCCAGGTATTTGCGTTGTTTGGTGCCAGGAATCGGCACGATGTCGTTGCCCTGCGCCAGCACCCAGGCCAGCGCTAACTGTCCTGCGGTGACGCCTTTGTCGACCGCCAGTTTCTGCACTTTCTCGACCAGCAACAGGTTCTTTGCAAAGTTCTCACCCTGAAAACGTGGACTGCTGCGGCGATAATCGTCGGCCGCGAAGTCATCGGGGCTTTTCAACGTGCCGGTCAGAAAACCACGGCCCAGTGGGCTGTAGGGTACAAAACCGATGCCAAGCCGACGACAGGCTTGCAGCACACCGTTTTCTTCAGGGTCGCGACTCCATAATGAATATTCGGTCTGCAACGCTGTGATCGGATGCACTTTGTGCGCGCGCTCAAGGGTGGCGGCCGAGGCTTCACTCAGCCCCAGATAGCGAACCTTGCCTTCCTTGACCAGTTCCGCCATGGCGCCCACGGACTCCTCGACCGAGATATTCGGGTCGATACGATGCTGATAGTAAAGATCCAGTACGTCGATTTTCAGCCGTTGCAGGGTGCCTTCGATGGCCTTGCGGATATATTCCGGGCTGCCGTTTACACCCCGGGCAGTAGCATCATTGGGGTCACGCACGAAGCCGAATTTGCTGGCCAGGAACACCTTGTCTCGTTTGCCTTGCAGCGCTTTGCCAATCAGCTCTTCGTTGGTGTGTGGGCCATACATGTCGGCGGTGTCGAGCAGGGTCACGCCGAGCTCAAGCGCACGGTGAATCGTGGCGATGGCTTCCTGCGTATCGGTTCCGGTGGTGTAAAAGTCGGTCATGCCCATGCAGCCGAGACCGATGGCAGAGACCTGGGGTCCGTTCTTGCCGAGTTGACGCGTTTGCATGAAAGAATCCTTCTTGAGTGAAAAGACTCAGTATTGTTACTCCTCGACAGATTCAGGATAAACCGGGTAAAAGTGCTTTCACTGTTTGGATTTTCTAAATAAACCCTCGATGAATACTCAGGGAGTGCCTTGGATAAATTCAATGCCATGCGTGCGTTCACACGCATTGTCGAACTTGGCGGGTTCGCCAAGGCCGCCGATGACCTGCACATGCCTCGCGCCTCGGTGACCATTCTCATCAAGCAACTGGAAGCGCATTTGGGCGTTCAGTTGCTGCAACGTACCACTCGACACGTCAGCCCGACGCTTGACGGTCAGGCGTATTACCAGCGTTGCGTCACCTTGCTGGGCGACCTGGAAGAAACCGAAAGTGCGTTCTCGGCCATCGGCAGTGCGCCCAAAGGCGTCTTGCGCATCGACATACCGGCAGGGCTTGGGCGGTTGATCGTGATCCCCGCGCTGCCCGAATTCAGCCAACGCTACCCGCAGATCGAACTGGAAGTAGGCATGACCGATCGCCCGGTAGATTTGATCCGTGAAGGCGTTGATTGTGTGGTCCGAGGTGGTCAATCGCTGGACCAGTCCCTGGTCGCGCGGCCCTTGGCGCAAATGCGTCAGGTGGTGTGTGCCAGTCGTGAATACCTTGAGCGTTATGGCACGCCGTTGTCGCTTGATGACCTTGCGCAGCACAGGGTCATCGAATATTTTTCCAGCGGCTCCAACAAACGCTATGGCCTGGAGTTTATTGTCGATGGCAAAGAGCGGGAGTTCAGCATGCCCAAGGCGTTGTCGATCAATAGCGCCGATGGTTATCTGGCCGCTTGCGGGGCAGGCTACGGCTTGGTACAGACGCCTTACTACCATGTCGCGCAACCATTGCGCAGCGGGGCTCTAGTAGAAGTGCTCGGTCAATTCCCGCAGCCATTGCTACCGTTGACCGCGCTGTACCCTGCGCACCGGCAAATGTCGAGGCGGGTGCGGGTATTCATCGACTGGCTAGTGGAATTGTGTGCTAAACCGGGGCTGCTGGATAAAGCCGGTGCGTGACCTGAGCGTGCGAACAAATTCGTTGACACCCATAGGTCGCTAATCACTTTCGTGGTTAACTTCCGGTTTTCCCGAAACCCAGAATTGCAACCCAAAACAAGGACTCAGCTCATGGCTCAAGTAACGCGTCGCGGCAATCCGGTTCAGATCGAAGGTGAATTGCCAAAAGTTGGCAGCAGCGCTCCTGCGTTCAAACTGGTCGGTGGTGACCTGGCAGATGTAACGCTGGAAACCTTCGCTGGCAAGCGCAAGGTGCTGAATATTTTCCCAAGCGTCGATACCCCGACCTGCGCCACCTCAGTGCGTAAATTCAATGCCCAGGCCAATGATCTGAACAACGCGGTGGTATTGTGCATTTCAGCTGACCTGCCGTTCGCCCAAGCCCGTTTCTGCGGTGCCGAAGGCCTGGAAAACGTCAAAAACCTCTCCACCATGCGTGGCGCCGAGTTCATGAAGGACTATGGTGTTGCCATTGCCGACGGCCCAATGGTCGGTCTGACGACCCGCGCAGTCGTGGTCCTGGATGAAAACAACAAAGTGCTGCACAGCGAACTTGTTCCCGAGATCGGCCAAGAGCCGAACTACGACGCAGCACTGGCGGTATTGAAGTAAGTTGTCTGTCGCACCGACGAGTCGGTATGCAGGCGACACACAGCGCTGATACATAACAGTGCTGAACGGCCTGACCTGATCAGGCCGTTTCTATTTATGCTTCAGCACTTTAACCAAAGTAAGCACTAGGTAAATTGCCGGTAAAGGCGCTTTGCAGGGCACCTATCTATGCTTATTGTTCAGCCTCCCGAAGACGCTCACGCGCACACTGGTCAATTTATACATGCAATCGTCTGGTCCTCGTAACTCCCGTCGCTGGCTGATTAGCCTGTTGGTTCTGTTGATCATTGCGGGTCTGTGCTGGTGGTATTGGCCGGGAGCCTCGCCGCAAAAAGGCGCCACCACGCAAACCGGCGAGCAGGCCCACAAAGGTGCTGGCCGTAGCAGCGCAGCGGGTAAAGGGGTTGCCAGCCGGCCTGGTTTTGGCGGCGCAACCGGCCCGGTCCCTGTGCGCGTGGCGCCGGCCACCACGAGCGATTTCCCTATCTACTACAAGGCGCTCGGCACCGTCACGGCGATGAACACTATCAACGTGCGCAGCCGCGTGGCGGGGGAGTTGGTCAAACTCAATTTCCAGGAAGGACAATTGGTCAAGGCCGGCGACCTGCTGGCGCAAATCGATCCGCGCAGCTATCAGATCGCATTGCAACAGGCCGAGGGCACGTTGCTGCAGAACCAGGCGCTGCTGAAGAACGCGCAGATCGATGTGCAGCGCTATCGGGATTTGTACAAAGAAGACAGCATTGCAAAACAGACGCTGGACACCGCCGAATCGTTGGTCGGTCAATACCTGGGCACGATCAAAACCAATCAGGCAGCGGTCGGTGACGCGAAGTTGAACCTTGATTTCGCCAACATTCGAGCACCCATTTCGGGGCGCATCGGCCTGCGCCAACTGGACGTTGGCAACCTGGTTGCGGCCAACGACACCACCGCGCTGGCGGTCATCACGCAGACCAAACCCATCACCGTTAATTTCACCCTGCCAGAGAAAGACTTGTCGGCGGTCATCAGCCGTTATCGCAGCGGCGACAAGCTGCCAGTGGAAGCGTGGGATCGTGGCGATGTGAAACTGCAGTCCACCGGCGTGCTGGCCAGCCTCGACAACCAGATCGACATCACCACCGGCACGCTGAAATTCAAGGCGCGCTTCGACAATCAGGATGAAGTGCTGTTTCCCAACCAGTTCGTCAACGTGCGTCTGCGCGCCGATACCCTGAAAAACGTGGTGCTGATCCCGACACCTGCTGTGCAGTTCGGCGTCAACGGCACCTTTGCTTATGTCATGGACGGCGACAAGAAGGTCAAGATCCGCTCGTTGAAAACAGGTGCGAGCGACGAAACCTCGACGGTCATCACTGAGGGCCTCGCGGCAGGCGACCGGGTCGTGCTCGAAGGCACCGATCGGCTCAAGGACGGCAGCGATGTCGAAGTGGTCAACGACAGCAAGGATGTGCCAACGACGCCGGGCCAGCATTTGCAGGGTCAGCCGTCGAAGGAATCGAGTGACTCCGCAGCAGTCGGTACTGTGAAGACAGACGACGTATGAACATGTCTCGCCTGTTCATCCTGAGGCCGGTTGCGACCACGCTGAGTATGCTGGCGATTGTCCTTGCTGGTCTGATCGCCTATACCTTGCTGCCGGTTTCCGCCTTGCCGCAGGTAGATTATCCGACCATCCGTGTGATGACCCTGTATCCCGGCGCCAGCCCGCAGGTGATGACCAGTGCGGTGACCGCGCCCCTTGAACGCCAGTTCGGGCAAATGCCAGGGCTGACCCAAATGGCCTCTACCAGTTCTGGCGGCGCTTCGGTGATCACCTTGCGTTTTAGCCTCGACATCAATATGGATGTCGCCGAACAGGAAGTGCAGGCGGCGATCAATGGCGCGACCAACCTGTTACCGACCGATTTGCCCGCGCCACCGGTGTACAACAAGGTCAACCCAGCCGATACCCCGGTACTGACGCTGGCAATTACCTCGAAAACCATGCTCTTGCCCAAACTCAATGATCTGGTCGATACGCGCATGGCGCAGAAGATCGCCCAAATTAGCGGCGTCGGCATGGTCACGATCGCGGGCGGTCAACGTCAGGCCGTACGGATCAAGGTCAACCCGGATGCGCTGGCGGCCAATGGCCTGAATCTGGCCGATGTCCGCACGCTGGTCAGCGCCTCTAACGTTAATACGCCCAAGGGTAACTTCGACGGCCCAACCCGGGTGTCGATGCTGGACGCCAACGATCAGCTCAAGTCTCCTGAGGAGTACGCCAACCTGATCCTGGCGTACGCCAATGGCGGCCCGTTGCGCTTGAAGGATGTTGCACAGATCGTCGACGGCGCTGAAAACGACCGTCTCGCCGCCTGGGCCAACGAAAACCAGGCGGTGTTGCTCAATATTCAGCGTCAGCCTGGGGCCAACGTCATCGACGTGGTCGACCGGATCAAGACCCTGCTGCCCAGCATCACCGATAACCTGCCCGCTGGGTTGGACGTGACGGTGCTGACCGACCGCACCCAGACCATCCGCGCCGCAGTGACCGATGTGCAGCATGAGTTGCTGATCGCTGTGGTGTTGGTGGTGCTGGTGACGTTCCTGTTTCTGCGCCACTTCAGTGCCACGATCATTCCTTCAGTGGCCGTGCCATTGTCGTTGATTGGCACGTTCGGCGTGATGTACCTGGCCGGGTTCTCGATCAACAACCTGACCTTGATGGCCATGACCATCGCCACCGGTTTTGTGGTCGACGACGCCATTGTCATGCTGGAGAACATATCCCGGCATCTGGAGGAGGGCCAGACGCCACTTCAGGCTGCGTTGAAGGGCGCGAAACAAATCGGCTTCACCCTGATCTCCCTGACCATTTCGCTGATTGCGGTACTGATTCCGTTGCTGTTCATGGCTGATGTGGTGGGGCGCCTGTTCCGCGAGTTCGCCATCACCTTGGCGGTGGCGATCCTGATTTCGCTGGTGGTATCGCTGACCCTGACGCCAATGATGTGCGCGCGTTTGCTCAAGCGCGAACCGAAGGAGAAAGACCAGGGCCGTTTCTATCGCGCCAGTGGTGCGTGGATCGATTGGCTGATCGCCGCTTATGGGCGCAAGTTGAAGTGGGTGCTCAAGCATCAGCCGTTGACCCTGCTAGTGGCCGTCGTTACGTTGGGGATTACGGTTGTGCTGTATCTGGCCGTACCCAAGGGATTTTTTCCGGTGCAGGACACCGGCGTGATCCAGGGCATTTCCGAAGCGCCGCAATCGGTCTCGTTTGCGGCAATGAGCGAGCGCCAACAGTCTTTAGCCAGCATCATTCTGAAAGATCCGGCCGTGGCCAGCCTTTCGTCCTACATCGGTGTCGACGGCGACAACGCCACGCTCAACAGCGGCCGTTTGTTGATCAACCTCAAACCCCACGCGCAACGCGATTTGACCGCCGCGCAGGTGATTCAACGTCTGCAACCTCAGTTGGCAGACCTGCCGGGCATCCGTCTTTATATGCAGCCGGTGCAGGATTTAACCATCGAGGATCGGGTCAGCCGCACGCAGTATCAGTTCAGCATGTCTTCGCCGGATTCCGAGCTGCTTGCCCAATGGAGCGGCAAGCTGGTGGAGGCATTGAGTCAACGCCCCGAACTGACCGACGTCGCCAGCGACTTGCAGGACAAGGGCCTGCAAGTGTTTCTTAACATCGACCGCGACGCCGCGAGCCGTCTCGGCGTAACAGTCGCCAACATCACCGATGCGCTGTATGACGCATTCGGTCAGCGGCAGATTTCGACCATCTACACACAGGCCACCCAGTACCGTGTGGTATTGCAGGCGGCCTCCAGCGCCGACCTCGGCCCACAGGCATTGGAGCAGATCCACGTCAAGACCACCGACGGCGGGCAGGTCAAGCTGTCCAGTCTGGCCAGGGTTGAACAACGCCAGGCGCAGTTGGCGATTGCACATATCGGCCAGTTCCCGGCAGTGATGATGTCATTCAATCTGGCTCAGGGCGTGGCGTTGGGCAAGGCGGTGCAGGTCATCGAACAGGTGCAAAAAGACATCGGTATGCCGATTGGCGTACAGACCCAGTTCCAGGGCGCTGCCGAAGCATTCCAGGCTTCACTGTCGAGTACGCTACTGCTTGTGTTGGCGGCGGTGGTGACGATGTATATCGTGCTGGGCGTTCTGTATGAGAGCTACATTCACCCGATCACCATTCTGTCGACACTGCCGTCAGCGGCAATCGGTGCGCTGCTGGCGCTGATCCTCAGTGGTAACGACCTGGGGATGATCGCGATAATCGGCATTATTCTGCTGATCGGTATCGTCAAAAAGAACGCGATCATGATGATCGACTTTGCGCTGGACGCCGAACGCAATCGGGGCGTGGACCCTGAAACCGCGATCTATGAGGCGGCGCTGCTGCGCTTCCGACCGATTCTGATGACCACCATGGCGGCGCTGTTCGGCGCCATCCCGTTGATGTTCGCCACAGGCTCAGGGGCTGAACTGCGTCAACCATTGGGGCTGGTGATGGTCGGCGGGTTACTGGTGAGTCAGGTCTTGACGCTGTTTACTACCCCCGTGATTTATCTGTTTTTTGATCGGTTGGCGCGTCGATTCAGTCGTCAGGCCAAGGCCGAGGTGGCGCTGTGAGGGGCGCGTTCGAGCTGCAAACTTCAAGCGCTAAGCTGCAAGCTAGAAGCGGGACCGCGAGGGCCGTTGCTTTTACTGGCAGCTTGCAGCTTGATGCTCGGGGCTGTCGCCCATGAATCTGTCCGCTCCGTTCATACGTAGACCCGTGGCGACCATGCTCCTGAGCCTGGCAATCATGCTGCTGGGCGGTATGAGCTTTGGTCTGCTGCCGGTGGCGCCGCTGCCGAACATGGACTTCCCGGTCATCGTGGTGTCGGCGTCGCTGCCCGGTGCCAGCCCGGAAATCATGGCCTCCAGCGTGGCGACGCCGCTGGAACGTTCGCTCGGCGCGATTGCCGGGGTCAACACCATGAGCAGCCGGTCCAGTCAGGGCAGCACACGGGTCATCCTGCAGTTCGACTTGAACCGCGATATCAACGGCGCTGCCAGGGAAGTGCAGGCCGCAATCAACGCTTCGCGCAGCCTGTTGCCCAGCGGTATGCGCAGCATGCCGACCTACAAGAAGGTCAATCCGTCACAGGCGCCGATCATGGTCCTGTCGCTGACCTCCGATGTGTTGGAAAAAGGCG
The DNA here is from genome assembly GCF_036404235.1 of Pseudomonas sp. Classification (GTDB taxonomy): domain Bacteria; phylum Pseudomonadota; class Gammaproteobacteria; order Pseudomonadales; family Pseudomonadaceae; genus Aquipseudomonas. Next base: position 20,904 of record NZ_DASWOT010000099.1, read on the forward strand.
AACTGTACGACCTGGCCTCGACCATCCTGTCGCAAAGCCTGTCCCAGGTGAACGGCGTCGGCGAAGTGCAGATTGGCGGTAGCTCCTTGCCTGCCGTGCGGGTCGAGCTGGAACCGAAAATGCTCGACCAATACGGCGTCTCGCTGGACGAAGTCCGCACCACGATCACGGGCTCCAACGTTCGCAGGCCCAAGGGGTCAGTGGAGGATGCCGAGCATAACTGGCAGGTGCAGGCCAACGACCAGCTGGAAAAGGCCAAGGATTACGAGCCGCTGATCATTCGCTACCAGAACGGTGCAGCGCTACGCCTCAAGGACGTGGCCAAGGTCAAGGATTCGGTCGAAGACCGCTACAACAGCGGCTTCTTCAATGAAAATGCTGCCGTGTTGCTGGTGATCAACCGTCAGGCTGGCGCCAACATCATCGAGACCGTGGCCAGCATCAAGGCGCAGCTCCCAGCCTTGCAAGCCGTGTTACCGGCGAGCGTAAAACTGGATCTGGCCATGGACCGTTCGCCGGTGATCAAGGCTACGCTGCACGAGGCGGAAATGACCCTGCTGATCGCCGTGGTACTGGTGATTTTGGTGGTGTTTGCCTTTCTCGGTAACTTCCGCGCATCGCTGATCCCGACCCTTGCCGTACCGGTGTCGCTGGTCGGCACCTTCGCGATCATGTACCTGTGCGGATTCTCCCTGAACAACCTGTCTCTGATGGCGCTGATTCTGGCCACGGGGCTTGTGGTCGATGACGCCATTGTGGTGCTGGAGAACATTTCACGGCACATCGATCAAGGCGTACCGCCGATGCAGGCCGCCTTTCTGGGCACCAAGGAAGTCGGCTTCACCTTGCTGTCAATGAACGTGTCGCTGGTGGTGGTGTTCATTTCGATCCTGTTCATGGGCGGCCTGGTGGAAAGCCTGTTCCGCGAGTTCTCGATCACCTTGTCGGCGTCAATTGTGGTGTCGCTGATTGTGTCCCTGACGCTGACACCGATGCTCTGTGCGCGCTGGCTCAAGCCGCACGTGCCGGGGCAGGAAAACCGTTTGCAGCGCTGGAGCCAGCGCATCAACGACCGCATGGTCGCAGGTTATGACCGCAGCCTGGGCTGGGTGCTGCGGCATCGACGCCTGACCCTGCTGACGCTGCTGGTTACCGTCGGTGTCAACATCGCGCTGTATATCGTGGTGCCCAAGACTTTTCTGCCGCAACAGGACACAGGTCAACTGATGGGCTTTGTGCGTGGCGACGACGGTCTGTCGTTTTCGATCATGCAGCCGAAGATGGACATCTACCGCACAGCGATCCTCAAAGACCCCGCAGTGGAAAGCGTTGCAGGTTTTATCGGGGGCAACGGCGGAACGGGCAACGCATTCATCATCGTGCGCCTCAAGCCGATCAAGGAGCGCGGCATCGGCGCCGAGGCCGTGGTGGAGCGCCTGCGCAAGGAAATGCCGAAGGTGCCGGGCGGGCGGCTTTTTCTGGCCCCCGACCAGGACTTGCAACTGGGCGGCGGTCGCGAGCAGACCACCTCGCAGTATCAGTACATCCTGCAAAGCGGCGATCTGGATAGCCTGCGCTTGTGGTACCCGAAAGTGGTCGCAGCCCTTAAATCGCTCAAGGAGTTGACCGCCATCGATGCCAATGACGGCGGCGGTACCCAACAAGTGACCCTGAAGGTCGACCGCGACGCCGCCAAGCGTCTGGGCATCGACATGAACATGGTCACCACCATGCTCAATAACGCGTACAGCCAGCGTCAGGTTTCAACCATCTACGATCCACTGAACCAGTATCAGGTGGTGATGGAGGTCAATCCCAAATATGCCCAGGACCCGGTTACGCTGGAGCAGGTGCAGGTGATCACCGCCGACGGTGCGCGGGTACCGCTGTCGACCTTTGCCCATTACGAGCGCAGCCTGGAAGCTGACCGTGTGGCGCATGACGGCCAGTTCGCCTCCGACAACCTATCGTTCGACCTGGCTGAAGGCGTGTCGCTGGATCAGGCCACGGTCGCCATTGAGCGGGCGATTGCGGCGGTGGGCTTGCCGGAAGAAATCATCGCCAAAATGGCGGGTACCGCCGATGCCTTCGCTGCCACGCAAAAGAGCCAGCCGTGGATGATTCTAGGTGCGCTGGTGGCGGTGTATCTGGTGCTGGGGATTCTGTATGAAAGCTACGTCCACCCGCTGACCATTCTCTCGACCCTGCCGTCGGCGGGCGTCGGTGCGTTGCTCAGCATCTACCTGACGGGCGGGCAGTTCAGCCTGATCTCGCTGCTTGGGATTTTCCTGCTGATCGGCGTGGTGAAGAAGAATGCCATCCTGATGATCGATCTGGCCCTGCAACTTGAGCGTGAAGGGGGCATGACTCCCCTGGACTCGATCCGTCACGCCTGTTTGCAGCGTTTGCGACCGATTTTGATGACCACTCTGGCGGCCATTCTGGGCGCTGTCCCGTTGTTGCTGAGCAGTGCAGAAGGTGCGGAGATGCGTCGCCCCCTGGGATTGACCATCATCGGTGGGCTGATTCTCAGCCAGATGCTTACGCTGTACACCACGCCTGTCGTTTACCTTTATCTCGACCGTCTGCGTCGTCGCGTCAACACATGGCGTGGCGTGCGGACCGATGCTGCCCTGGAAACTCCGCTATGACCGATCGCTTGCATTATTCCCTGGAACAGCGGCTCCCCCTCAAACGACGCTTGGGCATCGGCATATGCGCTCTACTAATGGGCGGCTGTGCTGTCGGTCCGGACTATCACACGCCAAAAATGGATGCGCCTGCGCAGTTCAAACAAGCTCAGGGCTGGACTCAGGCCAATCCCAGCGATGCCATTACCCGGGGTGCGTGGTGGGAAATCTACGATGACCCGCAGCTAAACGCGCTGGTGGTCAAGCTCAACAGCTCGAACCAAACCGTCGCCCAGTACGAAGCGCAGTACCGCCAGGCACAGGCGTTGGTGCGCAGCGCGCGTGGCGCGTTTTTCCCGACGCTGGACCTGACTACGAGCAAAAACCGATCCAGCCAGGGCACCGGCAGCAGCAGTTCGAGCTTGAGCAGTTCAAGTAGCGGGATTCGTGATACCTATTCGGCTCAGTTGGGCGTCAGTTGGGAGGCCGATATTTGGGGCAAGTTGCGCCGTGGTCTGGAGGCTGATACGGCCAGCGCACAGGCCAGCCTTGCCGATCTGGCGTCGATGCGACTGAGCCTGCAATCGGAACTGGTGCAGAACTACCTGCAATTGCGGGTGATTGACGAGCAAAAACGCCTGCTCGAAGCAACGGTTGTGGCCTATCAGCGCTCGCTGGACCTGACGCAAAATCAGTATCGCGCAGGGGTCTCTGGACGCGATGCAGTAGCGCAGGCACAAACCCAGCTTAAGAGTACGCAGGCAGATCTGATTGATCTGGCTTGGCAACGCGCACAATTCGAAAACGCAATCGCTGTGTTGATGGGGCAGGCACCTGCCGATTTCAGCTTGCAGACAAGCAAAGATATTCCGATCCTGCCGCCGATTCCGGTGCAACTGCCGTCGCAATTGCTGGAGCGCCGCCCGGACATCGCCGCTGCCGAGCGTTCGGTGATGGCGGCCAATGCCAACATCGGCGTCGCGAAAGCGGCCTATTACCCGGATTTCACCCTGAGCATGAACGGCGGTTACAGCAGCAGCACGTTCACTAACTGGATCAGCCTGCCGAACCGTTTTTGGTCAGTGGGGCCGCAGTTGGCAATGACCCTGTTCGACGGCGGACAGCGCGGGGCAGAAGTCGACCGCACCGAGGCCGTCTACGATCAAACCGTGGCTCAGTATCGCCAGACCGTACTCGACGGCTTTCGCGAAGTTGAGGACTACATGGTCCAGCTCAAGGTCTACGAGCAGGAGGCAGGGGTGCGCGCCGAAGCGTTGGCGGCCGCCCGCGAGTCGCTGCGTCTGACCAGCAATCAGTACAAGGCCGGGTTAATTGGTTATCTGGATGTGGTCAACGTGCAAACCACGGCGTTGAGCAACGAGCGAAGTGTGCTGACCCTGCTGCAAAGCCGCCTGATTGCCAGTGTCCAGCTGATTGCGGCGTTAGGCGGGGGGTGGAACGCGCAAAGTGGCCTGAATGATCCAGACCCCACGCTGACCGAACGATAGAGCAAAACTCAGCCGATGCTGTTGCCATTTCGTTGTCGCTCACAACGAAATGGCAACAGACCCTGGGGCATCCATTGCCAGCCAAGCGCTTCATAGCGGATATTAGTGCAGCGTAACGGTGTCCGGTCCAAACCACCGTCTGACATTTGTCGCTGTGTACCCCTAAAGCATTGGGCATCGATTCGGAAAAGCACTCCATGGACAAAAATCTACTCATCACTGGCGGGTCGCGTGGCATAGGCGCCGCCACGGCCTTGTTGGCGGCAGCGCAGGGTTATCGCGTTTGCATCAATTATTTAACAAACCACGCGGCGGCGGAGCAGGTGTGCGGGCAGATTCGCGAAGCAGGCGGCCACGCCATCGCTGTACAGGCCGATGTCAGCAACGAAGACGAAATCATTCACCTGTTTGGTCGTATCGATACTGAGTTGGGTCGGCTGACCGCCCTGGTCAACAATGCTGGAACCGTGGCTCATGCATCGCGCGTTGAGTCGATGTCGGAATTTCGCCTGCTCAAAATGATGATGAGTAACGTAGTCGGGCCGATGCTGTGCAGTAAACATGCGCTGCTGCGAATGTTGCCCCGTCATGGTGGGCACGGCGGCAGCATCGTCAATGTGTCATCGGTGGCGGCGCGACTGGGCTCGCCTGGCGAGTACGTGGATTACGCAGCGTCCAAGGGCGCGTTGGACACCTTTACCATCGGCCTGGCAAAGGAAGTGGCGGGCGAGGGCGTACGCGTCAACGCGGTGCGCCCCGGTTATATTTTCACTGAGTTTCACGCCCTGAGCGGCGACCCACACCGGGTCAGCAAACTTGAGCCCACTATTCCCATGGGCCGTGGTGGCCTGGCGGACGAAGTGGCCGAGGCCATTCTATGGTTGCTGTCGGACAAAGCATCGTATTCGACCGGGACGTTTATTGATTTGGGCGGTGGACGTTGACGCTGAGCTACAACAGCAACATCTTCCCTGTTGGCGAGGCTTGCCCGCGAAGGTGGCCGCTCACATTCGGAAATCTACTGAATGTGCTGGCCTTTTCGCGGGCAAGCCTCGCTCCAACGGGGTGTCAGGCTCAATGACCCATCAACGACCGAATAATTTTGCCCAGGGTCTGCATGGCTGTTTCCGAGGTGTCAGTCCACGGGGTGCCGTAGTTCAGGCGGATGCAATTGCGAAATCGCCGTGTCGGTGAAAATATCGGGCCCGGTGCGATGCTGATGCCCTGAGCCAGCGCCGCATGAAACACCTTCAGAGCATCCACTTGCTCGGGCAGTTCCAACCACAGGAAATATCCCCCCGAAGGCGGACTGACGCGGGTCTGGGCGGGGAAGTAACGCGTTACCGCACCGAGCATCGCCCGCAATTGATCTTCGAGCGTATTGCGCAATTTACGCAGATGCCGATCATAGCCGCCGTGTTGCAGATAATCGGCAATCGCCGCCTGGGCGGGCATCGAAGCACACAGCGACGTCATCAGTTTGAGGCGTTCGACTTTCTGCGCAAACCGACCCGCCGCCACCCAACCGATTCGATATCCGGGGGCCAGGCTCTTGGCGAACGAACCGCAATGCATCACTAATCCTTCAGTGTCGAAGGCCTTGGCAGGCTTGGGCGCGTGCTGGCCGTAATACAGTTCGCCATAGACATCGTCCTCAATCAGTGGCACTTGATGCGTGCGCAGCAACTCGACCAACGCACGCTTGCGCTCTTCGGGCACCTGAGCGCCGGTGGGGTTTTGAAAGCTGGTCATGCTCCAGCAGGCTTTGATCGGGTGACGTTCCAGCGCGAGTTCAAGCACGTCCAGGTCGATGCCATTTTGCGGATGGACGGGGATCTCCACGGCCTTGAGTTTCAGCCGCTCCAGCACCTGCAAACAGGCGTAAAATGCGGGGGATTCTATCGCCACCAGGTCTGCGGGCTGAGTGACGGCCTGCAGGCAAAGATTCAAGGCTTCCAGCGCGCCATTGGTGATCAGCAACTCTTCCATTGGCAGCATCAGGCCTCCCACCATATAGCGCAACGCTATTTGCCGACGCAGCACGGGATTGCCCGGCGACAGATCAGTCACGGTGACCCGTGGGTCCATGTCACGGGTTGCGCTGGACAGAGAGCGTGCCAGCCGTTGCAGTGGAAATAACGCAGGGCTGGGGAACGCCGAGCCAAACGGAACAGTATGAGGATCCTTGATGGAGTCCAGGACCGAGAACACCAACTCGCTGACATCCACTTCGGTGGTTTCACGAACCTGTTCTGCCGCGGGAACAGCTTCCAACTCAGGCGCTGACAAGCTTGGCCCGACGAAGTTGTCATTTACAAAATAACCGGACCGTGGCCTGGCTCGGATCAGGCCCCGTCGTTCCAACAAGTAATACGCCTGGAAAACGGTAGAAGGGCTGATGCCGTGGGTTTGACTGGCATAACGTACCGAGGGTACGCGCTGCCCGGCAGCGAGCACGCCGCTGCGGATCAGTTCGGCGATGTCTTCGGCAAACTTTTCATAACGCTTCATGGTGTCTCGCTGGCGTGCGGGTAGAGGGGAGCCGTCAGCGCAGACTATGAGCGTAAAACTGTATTCGGAACAGCGTCACATGGCTCTATAAAAAGCAGATCAGATGAACATGTTCTTTGCGTTCTACCCGCAGGGCTTGGCAAAAGCCGATGTGATCAAATCACCGGGGAATCTTCTCCCGGTTCGACGCCAATCGTGTGGTGGCGCAGGTCCTTGGCTTTATACACGGTCAGGGCATCCGCTTCGGCTTCGGTAATGGGCACCTTGTGTCCGCCGATGTTGGCCTCGGACATGTGCGTTGTGTCGTTGGTAGTGATTTCCACATCGGTCACCGCGCTGCGGCATTCAATATCGTCGATAACGGCGCTGCAGTATTGGTGAGTGCTGTCGAATTCCAGTGGCATGGTCGTTCTCCTTGCGGGCTATACGGTTTATGACTGCGCTTGGTCGGCAATGTTCTTCATTGTCTGACCGCAGGTAGCCGTAGCCAGCAATTGCCCCTCTGCACTCTGACCCTAGGCTGCTGTCCATCCCTTACGCCTGTGCAAAAAGGGAAAGACATGAACAGTTGGTGGCAGGAAGTTGTCGACACACTTCACGCAGAGTTTTCCGACATTGCTGACCCCTCACAGCTGACGCGCGTCACCGTGCGGCTGCTCATTGTGGCGATTCTCGGTGGGATTCTTGGCTTCGAGCGCGAACACAAGGGCAAGGCTGCCGGAGTGCGAACGCACATGCTGGTAGCGATGGGGGCGGCGTTATTCGTCTTGGTGCCGCGCATGGCTGGCGCCGATGACGCAGCCCTCAGTCGCGTGGTGCAAGGTATCGTGGCCGGCATCGGCTTTCTTGGCGCCGGCACGATTCTCAAGGGTAATGAAATCAATGTATCGAAGGTCAAGGGCCTGACCACCGCAGCAGGGCTGTGGATGACGGCAGCTATAGGCATCGCCGCAGGCATGGGCCGGGAAGCAACGGCGGTACTGAGTACGATTCTGGCGTTGGGTATTTTCAGCCTGATGCCGATGATCGTTAATCGCTTTGATCCGCCGTCGGAGCGAGACGGCGGATCGCATCAGCCGTGATCGTGTGGCGGAACAAGTGCAGGGCTGGCCCAGAAGATCCGGGCAAGCCTCGTTCCCCTACCGCAACCGCTTTGTCGTCCAGACCCCGCGCTGTCGCACGGCAAACACGAGAGCTACATAAAATCATTTTCAGCAAATGCATCCCCAAGAATCGCGGGCGGCTCCTTCGATGGAGGGTCGCCTACTGGCGGCTCAATCACTGGCGGCACAGTGTCAGGCGGCAGTTCCTGAGGTTTTGGCACAGGCAGTTGTGGGTCATCGATATTGGGATCGGGCGTTTCTGCGGGAATGGGAATGTTCATTTCGTCACCCTCCTGAATCAGTACAACGACTCTGACTCCAATAGCAGCCCATAATTCCGGACGTTTTTTTGGGCGGGGGGCACTTTAGTGAGCCGTTGCGCAGTTAACGGTTGGCTTTATTTACATAGGTTGACCCCACGCTTATCAGCGAGCGGCGAGCACAGCTTCGAACTCCCTATTAAGCTCTGGATTAATCAGTTTTAGGCGCCTGCGGGGCGCGTTTGAGACGCGGACACACGACGCCAGACAATACGGCTGTCAACGTGCCATCCTGACCTGATTATGTTGCCGATAGCGACGATAGCCACGGGACCGATTGGGTTGAACTTTTTTAGGTCCGAACCGTTCGGAACCTATGCGGCGGCGATGTCGGGGTGTGGTCGACCTGGCACGCGCCCAATGATGTGTTTAACGGACATTTTAAATGGACTCGCACAAAGAGCGTCCCTGAGGGCGTGAGGAGTGATGCTCGATGAATGTGACTGCTGATCAGCCGTACGGTCCGGATTCTCTGGCCACCGATAGCCCCCATCCAACTCGACCGCTGCCGCTGACCCAAGCGTTGCAGCTACCGAGGATTGTCATTGAAGACACCACGCCGGTCATCGACGGCGGTCAGTTTGCGGCCAAAGCCATTATTGGCCAGCCGGTTTCCGTGACCAGTAAGGTCTACGCCGATGGTCACGACAAAATGGCCGTGCGTGTCTGCTGGCGCGCAATTGATGAAGAAGGTTGGCACACCACGCCCTTGCGCGAACGGGTCAACGACAGTTGGGTCGGTGAGTTCACCCCGACCCGCGTGACGCGTTACGTATTCCGCCTGGAAGCCTGGATCGATCAATTCGCCAGCTATCGATACGAGCTGGAGAAAAAGTACTCGGCGGGGGTCTCGATCAGCCTGGAGCTGGAAGAAGGGCGCTTGCATCTGGTGCAGGCCATCGGGCGCAGTCACGATCAAGTGCGCGGGCAGATCGAGGCCGTGCTGAAACAGTTTCTGGAAAACTCCGAGGAGGAAGCTCAAGTCGCTTTGCTGCTGCACAGCGAAACGGCAGCAGCGATGGCTCAGGCGGATAATCATGCCTATTTGAGCCGCAGCATTGAGTTCCCGCTGGACGTCGAGCGTGAGCTGGCGCAATTCGCCAGTTGGTATGAGCTGTTCCCGCGCTCGATCACTGACGACAAGACACGTCATGGCACCTTTAACGATGTGCATGGCCGTTTGCCGATGATCCGCGACATGGGCTTCGACGTGTTGTATTTCCCTCCGATTCATCCGATTGGCCGCGCTCATCGCAAGGGGCCTAACAATGCCCTTGAGGCGGGGGCTGATGACCCTGGCAGCCCCTACGCAATTGGCGGTGCCGAGGGTGGCCATGAGGCGATTCATCCGCAGCTCGGCACGCGTGAGGATTTCCGCAATCTGGTCGCCGCTGCTGCCGAGCACGGCCTGGAAATCGCTTTGGATTTTGCCATTCAATGTTCCCAGGATCATCCGTGGCTCAAAGAGCATCCGGGTTGGTTTTCGTGGCGGCCGGATGGCACGATCCGTTACGCGGAAAATCCACCAAAAAAATACCAGGACATCGTCAACGTCGACTTTTATGCGCCGGATGCCATTCCGAGCCTATGGCTGGAGTTGCGCGATGTGGTATTGGGCTGGGTCGAGGAGGGCGTGAAGGTTTTCCGTGTCGATAACCCGCACACCAAGCCGCTGCCTTTCTGGCAATGGATGATCGCCGACATTCGCAGCCAACACCCGGATGTGATGTTTCTGGCCGAGGCCTTTACCAAACCGGCGATGATGGCGCGCTTGGGCAAGGTCGGCTACTCGCAGAGTTACACCTATTTCACCTGGCGCAACACCAAGGCCGAACTGGCCGAATACTTGACGCAGCTCAACGAGGTGCCTTGGCGCGATTGCTATCGTCCGAATTTCTTCGTCAATACGCCGGACATCAACCCACCCTTTCTACACACCTCGGGCCGCCCTGGCTTTTTGATTCGTGCGGCGTTGGCGACCATGGGTTCCGGCTTGTGGGGCATGTATTCAGGTTTTGAGTTGTGTGAATCGGCACAGGTGCCAGGCAAAGAGGAATACCTGGACTCCGAGAAATATGAAATTCGCCCCAGGGACTTTACTGCGCCGGGCAACATTATCGCCGAGATCGCCCAGCTCAATCGCATTCGCCGGCAAAACCCGGCGTTGCAGACGCATCTTGGTTTGAAGCTGTATAACGCCTGGAACGACAACATTCTGTATTTCGGTAAGCGCAGCGTCGATGGCAGTAACTTCGTACTGGTGGCCGTTAGTCTCGACCCTTTCAACGCGCAAGAGGCACATTTTGAACTTCCGTTGTGGGAACTCGGGCTGCCTGATGATGCGGTCACCCAAGGCGAGGATTTGATGACCGGGCATATCTGGAACTGGTACGGCAAAACGCAGTTCATGCGCATCGACCCGTCCTATCAGCCCTTTGGGATCTGGCGCTTCCAGGCCGCAAATCAATAATTAAAAGGGATGTCACAATGGCGAAAAAGCCTCGCAGTGCCGCCTTCATCAACGATCCGCTTTGGTACAAGGACGCGGTGATTTACCAGGTACACGTCAAATCCTATTTCGATTCTAACAACGACGGGATCGGGGATTTTCCAGGGCTGATTGCCAAACTTGATTACATCGCCAAGCTTGGCGTCAACACCATTTGGCTGCTGCCATTCTACCCATCGCCGCGTCGCGATGACGGCTATGACATCGCCGATTACCACGGTGTACACAGCGACTACGGCACCCTGGCCGATGCCAGGAAGTTCATCGCCGAGGCGCACAAGCGCGGGCTGCGGGTGATCACCGAACTGGTGATCAATCACACCTCCGATCAACACCCGTGGTTTCAGAAGGCTCGCGCGGCCAAGAAGGGCTCCAGGGCACGGGATTTCTATGTCTGGTCCGACAGTGACCAGAAGTACGATGGCACGCGGATCATTTTTCTCGACACCGAAAAATCCAACTGGACCTGGGACCCGGTCGCGGGGCAGTACTTCTGGCACCGCTTCTATTCTCACCAACCGGACCTGAACTTCGACAACCCCCAGGTCATGAAAGCGGTGCTCGATGTCATGCGCTACTGGCTGGACATGGGCATTGACGGCTTGCGACTGGATGCAATCCCGTACCTCATCGAACGGGACGGCACCAATAACGAAAACCTGCCAGAAACTCACGCTGTTCTTAAACAGATTCGTGCTGAAATCGACGCCAATTATCCCGACCGCATGTTGTTGGCGGAGGCTAACCAATGGCCGGAAGACACTCAGCTGTACTTTGGCGACAAGAAAGGCAAAGACGGCGACGAATGCCACATGGCGTTCCACTTCCCGCTGATGCCGCGCATGTACATGGCAGTGGCACAGGAAGACCGGTTTCCGATCACTGACATTCTGCGCCAGACACCGGAAATTCCGGAAAACTGCCAATGGGCGATTTTCCTGCGCAACCACGATGAGCTGACCCTTGAAATGGTCACCGACCGTGAGCGTGACTATCTGTGGAACTACTATGCCGCCGACCGCCGGGCCAGGATCAACCTCGGCATCCGCCGCCGCCTCGCGCCGCTACTTGAGCGCGATCGTCGTCGAGTCGAGCTGCTCAACAGCATGTTGCTGTCTATGCCGGGCACACCAACCCTGTATTACGGCGACGAAATCGGCATGGGCGACAACATTTACCTGGGCGACCGTGACGGCGTGCGCACGCCCATGCAGTGGTCGATAGACCGCAACGGCGGGTTCTCGCGCGCGGACCCGGCGAGCCTGGTGCTGCCGCCGATCATGGACCCGCTGTATGGTTTTCAGTCGATCAACGTTGAAACCCAGGACCGTGACCCGCATTCATTGCTCAATTGGACGCGGCGCATGCTGGCTGTGCGTAAACAGCAGAAGGCGTTCGGCCGGGGCACACTGAAAATGCTCTCGCCGAGCAACCGCCGCATCCTGGCGTATACCCGCGAATACACCGGGCCAGACGGCAAGACTGAAATCATCCTGTGCGTAGCCAACGTGTCGAGAGCTTCTCAAGCCGCTGAGCTGGACCTGTCGCTCTACGTGGGTACTGTGCCGGTCGAGATGCTCGGCGGCAGCGCGTTTCCGCCGATTGGCCAGTTGACCTACCTGTTGACGCTGGCGCCATACGGCTTCTATTGGTTCTTGCTGGCCACCGAGAATCAGATGCCCAGTTGGCACGTGGAACCTGCGCAAAGTCTGCCGGACTTCCCGACGCTGGTGCTCAAGAAACGCCTGGAAGAACTGCTCGACCAGCCGCTGCGCAATACCATGGAGCGAGCGTCGTTGGCGGTTTATCTGCCCAAGCGCCGCTGGTTCGCTGGCAAGGGGTCGGCCATCGATCAGGTTCATATCGCGTATGCCGTTCGTTTTGGCGACGCAGTGCGGCCTGTGCTGCTCAGCGAAATCGAGGTCACCTCGGGGGGGGAGACGGTTCGTTATCAGTTGCCTTTCGGGTTGCTGGCAGAGGATGACATCAGCACCGCGCTGCCACAGCAATTGGCGCTGGCCCGCGTACGCCGGGGCCGCCAGGTTGGGTTTATCACCGATGCATTTACGCTGGAGACATTCATCCGGGCGGTGATTCAGGGGATGCATGACGAAACGGTGCTGCCTTGCAGCGACGGTGAATTGCGCTTCGAGCAGACCACGCAACTCGCGCCGCTAGGGCTCAACAGCGAATCCGAAGTGCGTTACCTGTCTGCCGAACAGTCCAACAGTTCGGTGGTGGTCGGTGGATCGTTGGTGCTGAAAATGATCCGCCGGGTTGCATCCGGCATTCATCCTGAACTGGAAATGGGCGCCTATCTGACCAAAGCTGGTTATAGACACATCTCGCCTTTGCTCGGTGCGGTGGTACGGCTCGACCCAAAAGGTCAGAGCAATCTGCTGATGATTGCCCAAGGTTATTTGAGCAATCAGGGTGATGCCTGGGAATGGACACAAAACAATCTTGAACGCGCGGTGCGCGACGAGATGACCCATGGCCGCTCCGAGATTGAACAGCACGTCAATGCATTGCTGGAACTCAAAGCGTTCGCAGCCCTTTTGGGGCAACGCCTGGGCGAAATGCACGGGGTGCTCAGTGCGCCCACCGACAACCCCGACTTCAAGACCGAGAACACCAGCATCAAGGACAGCCAGGCATTGGCCAAGAGCGTCAGCGCGCAATTGGACCGCGCCTTGCACTTACTGGAGCAACATCGAGCAACGTTGGAGCCCAAAGATCAGCAACTGGTGGGTGAGTTGCTGAACAAGCGCAAACAGCTACTGGCGCATGTGCAAACCCTTGCGAAGCAATCGGTCGGGGGCTTGCGCATGCGTGTCCACGGCGACCTGCACCTGGGGCAAGTGCTGGTAGTGAAAGGCGATGCGTACCTGATCGATTTCGAGGGTGAACCGGCGCGTGCGCTGGAGGAGCGTCGTGGGAAATTCAGCCCGTTCAAAGACGTCAGCGGCGTACTGCGTTCTTTCGACTACGCTGCGGCAATGGCGGTACGCAACGCCCAGAGCGCGGACAACTCACCAGAGGCCAGCGCAGCTCGGCGGCGTGTTGCCCAAACCTATTTAAGCCAGGCGCGTGACGCGTTCATCGACGGCTATCGCAAAGCCACGGTGGACATGGCCCATGACTGGAAAGATGCCAAGGGGGAGGGCGCTGCGTTGGCGTTATTCACCTTGGAAAAAACTGCTTATGAAGTGGCCTATGAAGCTGAAAACCGCCCGACCTGGTTGTCCGTGCCGTTGCAAGGCTTGCGTGGGTTACTGACATTGTCTGATGGAGAGTGAAAATGAGTGCGTCTGACCAATTGGGCAAAGGCAACCCCGCGTTGTTGCCCAGCGCTGTCGACATGGACGCGTTGTTGCCCAGCGCTGTCGACATGGACGCGTTGATCCGCGCCGAACACAGCGACCCGTTCTCCATGCTCGGCCCGCACGATGATGGCGAGAACGGACAAATCATCCGTGCTTACCTGCCCAACGCGCTGAGCGTCCGGGTGCTGTCGCGTGACAACCACGAAGACCTCGGCGAGTTGAGCATGAGCGACAAGCCCGGTTTTTTTGCCGGGCGTTTTCCAACGCGTCAACCCTATCTATTGAAAATCAATTGGGCCACCGGCGAGCAGATCACTGAAGATCCTTACAGCTTCGGCCTGCTGTTGGGCGAAATGGATTTGTATCTGTTTGCCGAGGGGAACCACCGCGACCTGAGCAGCGCCTTGGGGGCGCAAGTGGTCAACGTCGAAGGCGTGGACGGTGTACGTTTTTCGGTCTGGGCGCCTAATGCGCGTCGGGTTTCCGTGGTGGGTGACTTCAACAGTTGGGATGGCCGGCGACACCCGATGCGCCAGCGTAATCCCTCCGGCGTCTGGGAGATTTTCATCCCGCGTCTGACGCCAGGCGAGGCATACAAATACGAAATCCTCGGTCAGCATGGCATCTTGCCGCTCAAGGCCGACCCCATGGCGCTGGCGACAACCCTGCCACCGGACACTGCGTCCCGCGTGGCATCGCCGTTACAGTTCGACTGGCAAGACAACGACTGGATGCAGTCGCGTGGCGAAAAACACGATATCAAAGCGCCGCTGTCGATCTACGAACTTCACGCGGGCTCCTGGCAGTGGCATCACGGCGGTGAAGACGAGCCTGATCGGCCTTACAACTGGCATGAATTGGCCGGCAAACTCATTCCGTATATCAAGGACCTGGGCTTCACCCACATCGAGCTGATGCCGATCATGGAGCACCCGTTTGGCGGCTCGTGGGGCTACCAATTGCTGTCACAGTTTGCGCCATCGGCACGCTACGGCTCACCGCACGACTTCGCTGAATTTATCAATGCCTGTCACCAGAATGACATCGGCGTGATCCTCGATTGGGTGCCGGCGCACTTCCCGACCGACGCCCACGGTCTGGCGCAATTTGACGGCACCGCGTTGTACGAATACGGCAACCCGCAAGAAGGTTTTCACCAGGATTGGGACACCCTGATTTACAACCTGGGCCGCACTGAAGTGCATGGCTTCATGATTGCCTCGGGGCTGCATTGGCTGAAGCATTTCCACGTTGACGGCCTGCGCGTGGACGCCGTGGCATCCATGTTGTATCGCGACTATTCACGTAAAGCCGGCGAATGGGTGCCGAACCGTTACGGTGGCCGCGAAAATCTGGAAGCCATCGATTTCCTGCGTCATCTGAACGATGTCGTTAAGCTCGAAGCACCGGGTGCATTGGTCATCGCCGAGGAGTCCACGGCCTGGCCGGGCGTCACGCAACCTGTGCAGCAGGGAGGCTTGGGTTTTGACTACAAATGGAACATGGGTTGGATGCACGACACGTTGCATTACATCGAACAGGACCCGATTCACCGCGCCCATCATCATGGCGAACTCAGCTTCGGCTTGATATACGCATGGTCCGAGCGGTTTATTCTGCCGATCTCCCATGACGAAGTGGTTCATGGCAAGCACTCGTTGATCGACAAGATGCCTGGTGATCGCTGGCAGAAGTTTGCCAACCTGCGGGCTTATCTGGCGTTCATGTGGACCCATCCGGGCAAGAAGCTGTTGTTCATGGGCTGCGAATTCGGGCAATGGCGCGAGTGGGACCACGACACCGAACTTGATTGGCACTTCCTGCAGTACGCGGAGCACAAGGGCGTACACACGTTGGTCAGGGACTTGAACCGGCTGTATCGCTCGCAAAAGGCTCTGCACGAGCAGGACTGCCAGCCGCAGGGTTTCCAGTGGTTGATTGGTGATGACGCCGCCAACAGCGTGTATGCGTATTTGCGCTGGAGTGCGGCGGGCGAGCCTGTATTGGTGGTCGCTAACCTGACGCCGGTGCCGCGTCAGGGTTATCGGATTGGCGTACCCTTTACTGGCAAATGGGCTGAACTGCTCAACAGCGACGCAAGCCTGTACGCAGGATCGAACATGGGCAACGGTGGTGGCGTGAATACCGACGACATCAAGAGCCACGGGCAGCCGGTCTCGGTGTCGCTGAACCTGCCACCGCTGGCGGTTTTGATTCTTAAGCCGGTGGGTGGTGGGGACTGATGCACTCGTTTCACAGAAGCCTTCGAGCACGCTCGCTCTCACAGGGCATGCGTTCCTGAGCCTTCATTTATAGGGGCTTTATGGCCAACACGCAGTGTAGAAGCGCGGCTTGTCCCGCGACCTGGCGCGCAGCGGCAGTAAAGCCAGTTTGCGCGGTGTGTCTGTCACACCGCGTGCTCAGGTTTTACGCCGGGTTCCCCGCCGGTCGCGGGACAAGCCCGGCTCCTACGGAGTGAAATAAGAGCGGCTTACCAACTCACCCGCACGCCCAGGTTGGCGATGATGCCGTTGAGGTCGTTGTCATCGACGTTACTGCTGTAATCGGCGCTGGCATACAGACTCACCCCTTTGCCCACTTTTGCGATAAACCCAACCCCAAGGTCTGCGGTCGTCGATTGATGATCGCTTTCAACCCGCGTCACGTGGTCGAACGTTACGGTGTCGGTGCCATTGAATGTGCGCCACAGGTTGGCGCGCGCGTAGGGCTCGAATGGCACGCCTTGCACAACATAACGCCCTTTGAGACGGGCGCCGACTCTTGCGGTGTTGTACGCATCGGAATCAAAAGACACCTCGGCTATCCCGTCGTTCTGGGCATCCAGGTGAATCCGTTGATGGATGAACTGCGCCTGCGGTTCGAGCACCCAATTGGGAGATAGCTTGATCGGGTAGCCCGCTTCCAGCGACAGACTCAGCGCATGGCCTTGGGTGTCGATGCGCACGCCGCGATCCGAGCGGCTATAACCGTCCAGCCGCGTGCCCATGATCACTGCATCAACGTACCCGGCGGAAGGTCCGATCAGCGTCCAGTACGCACCCAGTGAATCGCCTTCGAGTTTGATCTTGCCCGTCTTGCGATTGTCGAAGCCTTCGGCGAAGCCCTCAACGTGCCCGTCCATTCGGCTGTGTGCGACAAACAGGCCCAGACGCTGATTACTGCCTCCAGCCGTTTGAAGTGCGTACAGGTCGTGGCCGATCTGATAGCCCTTGATTGAGGCGTCGAGTTTGGGATCGACAGTGCCTGACCAGCTTTGTTTGAAGTCGTTGCTCAACATCCGTCCCCATGCGGCGGGCACCACGCCCGTCTCGTCGAGCAGGCTTTGATCGCCCTGGCGGTCATGAAAGGTGCCAAGCACCGTGGTGGTCAGTACGGTGACGGCGGGTGGCACCACTGAATAATTGGGCACTTCCTGACGATACAACGTGATAGGCGCAGCACCCACGACTGCAACCGGCAAGACCGGCGTGCCAATGGCCGCCACTGGCGCCGTGGCGGCAGGAACAATTACCGGCGCCGTCGGCGGAACGGGAGCCGCAGGCGTAGTAGGCTCGGTTGGGGCAGTTGGGGCAGTTGGGGCGGTAGGCGTAACAGGTTCGGTGGGAGGTACCGCAGCTGGAGCGGCTGGTGGGGCTACCACTGCCGAACGCAGGTACCAGTTGTTCTCGGAGCCTGCG
This sequence comes from Pseudomonas sp., assembly GCF_036404235.1. Lineage (GTDB taxonomy): Bacteria > Pseudomonadota > Gammaproteobacteria > Pseudomonadales > Pseudomonadaceae > Aquipseudomonas. Next base: position 38,509 of record NZ_DASWOT010000099.1, read on the forward strand.
TCCACACCGCCCTTGAACAGGTAGTACTGATAGGCGCCTGCCGACAGCGAGCCCTTCAGGGAAAACGCCGCGTTATCACTGACAGCCCCGTCCGTGGCTTGCACCACCTCAATACCATTTTGTGCGGTAAAAGCGCCGGTTCCGCCGAGATTGGTTACGTCGATTTGCGTCGTGCCACCGAGTGCGCCACCCGTCACCACCAATTTGTCGCTCGGCGATTGGTCGCCTGCCAATACTGATTGCAGAAGTAACCGGGCATTGTTACCCACGTAGTTGCCGCGCACGGTCAATGTGTCCACCGCGCTGCTGCTACCCGTGGTCATGTCCAGCGTGCCCGCGTTGTTCAGCGTCGCAAGCTGGCCTGCGGCAAAGGGGCTAATCGAGCCTGCGCTTGAACTCACCACACTGCTGGCATCGACATTCAATACGCCCGTTGCGCTGACGCTGTCACCCAGCACAAAATTACCGGCCAGGTCCAGGTGGGAAGCGTTGTTCAGGCTTACCGATTCCCAATTGATGTAGCGGCTGGGGACTGCGGTGCTTGTCGCATCGAACGTCAGCGTATCGACCCCCGCCCCGCCATCGAGCAGGGGATTCGAAGAGAGATTGGCCTCCGTGAGGTTAGCCACTGTTGCACGGTCGTTGCCGTCGCCCATCAATACGCTGCCACGCATAAAGCCGTTGTCGCGCCAGATGAACAGGTCATCGCCAAAACTGGCGCGGACTCCACCGCGTACCTCGCCACCGCTGAATGTGATGCTGTCGTTGCCACCGCTGACACTGATCGCGCCGCCGATGAGGCCGCCGGACACGATGATGGTGTCCTTGCCAAAACCTGTGACGAGGTTATTGACGATGGTCCCGCCTGACATGTCGAAAAGATTATCGTCGAGTTTCATGTCTACCCGGCCGATGGTGCCTCCCGTCATTCGAGCGGAATCACCGTCTTCAAATGCGTTGGTGATGGTGCCGCCGGTCATCAGGAAGGTGTCAAAACCATCGCCTTGGGTCAGCGAACGCATCGTGCCGCCGCTCATGAAGAAATCGTCGGGATCAAAACTTTGATTGACGTCGCCGGTGATGGTCCCTTGGGTGATGCGGAACTGATCCGTCCCGGCGCCCTGATTGAAGTCGCCCACGATACTGCCGGAATTCATATCGATACGATCGTTGCCGGCCCCAAAGGTCACGCTGCCAACGATAGAACCTGTACCGCCCGCAGGGAAGATGAGTACGTTATTACCGCCGGGGTTGGTCAGCGGACCGCTGCTGCCGCTGTCACAGATTTGCGTATCGCCGCCCACCGTGGACACCAGGTTGCAGGCGCCCTGCGAAGCGATAGGCACTGCAAGAATAATGGATGCCGAGAACCAGCAGGCGCTACGCATTCCTTTGTTGCGGAGGACGTTGTCCATGTCCGCTCTCCCTGAGCGTGGGGTCAGGGAGAGCGAAGAACATCCAAAACCTACCCGGTGACCGTCCAGCAATACTGAGTCATTTCAGTATGATCAATGTTCAGTCAAGGACGCATACCGGGTTACGTCAATGTCTTGACCGACCGATGGTGCTTACGCCAGTAGGCTCCGCGCATGCCGTGCCCTCACACCCACGTATCGATCTGCGTGCGGCGAGACAACAACACCGTCAACGCAAGACCTGCGAGCGATAACAACGCCGCGAAAAAAAAGATCGCTCCATACCCCACGCCCAACGCGATGGCGCCCATCAGCGGCCCCGCGATAGCCAACGCCAGATCGAAGAACACCGCATAAGCACTCAAGCCTGCGCCGCGGCTGCTGTTGGGGACCTGCTTGATGGCCTCAACCCCAATGGCCGGATACACCAATGACAAGCCGAACCCGGTCAAGGCTGCACCGATCAGGGTAAATGTCGTGTTCGGCGAGGCCCACAGCAACAGCAGCCCAACGGTTTCGATGGCGATGCACGTGATCGCCGAACGAAAGCCACCGAAACGATTGATGGCATTGATAAAAAGCAGCCGTGCGACGATGAAGCAGATGCCAAATACCGTCAGACACCATGCCGCACCGTCCCAGCCGCGACTGATATAGAACAGGGTAATGAAGGTCGTAAGCGTGCCATAACCGATTGAGGTCAGGGTCAGACTCAGGCCAAAAGGCGCTACACGTCCGAACACTGACCAAAATGGCATTCGTTCACCACGGATCACCGGCACTGAGGGTTTGTTGCGAATCAGCAACAATGCGCCGCAGGCCATGATCGTCAGCGCAACACCAAGGGTAATGAACCCCAGGCTGTCCACCATGACGACGCCCAGCGGAGCGCCGATGGCAATGGCGCCATAGGAGGCGATACCGTTCCAGGAGATCGAACGGGCCATATGCTCCGGACCTACCTGGCCGATGCACCAACTGATCGTGCCCACGCCGATCAGTCCTTGCGATACGCCCAAAAACAACCGGGAGATGATCAAAATGGTCAGACTCACCGTCGCCAAGCTGTCCAGTAGGCTGGCCAGGACAGTCAGTACGCCGCTCAGGGCAATCCCGCTAAGGCCATAAACAATGGCGCGCTTGGTGCCGATGTTGTCCGAGATCCTGCCGGCCACGGGACGGCTGAGTAGGGTGGCCAGGTATTGCGCGCCAATGGTCAGGCCGGCGACGACTGCGCTGAAACCCAGCTGGTTATGGACGTAGCCAGGCATCACGGCAATTGGCAGGCCGATGCACAGGAAGGCAATAAAGGTATAGAAAACGATAGAAACTATTTGCAGAGTGACCGCCAAGGTGTTGGCGTTTGACGCGGGCATTGGCGGTGGCAGGGCGGCAGACATTAGGCTCTTCGCTGGCAGGCGGTGGGAGTGCCATCATCATCGCCCGTGAACGCAATAAAAGAAAGCAGCCTAACGATTTCAACGGGGTACATGGGGTAAACAGGTGTATAAAAAAACCCGTCGCAAAGACATAATGCTGTTCACTTAAGCATTTGAGCTCACGCCAGGGTTCCTAGAAAATCCGATACCAGATATCTGGCATCGGATTTTTTATGTCTGTTCAACAGCACCTGCTCGACCTCGGCGACCTTTTCAACTTCTCTGACTTGAGTACCTTCACTCAAAATATCCCCGTTGAGTGGGTGGCATCTGCTCTGGATCTCT
>NZ_DASWOT010000100.1:0-23470 GCF_036404235.1 Pseudomonas sp.
CAGGGTCAGAATGGCATTAGGGCTTGCCCGCGAAGATGTCGGTCTGGGCGACATCTGACCTGTATCAAACCCATACCGTAAAATCCGACCTAAACTTACACTATCTGCCTCTCACCAAGAGACTGCCGTCGTGGACGAATACCTTGCCCTCCTGATTCCAGTTGTAATCGGAATGCTGTTGTTATGTGTCGGGTTCAGCTATCGCGAATACCGTAGTGGCGTGGCGTCGATCACCCTGGGGGTGTTGCTGATGCTCGGCACGGCGGCGTTCAAGATTCTCGAAAAGCTCACCTGACGCTACGCGCGCCGCAGCAGACATAACCTTGTGCGCAAATTGACGCTCGCCAAGGTTAGACGCCGCTCGTAAACTCAAAAGCCCCGCCTGAAGCGCCTGGCCGATTCGGCGCCAGTCACCTCAGGCCCTGCCGATTTGAGGTTGATTGCCCGGTGATTGCTCCTGCCCGCTTGCTCGTCTTGTCCCGCGTGTTGCTGATTGCCTTGTTGGCACTGTTTCCCTATGCCGCAAGCCAAGCGGCGGGTTTGCCGAGCCTTTTGAGCGCACAGAAACCTCAACAGCAAGCTCAGGAGCCGTTGGGTCAATCGCTGGATGAGGTCATTGCGTCACTGGAAAACGACGAGCAGCGTACCCAGTTGCTGAGCGACTTGAAAAAGCTGCGCGATGCCACCAAAAAAGCTCAGCCGACCGCCGAACAAGGCGTACTGGGGCTGCTCGTCGGTTCGTTTGCCGAGTTGGAAAAGCAGTTCACAGGTGATGACAGCCCTCTCGGTCGCTGGTCAGGCGAAGTGGCTCTGGCTCAAGACGAGCTGATCGCCCTGATGCTGCCCGTTAATCAATGGTGGCCGATCATCTTCGAATTTGCCGTGGTGTTGGCACTCTGGGGTCTGTTGGCAGCTGCCCTGATCTGGCTTGGTAATAAGGTGCGTCTGCGGTTCGGTCTGTCCGAAGAGCTGCCACAACACCCACGCCCCTGGGACATGCTGCGGTTCGCCCTGCGCAAGCTGGGCCCGTGGCTGGTCGCGCTGCTGTTCACCGTCTACCTCAGTTATTCGCTGCCGCCTTCGCTGGGCCGGGATTTGGCGATGGTGCTGGCGTATGCACTGATGGTGGGCACGCTGTTCTCGGCCATTTGTGTGATTGCGTTCTCGTTACTCGATGGCCCCCATCGACATCAGGCACTGTACATTCTGCGGCAGCAGGCGTTTCGCCCACTGTGGTGGATTGGCAGTTTCGCAGCGTTCGGCGAGGCGCTCAGCGATCCGCGTCTGGTGGCCAGCCTGGGCGTGCATCTGGCGCATACCACCGCGACCCTGGCCAATGTCATGGCGGCGCTGTCGACCAGCTTGTTTATCATTCGTTTCCGTCGCCCGATTGCCCACCTGATCCGCAACCAGCCTTTGGCCCGCCGCCTGAAACGTCGTGCACTGAGCGACACTATCGAGGTGCTCGGCAGTTTCTGGTATCTACCGGCACTGGCGCTGGTGGGCGTCTCGCTGTTCGCGACATTTTTCTCGGCCGGCGACACCAGTACAGCGTTGCGCCAAGCGCTGATTTGTACGGTATTGCTGGTGTTGTGCATGGTGATCAATGGGCTGGTGCGACGCCATTCGCAGAAACCCGCCCATGCCCGCAAACGCCACGCGCTGTATTCCGAGCGTCTGAAAAACTTCTTCTATACCGTGGTGCATCTGCTGGTGTGGGTGGTGTTCATTGAATTGGGGCTGCGGGTCTGGGGCTTGTCGCTGATCCGCTTTGCCGACGGCGAAGGGCATGACATCAGCTTCAGGCTAATCGGTCTGGCCGCCACGTTGATGTTTGCGTGGTTGGTGTGGATCATCAGCGACACCGTGATCCACCACGCCCTGACCCGTTCGCGCAACGGCTTGGCCAATGCCCGCGCGCAGACCATGTTGCCGCTGATCCGCAACGTGCTGTTCGTGACGATTTTCATCGTTGCGGTGATCGTCGCGCTGGCCAACATGGGGATGAACGTGACGCCGCTGCTAGCGGGTGCTGGCGTGATCGGTCTGGCCATCGGTTTCGGTGCTCAGTCATTGGTCGCAGACCTGATTACCGGTTTGTTCATCATCATCGAGGACTCGCTGGCCATCGATGATTACGTGGACGTCGGCGGGCACTTGGGCACGGTCGAAGGGCTGACCATCCGCACCGTGCGCCTGCGCGATATCGACGGCATCGTGCATACCATTCCGTTCAGCGAAATCAAAAGTATTCAGAACTATTCACGGGAGTTCGGCTACGCTATCTTTCGAATCGCTATTCCTTCGACGATGAACATCGACGACGCGTTAAAGATGGTTCGTGACGTGGGTCAGAAGATTCGTACCGACCCGCTACAACGCCGCAATATCTGGTCGCCACTGGAGATTCAAGGGGTAGAAAGTTTCGAATCCGGCAACGCCATTCTTCGCGCCCGGTTCAAGACCGCACCGATCAAGCAATGGGAAGTGTCTCGGGCGTTCAATCTGTCACTCAAACGTTATCTCGACGAAGCAGGCCTGGACCTGGCAACACCACGGCTGAGTGTGCAGGTGAATACCAGCGGCGGTAGCTTTAATGAGGTTCGGGGGGCGAAGAGCGATTGCGCAAGCTGATCTTTCCCGACTTGGACTTGGACTGTAGCCGCGTGGCTTGTCCCGCGATCTAGCACACAGCGGCAGTAAACCCGTTGTGCGCGGTGTGTCATCACACCGTGTGTACAGGTTTTACGACGGGTTCCCCGCCGGTCGCGGGACAAGCCCAGCTCCTACCTTCGGCTTCAGACCGCACTCGCAGGAATCAAACATCCCCCACCACCGCACTCACATGAATCGCGTCGTGGCGCCAATATTCCAGGTCGCAATCGATCAGGCGGCCCTGCTGGTCATGATTGACTCGGGCGATTCGCAGGCCAGGGCTGCCAATGGAGACTTTCAAGGCCGCTGCCGCGTCGACAGGTAACGCTGTCGGCACCATTTCAAAGCGCACTTGCCCGTAGCGGATGCCGTAATGGCTGGCGTACAACTCGGTCAGCGATTGATTGAGATCGAAATCAAGAATCTGCGGGAAATACTCAGGATTCAGGTAGTGCTCCACGTACAGCACCAGGCGTCGGTCGATGCGCCGTGCGCGGCATATCTGGATCACGCTGGACAGTGCGGGTAATTGCAGCAGCTCACAAATCGTCGCCGAGGCCGGCTGCAAACGCGCGCAGATCACGCGGGTTTCTGGCACGCGCCCCTGCGCCTGGACCATGGCGTGAAAATGACTGCGGCGCATCAGGTCATACGCCAGTCGCGGCGGCGAGATGAACCAGCCGCGCCGTTCTTCGCGATAAATCAGGCCCTGGGCTTCCAACTGCACCAACGCTTCACGCAGGGTGATACGCGTAGTGTCGAACACTTCGCTAAGTTTGCGCTCGGCAGGCAATTTGCTACCGGGCGGCAGCAGTCCATGCTCGATCTGCTCTTGCAGGGCATTGCAAATGGTCGTCACGGCTCGGGGTACATCTTCGCGCATTTCGTTACCTATCTGGACTAGACCAGCGCTATTTGGGGGCAAGGTCTACAGCGCAACGGCCCATTTGTGTGCTGCAAAGCCTAGGGAGCGTAGATGACTGTTCAGTGACAAGCCAGCCACTCCCGGTCGCAGAATCGATCCAGCACAATGATTTAGCCTTTTTAGATCAATTACTTGTGGATGGTCTACGCTTGAACGACAGCTATACCCGCAGACCTTGCTTAACCCAGCAAAAGTCGGTCCAGACACGAAATTGTCATCCAACGGGCCTAACTTGGCTCAGGTATTGCTGACCTAGACCAACCCATCCGCAACGAACACTTCTAAGAATTCGTCGAGAAGTGCACAAGGAGCTTCGAATGAAACACCTTTTGCTGGCATCACTCCTGGGTTCGGCCATTGCGCTGAGCACATCGGCCATGGCCGCGGACGCTGACCTGAAAACACTGGAAGCAGCTGCTACGACCGAAGGCGCGGTCAACAGCGTCGGCATGCCCGACGACTGGGCGAACTGGAAAGGCACCTGGTCGGACCTCACCGCCAAGTACGGTCTCAAGCACATGGACACAGACATGAGCTCAGCTCAGGAAGTGGCCAAGTTCGATGCGGAAAAAGACAACGCCAGCGCCGACATCGGTGACGTTGGCGCAGCATTTGGCCCGATTGCCGTGGCCAAGGGCGTGACCCAACCCTACAAACCGACCACCTGGGATCAAATCCCGGATTGGGCCAAAGACAAAGACGGCCATTGGGCGCTGGCCTACACCGGCACCATCGCGTTCATCGTCAACAAAAAATTGCTGCACGGCTCCGATGTGCCGACAAAATGGTCTGACCTGAAAAGCGGCAAATACAAGGTCACCATCGGTGACGTGAGCACCGCAGCCCAAGCCGCCAACGGCGTGCTGGCTGCCTCGATTGCCATGAAAGGCGACGAAACCAATATCGCACCCGGCCTGCAACTGTTTACCGAGCTGGCCAAGCAAAAGCGCCTGGGCATCAACAACCCAACCATCCAGACCATGGAAAAGGGTGAAGTCGAAGTCGGTATCGTGTGGGACTTCAACGGCCTGAGCTACAAGGCCAAGATGGCCAATCCTGACGACTACATTGTGCTGATCCCGTCCGATGGCTCGGTGATCTCCGGTTACACCACCATCATCAACAAATACGCCAAGCACCCGAACGCCGCCAAGCTGGCGCGTGAATACATCTTCAGCGATGCTGGCCAGACTAACCTGGCGCGCGGTAACGCCCGTCCAATCCGCGCCGAGCACCTGAAGCTGCCTGAAGACGTGCAGAAACAACTGCTGCCCAACGAGCAATACAAAGGCGTGACCCCGATCAAAAATCCGGCCGCATGGGAAAAAACCTCGAAAGCGTTGCCACAGCTGTGGAACGAACAAGTGATCGTCGAAATGCAGTAATCCAGGGCTGGCGATTGACGGATCGAACGCCGACCAGGGCGAGTGCAGCACAACCGTGCTCACTCGCCCGTTTTGATTAAAAGCAGTCGTATCTGAACGCAGGAGTGAACAGGCCATGAAACACAACGTCATTCTGATCCTGCTGGATGGCCTGAGTTACAGCGTCGCGCGCCACGCGATGGGGCATTTGCTGGCATACAGCAGCGCAGGCCGTGCCGTGTTGTATCGGCTCGAATGCGAGCTGCCTTCGTTGTCCCGCCCGCTGTACGAATGCATCCTTACCGGCGTCGCGCCCATCGACAGCGGCATCGTACACAACCAGGTGTCACGTCTTTCCAACCAGCGCAGCGTGTTTCATTACGCAACCGATGCGGGCCTGACCACCGCCGCTGCGGCCTACCATTGGGTCAGCGAGTTGTACAACCGCTCGCCATTCGTTGCCTCGCGCGATCGCCACACCGCTGCGCCCGACCTGCCGATTCAGCACGGTCATTTCTACTACGTCGATCACTACCCCGACTCCCACCTGTTCGATGACGCCGAGCACCTGCGCGTAAGCCATGAACCGAACTTTCTGTTCGTACACCCCATGAACATCGACGACGCCGGGCACAAGCACGGCCTGGACAGCGCGCAATACCGCAACAGCGCGCGCACCGCCGATATCCTGCTCGCCGAATACCTGCAACGCTGGCTCGACGCCGGTTATCAAGTGCTGGTGACGGCCGACCACGGCATGAACAACGACCGCTCCCACAACGGCCTGCTGCCCGAGGAGCGTGAAGTGCCGCTGTTCGTGCTTGGCGATGCGTTCAGCCTGGACGTCAACGCGCAGCCCAAACAAACCGATTTATGCGGCACCGTTTGCGAACTGCTCGGTGTACCCCACGACAAACCGGTCTGCCGGGAGATGCTCAAGTGAACTCACAACGTCGAGGTAAATGGCTGGGGTTGTTATGCCTGTTGCCATTCGCCATCTTTTTCATCATTTTCCAAATTGCGCCGCTGGCCTGGGTCGCGGTCAACAGCCTGTATTCGGAAGCTGGCTGGGGCCTGGAAAACTTCATCAAGGCATTCGACTCGCGCTTCTACCGCCAGGCCATTCAATACAGCCTGGAGATCAGTTTCTGGTCGAGCCTGATCGGCATCGTCATCGCGATTCTCGGCAGTTATTCGCTGCGTAAGGTGCCCTCGCGGTTGCGCGACTTCGTCAGTGCGTTTGCCAACATGACCAGCAACTTTTCCGGCGTACCGCTGGCCTTTGCGTTCATCATCCTGCTGGGCTTCAACGGCGCGCTGACGCTGATCCTCAAGCAAGCCGGAATCATCGATGACTTCAACCTGTATTCGAAGACTGGCCTGATCATTCTCTATACCTACTTCCAGATCCCGCTTGGCGTGCTACTGCTCTACCCGGCGTTCGACGCATTGCGTGACGACTGGCGCGAATCGGCGTCCTTGCTCGGCGCCAGCACCTGGGATTTCTGGCGCCACATCGGCGTGCCAGTGCTGACCCCTGCCCTGCTCGGCACGTTTGTCATTCTGCTGGCCAACGCCCTCGGCGCCTATGCCACGGTCTACGCGCTGACCACCGGCAATTTCAACGTATTGCCAATCCGTATCGCAGCGATGGTGGCAGGCGACATATCCCTGGACCCAAACATGGCCAGCGCACTGGCGATGATCCTGGTCGGCCTGATGACCCTGGTGACTATCGTCCATCAATGGCTGTTGAAGAGGAGCTACCATGTCTCGCGCTGAACATGGCCCGGTCGGGCTCTACCACCGCATCGTGGTGTACATCCTGTTCTTGATTCTGCTGGCGCCGTTGCTCGGGACGTTCGTCTACTCGATTGCCACCAGTTGGTCAGCCACGATTCTGCCCAGCGGCCTGACGTTCAAGTGGTACGTGGCATTGTGGAGTGACCCGCGCTTTCTGATCGCTTTCGGTCAATCGCTGCTGGTCTGTGTCGGCGCGTTGATGCTGTCGGTGGTGTTGGTGTTGCCGCTGCTGTTCGTCGTGCATTACCACTTCCCGAAACTCGACAGCGTGATGAACATCCTGATCCTGCTGCCCTTTGCCGTGCCGCCGGTGGTGTCCTCGGTGGGCCTGTTGCAGTTGTATGGCTCAGGCCCCATGGCGATGGTCGGTACGCCATGGATTTTGATCGGTTGTTACTTCACCGTCGCCTTGCCGTTCATGTACCGGGCGATCACCAACAACCTGCAGGCGATCAATCTGGTTGACTTGATGGATGCAGCCCAACTGCTCGGCGCCAGCACCTTGCAGGCGGCGCTGTTGGTGGTGCTGCCCAATCTGCGCAAGGGCCTGATGATCGCCCTGTTGTTGTCGTTTTCTTTCCTGTTTGGCGAGTTCGTCTTTGCCAACCTGCTGGTGGGCACGCGTTACGAGACCCTGCAGGTGTACCTGAACAACATGCGCAACAGCAGCGGCCACTTCAACAGCGCGCTGGTGATTTCTTATTTCCTCTTCGTGTTGCTGCTGACCTGGGCGGCCAATCGATTGAACAAGGACAAAGACTGATATGAGCTTCGTCAGTGTTGAAAACCTGCAAAAGAATTACGCCAGTACCGCGGTCTTTACCGACATCAACTGCGTGGTCAAAAAGGGCGAGTTCGTGACCCTGCTCGGCCCGTCCGGGTGCGGTAAATCCACCTTGTTGCGCTGCATCGCAGGTCTTACATCAGTCACCAGCGGGCGGATTTTTCTGGACGGCAAGGACCTGGTTCCGGTGGCCCCGCAAAAGCGCGGCATCGGCATGGTGTTCCAGAGCTATGCGCTGTTCCCCAACATGAACGTGGAGCAAAACGTCGCCTTTGGTCTGCGTATGCAGAGGGTCAACAGCGAGGAAAGCCAACAGCGTGTGGCCGAGGTATTGAAGCTCGTAGAACTGGGCGACTACGCCAAGCGCTATCCGCACCAGATGTCGGGCGGGCAATGCCAGCGCGTGGCGTTGGCTCGCTCCCTGGTCACCCGCCCTCGCCTGCTATTGCTCGACGAACCGCTGTCGGCGCTGGACGCACGGATTCGCAAACATCTGCGTGAACAGATCCGGGCGATTCAGCAAGAACTTGGCCTGACCACCATCTTCGTGACCCACGATCAGGAAGAAGCGCTGACCATGTCCGACCGGATATTCCTGATGAACCAGGGCCGTATCGTACAAAGCGGCGACGCCGAAACCTTGTACACCGCGCCAGTCGACGCGTTTGCCGCAGGCTTCATCGGCAACTACAACCTGCTGGAACCCGAAGACGCCAGCCGCCTGTTACAACGCCCGATCAACAGCCGCGTGGCGATTCGGCCGGAAGCCATTCAACTGAGCCTGACCGGCGAGCTGGAAGGCGAGATTCGCAGTCACAGCCTGCTGGGTAACGTCATTCGCTACCGCGTTGAAGCGCGCGGCGTGGACCTGGTGGTCGATGTGCTCAACCGCTCGGCAAGCGACTTGCACCCCAATGGCCAGCGCGTCACCCTGAACATCGAAGCGTCGGCATTGTGTGAAGTGGCCTGAATATATGCTCTTGTTGGCGAAGGGCTTCACGCGGTGTGCCATACAGGCCGCTTCGCGAACAAGTTCGCTCCTACAGGCATTAGGCAAATCCACTGGAATGCACAGAGGACTGATTTATTTTCAGCGCTTGATCGAAAATGAATCTGTCCCCGGTTTACAGAAGAGGACAGCGGTAATGGCACTAGCAATTTTCGATCTGGACGAGACGCTGATTCATGGCGACTGTGCCAGCCTGTGGAGCGAGCAGATGGGTCGCCTGGGCTGGGTCGATCCGGAATCGTTCGTCAAACGCGACCACGAGCTGATGGAGGCCTACAACAAAGGCGAGCTGGCGATGGAGGATTACATGGCCTTCAGCCTGGAGCCGATGATCGGGCGTACGCCTGAAGAAGTGAGTTTTCTGGTTGGGCCTTGGGTCGAGGACTTCATCGAGCCGATCATTTTCAGCGACGCCACCAAGACCATTGCCCAGCACCGTGCGGCAGGCGACCGCATCCTGGTGATTTCTGCGTCGGGCATTCATCTGGTCAAAGCCATCGCCGAACGCATCGGGGTCGATGAAGTGCTGGCGATCGATCTGGAACTGGCGCACGGCGTGTATAGCGGCAAGACCAGCGGCGTCTTGACCTATCGCGAAGGCAAGGTCACTCGCCTGCTGCAATGGCTGGATCAGGAAGGTGAAAACCTTGAGGGCGCGAGTTTTTATTCCGATTCGCGTAACGATTTGCCGTTGCTGCTGAAGGTGGACTTCCCCCACGCGGTGAACCCGGATGCGACGTTGCGTGAGCACGCTGAGAAGGCTGGGTGGCCGATTCATCATTGGAAGTAAGCAGCGCTTGTCGTCGATATTGCCCTTGAACGGCCAGGCCAGATCCTGGCCTTTTTTATGCCCGAAAATCCTCCCGACATCCGACCAACGGCTGCCAAACCTGTCATTTGTGACAGTATTCAAACGCGTCGATATGGCGCCCAATGATGCCTGCGCCTATACCGACAGGAGTCAACATCATGGCCAATACCCCTCGCTCGCTCTATATCCCGGCACCTGGACACATTCAACCCTCCTCTCGCAACCTGACTGCCGACTCCGGCGTCGATTCCGTCCAGCAAGCAAACCCGCTTGCCTTGACGGAGCCGGAAATCACCGGGCGCACCGGTCCGCTGCCCAGCCCGCCAGCCCCTGACGGGGTAGAGGTATGGGGAGTCAATGTGGCAGCTGCGCAGGAGAACTATCCACAGCATGGCTTGAAGGTCCAGGTGATGCCATGGGAGCCGATGGATATCGGCGACAGCCTGGAAATTTTACTGGATGGCATTTCCGTTACCTCCGAAACCATCGACCGTAACGAAGTCGGCCAACGGGTGACGATGTTCATTCCCAGCGATAGGCTGGTGAATGGCCCACAAGTTGTGTCCTATCAGGTAACGCGCTTAAACCAAAACCCCGAGCTCTCCGCTAAAACGAATATCTATGTCAAGCTCGAACGCCCAGGCGGTCAGGATGAGAACGGCAGCAACCCAGGGCATTCGGAACTTACACTCGACCTGCCCTCGGAGATTATCGCCAACGGTGTAGGCGCGGAGGAAGCCAAGGCGGGCGTTGTCGTCACCATCAAGTCCTACCCGAACATGGCCGAATTCGACTCCATCAAGTTGTCCTGGGGCGGGCAGTTCGTTTATCACGAAGTGAAAGATCCGGAGGTGGGCAAATCCATAGAGATCATGGTGGACGAACAAACCATCCTGAAGGCGGGTGACACCGGGGAGGAGAAGCTCGCCGTGACCTTCATAGTCGACGACCTGGTGCAAAACCGGTCCGAGGACTGGAGCACCGAAAAGCGCGTTCTGGTCGACACCGGCAACGCAAGACTGGACCCGCCTCTCATCGATAACACCACTGACAACGTGCTGGACCTCGATGTACTGGGCGATGAAGATTTGACCGTAATGGTGGTGGCAACCACACAGGCGGGATTCGTCAAGGGTGATGTCATAAACGTGAAGCTAACCGGCACCACGACCGATGGCGATGCGCTGCTTTGGGAAGCGGGCTCTATCAACGTCACCAACGTGCCGCATATCTATGACGACGCAGAAGTGCCGAATGCAATCATCCGTAGGCTGGCCAAAACCCAGGCCGTTTTCTCGTTCGTTCTGGTTCACGCTGATGGAACCGAGGTGGGTTCCAAAGGCGCGTTCATCAATGTCATCGGCGAACCCGTGCGCATGGCCGCACCGATAGCCCTTGACGAGAAGCAAGGCGCCCTCGACCCCAACCTGCCCTCCACCCACATTGAAATTCCGTGGGACGATAGCATGGCCGCGGGCGATCAGATCACACTCAAATGGATCGGCACCTATTATAACCTCGGCTTTTATGACCCTGAATTAGACCCGCACAACATCAGCAATAACGAAGCCGTCAGCAAAAAGCCAATTCCCATCACCGTTGCCGGTAAACACCTGCAGCAAATCGAAGGTGGCACCCTCGAGCTGTATTACATACTCGCCAAGGACCTGAGCGGCACTATCGTCGAGCGAGAGTCCGTCCATGCCGCGACACTCAATGTGGGGGAACCTCGCGCCGAACTCCCGGCCCCTGACGTGACCGGGATCGAAGAAGACGGCGACGTCATGGACCCGGGCCAGATCGACACAGTCCTGACGGTACAGCCCTACTCCGGCATGGACATCGGCGACGTCGTAAACATTCGGTGGAAAGGCAGCATCAGCCAACCTTTTGAGGACTATATCAAGATCACCACTTTGACCAAGGGCAAACCTTTACATTTCAGCATTGGGGATGAGTACGTTGCGAACAACGACGGCGGTACCGTCGAAGCGTCATATTACGTGATCCGAGCGGTCACCAATCGGCGCAGTGACTCAGACATCCTCGCCTTCAGCGTCGGTGAGGGTGAGTCCGAAAACCTCGCGTCCCCCAGCGTACCGGGCAGCGAAGACGGCACGCTGACCCTGGATGAAATCCCTGGCGGGGCGACTATCATCGTGCCGCATTGGAAGGACATAGGTATGAAGGCCGGCGATGCGGTGGACGTGACCTGGCAGGACGACAAGGGAACGACCGCGCTCACTTGGCATGACGATATCAGCGACAGAGAGATCGGTACAGACAGGCACTTCACGGCTGCACTGGCCGACGTTCGAAACAATATCGGTGCGACAGTGACGGTGACCTACGTTGTGACGTTCATTGACGGCCGCATTCAATCCTCGAACCCCTGCGTCTTCACAGTGGCTGATGCGGTCACACCGACTCTGCCTGCACCCACGATTCAGGAGGCCATAGGCAGCACGCTGGACCCCAATAATGCCTTGAGTGGTGCCCATGTGGTTATCAGCACCGAGGCGAATCTTAAAACCGGTGACTCGGTCACCTTGAACTGGGTAGGCGAACCCGGCGATGGCAGCGTCTCGCCCATCACACCCGTGGAAACGGACGGAGCGCTGCAAATCGAGATTGAGTACGCCACCGTCAAGGCCAATGACGGCCACAGCGTAGAGCTGAGCTACACCATCACTCGCGCGAACCAAACCTCGGAAGGCCCGTCACCTTCGGCCATCTATGACGTCAAGAGCACCATCAGTGCCGGCAAGCTGAAAGTCATGGGCGCGCGGTTCAACCGCAGCAATTACCGAAGCTCCGCTACGCCACGCTGGATCAGCGCGTTCGATGCCAACACCGGGTTGCCACTTAGCGCCAACTGGCAGTACGACGGCGATACAATCTGGACCACGGCGACAGCCTGGCGCGACACGCGCTGTGACCTGCCTTTGCGCGTGCAAACCAGCGATGATCTGGTGACCCTCAATCCGGCCAATATCATAGGTAACGGCAACGACACCACCGTCACCGGAGACGCCGCACAGGTTGCGCATCGGGACACAGGCGATGTTTTCGGCTGGGGCAATGCCGATTATGGCGGGAAAATTCCATCCACCATCATCACCCTGGACGATATCGTAGAAGTCAGCTGCACCCGCAGCGCATATGCCGCTCGCCGGCTCAACGGCAATGTCGCGGTGTGGGGTAATGTGCTTGAGGGTGGCAAGAACGTTCCGCCAGGTATTTTTACGGATGTAGCGAGCAACAGTGTGGCCTTTGCAGGCATCTTGACCACTGGAAAAGTGGTTGCATGGGGTGAAGCGAAATCAGGCGCTACTGTGCCCGAGGACATAGCCGGCCTAACCAACATCACCAGCGTGGTAGGTGCCGGGACGGCCTTTGCCGCCATCACAAGCGAGAACAAAGTGGTCGCGTGGGGAAATTCACTGGCCGGGGGGGTTGTACCCGAGGACATAACGGGGCTTTCTGACATTGTCGAACTCTCTGGAAACTTCACGGCGTTCGCGGCGATGCGCGCCCGTGGAAGAGTGGTCGCCTGGGGTGACGCATTGAATGGTGGGGCGGTACCCGGTGATATCGCCGCATTGACGGATATCGCTGAGCTGGGAAGCAGCACGGCACGAGCGTTTTCACTGATCAGAACGACCGGTCAGGTCGTGGTTTGGGGCGATGCGGCTTATGGAGGAACGATTGAGGACCCCGACATTGTCAATTTGACAGATATCAAAGAAGTGAGCGCAACCTGGCAGGCCTACGCAGCCCGACGAGCGAACGGACATGTGGTGGCGTGGGGCCCGAAAACTCACGGCGGCGAGGTTCCTACGAATATCGCAGCACTCGATAACATCGTTCAGGTCGTCGGTAATTCCAAAGCTTTTGCGGCGTTGTGTCGCGATGGGACTGTCGTTGCGTGGGGTGACATTACCGTGGGGGGTGATACCGCCAGCGTGGTCGCTGAACTGACAGATGTCCGAGCCGTGTACGCCAACAGCCAAAGCTTCGTGGCGCTGACCTCCGACTTGAGAGTCGTGACCTGGGGGAACGCAGCTGGCGGAGGGGACAGCAGCGCCGCGCAAAGCTCGATACGCGGTAAAGTCTCCTACCTCGTCACCGCCGCCTCAAGAGGCCGGGCACTGACAGCACGGCGCTTGGTCGAGCAGTTCAAGGCCACGGCCAAAACACGCACGGCACTACGTGCCCCCGGTGACTGGGCTGCGCCGCAGGTTGCAGGCGCAGAAAACGGCGTGCTCGATCCGGGTGAGGACCCCGACAGGTTCATCACGGTCACGATTCCACCCGGCACATTGAAATGGAAAGACAGGGTCAACCTGTACATCGGTGCCAATCTGTTCGACTGGATCTTGGTTCCCGCCAATGGGCCTGGTGCGGGCATTATTTTAGATGTCCCCGCTTCCGAGTTCTTCCCCTTTCTGGGTGCGACGGTGGTCGTGCGCTATACGGTCAGCCCAGGCGGGGCTGCCGAAGAAGAGCCATCGGCAGATCTGGAGCTGGAGATCAGCGGCGGCTTCGAGCAGGACGCAGCGCTGGACCTGAGTGCCTTGAACTACATCGTCGCCGAATCCCAACTGCCGACGATCATTCCAGACGCCGCCAGGATGACCCGCGAGGCGAAGTGGGGTAGCGCACCTTACACCTACCGCAGCAGCGACGAAGACATCGCAACGGTCGATACTGCCGGGACGGTGACCGCGCGGCGCAATGGCACCTGCAACATAGAGTCAGAAGACAGTACTGGCACCACGCAGGCATTCGCGTTGACGATCTCCGGGATCAATATGGTTCACTTCCTGACAGGCAGCACTGACTGGGCCGGCATGCAAAGCGTGTGCAGTGATGCAGGCGTCGCGGCGATTACCCTCGCGCAGTTCAAGGCCTTGTGGAAGCAGTACTCCGACAACCTGCCGGTCAGTACGCACCTGGGTTGGCTGGACTATCCCTTCTGGACCGCAGACCTCATAGGCGCGGGAACCTATGGGATTTATGACCTCAGTGGCTCGGATGTCGATGGCAATGCCAGCAGCGCCGAACAGTCTCTACAGTATCAAGTGGCGGGCGTTTCCTCGACTGCAGGCCAACTCGCACGCTGCAAGCAATGGCAGCAACTAAAGCAAACCCGGTAGTCACACTGCAAGCTCCGCTTGATCGAGAAGATCAGACGGACCTTGTGTATCGCACCAGGAGATCCAATGGTCATGAAGACCCTGCTCCCCTTCCTCATTCTGGCAACAGGGCTGCTGCTCGCCTGTACCAGCACTCAGTCCGTCATACCGACCGCCTCGGCTGTGAATGCCGAGCAAACGAAAGCGGCACAAACGGCAGAACTGCTCAACCAACGCTACCTCAATACGCCCTCCCGCTGCGCCGCCAGCCAACCGGCGTGGCATTGCAGTGGCGTATTGGTGCAAGCGATCGTCCGGCCCGCCGGGCAAATGTTCTGGCAACACGATGCCGACGCCACCCGTCTCGGCGCGCAAGGCCTTGCCTATCTGCGCCGCGACCTGAGCATTGGTCAGTTGCCGCAACCCCACGGCGTCATCTTCCATGACCGCTACACGGCGATAGCGGATGGCAAGTCGCTGGAAGCCGTTTGCGCCTATCCGTTGGCTCAGCCGCCCGCGCCAGGGCGCGCAGATTATGGCTGTGCATTGCCAGCCAAGTCTTACGCACGGTCCGCCGACGTGAGTTCATGTCAGGCCATTGGCGTGACCGACGCGGCGACGTGGCTAGTACACTTTCAGCAACAGGGTAACCAGCCTGCCGCGCAATGCTCGTTGAGCAGCCTGGACGCGCTACAGTTCGCCGCCAGTCTTCAGGCGCACGAGCAATTGGGCGGCGAATGGGCGACCAGCACCAACCAGCTGCAAGTCAGAAACTGGGACCCAACAGCCCCGCTCGCCGCACCGGTACAAGGATTGTTCTATAACATCAATCAGACCGGTGCGCTGGTTCAGGCCCAGCAGGATCAGCGCGACTATTTCAACGCCACCAACCAGTGGTTGCCGGTGCTGCGCATGGACCTTCGTGACGATACAGGCAAGGTGTTCGGCTTCAATCTTCAGGATCAGCTCTACACCGGGTATGAGGTCGCGTCCGATCTGAATACACGTTTTGCCAATACCTCAACGGTCTGCGGCGACAAACCTGCCTACTTTTGCAACGGCGTGATGATCCGTGCGGCTGAAGCCGCTGCGGCGTTCCATGCCTGGAACCCGAGCGCCAACTCGATAGGCCGCAATGGCGTGTCGTTCAGTGTGATCAGATCGGACGTGGGCACGAGCAAGCTGGCGGCCACCCATGGTTTCATAGCGAAAGCCTCGTCTGCACCCGCCGCCCATCCCCTCACGTTGCGTTGCATCTACCCGGCGAACGCAGGCACCAGCAACATTCCCGACAGTTGCCGCGCCAGTTGCGAGCAGGAGGGAATAGTGACCGTCGAAGGATGGAAAGCGCGCTATGCCAGCACCCCCAAAAACAGTTGTGCCTTTGCCGTGAACGCTGCGCAGTTTGAACTCAGCGTGCAAGTGCGCACGACCCTTAGCGTTGCGGAGCGGGCCAAATGGAATGAATTGATCATTGCTGCGTGGCCACAAGACATCCCCAAAGAGCTTCCCCTGGAGGCGTTTTTCTATACCTCCGTCGATTCGCGCCCGCATGCGCAGTTCATCCAGCGTGATTACTTTGCGGTCACCGGCGCGTTCCTGCCGGTGATCAAAGTAGTCCTCACAGATGCGCAGCCTTTCTCTTTCGATCCGGCCGATCAACTTTCCACAGGTACTCCGGGCAAAACTGCGAGTGAGCAACAGGAAGAGGCCAGACACACCCTGCCACTGCCCAAGCCAAAACCTGAGCTGCTCGGCGACATCCAGGAGGATGAAAAGTCATGAAGACCATACATGTGCTGCTGGTTCTGAGTGCATCACTGCTACTGGCCTGTGCTGGCACTCGGCACGACGACACCGCCAATACCCATCAGACGCAATCGACATCCGCCACACGCGCCCTAAGCGGCCCTCAAACGGTGCAGTTGCTCAATGCGCGCTACGCCAATACCTCTGCGACGTGCGCCTTGAGCAAACCGGCCTGGTATTGCAACGGCGTTATCGTGATGGCGGCGCAGAGAGCTGCCGGGCAAACGTTCTGGCAGCACGGCACCGAGGCCACCACGCTGGGCGCCGAGGGGCTCGCGTACCTGCGCAGCGATTTGAGTATTCGTCAGTTACCGCAACCCAATGGCGTGATTTTCGATGACCGTTTCACGGCTGTGGGCAATGGCAAGACGCTGGAAGTACTGTGCGCCTACCCACTGGCTCAGCCGATCGATGCCAGCCGCAGCGCTTACGGATGTGGGTTACCGGCAAAAACCTACCGCCAGGCCAATGATGTCAGCTCATGCCTGAGTGTGGGTGTGACCGATGCCCCGACCTGGCTTACGCACTTCGAACAACAGGGCAACCAACCAGCGGCGCAATGTTCGTTGAGCAGCCAGGACCCGCCGCAGTTTGCTGCCAGCCTCAAAGCCCATCAGGGTCTTGGTGATGAACTGGCAGCCACGCCCAATCAGGTACAAGTCGACAATTGGGACCCGACCACGCCACTCACGACGCCAGTGCAAGGACTGTTCTATGACGTCAATCAAGGCGGCTCGCTGGTCGCAGCGCAGATGGATCAGCGCGATTACTTCACAGCCACCGGGCAATGGTTGCCGGTGTTGCGCGTGGACTTGAGCGACCCGACCGGCAAAGTGTTCGGCTTCAACCTTCAGGATCAGCTCTACATCGGCTACACGGTGGTCGCGAAGATGAACGCGCGCTACAACGACACCCGCACCGAATGCCCCAACCAGCAGGCTGCGTACTATTGCAACGGGGTTTTGTTTCGATCCAATCAGGCCACTACAGCCTTCCACGCCTGGGACCCAAGCCCCAACTCTCACAAAAACAATGGTGTGTCCTTCTCTTATGGGCGAAGTGACATCAACATCACCAAACTTGTTTTCAACCGAATGTACGGTTTCACGTTCAAGGAGCTAGCGGCGCCCACCGCTTATTCGCCCACTCTACGATGCGCCTATCCGTTTGATGCAGCCACCAGTGCGATGGCCGACACCTGTACCGATCGCGGCAAGTGTGAAGCGCTCGGAATAACCAGTGTCGACTCATGGATAGCCAAGTATCAGAGCACTCCCACGCAAGGCTGCGCATTTGGCCCCGGTGCGGGTCAGTTTCAGCTCCATGTCGATGTGCGCCCCCGAGTCCTTCCCGATCTAGGCTGGAACGAAATCATGATCGCCCCATGGCCGGACGGCATCCCCGAACAACTGCCACTTGAGTCGCTGTTTTACCAGGCGGAGACGGCGCGACCACAAGCCCAGTTCATTCAGACCGATTACTTCACACAGACGCAAAGATTCCTGCCCGTCGTGAGGATGGATCTGGCCGCCCCCAATGGCGAGATGTTTACCTATGACCCAGCGGATCAATTGGCGCCCGGAGCCGAGGCAAAAATGCAAATACGAACTCAATCGCCTTGACAGGGGTAATCAAAGAGTTGGGAGCCGCTCTGCGTGCAGAACATCTGCAGATTTCAGTGACAGATGACGCACATCCAAGCCCTGGAGAAAATCGCGCGCATTGCTTTGTAGTGAATACCTGGGCAATGCCTGTGGGAAAACGATAAACGGGCGTCAATTCTGGCTATTTTTTAACCAAACCTGTCATTTGTGACAGTAGCAAATTGGGGAACTGAGGCGTTCAATACTTACTTCAAGGCCCACTCAGACAGGACGTCTTGCCATGAATCTCCACGACCAAAACGGTAGCTCTGACGAATCGCCCCGCGCGCTCCTCCCGCTGGAAATCCCTGGCCATACCGGCCCGTTGGACACAGGCGAATGGGGCATCAACATCGCCGCCGCCAAGGACAACTTTCCGCACGATGGCCTGCAGGTCTTCATCCCCGCCTGGACCGTCATGAATCCCGGCGACAAGGTGGAGGTGTTGCTGGACGCTAACGCTATTACTGTCGCCTCGGAAGTGATTGATCCTGAAGAGGTGGACAAGCGAGTCACTTTATTTGTCGCATCGGCGCGGTTCAACGACGGGTTTACGACGATCTCGCACCGCGTGACGAGGGTGGACGGCCAAACTGAGCAGGGCGAAGTGATCAAGCTCTACGTCAAGCTCACACGCCCCGGTGGCCAGGACCAGAGCGGCGATACGCCGGGCCATTCCGAACTGCATATGGTGATCCCTGAAGAGATCATTCAAAACGGCGTGGACAAAGACACCGCCAAAGCAGGTGTCCCGATCACCATCAAGCCTTACCCGAATATCGCTGAAAACGACATCATCCGCCTCAGTTGGGGCGGTCAGATCGTGACGCGCACCGTGAGCAAAGTTGAGGCGAGCGATCCTGAGAACAACCCCATCTCAATGCGCGTCGAAGAGGCCGTTATTCTCAAGGCCGGTGACTCCGGACCTGAGGGTTTGGCCGTGACCTTTGAGGTCGACGACGTTGTCGAGAATGAGTCGGAGGACTGGAGCGCCGAAATTCGCATTTTTGTCGACACTGATGAAACGCGTCTGGAGGCGCCGGTGATCAAGGAGGCAAACGGTAACAATCTGGATCTCGGGCCGCTTGGCAGCGACCCTATCCATGTACAAGTGTTAGCCACGGCCGCCCCCTTCGCGGTCGGTGACCAAATCGTGGTCAATCTCAAGGGCACGGCGGCTGACAGTAAACCCGTGGACATTTCACTGCCCCCGCTCACGATTAGCCAAGTACCCGGCACCGTGGAACTGCCAATGGCCAACGCCAGCGTGCGCCTGCTTGCGAAAAGTCAGGGCGCGTTCTCTTACCGTTTGATCAAGGCTGATCAATCAGCGGAAATGACCTCCAAGGGACGGTTCATCAACATCCTGGGCGAAATCACGCGTCTGGCGGCGCCGATTGCAAAAGATGCAAGCCAGGGCACGCTCAATCCAGACCTGCCAAGCACCGGCATTGACATTCCATGGGACGACGCCATGGCTGCCGGTCAGTTGATCGATTTGAAATGGCTCGGTAAACGACCTGACCTGAGCATTTATTTCCCCGAGCTGGACCAGCACCCGATCACTAACGGTGAAGCCGACGCGAAGCAACCCATCACCCTCACGGTGCCTGGCGAGCACCTGACCCCGATCAATGGCGGCACACTCGAACTGTATTACGAGTTATTGAGCGTTACCCGGGCACTGGTAACGCGCGAGTCCCTGCACGCTGCGGTCCTCAATGTCGGCGAACCTCGCGCCGAACTACCAGCGCCGGATGTCGAGGGCGACGTCGACAACGTGCTGGATCCGGAAAAAGTACCGACCGGGACTCGCCTGATCGTCCCCATGTACACCGGCATAACAGCCGGCGATGAGGTGCATTACGAATGGAAGGGATCAAAAAGCGGGACGCATACCGATTGGCTTACCCTCAACACCCAAACTGCCCAGGCCCCCGTGCCGTTCAGCATCAGCTTTGAATTGATCAATAACAACCTCAACGGGACCGTGGACGCGTCCTACTATGTGGTGCGCGCCAATGGAGCCGGCACAAGTGTTTCTAACGTCCTTGCACTGCAGGTCAGTGGCAGTAGTACGCTGAAGCCCGCAACAATCACCAGCATCAAGGACTCCAACGGCAGCGAGATTCCGAACAACGGCAGCACCACCGACACCCAAGTCGTCATCACTGGCACGGCCCAGGCCAGCAAAACCGTCGAGATTTACGACGGTTCAAACCTCCTGAATACAGTGTCTGCCAACGCCAGTGAAGTTTGGACGCTTACAGTGAACAACCTCAGCGTGGCATCGCACGCCATCAAGGCCAGGGGAGTTTATGGTGATTTGGTTGAATCGCCAGTGCGCACGTTTACTGTGACAGCCGCATCGACACGTCCCAGTATCACCAGCATAAAAGACTCGACGGGGCTTGAAATACCGGACAATGGCAGCACTGCCGATACCAGCGTCGTCGTTACGGGTAAAGCTCAAGCTAATCAAACAGTCGAGATTTTCGACGATTTGACATCCAAAGGTACGCAACTAACCAATGAGAGCGAAGTATGGAGCCTGACATTGACCAACCTAAGCGTGGCAGCGCATAGCATAAAAGCAAAGGCGCTATATGGCGACGGGGCTGAATCAGCCGTACGCAAGCTAACGGTCATCGACGATAGTGGAAGAGTAATAAGAGAGAACTTCGATACTCATCCAGATATTACTTTAAAGAATGATGACATATACGATCTTAATCATTTTATTATTAGCGCTAATGGCTCACCATACGATTGCGGCATCCGAAGCAAGCAGCTCTTTTTAAACAGCGAACTGAAATGCACGTTAAAAGAGACTGAATCCAATCAGATTGAATTCCTTGTATCTGGACTTACCTTACCACCAGAATTAACATTTTTGATCACCTTCTTTTTAAAAGAAGCAAAAGTGCTAGAGGTAACTCTAACAAGAAAACAATATAAAATAACTTTACCGCCCGGCCAAACATTTAGTAGCTTCCAATTTCACCTTAATGGCTTGCGACCTATCGGTTCCCTCCCCCTACTCACTATCGACAATTTTGTCATTTACCTGGTTTGAGACCATTACAGAGACATCTTGACCACAAAAAATAAACACTAACAAATATTTAAACTAACAAAAGACGCAGCCAAGCATCGGACACTAAAGCGCGACAGTAACCCAACATTTTCGCCTCATACAAGGATGTGCATCATGAAAAGGAAAAACCGTCTGCTGTTCCCACCTGTGAACAGGGACTACTCCACACTAGCGCTAAGACCTTTATTGGTCGCTGGTATCGTCACACCCGTTGAGGGCGGCGACGGCGGTATCAATCTGGACATGGTCAGCCAGGACGCGGGCTTGCTCATCGCCATTGATCCTTATCGGAACATGAATGCCGGCGATCATCTGGATATTTATTGGGACGATGACAACGTTGCAAAGACGGACATCGTCCTGGCAGATGTGGACAAACGGATTTTTCTCTATTTGCCCGTGGAAAACATCGTCCCGGATTGGGCAGAGAAAGTTTTCTATCGGCTGACCCGGACAGGCTCCGCTGTTGTTGAGGAGTCGGTGCCGCTGCGCCTGCGCATCAAGCTTGACTTGCCAGCGGGCACGGACAAAGACCCTCATCTGCCCGGTCACTCCGAACTGCACGCTCCGGGCCTGCCCCAGGACGTTATCGATAACGGCGTCACCGCCGAGTGGGCAGCAACAGGCGTGCCCATGACAATCGTCGCGTATCCCGGGCGCGCAGCACGAGATACGTTGCATGTGCGCTGGGGCACTGCGCCGCTTTACCACATCGTCACCGATCAGGAAGCAGCCGCCACCACCCCCATCGAAATCACAGCCGATCAGGCCACAATCCTCGCCGCAGGCGACAACCCCAAGTTGCTGGTGCAATACGAGGTATTCGACGAAGTACAGAACTATTCAACCGAATGGTCGTTGCCGCTCTATGTTGACGTTGAAGCCGGTGCCTGGAAGCTGGACGCGCCGATCATCAAGGAGGCCATCACAGGCGTGATCGACGTTGGAGCATTGGGTGACGCTGATGTCACCTTGCAGATCGTTACCGATAGCGACTCTTTCGCCTTGAAAGATACGATTAGCCACCTGGGTCGGTACACCAGACAGTGGCCAGCCGCTGATCTACACCGCCTCGGTCGTGGTCAGCACGTTACCCGGCGTTATTGAATTTAAAATCCCCAATGCACAGGTTCGGGCCATTTTGCCCGGAAGCGTCGAAGCGTCTTATGTGCTGGAGAAATTCAACGGCGATGCCCCGCAGTCCTCCAAACGCGCCGTGGCCCGTGTCAGTGGTGAGTTGCCCCTGCCTGCGCCCACTATTTTAGAGCTGGTGGGCGATGTGCTGGATGCTTCGCTGGAACGGGCGCATGTCCAGATAATCACCGATGAAATCGCCAACGGCGACTTGATTACACTCACCTGGCTTGGCAAGCGGGCCGACGGGCAACCACACCTGTACCAAACGACCCACCCCGTCACGGCAAGCGAGGTGGGCAGCGCTGTTTATCTGCCAGTCATGGACGAGGACATCAGCGTGTTGCAAGGCGGCACGCTGGATGTCAGCTACAGCGTAAGCAATGATCTGGACGTCCGTGATTCGGCGCATCTGAACGTCAAGGTGGGCCAACGCACCGCCGAATTGCCCGCCCCCTCAATCGTCGAAGCCCCCGACGGGACGCTCGACCCGGAATTAGTGCCAGGTGACGCAACCCTGCAAGTCAGCTACGCCGGAACCGTCGCAGGCGACATCCTGACCTGGTACTGGCTCGGCGAAGCCATCGAAGGCAGCGACTGGGTGCCCATCACCACCGGCACCGCCGGTAAACCGCTGACGTTCAGAATCGGCCGAGAACTGATCGAGCCCAACATCAATACTGAAGTCAAGGTGTTCTATAGCCTCAAACTCGCCAGTACTGGCGTGTATAAATATTCGGCGGTACTCGACCTGGTCATTGGCAAGGTGATCGGCGTCCTCCCCGCGCCGACAGTCGTGGAAGCAAGCGGCGGTTCTCTTGATCCACTGAAAGGAGCCGCCGGGGTCAATGTGCAAGTCAGTTACGCCAGCATGGAGGTGGGGGACCTCGTCACCCTGGTATGGCTCGGCGCGCCTGGCCCCGGCAGCCCGTCTGATCAGACATCGCCCGGCAGCGCGAGCGGCCTCGTGAGCTTCAAGGTCCCTGACAGCGTGATCGGCGGTAACATTGATCGCGACGTGAGCGTCTCCTACCGGGTCAAACGCAATACCATCGACCGTCAATCCGAAGTACTGCCGTTGAAGGTGACGAACTTCGTCGATCCTGAAACCCAATTGCCCCACCCTGTCATCCCCCAAGCCGACGCTCAGACCAAGGTACTCAACCTCGCCACGTTCACCGGCAATGCCGCCGTCAAAGTCGGCACATGGCCTTTCATCACGGCAGGACAACGGGTATGGCTTCGCCTTGAAGGCCGTACCCCAACGGGTGGCGTCCATGTGATCACATTGCTGGACG
>NZ_DASWOT010000101.1:0-1623 GCF_036404235.1 Pseudomonas sp.
GTCTGCTGTACTGCAACAACCGATCGGCAAAAGTGACGACAACCTTGCGCTGCGCCAGGCTTCTTTTCGTTCGTGGACTGAAGGGCTCATCGCCCAGGGGCGGCACCTCGACCCGCAGGTGATGCACGCTGTGGAGCGCAATTTGTTCCACCGCGACTTCGTCTACAGCGTCAGCCGTGACTTCGTTAGCTCATGCACGACACCGTTGCTGGTGCTTCCCGGGAACGATGCCCGGCACCCCAAAGCGATTGGTGAGGAAATAGCCGCGCTGGCCCCGAATGCGCAAATGTTCGCTGACTGGGAAACGCCCGACGGGCAGAGGCGATATCGCCAGGTCTTGCAAGACTTCTTCAAACAACACAACGAAACGACTGGGCGCTGATCATGAAAAATAAACTACTGGCCTGTCTCTTGGGCGCAGCCGCTCTGCTGTCTTATGCGCACGCACAGGCTGGCGACCTGTACGCCAACATCATGGAGCGCGGCAAGGTACGCATTGGCGTCAACCTCAGCAGTTTTCCATTCGGCACCTACAAGCCCGGCACACAAATGCCTGTGGGTTTTGCCGTTGATCTGGCGCAAGATATCGGTCACAAACTGGGCGTTGAAACCGAGGTTGTGCCGGTGGTCGCGGCCAACCGCGCAGTCTTCCTGCAACAGGGAAAGGTGGATCTTTTGATCGCCAACATGACCGTGACACCTGAACGCGCCGAACAACTGGATTATGTGCCGACGCCCTATGAGCAACTGGGCGGTGCGTTGGTCGCTCCGCGCAATTCAGGCATCACACGCTAGGAGGATCTGAAGGACAAGACCGTGTGCATTTCCCAGGGTGCAAGTTTCCAGCAGCCGCTCACCCAGAACTATCACGTAAAGCTCAAGGCCTTCCGGGATCAATCCGAAGTGCTACTGGCCTTGCGGGGCAATAGTTGTGATGCCGTGGTGCTGAACAGCCCGATCATGCATGAATTATTGAGGCAGCCCGAGTGGGCCGGGTTTGAAATCCCGATCGCCGAGGACCTGGTGCCTGCGGATTCGGTGATCTGGTTGCGCAAGCAGCAGCCCGAGATGCGTCAGTTACTTGATCGTATCGTGCAGGACTGGCACGGCAGCGGTTGGCTGCTGGCCCTTGGCAGGCAATACCAGATGCAGGCATCTGCGCTGATCATCGGGCTGCATGACCGTTACCAGAAAGCGCCTGCGCTGAAGGTGCCGGTCACCCCCTGAACGAAGATTGGGCGGCATTCGCGATGAAGGAGAAGCGCCGATGGCTGGGCAAAATTCCATCCCCCATCGGCGAAACACCGGAACCTGCCGCCGATGTAACCTTCACATATCCTGCATCAAACTTCATTCAATAAACACATAATTAGCTTAGATCAAAAAAGCCTTTTACAGCTTTCACTCATAAGATTACGGTCTGAGAACACCTGCCGGGCAAACCCCGCGCCAGCCCTCATTCCTCATCGATGACAGCCCATGAGCACCCTCTTTCCAGCTCGTTTCCCTCGCACCTTGGGTATCCCCGGCTCACTAAACCGCTGGCTGGCGATTCTAGCCGTTACTTCAAGCCTGGTCGGCTGTTCGCCGTCCGCTGATCAAGCTGCCAGCAATGGAACGCTG
>NZ_DASWOT010000102.1:0-10103 GCF_036404235.1 Pseudomonas sp.
ATGCGCGCGATGCCGTACGATTTAATGCCAGAGCCACGTTCATCCTCAATGACAAGGCCGACATGGAGCTTTACGCCCGTGCCGCATTCTTGAGGAAAGACATCAGCGAGCAAGCGCTGTCAGCCGTGTTGTCCTTGGTAAAACCTTCATTGGAACCGATGTTCGACGGCCTGCCGATAGCGCTTGAGTCCGTGACGCTACTGGGTTTCGAGATCCCGCGTGTCGTTCTGATAAAACCTCAGGCGACCTGGACGTTCACTCAGGTGCCGCTGGTTCTGTACATCCCACAGGACCCTATCCGGCCCTTCAAAGAGTTTGCGTCTTTACATGAAGTGGAAGACGAACTGCGTACCCGGCTGATGCAAAAGTCCTATCAGGCCTTCTTTGCACAGCTCATTGGTGAGCGAAACAGAGCGCAGTTCTTCAGTCTGTTGAACCGCCATCTTTTCCCGCTGATGCCAATCGACAGCAACTGGTTCACCACAGGACTCTGGCACCATGCGCCTGACTCGCGAGCAGATTTGCGTCTTGAGACTGATCCCATCGACACAAACCTGTTCAAGCGAATGCATGAACAGCAAATTGCCTTGATCAAAGACAACGCACGCTTCCTTGCGGTACCGACCGAAGACGAAGACGCAAAAAGCCGTCAGGAACGGTTGCAGGACTGGCTGTCCATCGGCATGAACATCCTCAATGTCGCGTCGTTTTTCGTGCCTGTACTGGGTCAGGCGATGATGGTTTACGTCGCTGCGGAATTGGTTGGCGAGGTGTATCACGGCCTTGAAGACATCAGCCACGGTGATTTTGAAGAGGGTTTTGACCACCTCGTGGACGTGGGCTTGAATATCGCTTTCATGGCTGCATTGCATCAGGCAGTTGGCAGCAGCCATATCCCCGAGCCTGCGCCGATCAAGGGCAATAAGTTTGTCGGACAGCTCATCCCCATCACCCTCAAAACCGGCGAGATTCGGCTGTGGAAGCCCAACCTTGAGCCTTTCAAGGTCAACGTCGAGATTGCGCCGGGCACGGTGTTGAACCCTGACGGTATTTTCCCTCGGGCGGGAAGAAACTACCTGACCCTCGATGAGGGGACTTTTGAGGTCGAGTACCGTGAAGACCTTGATAAATGGCAGATCAGACACCCCGACCCTCGCCACGGCTTTTCGCCTGATCTGGAGCACAACGGCGCGGGTGCTTTCCGTGTCGTCGGCGAGCAGCCGGAACAGTGGTCGAAAACCAAACTGTTCCGACGCTTGGGCCATTCGGTTTCTGGACTGTCAGACACGGCCGCTGAACAGATACTGGCCGTCACCGCCACGGATGAGGTAGCACTGCGCCAGGTTCATGTGCAAAACGCTATCGAATCCGGACAATTGCGCGACACGATCACGCGTTTTCAGTTGGACGCGGCCCTTGAGTCGTTCGTTGAGCAACCGGGCAATACGCGTGCTGCTGAGTTCGAGCGTCGTTATTCCGCCAGCCAACGCTCGACAGACCCGGCAGTACAGTGCCTGCAACGTGATTTTCCAACGTTACCGACAGCCGTTGCCGATGAGCTGATTGCGACGTCCCAAGCGTCTGAGATCCAGCTCATGACGGAGACTCATCGTGTGCCCTTGCGTCTTGCCGAAGCCGCTGGCTGGCATATTCGACATACGCGACTGAACCGTGCGCTTGAAGGTTTTTACCTGACCTCAGTGGTCAATCCTGATACTGAAACCCTGAGCCTGAAACTGCTGGAGAAACTACCTGGCTGGTCTGATCAAGTGCGGCTTGAAGTTCGCCAAGGGTCGACCAAAGGCCCGCTGCTTGACGTCATCGGTAACCCGCAAGCCCCGCAAGTCAAGACACTGGTCAAGTCCACCGGCCAATATCAGGCGTTCGATACCCAAGGCAATGAGCTTAATGGCATACCCAAAGCTGGCAATAATCTATGCGATGCGATTCTGCATGCATTGCCGGACGCAGCACGCGCCTCCATCGGTATTGAGCATGTGGCGCAACATGCCGATTTGAATGCTGCGTTGGCAAGGCTGGCATCCCAGAATCGCCAACAGACATCGCTTATTCTCGGCCAAGGCCGCGCCAAGCTTACGTTCAACGTGCCACAGCGCCTGAAAAATGGCCGCGCCGGTTATGCCTTGAGTGGGCGCGGTCGGCTGCCAGGGCATGTTTTGGAAGATCATTTGCTGGACAAGGTCGGGCTGTTAGAGCTGCGAGACACGACGCCACCTGAGGTGCTTGGGCAAATGCGTGCAGAGGGTTGGACTAATGCCGACATCAATGCGCGGCTGGATGTGCTGCTCGATGAGTGTCAAGCGTTGCGCACGAGTCTGGGTCGCTGGGCGGAGTCTTCCGCCACACTGTTCAACCCCAGCGTGGAGAGGCTTGCCAGCAGAACGCGTATCGGCGAGGCAATTCTTGACCATTGGCAAGCGAGGAGTCTTCCCAATACGTCTGACACTGTGGCCTTAACTCTAGACTCAGTGGGACTTGCAGACTTTCCTGGTCAACTCCCCGACTTCTTCTATGAAAGCGTCCAACAGCTACGGCTTTCCAATACCACTCGTTACTTTGGCTCGCCCGACCCCTGGGTGCCCGATCAACAATGGAATCACGATCCGCTCGAAGAGTTTTTGCGCCGATTCACGCATGCGACTGTACTCGAAATGACCGACTCTGCTTCACCGAGGCATCTCTTTCCTGCCTTATTTGGTTCGCCGGAAATCATTTCCAGGCATATGCCGCAGTTAAGAGCCTTGAGCTTGATCGATCAGAACATGACGATCAGCGCATCCATGATGGATACGTTCAGTACGCTGCCCAATCTGGAGACCCTCGACCTCAGCGGCAACCGCGTCGCGATGGGGGCTACACCGCCAGGCTCGATAAGTCTGAACCTCCTAAGGCTCGGGCTGGAACGTGTCGGGCTGGATCACTGGCCTCAATGGCTAAACGATTTAGTGCCAGGTCACATTGGTGAGATTTCACTGGCCAATAACCAAATCGAGTACCTGCCCGATCTCATTCTGGTAAGCAATGCATCTTCATCTCATGCCACGTCCATTTCCTTAGAGGGCAATCGATTGTCCCTCGAAACCATGATCGAAATGAGCTTGCGTGCCGCCCGCAAGGGTTATCCATTCAGGTTCAACATGACAATACCGCCTGCACACCAGCCGCAGATTGACTTTCTATTGCGTGAGCAATCGCAGTTGGAGGGTGCGCTTCGTGATTGGGCTGAGGCAGGCGGTTCTGCCTCTGCTCCCAGTGAGGAAACGATCAACAGACGCCGGCGCCTAGGTGACTCATTGATGGATCACTGGCTCGGATCGGTCGTAAGGCGTCATGTACCGCCAGTGGTTCTGGAGAACATTGCGCTTTCTGAGTTTCCCCAGCTACTGCCTGACACGTTTTATCGAAACGTCTCAGCTCTGCAGTTGCGAAATGTCGTGGCTGACGGTCAACAATTGAACGATTTTTTAGCGCGTTTTTACAATCTAGAGTCATTGGCACTCATCGGGCCAAGCCTGGGGTTGAGCGCGCCGCCCCTGATACTGCAGCAACTGGAGAACCTGAAGGATTTGACCTTGAACGATCAGGGAATGGTGATCGATCAGGCGGCCTTGGAGTTCCTCAGTGGTCAGCGTCAGATTCAGCGGTTGGATCTGAGTAATAACACTCTGGGCGCGATCAACTACACGCCTGCCATGGACCGTTACTGGGAGTCTATGGACCTGGATAACGTCGGGATGACGCAGTGGCCTGAGTGGTTGAACCCCTTGTTGCCTGGCCGTATCAGCGGGCTGTCACTGGCCAACAATGGGCTGAGGGAGTTGCCGGATTATGTCCTGCGCAATCGAAGGTATAACCCTGATGATGGGCATACCGAGTTGGCGCTTGAGGGCAATCCCCTGACCCGCGACACGATGATTCTCGCTCATGTCGGAGATCGCGACCACCGACGATCCTTCAGTTTTTTCATGGATTTGCCTGACGATATTCTGGCAATGGGACATGAGCGGGCGGACTCCTCCCACTCGGAATCAGAAGGTTCCGAGGGTTCCAATTCGGATTCGGATTCGGATTCGGACTCGCACTCGGAGATGGACATTGGTCCGGTCGAAGAAGTACCGCCAACTGACCTGAGCTGGCTCGTCGGTACGACGGAGCAATTAGCGGCTCTGGACCGTATCCAGTCTTCAGGTGATGCGCCGATGCTGATGACATTGATCGGTCGGCTGCCGCAAACCTCCGATTACACAGCCGTTCGCACCGAGTTGATAAGCAAGGTTTGGCAGGTGTTGGAGATTGCAGATCGAGATTCAGGGCTGCGAGACCAGCTAAATGCAATGGCTGCGGACCCGATTGCGGGTCACACCTGTGGCGACGGCGTACGTCTGCAGTTCAATCAGCTGGAAGTTCAGGTGGTCACGCGCGAAACACTTGAAGGTATTCCCGAAGCCGACAGGGGCGCTGCATTGTATGAGCGAATGCGAGCCCTTTATCGTCTGAGCGAAGTCGATCGCCTTGCGGTCGCTAATAGTGTAAATCGGGACGAAGCTGAAGTTCGTCTGGCGTATCGTCTGGGTTTGGCTCAGCGATTGGGGCTTCCAAATCCGCCACGAGGAATGCTTTTTAGACGGTTGGCAGCGGTCAACGAGGATGAATTGTCGAGCGTCCAGCGGCAGGTGCTTGATAGTGAGCGCGGACCGGCGTTCCGGGAGAATGCGACGAACAGGGATATCTGGGTAGCGTGGCTGGAGGAGGCCTATCCCGAGGCGTTTGCTCAGATTGAGCAGACCTTAACGGCCGAAAGGGAGCGTCTGGAGGACGAATTTCCAGGGCTGGGCGATGCCTATAATGCGCGCGCGATGGCGATCCAGGAGGCGCATCAGGTACGCAGGAAAGCGTTATTGGATTTGCTGACGTATCAGGAGGGTTTGAAATACGGCGGCTGACTGTTTGAGTCGCCCCGGCCATTTTCAGCACTCGCCATACGACCACAAGCCTGCACCGCTGCGCTTGTGGTCGCACGCTTTGCGGTTACCCCTTTTGTGTCTGTTAGAATCGGCGCTCTCTCGCGTCCGTCGGTCGTCATGCCAGATATCACCCACCCTGACAGCAATGATGCCAGCAGTGCGCTGGCTGCCAACAAGCCGTGGTTCGTGTATCTGGTACGCGCGGCTAATGGCTCGTTGTATTGCGGCATCAGCGCTGATCCGCAACGTCGTTTCGCCACGCACCAAAGCGGCAAGGGCGCGCGTTTCTTTTATTCAAGCCCCGCCGTGGCGCTGGTCTATGTCGAAGCCTGTCGAGACAAACGCGAAGCGCTGCGTCAGGAACGCTTGATCAAAAAGCTTAAAAAGAGCGCCAAAGAAGCGCTGGCCGCCAGCACATGGGTGAGTGAGACGCTTATCCATGGGCGTGATGAAGGGCCATTAGGCTGATCGGGTAGGCCACCGAAGCAGACACGGTTAAGCTGCTGACCTCCACCTACGGACGGACTGAAGCATGTCAGAGTTGATCCTGCATCATTACTCAACGTCACTGTTCTGCGAAAAGGCACGGCTGATGTTTGGGTTCAAAGGACTTTCATGGCGGTCGGTGACCGTCCCACCGATCATGCCTAAACCGGATCTGACTGCCTTGACCGGTGGCTATCGTAAAACCCCCGTGTTGCAAGTCGGTGCCGATATCTACTGCGACACGGCACTCATCGCTCACCGTCTGGAGCGGCAAAAGTTTTCACCCACCTTCTATCCCGAAGGGCAGGAGTTCACCGTTGCCAGCTTCGCGGCATGGGCGGATTCGGTGATGTTTTTGCATAGTGTCAGCCTGGTGTTTCAGCCTGAGTCGATGGCAGTACGTTTCGCCAGGGTATCGCCCGAGGCAATGAAAGCGTTCGTGGCTGATCGCGCTGCGTTGTTCAGCGGTGGCAGTGCCGCTCGGGTACCACTGGAACTGGCCCGGCAGCAATGGCCGACTTTGATGTCCCGGATGGAAACCCAGTTGGAGCGCAATGGCGACTATCTGTTTGGAGCGCCTTCAATTGCCGATCTTTCGGCCATACATCCGCTGTGGTTTCTCAAGCAGACACCCGTGACAGCCAGTTTGGTTGATGACTATCCGGCCGTGGCGATCTGGTATAAGCGCGTGCTCGATTTCGGGCACGGCGCACACACTGAGATGACATCAGCCGATGCGCTTGAAGTGGCACGTAGCGCGACCCCCGCACCATTGCCGGATGAGGTTTTCAAAGACCCCAATGGTTTTGAGGCGGGCCAGCGGGTCATGATTTCTGCGGTTGATTACGGTGTCGACCCGGTCGAGGGCGAGCTTGTGTTTCGTGGGCGCGAAGTGCTGATACTGCGTCGCGAAGACGAGCGGGCGGGTACCGTGCATGTGCATTTCCCACGGTATGGGTTTCAGATCAAGCACTGTTGAGGCGTGTCTGGCAATTGGACTGCCGCAACCTCAGGCCAAGGATTGCGGCGACAATTGATGGTTATTGTGGAATGGCCTGATCCTGGGCAGCGTATGAAAACCTGGTGGCGGCTGGCGCCGTGAAGTTCAACCTGAGAATAGGCACGTTATAGCCGTTGGCATTTAGCTTGGTTTGAAAGGTGCGAGCATTATTCAATCCATCTGATTTGCTGACATCATAAAAAAACGCCGAAATATTCTCTTTCAGCATGGATCCATCATCGGTGACGGCCAGCATCATTTCATTCCAGATATAGCCGTTACTTTCAGAAAATGTAGCATATGAAGAAACCGCGTTTCTCCAGGCGGACTGACTATCGACATTCCAGGAGCACTGTACCTGCGTCCAAGGGAAAGGTATGAGGTGATCCAGATAAAACCTGTTCCAGGCTTCAAGGGTAGTAATACCCATCGCTTCGCATGATCCCCACGCGAAATGTTGATTGCGGTGTTTGGCTTGGGGTTGCGGCAGTAGTTCTGCAACCGAACCGGGCATGCCGCATCCGTTATGGTTTAGATTGCCGCCGGTTAGTCCATCGATTGGATATAAACAAATAAAGCCACTGTCGATTGCGGGCAGATTATGGGTGTTTCCTTCAACAGTATTGCGCAATATGAACCCGGCAGGGTGGAGCAACGACGTATTACCAACGTCCTGTCGCATCCATGAGTAGGAGGAGGCTCCCATACTGATCGCATTGGGGCTGTGAGACCAAGGCAAGTAGTTTCCGTCGTTGACGGTACGCAATAGTACTCCGCTGCAGTAGTAGTCCCCGCGCGGTTCATTTGTGTCAGTCTCTCGGCAATTGTTATTGATGGAGTTGTAGAGTGCATTGGTAGTTGCTAACACCTGCTCCGGCGTTTGCACTGGTATTTCTCTTCGCTCAGTGTGGGTTATTGCGGTTTGATTGACCTGGTCATATACGGTCGATTTAGGGGAGGTGCAAGCTGTCAAAGATAAAATTAAAAAAGCAGTAAAAATAATGTTGGCCTTCATGGTGTGAAACCTCTTTCCTTATATGTGCTCTACGGTTCCAACATGGCATTGGTCCTAGTTTTATATTTTGACGTGTCAGTGTGGATGACGGTCGTTCTGTTTAGTTAAGCAGTTTTGTTGCTATTGAAGGATTCGATATTAGATTCTTTCGAAGTAAGTGTTATTTCGAATTTTCTGGATAGCACGTCATTACGTTTAATCAGTTTTCGCGATAATACGCAACCCTGCTATCGACATTAGGCTCTATACGACATTATTGTCACAAACACCGCATGACACAGCCTCATGAGGACATCGCGAAAAACGTGTTGCGAGTTTTACGACGCGCGTAACGGTGCGAGTCCAGATGCTCGCCGACTACGTTCTCATTCATACCCAACGGGTGGAAACGTCCGGCAAAGGCGATATCGAAGGTATACGCACTCTGCTGGGCGGCGAATACACTCAGTACTTGGTCAAGCTTGGCGCGCAACATTAACGAGATACGTGGGGTGCTGGAGGATTGTAAAAAGGGGGGCTAGTGGGTTCATTTGAGCGCCGCGAGAATCTCATCCTCACTGAACCCCCTGATCAACGTGCCATTCACGTCAATCAACGGGATGCCGCGGCCACCCAGCGCTTCGTAGGCTTTGCGCCCCAGGGCTGACTTCTCGATGTCGAACTCGGTGTAGGGAATGCCTTTGCTGTCGAGAAAGCGTCGGGTCTGTTTGCAGTAGCCGCACCAGTCAGTGGCGTACAGCACGACCTTGGCGTTGGCCTGGGCCTGTAGCGACACCGCTGAGGACGGATGGACGAAGTTTTCGATCTTGCCCCAGTTCTGGTAAACCACAACCACCAGCATGATCAGCAGAAACTTCTTCAAGGTGGGTACGAGCATGCTCTGCTTTTCTCCTAAGAGTCAGCTTCAGAATCAACGGCGCTTGAGCTGATCAGTCAGTTGTGTCGGCAGCCCCTTGATAATCAGCGTACCGGCTTCTTCGTCGTATTCGATCTTGTCGCCCAGCAAATGCGCTTCGAAGCTGATCGACAAACCTTCCGCCCGGCCGGTAAAGCGACGGAACTGATTGAGGGTGCGTTTATCGGCGGGGATTTCCGGCGACAAGCCATAGTCCTTGTTGCGGATGTGATCGTAGAACGCGCGCGGGCGGTCTTCGTCAATTAGGCCGGACAGTTCTTCCAGGCCCATGGGCTCCCCCATCTTGCTCTGGCTGCTGGCGTAGTCTACAAGCGTCTTGGTTTTTTCGCGGGCCGAGTCTTCGGGTAGGTCTTCGCTCTCGACGAAATCGCTGAACGCCTTGAGCAGTGTGCGGGTTTCGCCTGGGCCGTCGACGCCTTCCTGACAACCGATGAAGTCCCGGAAATACTCGGAGACCTTCTTGCCGTTCTTGCCTTTGATGAACGAGATGTACTGCTTGGAGGCTTTGTTGTTCTGCCATTCGGAAATGTTGATCCGTGCGGCCAGATGCAATTGGCCCAGGTCCAGATGACGCGACGGCGTGACGTCCAGCGCCTCATTGACCGCAACGCCTTCGCTGTGATGCAGCAGGGCGATGGCCAGGTATTCAGTCATGCCCTGTTGGTAGTGAGCGAACAGCACGTGACCGCCGACTGACAGGTTGGACTCCTCCATCAGCTTTTGCAGATGCTCGACGGCGACCCTGCTAAAAGCGGTGAAGTCTTTACCTCCATCGAGGTATTCCTTCAGCCAGCCGCTGAAAGGGTGCGCGCCGGATTCGGCGTGGAACAAGCCCCAGGCTTTCCCCTGTTTGGCGTTGTAGCTTTCGTTGAGGTCCGCCAGCATGTTCTCGATGGCCTGGGACTCAGCGAGTTCGGAGTCGCGTGCGTGAAGAACTGCGGGCGTACCGTCGGGTTTCTTGTCGATCAGGTGAACGATGGCGTGACGGATCGGCATGGATTTCTCGGCTGCTGAAATAAAACTGAACGGGTGAGCGCAAGGCTCAGTTGCAAGGCGGCAAGTGTACCGCACCTGCCGCCCCGAACGCCCGAATCAAGCCCAAACAGTGGCTTTGAGGATTGTGAACGCATTTTTTGTGCTTCAGGCGTGATAAAGCTGACCAAATGGGTAGGTAGGGGCGGATATTTGTTTGGCTCTGTGCTAGTTTTGCCCGGTCTTGCGCACCGAAACGCGCTAAGCACGCAGTTTGTGGGCTCTTTGGGCGAACCAAAGGGCGAATTAGGCATCTACAGGTTCGCGCCTGTACGCACTCTGCAAACCATATGAATTTGATAGGGAAGGAACACCACCATGGCTCTGACTAAAGACCAATTGATCGCCGATATCGCAGAAGCTATCGACGCGCCTAAAACCACCGCGCGTAACGCTCTGGAGCAATTGGGCCAAATCGTCGCTGACCAACTGGAAAACGGTAGTGAAATCACTCTGCCAGGTATCGGCAAACTGAAAATCACCGAGCGTCCAGCTCGCACTGGCCGCAACCCTTCGACTGGCGCTGCCATCGAAATCGCTGCCAAGAAAGTGGTCAAGTTCGTTCCAGCTAAAGTGCTGAGCGACTCGATCAACAAGTAAGCGACAACGCTTGCTGTAAAAAACCGTGCAACGGAGTGATCCGGGCACGGTTTTTTTGTGGGTGGGATT
>NZ_DASWOT010000103.1:0-46970 GCF_036404235.1 Pseudomonas sp.
ATGCTGACGCTGGCGTGCGCATCTATGACGATGCCACCGCAAGATGTCCGGTCATCTCTACGGATGAAATATCCTATGGCCATTGAGTCTCTACTCCCTGTTTATTTAACGTGCGGGTCCGTGCTATTGCCGGTTGCTGAAGCGATTGTTATCGGTGATCCCTGTGGGTCTCTGCCCAGACGAAGTTGGCGATTTGCTCATCTGTGGACGTTGGCTTATCCAGACTGCAGAGCCATTGGGGAAGTATCACCATGGTGACGTTGAGTGGACCTCCCAGTCGGCTGGGCATGCACAACGATAGAGAGCGTGAGGCAGCCATGATGAATGAGGGGGTGAGGCGTCGGTGGCGCAAATGGCGGTTTGTGCTGTAGGAGGTGTCCGAAAAGTGCAGGGGTTTGTTCCCGCTGCGGAGGGTGTCGCAGTCGGGTGTGGCTTAAGCTGGATGCATGAGCAGTCAGTGGATGAAGTCGACCGAAATGTGGTGGATGGCTGGCCAATATCTCCACTGGGAAGATAAACGATCAAATACACCGCAAGCCAATAACCAAAACGCCCCGCCAGGCTTTCACCGGACGGGGCGTTTGTTGGGGTCGCGATTCAGGCGACGTTCATGGACTTGTGGGTCTCGACCAGATGGGCCACCACGCCTGGGTCAGCCAGGGTTGAGATGTCACCCAACGAGTCGTATTCGCCCGTAGCAATCTTGCGCAGGATGCGACGCATGATCTTGCCTGAGCGGGTTTTCGGCAGGCCCGGAGCCCACTGAATCACGTCTGGCGAGGCAATCGGGCCAATCTCCTTACGCACCCAGTTGCGCAGCTCGATACGCAGTGCTTCGTCCGGCACTTCGCCGCCATTGAGGGTGACGTAGACATAAATGCCTTGCCCTTTCAGATCGTGTGGCACACCGACCACGGCCGCTTCAGCGACTTTGGGGTGCGCAACCATCGCGCTCTCGATTTCAGCCGTGCCCATGCGGTGACCCGACACATTCAGCACGTCGTCCACACGCCCGGTGATCCAGTAGTAACCATCTTCATCACGGCGCGCACCGTCACCGGTGAAGTACATGCCACGGAAGGTTTTGAAGTAGGTGTCAACGAAACGGTCGTGATCGCCGTACAGCGTGCGCGACTGACCTGGCCACGAGTCGAGGATCACCAGATTGCCTTCGGCCGCCCCCTCGATCAGATTGCCCAGGTTATCCACCAGCGCCGGAATCACGCCAAAGAACGGACGCGTCGCCGAACCCGGCTTCAAGGCGGTGGCACCCGGTAGCGGACTGATCAGGATGCCGCCGGTTTCGGTCTGCCACCAGGTGTCGACGATGGGGCACTTCTGCTTACCGACGGTGTTGTAGTACCAATTCCAGGCTTCAGGGTTGATCGGCTCGCCCACCGAACCGAGCAGACGCAGGCTCGAACCGTCTGCGCCGTCCACAGCTTTAGTGCCTTCGGCCATCATGGCGCGAATAGCGGTCGGTGCCGTGTAGAGAATGTTGACCTTGTGCTTGTCGACGATCTTCGACACGCGGGTGATGTCCGGATAATTGGGCACACCTTCAAACAGCAATGTGGTTGCGCCATTGGCCAGCGGGCCATAGACGATGTAGCTGTGACCGGTGATCCACCCCACGTCAGCGGTACACCAATAGACTTCGCCCGGTTTGTAGTCGAACACGCGCTCGTGAGTCAGCGCGGCATATAGCAGATAGCCCGCCGTGGTGTGCAGCACGCCCTTGGGCTTGCCAGTCGAGCCCGACGTATAAAGGATGAACAGCGATTCCTCGGCGCCCATTTCTTTTGGCGCGCATGTGGCAGAAGCCACCTCCAGCAGCGAGTGGTACCAAATATCACGGTGACGGTTCCACTCGATGTCGCCGCCGGTGCGCTTGCACACGATGACTTTCTGCACGCTGGCTGTTTCAGGGTTTGTCAGGGCATGGTCGACGTTGGCTTTCATTGCGGTTTTCTTGCCACCACGCAGGCCTTCGTCAGCGGTGATGACCACCTTGGATTTGCAGTCGATGATCCGCCCGGCCAGGGCCTCCGGCGAGAAGCCGCCGAACACCACCGAGTGGATTGCACCGATACGCGCGCAGGCCAGCATGGCGACTACGGCTTCCGGGATCATCGGCATATAAAGGGTGACCACGTCACCCCGGTGCACATCCTGGCCACGCAAGGCGTTGGCGAACTTGCAGACTTCTTCGTGCAGTTCACGGTAAGTAATGTTGCGGCTTTCGGAAGGATCGTCGCCTTCCCAGATGATTGCGAGCTGATCACCGCGCTCGGCCAGATGGCGGTCGAGGCAGTTGTAGGAGACGTTCAAGGTGCCATCGGCGAACCACTTGATGTCGACACGGTGATCGTCGAAGGAGGTCTGCTTAACCGTGGTGAAAGGCTTGATCCAATCCAGACGCTGAGCTTGCTCACGCCAGAAACCATCAGGATTGACCACCGATTGCTGGTACATGGCCTTGTAGGTCGCCTCGTCAGTCAGCGTTATTGCTGCTACTTCAGGGCGGACGGGGTACAGGGAAGCCGCGCTCATCTTTCTTACCTCGGTGCATATGTTGTTGTTTTATTGACCTGTTGTATCTGGCGAATGCCATAAAAGCCATTCGACGATGGTCTTACCGGCTGTCAGCATACGCCAGAACAGCGCTGAAAGCCTGTAGTACCGGGAGGGTCGACAATTTTGCTACGACCAAAGCACTAGATTTGCGACCACCAAAACAGCGAATTCGCCGATTATTACTGATTCGCTCAACAGTCTTTATCAAAACGGTTTCTATATGTCTCCAGACAAGGGGCATAGAATCCGCTCCGCCAAC
This sequence comes from Pseudomonas sp., assembly GCF_036404235.1. Classification (GTDB taxonomy): domain Bacteria; phylum Pseudomonadota; class Gammaproteobacteria; order Pseudomonadales; family Pseudomonadaceae; genus Aquipseudomonas. Next base: position 2,837 of record NZ_DASWOT010000103.1, read on the forward strand.
AAGGCAAATGATTGACAACTAGCGGCCCCCCACACCGGCTTGTCGATCAAGCAACTTTAACAAGTAACTACCGAGCGTCACACAGAGCCCCAAAAGGGTTCTGTGCACCCTGCCGAACAGAGTACCTGCGACGCAGAACTTAATATTGAACTTAGAGGTAACTTGTAATGAAAGCTGTACTGGTTGTAATGGCTCTTTGTGGTTTCAGCGCTGTGGCAATGGCGGAAGAAGCACCGAATGATGTCGCCAGTCAAGCATTACCTGTCGAGCAATACACCTACTCGACTCACCTGGACATCGCTAAAGTCATTTCAATAGATGAAATTCCTAACGTTTGCGCCGTCGTGCCAGAACACATGACATACGAGGATTCCCAGGGCAAACGTCACGTACTGGAATACCAAGTAATGGGCAACGGTTGCAGCAACGGTTGATCCACCGGCTACATTTGTCCCCTCTACGCCTCGCAGGCTGCACCCGCGGGGCGTGACTCGTTTATGGGTCTGTTATTTTCAACTCACTTCACCTCCACCCGCAAATCATCAGCCCTACATTCATCGTCGATGTTCATGTAGCCTGCTGCGCATCATTAAATAACGAACCTGCCCCATAACTTTCACCCCCGCCACAACAGGTCAGAGACCACTCGATATTTAGCAGAAAGTTCAATACCTGCTTGTTAAGCACCCGCTCAAATAAACCATGAGACCCAACGCTTAATAAAGCGATTGACATTTTCATCATCCGCACTACCAGCGGACCGCAATCTATCGACGTCTCTTTTGCTGATGCATGAATCATTATCTGAATGCTAACGCCTCAGTCGAAAACCCCCTTCGCGGTAAAGCTCACGTCACGCGGATCAATCGCAGCGTCCCTCCCCGTCGGGCACTCACGGCGCGCTTATTTATACCCGACACCGTACTGACGTAGTTTGTTGGCGATCGTGGTGTGCGAGACGCCGAGGCGTTTGCCCAATAGTCGGCTGCTTGGGTACTCAGAATGGAGGTGTTCGAGCACGGCTTTTTCAAAGCGTCCGACAATCTCTTCCAGGCTGCCGTCCAGAGAACTGCCATAGAGAGAGCCCCCCCCAAGCGGCTGACGCACACCGTAATCAGGGAAGCGTATGTGCTCGGCCTTGATCACTCCCGCCTCGCACAGAGAAACCGCCTGAAACAACACATTTTCCAATTGCCGCACATTACCCGGCCATTGGTATTGGCGCAGTCGGTCCATAGCGGCTGGCGCAATATCCGGTAACGCACAACCAATCTGTCGACTGGCCTGATCAACAAAATGCTCAACCAGCGGCACCAGGCCATCGAGGCATTCTCGCAAGGGAGGAATGTGCAGGGACAACACATTGAGCCGGTGATACAGGTCCTGACGAAATGCTCCACGCGCACACAACTCAGAGATATCCACCTGGGTTGCGCAAATTACCCGCACATCCAGGTACACCTCCTCATCGCTACCAACCCGGCGAAAGCAGCCTTCTTGCAGATAGCGCAACAGTTTGGCCTGCAGGCGCGGGCTCATGTCTACCAAGCCGTCGAGAAACAGCGTGCCGCCCGCGGTGAGTTCCAACAGCCCCAGCTTGCCTTCAGCCCGCGCCCCTTCGAATGCACCCGGGCCATAACCGAACAGCTCGGTCTCGGCCATGGATTCAGACAGCCCCGCACAATTGAGCGCCATCATCGGAGCCTGCCCCCGCGGGCTGGCCAGGTGACAGGCACGGGCGAGCAACTCCTTGCCGGTACCTGTCTCACCTTCGATCAGCAACGGCGCGTCGAGCGGTGCCATGCGTCGAGCTTCGCGCACCACGGCGGCCATCACTCTAGAACTCTGGAAGATGCTGTCGAAGCCGCGCAGCTCCTGCTTGCGCACGTTATAAATGCGCTCGCCGACGCGATCTGCGCGATGCAACGTCAGTACCGCACCGGCCATCGCTTCGCTGTCGTCATGCTCAGATTGCAATGGCGCGATGTCGGCGAGAAACACATCGCCTCTGACCTTGACCCTCAGGCCGTTGATCCGCGACTTGTTGGCGCGCACCAATTGCGGCAAGTCAAAATCTTCGGCGTAACGTGACAGCGCGATGCCGGGCACCTCGTCCACTCGCACGCCAAGCAATTGTGCCGCCGCGCGGTTTGCGGCGACGATAGAACCGCCCATATCGATGGACAGGACCGGAAATTCCAGCGCCCCGAGCAGAGCATTCAGTTCCATGTGCCGACGCTCGCTGGGCATCAACCCTACACGCTTGATGCCAAATACTCCGGAGATAGCCTTGAACTTCGGAACCAACGCCTGAAATTGCAAATTGATCAGGTTCGGACAGCGCAGATAGATCGCATCGCCATATTCGCCACCCACTTCGCCACCGGACACATTGACCCCGTAGGCGACCAACAACTCAAGAATGTCGCGAAGAATACCGATGCGGTTCTGACAATGGACTTTGATGCGCATGGGTTGACCGGCCTTGGAAACAAGCACGTTTTTGGGAGTGAGCAAAGTTTATCGTAAAGAATACGTGACAGCACAGTGACAAAAACCCTGCCTACGCCCCCCCCACTCGACGCTCACCAATGACCAGACGTAAAGTTATCGTTACGCAAATGGCCCGCTTGCCTTGAATGACAGGTAGGACTCAAGCGCGCCAGCCTCTGACAACTGCGTTATCAATAGCGCCATGCAGTCCCGCTCACCAGGCGGCAACGATCTACAACGCTGCGCATAAGAACAATCCTTCAGGAGAGCAGCATGACGCAAACCCGATACGTGGCTCGCGAGCCGGATTCAACCGGGTTCATCGACTATCCCGACGCCGAGCACGCGGTATGGACCACACTGATCGCCCGTCAACTGGAAGTGATCGAGGGCCGCGCCTGCCAGCAGTACCTTGATGGTATCGAGCAATTGAAGCTGCCCCATGAACGCATCCCGCAACTGGGAGAAATCAATCGGGTGCTGGACGCCACCACTGGTTGGCAAGTCGCTCGCGTACCGGCGCTGATCCCCTTCCAAACCTTTTTCCAATTGCTGGCTAACAAGCGATTTCCGGTAGCGACCTTCATTCGCAGCCGCGAAGAACTGGATTACCTGCAAGAGCCGGATATTTTCCACGAAGTTTTCGGCCACTGCCCATTGCTGACCAACCCCTGGTTTGCAGAATTCACCCACATCTACGGCAAACTCGGCCTGGCCGCCAACAAGGAACAACGCGTGTATCTGGCGCGCCTGTACTGGATGACCATTGAGTTTGGTCTGCTGGATACACCCCAAGGCAAGAAAATCTATGGCGGCGGCATTCTGTCCTCGCCCAAGGAAACGCTGCACAGCCTGTCGTCGACGCCTGAACATCAGGCGTTCGATCCGATAGAGGCCATGCGCACGCCGTACCGTATCGACATACTGCAACCTCTGTATTTCGTGCTGCCGAACCTCAAGCGCCTGTTCGATCTTGCCCACGAAGACATCATGGGCATGGTGGTCAAGGCCACCGCGCTCGGTCTACATGCGCCGAAATTTCCGCCAAAACCCAAAGCAGCTTGATCAGGAAAACCGTTCATGACCACATTAAATCAAGCCCATTGTGAAGCCTGCCGCGCCGACGCCCCGCAGGTTAGCGAGGGCGAACTGCCCGCACTGCTCAAACAAATCCCCGACTGGAACATCGAAGTCCGTGACGGCGTGATGCAACTGGAAAAAGTCTTTCTGTTCAAGAATTTCAAATTTGCGCTGGCGTTTACCAACGCGGTCGGCGAAATTGCCGAGGCTGAAGGTCATCACCCTGGTCTGCTGACCGAATGGGGCAAAGTGACCGTCACCTGGTGGAGCCACTCGATCAAAGGGCTGCACCGCAACGACTTCATCATGGCCGCCCGCACCGACGAGGTGGCCGCCGCCGAGGGCCGCAAGTAATGCATTTTTCACAGATTCAGCGTGTACCCGATGATCCGATTCTGGGTTTGATCCAGGCCTATGCCAAAGATCCGAATCCAAACAAGTTCGACCTCGGCGTCGGCGTGTACAAGGACGCGCAAGGCCTGACCACCATTCCACGCGCGGTGAAACTGGCCGAGCAGCGTCTGGTGGATTCGCAGCCAACCAAGACCTACATCGGTGGGCATGGCGAGCCGCGTTTTGGCACGTTGATCTGTGACCTGGTGCTTGGCGCCGAATCCGCACTGATCCGCGACAGGCGCGTAGGCGCTACCCAGACGCCAGGCGGTACCGGCGCCCTGCGCTTGAGCGCGGACTTCATCGCCAACTGCCTGCCAGGCAAAGCCATCTGGCTCAGCGACCCGACCTGGCCGATTCACGAAACCATCTACGCCGCCGCCGGTTTGCAGGTCAATCACTACCCTTATGTGGGCAGCGATAACCGCTTGAACGTCGACGCGATGCTGCAAACCCTGCAACAGATCCCGGAAGGCGACGTGGTGTTGCTGCATGCCTGCTGCCACAACCCAACCGGCTTCGATCTGTCCCAAGACGACTGGAAAGCGGTGCTGAACATCGTTAAAAGTCGCAACCTGCTGCCGCTGATCGACTTTGCTTATCAGGGCTTCGGTGATGGGCTGGAAGAAGACGCCTGGGCCGTTCGCCTGTTCGCCGCCGAACTGCCAGAGCTGTTGATCACCAGCTCATGCTCGAAGAACTTCGGCCTGTACCGTGAACGGACCGGCGCGCTGCTGGTGTGCGCCAACAACAGTGAAAAACTGGCGGACGTTCGCAGCCAGCTGTCCGCGACTGCTCGCAACCTGTGGTCCAACCCGCCGGATCATGGCGCCGCCGTGGTGGCCGAGATTCTCGGTGACCCGGAGCTCAAAGCGCTGTGGGCCGACGAAGTGGAAGAAATGCGCAGCCGTATCGCGCAATTGCGTCAGGGCCTGGTGGAGGCGCTGACGCCACTGGGGCTGGGTGAGCGCTTCGCCCACATTGGCGTGCAGCGCGGCATGTTCTCCTACACCGGCTTGAACGACGAGCAAGTGGCGCGCCTGCGCAACGAGCACAGCGTGTACATGGTCAATGCCGGCCGGGCGAACGTGGCCGGGATCGACGCGACGCGGCTGGATGCGTTGGCGGCGGCGATTGCGGCTGTTTGCTGACGCCAGTCACACTTGCAGGAGCCAACTTGTTGGCAGGCGACCAACGCGGTGCGCCTGAGGCACCGCCTCGCGAACAAGTTCGTTACAGTTGATCAACCGCCACATTGGAGACATGCGCCATCCGCAGGGGTGAAGCATTTGATACGGCCAGGCTGTTCAGCGAAATACACCGACTGAAAGCTTGACCGGGGACAGAGTATCTGCAGAGGTTACACCGTGCCGGCAATCATGGAGCTTCCTCGTCAAATGACAAACGGCCCACATTAAAAGTCTGTTTGTCATTTGTTGTGCTGTATCCTCACCAAGCGTTTTCAGACGTGCTGTTCAATCAACAACAAACACTTGTGAGGAGCGACGACGATGCATGAAATCCCAAACTTCCCCTTCCCAAGCACACCACAGCAAAGCGCTGCAGCCCGCCAGGAACTCGGTCAGCCGGTCGAGATGAAGGCAGGTGCCAAGAGTGACCCAAGCAAAAAAACACAACGCCCGCGTTAAAAGCTGATTTTTCAGCCCCTATGGAAGAACTTCTTCAAGGTGTATTTCCATAAGGGCTGAAATGCTCGAGTACCCATCCCATGACCGACTTCACCGAAACACAAGCCCAGGCCCTGATCGGCACCGCCGAGAAAATGATCGATATCTGGGCACGCCTGAGTCCTGAAAAACAAAACACTCTGCTTGCGCGCTTTGGCACACAAGAAAACGCCCTGGCTGCGCTGGTTACCACTCAACTTGTTGCGCCTGCAGATAGATAACTCCAGGGCTAAATCCAAGGAGTGAGTCTGCAATTCATTCAGCGTCTGTTCATCCTTGCCCTGCCATCCATTGACAACCCTGGTTATCATGGTCGCGTCGCCCGCCCTTGGAGCGTCTACGCGGAATCCGGACTCCCCCCGCTGCACCCTTCCTGTCGTAATCGTGGATTGATGCCATGCCAGACGCTTCGCGCGCCGAAACACAACGCCCTATGGCGGTCACGCTGCAGGTCGTTTCCATCGTCCTGTTCACTTTCATCGGCTATTTGAACATCGGTATTCCGCTTGCCGTATTGCCTGGCTATGTCCACACCGATCTGGGTTTTGGCGCCATTGCAGCCGGCCTGGTGATCAGTGTGCAGTACCTGGCCACCCTGCTCAGCCGCCCCTATTCCAGCCGCATCATCGACAATCATGGCAGCAAGAAGGCCGTGCTCTACGGCCTCTTTGGCTGTGGACTGAGCGGCGTGTTCATGCTGCTGGCGAATATGCTGGAAAGCTGGCCGGTGGTGAGCCTTGTCAGCCTGTTTATCGGTCGCCTGGTACTGGGCAGCGCGGAAAGTCTGGTGGGTTCAGGCTCGATTAACTGGGGCATTGGCCGGGTTGGCGCACAGAATACTGCCAAGGTCATTTCGTGGAATGGCATCGCCAGTTACGGCGCGCTGGCCATCGGTGCGCCGCTGGGTGTGTTTCTGGTCAACGGCCTGGGACTGTGGAGCATGGGCGTAAGCATCATCCTCTTGGCAAGCCTGGGCATCGCACTGGCCTGGAAAAAAACTCCCGCGCCAATCGTGCAGGGCGAGCGCATGCCGTTTCTGCATGTGCTGGGCCTTGTCTTGCCTCACGGCACCGGACTTGCGCTCGGATCAATCGGTTTCGGCACCATCGCCACCTTCATCACGCTGTATTACGCCAGCCACACCTGGCCCAATGCGGTACTGTGCCTAAGCCTGTTCGGTGTCTCCTTCATCGGCGCACGCTTGCTGTTCAGCAATATGATCAACCGCCTCGGCGGCTTCCGCGTGGCGATTGCGTGCCTGTCGGTGGAGACAGTAGGTTTGCTGCTGCTGTGGCTGGCGCCTAATCCCAATCTGGCACTGGCGGGCGCGGCATTGAGCGGTTTTGGCTTTTCATTGGTGTTCCCGGCGCTGGGGGTCGAGGCAGTTAACCTGGTACCCGCGTCCAGTCGTGGCGCAGCAGTGGGCGCTTATTCGCTGTTCATCGATCTGTCGCTGGGGATTACAGGGCCAGTGGCCGGAGCCGTTGCGGCCGGTTTTGGTTTTGCCTCGATCTTTTTGTTCGCCGCGTTAGCGTCGCTGGGAGGGCTGGGCTTGAGCCTTTATCTGTACAAACAAGCGAGGGTGATGCGGGAGAGATCGACGGCGGTTTAGCCTCTGGGCGCCTTCGGCAGAAGCGGAGTTGCAGCATCCGTTCAAAAGTCCACTTTCCCTCGCCCAGCCTTGATCGAGCCGCGTTTGGTCTTCGACTCCAGCCTGCGAGTCTTGGAGCCCAGGGTCGGCTTGGTCGGGCGGCGCTTCTTCTCGACCTTGCCGGCGCTGATGATCAGCTCACCCAAACGCTCCAGCGCATCGGCGCGATTTTGCTCCTGCGTGCGATATTGCTGAGCCTTGATGATGATCACCCCTTCACTGGTAATCCGACTGTCACGCAGCGCCAGCAGCCGCTCTTTGTAGAACGGCGGTAATGACGATGCGTTGATGTCGAAACGCAGATGCACCGCGCTGGACACTTTATTGACGTTCTGCCCGCCCGCGCCTTGCGCGCGAATGGCGGTCAATTCGACTTCGGCGTCCGGCAGCTGCACGTTATTGGAGATGATCAGCATGTGGATACCTGTGCAAGTTTTGACGCGAGGTCCTGAAGGAGCGTGGCTTGTCCCGCGATTGCGCAGTGCCAGTCACTCTTGTGATGGCTGAACCAACGCAATCGCGGGACAAGCCAGCCTCGCACATACGCGGCAAGCAAGCGCTGCGCCTGCTTACTTGATAATCGAAGTCCGCTGCGCCATGGACTCGCGGGCGGCGAGGCGTCTGTTCTTGATGCCGAAGAACCCCCACATCACCAATAGCCACACCGGAATTGCATACACCGACACCCGAATCCCTGGAATCATCAGCATGATCCCGAGGATCAACACCACGAACGCCAGACAGATGTAATTGCCGTACGGATACCACAGCGCCTTGAACAACGGAACCTGATGGGTACGGTTCATGTGCTGGCGAAACTTCAAATGCGAGTAGCTGATCATTGCCCAGTTGATCACCAAGGTCGCCACAACCAACGACATCAACAGCTCCAGCGCATTCTGCGGCACCAGGTAATTGAGCAGCACCGCAATGACCGTCACCGCAGCAGACACCAGAATTGCCCGAACGGGCACCCCACGGCTGTCGGCTTGCGCCAGAACCGCAGGCGCATCACCCTGCTCCGCCATACCGAACAACATGCGCGCATTGCAATAAGTGCCGCTGTTGTACACCGACAACGCGGCTGTGAGCACCACGAAATTGAGGATGTGCGCCGCGGTGTTGCTGCCCAGCATTGAAAACACTTGCACGAACGGGCTGCCGCTGTAGGAATCGCCAGATGCACTCAGCGCATTCAGCAGCGCATCCCAAGGCGTCAGCGACAGCAGCACCACCAGCGAACCTATGTAGAAAATCAGGATCCGGTAGATCACCTGATTGATCGCTTTGGGGATGATGACTTTCGGTTGATCGGCCTCGGCTGCCGTGAAGCCGAGCATTTCCAGGCCACCAAAGGAAAACATGATGAAGGCCAGCGCCATCACCAAACCGCTAATCCCATTGGGGAAAAAGCCGCCGTGATCCCATAGATTACTGACCGAAGCCTGTGGCCCACCGCTACCACTCACCAGCAGGTAGCTGCCCAGGGCGATCATGCCGATAATGGCCACGACCTTGATAGTCGCGAACCAGAACTCCGCCTCACCGAACACTTTGACGTTGGCCAGGTTAATGATGTTGATCATCACGAAGAACATCGCCGCCGACGCCCAGGTCGGAATTTCCGGCCACCAGTAATGCACGTATTTGCCGACGGCAGTCAGCTCCGACATGCCCACCAGAATGTACAAAACCCAGCAGTTCCAGCCCGACAGAAAGCCGGCGAAACCGCCCCAATATTTGTGTGCGAAATGGCTGAATGAGCCGGCTACCGGCTCTTCGACGATCATTTCACCGAGCTGGCGCATGATCATGAAGGCAATGAAGCCACACAGGGCATAGCCCAGAATCATCGACGGCCCCGCCGACTTGAGAACACCCGCCGACCCCAGAAACAATCCCGTACCGATAGCCCCGCCCAGGGCGATCAACTGGATATGACGGTTTTTCAGACCACGCTTCAACTCACCCGAATGGGGCATATGCTCACTCATTGAATGTCACCTTTTTGTTCTTGTCTGCGCCGGAATCGAACCCGACACGCTCATGACGTGACGGAGTGAAACGGGGTGGGTAACCCCGAACCTGGTGGCGTCCATACGCCGAAGAATCACAGAAAAAAGCCGCGCATTGTACACCGGGCAGAACGCGATTCACCCCCAAAAAGCTGTTCATTCGGTCAGTAAAAACCCTTCGATTGACGGCTCCCTGCAGGAGCAGCCGAAGGAATGCGACAAGCGCAAATTCCAGACAAAAAAAAACGCCAGTCATTGGACTGGCGTTTTTTTATTTCAAACCACCATTACTCAGGCTTGCGACGACCGAAGCCTGGGCGCTGACCGGAACCTGCTGGAGGTCCGCGACGCTTGCCCGATGGGGTTTTGTCGTCGACCAGCTTAATGCCAGGGCGCGACGGCTTTGGCTTGGCCGGACGCTTGTTCATCTCGCTTGGGCGCTCGGCCACTGGCGTACCGCGGCTGTTGTCGGTGCGACCTTGCGAACGACCATCGACCGGAGGGCGTGGCGTGCGTTGACCGCGACCACCCTCCTGCGGTTTACCGGCCGGACGAACACGCTCGCCTTCGGCAACACGCGGTTCGCGCGCAGGGCGCTTCTCGCCAACGGCATAACGCGGATCACGGGCTGGACGATCACCCGCCTCACCGCGCGGCTCGCGAACAGGACGGTCACCGCCAATGGCAGGCCGGGGCTCACGAGCAGGACGCTCGCTCGGCGCGGCATCCTTGGCTGGACGCAGATTACGCACGCGCTCGCCTTTGCCCAACGGACGCGAGGATTGACGCTGCAAACGCTCCAGCTTGTCCTTGGTCTTGGCAGTCATCTGCGGCATGGCGACCGGTGTCAGACCCACTTCGGCACTGAGCGTGTCGACTTCGTACTGACTCATTTCGCGCCAGCGGCCCATGGGCAGGTCGGAGTTGAGGAACACCGGACCGAAACGCACGCGTTTCAGACGGCTGACCACCAGCCCCTGGGATTCCCACAGACGACGAACCTCGCGGTTACGCCCTTCCATCACCACGCAGTGATACCAGTGGTTAAAGCCTTCACCGCCCGGCGCTTGCTTGATGTCGGTGAAACGTGCAGGGCCATCCTCAAGGATCACGCCGTTTTTCAAACGCAGCAGCATGTCGTCATCGACTTCGCCACGTACGCGAACGGCGTATTCACGGTCCATTTCGAACGAGGGGTGCATCAAACGGTTGGCCAGCTCACCGTCGGTGGTGAACATCAGCAAACCGGTGGTGTTAATGTCCAGGCGACCGACGTTGATCCAGCGGCCTTCTTTCGGGCGCGGCAGACGATCGAATACCGTCGGGCGACCTTCCGGGTCATCACGGGTGCAGATTTCGCCGTCGGGCTTGTTGTACATGATGACGCGGCGGACGGTTTCAGCGGCTTCTTCGCGCTTGATGACACGACCGTCAACGCTGATGGCGTCGTGCAGATCGACGCGTTGACCGAGGGTCGCGTCCTTGCCATTGACCTTGATCCGGCCCTGGCTGATCCAGGCTTCTACGTCTCGGCGAGAACCGACGCCAATGCGCGCCAGTACTTTTTGCAGCTTTTCACCTGCTGGGCCGATTTCCTGGCTGTCCTGCTTGTCTTGTTCACTCATCTGGGCACCTCCCGGTGTGTCGAATCAGGCCGCGCTCGAGTGGGCATGACCTGTTGCCTTGCGTTCGCTTCTTAAAATAGAAAAGAACAAGCGCTGGCAGAATACTGAAGATCTCTGGCGCGTGTGGATCGCCAAAAGGTCGCGAATCATACGCCCATGGCGGACGTTGCGCATCAGAGACTAGTCGAAAACTTTCACGTCACTTCTTTTTCCGCCGACCGGCGGCTTTCAACTTGATCAAGCGCTTGGCCGACTCGGCCAGCACCGAGCGTTTCTCGCCCTTTTCCATCTTCTTCCAGGACTTGATCTCACGTTTGCTGCGGCCACAACCGATGCAAATGTCTTCGTTAAATTTGCAAACGCTGATACAGGGGTCTTTTGTACTCATAAGCGTTGTCCGAAGAGGAAAGGATGCGCACCGATTGCCTGCTCCCATCCATTGGCCGTGATGCCGGAAGATCGGGATTTGCTGTGATAATCGGACTCAACGTCTACCGCGGATCTTCTTCGTCTCGCGGCTCATCTTCCAATTCAGACTCTGTATCGGGCTCATTGACCAACAAATCGTCGAAATCGATCTTCAGCCCCTTCTCCATGGAGTCCAACTCAACCAACAGGCTGCGAAAGCTGGTTTCGTCGCGAGGCGGTTCAGGCTCAGCGTCCGGCTCAAGGCTCGCATCGGCGAGCGCTTGAAGGTGTGCGGGCACCGGCGCGTCGTCGAAATCCAACACTGGGTCAGGCTCCAGTTCGCGCAGGTCAGCCAGCGGCGGCAGGTCATCAAGGTTCTTCAGGTTGAAATGGTCGAGAAACGCCTTGGTGGTGGCGAACATGGCCGGTTTGCCGGGGACATCGCGATAACCAACAATGCGCACCCACTCGCGCTCCAGCAGTGTCTTGACGATGTTGCTGTTGACCGCAACGCCGCGCACATCCTCGATCTCACCCCGGGTGATCGGCTGGCGATAGGCAATCAGTGCCATGGTTTCCAACAACGCACGGGAATAACGCTGCGGGCGCTCTTCCCACAAACGCCCGACCCACGGAGAAAACTTCTCGCGAATTTGCAAGCGATAACCCGACGCGACCTCCTTGAGTTCGAATGCGCGGCTGTCGCAGGACTTGCGCAACAGCTCCAGCGCCTTTTTGAACACTGGCGGCTCCGGACGCTCGCCCTCTTCGAAGAGTTCGTACAGTCGCTCAAGCGATTGCGGTTTACCACTGGCCAGCAGGAAAGCTTCGAGCAGCGTCGCCAGCTCGCGGGGTTCGTTGAGGTTCATCGATCAGCTCTGGCTCTTTATTCGGCTCGCGCACGCACATGAATGGCGGCAAAAGGTTCGTTCTGCACCAGCTCGACAAGGGATTCCTTCACCAACTCAAGAATCGCCATGAAGGTCACCACCACACCAAGGCGCCCTTCCTCGGCGGTGAACAGCTCGGCAAACGGCACAAAACCGCCGCCTTTCAAACGCTCCAGTACATCGCTCATGCGTTCACGGGTGGACAACGCTTCGCGACTGACCTGATGGCTTTCGAACATATCGCCTCGGCGCAGCACTTCGGCCATCGACATCAGCAGCTCATCCAGGCTGACATCCGGCAACAGCTTGCGCGCCCGTGCTTCTGGTGCATCGAGTTTGGGCACCACCACATCGCGACCGACACGCGACAGACCATCGATACCCTCGGCGGCGGCCTTGAAACGTTCGTACTCTTGCAGGCGGCGGATCAGTTCGGCGCGCGGGTCGTCTTCTTCTTGCTCGGCCACTTCCGAGCGCGGTAGCAGCATCCGCGACTTTATTTCGGCGAGCATGGCTGCCATCACCAGGTATTCGGCGGCCAGTTCCAGGCGCACGCTTTTCATCAGCTCGACATAGCCCATGTACTGCCGGGTGATTTCCGCCACGGGAATGTCGAGGATGTTGATGTTCTGTTTGCGGATCAGGTACAGCAGCAGGTCGAGCGGGCCTTCGAAGGCCTCCAGAAACACTTCCAGCGCATCAGGTGGAATGTACAGGTCCAGCGGCATCTGGGTGATGGCTTGACCGTAGACCAGCGCGAACGGCAGCTCTTGCTGCACGCCCACCTGACTGTCGAGTGTTTCGACGTCACTCACTATGCTTGGACCTGGAACGGCGTCGGATCGCCACAACCCACGCGGATTACCTGCGGCTCGCCGTCGGCCAGATTGACCACCGTGGACGCCGATACACCGCCCATCCCGGCATCGATGATCAAGTCGACCTGATGCTCCAGCACCTCGCGCATTACATACGGGTCGCTCATCGGTACGGTTTCGCCGGGCAGGATCAGACTGACACTCATCAGGGGCTCACCCAGCTCCTGCAACAACGCCTGGGCAATGGGATGCCCCGGCACCCGCAATCCGATGGTCCGGCGCTTGGGGTGCAAGACCAGGCGCGGCACATCTCGGGTAGCGCTGAGAATAAAGGTGTAAGGCCCCGGCGTATGGGCCTTGAGCACGCGAAACGCCGTGGTATCGACCTTGGCGAACATGCCCAACTGCGAAAGATCACAGCACATCAGGGTGAAGTTGTGCTTGTCGTCCAGTTGGCGCAGGCGGCGAATACGCTCAACAGCGTTTTTGTCACCCATCTGGCAGCCCAGTGCATAGGACGAATCAGTGGGGTACACCACCAGACCGCCCGCCCTGATGATTTCCACAGCTTGCTTAATCAGGCGCGCTTGCGGATTCTCCGGATGGACCTGGAAAAATTGACTCACGGTATCTTCCTGTTCAGACGGCAATAGGCTGGTCATGTTTGAATCGACACCAAAGTGGCGGCAGGTCCTCAGGTATCGGGCGATAAACGCCAATCTCGGACCAGGCGCCAGGGGCATGAAAATCACTGCCGGCACTTACCAGCAGACCGAACTCACGGGCCAGAATGGCCAAGCTACCGACCTGATCGGCAGGCTGCAGACCATTGACCACTTCAATGGCATGACCGCCGGCCTGAAGAAAGTCAGCGACCAGTTTGCGACGCTTACTGCGGGTGAAATCATAATGCCAGGGGTGCGCCAGGCTGACCCAGGCGCCGGCGGCGCGCAGGGTAGCGACCGTGTCTTCGAGGGTCGGCCAATGCTGTTTGACGTCCCCCAGTTTGCCTGCGCCCAGCCATTTGCGGAACGCCTCGGCGCGATCCTTGACGAAACCCCGTTGAACCATGAAGTCGGCAAAGTGCGGACGGGCTGGCGCATTGCCGCTATCACCCAACGCTTGCTGAATGGCGCGGGCTCCTTCGAGCGCGTCGGGCATACCTTTCATCGCCAATTTGCGACTGATTTCTTCAGCGCGCAACCACCGCCCCTGGTGTAACTGCTCGATGGCATCGACCAGAACCTGCGATTTAACGTCAAAACCATAGCCCAGAACGTGGATGGTGGCACCGCCCCAAGTGCAGGAAAGCTCAACCCCGTCGACTAGCTGCATATCCAGTGCAAGCGCCGCCGCGCGGGCCTCTTCGAGACCGTCAAGGGTGTCGTGATCGGTCAGCGCCAGCACCCGCACACCGTTCTCGTAAGCGCGTGCAACCAGCGCGGCGGGCGCGAGGCCGCCATCGGAAGCGGTGCTGTGACAGTGCAAATCGACATTCATAGGGGCGCTTTCGCAGTCATTGATGTTTGTTATTATGCCGCCACATCCAGCTTCTGGCTCTTACTGTGAAACAATTCATCGACTTCATCCCGTTAATCCTGTTTTTCATCGTTTACAAGATCGACCCTCATGCCGTCGACATCATGGGCCACAGCGTCATGGTAGGTGGCATTTTCAGCGCCACCGCGATGCTGATCGCAAGCTCCATCGTGGTCTATGGCATCCTTTTCGTTCGACAAGGCAAACTGGAAAAAAGCCAATGGCTGACGCTGATCGCCTGTCTGGTGTTCGGCAGCCTGACACTGGCGTTTCACAGCGAAACCTTCCTCAAGTGGAAAGCGCCGGTGGTCAACTGGCTGTTCGCGTTGGTCTTCGCTGGCAGTCACTTCATCGGTGATCGCCTGTTGATCCAGCGCATCATGGGCCATGCATTGACCTTGCCACAGGCCATCTGGACCAAACTGAACATCGCCTGGATCGTGTTCTTTTTGTTCTGCGGCGCCGCCAATCTGTACGTCGCCTTCACGTATCAAGCATTCTGGGTCGACTTCAAAGTCTTCGGCAGCCTGGGGATGACCTTGCTGTTCCTGCTCGGCCAAGGCATCTTCCTGGCTCGCCACATGCACGACACCGATCCTGCCACGCCTTCCCCGAAAAAGACTGAGGACTGACATGCTCTACGCCATTGTTGCAACAGACGTCGCCAACTCCCTGGAAAAACGCCTGGAAGCACGCCCTGCACATCTTGAGCGCCTGACTGCGCTGAAAAACCAAGGTCGCATCGTACTGGCAGGCCCGATGCCCGCCGTCGACAGCAACGATCCGGGCGCTGCGGGTTTCACTGGCAGCCTGATCGTCGCTGAATTCGAATCGCTCAACGCCGCACAGGCATGGGCAGACGCCGACCCGTATATCAAGGCTGGCGTATACGATCACGTTGTGGTCAAGCCGTTCAAACAAGTGCTGCCGTAACACCTCGGTTGTTGCACTCATCATCCGGCCCGTTGGTGACCGGATGATTTTCCCCTGGCACCCTTCCTGCTAATTATTCGCATTGCCCTGCCGACAACCTGCCAAGTGCTCAATAAAGACGGTGCCGTCATCCTGCACCTCTACATAAAGTCAGGAGTTCAGATGCGTCCAGGTTCGTGGTGTCTGCTAGTAGCCCTGTTGGCCGTTTCAGCAATCAGTCTTAATGCACAGAGCGAAGAGTCAACCGATTCCGTCAGCCATGCACTGCCGTTGCCTAGCACTGCCAGCCAGCTCAGTGACCTGCGGCAAAAGTTGGCAGACAGCGAACGTCAGCGCCAAGAGTTGACCAAACAGTTGCAGGACTCAGGTGCCCAACAGGAAACAATTGCGCTCGGTCAGCTTCGCCAAGAGAACCAAAAGCTTAAACTGCAGCTCAAAGAAGCGCAGTCCGTCATGCCTCTACGCATCCTGACGGAGCAACAGCAATGGTTTGTCGCAGGCGGCGGCGTTGCACTGATTGCCCTGCTATGCGGTATCTTTGCCAGCGGCTGGCGTAGACAGCGTCGGCAATGGCTAAATTGAGTGAGTCATGAGCGAGCTGTTACTTATTGATGATGACCAGGAGCTGTGCGAGCTCCTGAGCAGTTGGTTGACCCAGGAAGGCTTCCAGGTACACGCCTGCCATGACGGCCAGAGCGCCCGCAAAGCCCTTGCCGAAACATCGCCTGCTGCGGTGGTGCTGGACGTGATGCTGCCCGATGGCAGCGGTCTGGAACTGCTGAAACAACTGCGCACCGATCACCCCGATCTGCCGGTGCTGATGCTATCGGCACGCGGTGAGCCGCTGGACCGGATTCTCGGCCTGGAGTTGGGGGCCGACGATTACCTCGCAAAACCCTGCGACCCCCGCGAACTGACTGCCCGCCTGCGCGCAGTATTACGCCGCAGCCATCCAACGGCGGTGTCGACACAACTGGAGCTGGGCGACCTGACCTTCAGCCCCGCGCGTGGTGTAGTGACCATCGACGATCAAGAGTTTGTCCTGACCGTCTCCGAAAGCCGTCTGCTCGAAGCGCTGCTGGGGCAGCCCGGCGAACCGCTCGACAAACAGGAGCTGGCGCAACTGGCACTGGGTCGCAAGCTGACGCTGTATGACCGCAGCCTGGACATGCACGTCAGCAACCTGCGCAAGAAAATAGGCCCGCACGCCGACGGCCGTCCACGGATCGTGGCATTGCGCAGTCGCGGCTACTATTACGCGGTCTGAAACAATACGATCTGCTGTAGGAGAGAACTTGTTCGCGAGGCGACGCATCTGACACACCGAATCCTGTCTGTCTCGCCAACACGTTGGCTCCTGCAAAGTGAATCGTGTCAGCCGCATTACCGAACCTCTTTACCCAAGCTTTACCCACGCCTGACCTCGCTTGACCTTGATCTCCTTAAACTGGCCACAACCGGCACAGAGCCGGATTCGAGACAAGGAGATACACCATGCGCAAGACCCTGATGGCTTTGATGTTTGCTGCTGCTCTGCCGACCGTTGCGATGGCAATGCCACCCGCCGATGGCGACTCAATGGGTCATGGCGGCCCAGGTCACGGCGGTCCAGGCATGCATCAAAAGGGGCCGTTCGACAAACTGAACCTGACCCCGGAGCAGCGTCAGCAAGTGGGCAAATTAATGCGTGATCAAATGCAAGGTCGCTACGAAATCACTGAAAAGTACCTGGCCAAGTTGTCGCCCGCCGATCAGAAGGCCATGCAGGATGAACTCAGCGCAAAACATGCTAAGACTCAGAGCGACATCCGCGCCATGCTGACCCCTGATCAGCAAAAACAGTTCGACCAGATCCAGAAAGACGAGGCGCAGCGCCGTGCAGATCGCGCCGAGTTCGAAGCCTGGAAAGCGCAGAAGGCGGAAAAAAACCAGTAACAGCGAGCTCTTCGCCGTTACATTGCCCATCCAACCCGACACGCTCCGGCGTGCCGGGTTTTCCGATATGAGGGGATCACGTGCGCTCACTGTTCTGGCGAGTCCTGGCGAGTTTCTGGCTCGCAATTACATTGGTTGCGGGCCTGTCTATTCTGCTGGGGCACATGCTCAACCAGGACGCATGGATTCTCAGCCGCCACCCCGGCCTGCACAAACTGCCGGAAAAGTGGACGCAATTGTATGAAAGCCAGGGCGAGGACGCGGCGCAGGACTACCTGCAAGACCTCAAGCGCCGCTATCACATCGACGTGCAAGTGCTCAACGACAGTGGTGAAGCCGTGGTGCGTGGGACCTTCCCTCCTCGCGCGGCGGCATTTGAAGCCCGTCAGCACGACGATCCGCAACAATTGCCCTGGCGCCGCCTGACCACCGAATACACCAGCCCGAAAACCAACGAAACCTATCTGCTGATCTATCGCATCCCGCATCCTGAACTCGATGCCTGGCACCGCCAAAGTCTGCTTTGGCCATTAAGTGCTCTGGGCATTGCACTGGTTGTACTGACGCTGTTCAGTCTGTTGGTGACCTTGTCGATTACCCGGCCACTGAGCCGATTGCGCAGCGCGGTACACGACCTGGGCCAGACCACCTATCAACAGAACAGCCTGGCTCAACTGGCGGGTCGGCGCGACGAATTTGGCGTATTGGCCAATGACTTCAACCGCATGGGCGCACGCCTGCAAAGCCTGATCGGTAGCCAGCGTCAGCTGTTGCGTGACGTCTCTCATGAATTGCGCTCACCCTTGGCGCGCCTGCGTATTGCCTTGGCGTTGGCCGAGCGCGCGGAAACTGCCGAGCGGGAAAAACTCTGGCCCCGACTGATTCGCGAGTGCGATCGACTGGAGGCGTTGATTGGCGAGATTCTCGCTTTAGCGCGCCTGGACGCGGATGTCGGCAATGCCGAGCAGATCGATCTGAGCGATTTGTTAGAGCATCTGAAGGCCGACACCGAGCAGAGCAGTACTGATCAGACGGTGCAGGTCGAGGTCAATCCCGATCTGAAGCTGCTGGGTTGGCCGAATGTGCTGGAGCGCGCGCTGGATAACCTGTTGCGTAATGCCTTGCGGTTCAACCCCAGCGGCACACCGATTGAACTCTGCGCCTCGCGCGCGGGCGAACTGATGCGCATCAGCGTACGCGATCACGGGCCAGGCGTTGCGCCTGAACATTTAGCACAATTGGGCGAGCCGTTTTATCGCGCGCCGGGGCAGACTGCACCCGGTTACGGGCTGGGGTTGGCCATCGCCAAACGCGCTGCCGAGAAACATGGCGGAAACCTGATACTGGAAAATCATCCACAAGGCGGATTTGTGGCAAGTTTGGAGTTGCCTGTGTCAGCACCGCATTGACAGCGTCGCCCAGCATCACGCATCACGCCAAAACTCACCCCTGCCATTCACTCACAAAATCCGCCACATCGACCTTCGATGCCACGCGTGGTGGATTTTGCGCAGTGCCTAGGTACAGAAAGGCAATCACTTGCTCGTCCGCTGCCAATCCCAGGCCTTTGGCCACATGCGGGGAGTACGACAACTCCCCGGTGCGCCACACCGCGCCGACGCCCAACGCGTAAGCAGCCAGTAACACAGCATGTGCCGCACAACCGGCAGTGATCATTTGCTCGTTTTTTGGCACCTTGTAATGGTCCTGCAATTTTGCAATGACGACCACAACCAGGGGCGCTCTTAACGGACCGTTGCGAGCTTTATCAAGGGCTTTCTCGTCGAACTCGCCACCGCTGTGCTGCAGCGCTTGGGCCAGCAACAATCCCATGCGCTCGCGAGCCACACCTTCCACCGTCAGGAAACGAAACGGCCGCAGCAGACCATGATCAGGCGCGCGCAAGGCTGCACTGAACAGAATTTCGCGTTGCGCGGCATCTGGGGCCGGTTCGATCAAACGGGGAACCGACACGCGGTTGAGCAACAGGTCGAGCGCTTCCATCAAATCGTCTCCTTTAAAAATGATTGGGCATTCTAGGGCGTGTTGAACTTCAATAACGAGTAACGGTGGCATTTACTTACAAGACATACGTAAAGCGTGTCGGTTTACATATGCAGAGCCATGAGTAGAATGGCGCCCCTTCATTTCTTCCTCTGAGCGACCGCATGGCGTTGCCGACCCTTCGCATCATCGGTTTTATTATCGGCATCTTTCTCATCACGCTGGCTGTCGCGATGGTTGTGCCGATGGCAACGCTGTTGATTTTCCAGCGCACCGGGGATCTGCCGTCTTTCCTGTGGTCGAGTACGATCACCCTCATCGCTGGTCTGGCACTGGTTATGCGCGGCCGGCCGGAGCATGTGCATCTACGGCCCCGAGATATGTACCTGCTGACCGTCAGCAGTTGGGTCGTGGTCTGCATCTTCGCCGCGCTACCGTTCTTGCTGACGCAACACATCAGCTACACCGACTCTTTTTTCGAAAGCATGTCCGGCATTACCGCGACCGGTTCCACGGTACTGAGCGGCCTGGACACGATGTCGCCGGGGATACTGATCTGGCGCTCATTGCTGCACTGGCTGGGCGGCATCGGCTTCATCGGTATGGCGGTGGCGATTTTGCCGCTGCTGCGTATCGGTGGCATGCGCCTGTTCCAGACCGAATCCTCGGATCGCTCGGAAAAGGTCATGCCGCGCTCGCACATGGTCGCCAAGTTCATTGTGCTGATCTATGTCGGCATCACGGCGCTGGGCAGCATCGCCTTCTGGCTGGCCGGCATGAGCCTGTTCGATGCGATCAACCATGCGATGTCGGCCATCTCCACCGGCGGTTTTTCGACGTCCGACCAGTCCTTGGCGAAGTGGACACAACCGGCGGTGCATTGGGTGGCGGTGGTGGTGATGATCCTCGCCAGCCTGCCGTTCACCCTGTTCGTCGCGACAGTGCGCGGTAATCGCCGAGCGTTGATCAAGGATCAGCAGGTTCAGGGGTTCATCGGCATGTTGTTGGTGACCTGGCTGGTGATGGGCGTCTGGTACTGGGCGACCACCGACCTGCCGTGGTACGACGCGTTGCGTCACGTAGCACTGAACGTGACTTCGGTCGTGACCACAACCGGCTTTGCACTGGGGGATTACAGTCTGTGGGGCAACTTCTCGCTGATGATCTTCTTTTATCTGGGGTTCATCGGCGGCTGTTCCGGCTCAACGGCAGGCGGGGTAAAGGTATTTCGTTTCCAGGTTGCTTACATCCTGCTCAGGGCCAACCTTCATCAACTGATTCACCCTAGAGCAGTGATCCGGCAAACGTACAACGGCCATCGGCTCGATGACGATATCGTGCGCTCGATCCTGACCTTTTCGTTCTTTTTCACCATCACTATCTGCCTGATCGCGCTGCTGCTGTCGCTGATCGGACTGGACTGGATGACTGCCCTTACCGGCGCGGCCAGTACCGTATCCGGTGTCGGCCCGGGCCTTGGCGAAACCATCGGCCCGGCGGGCAACTTCTCAACCCTGCCCGATGCCGCAAAATGGATATTGTCAGTGGGTATGCTACTGGGACGCCTGGAAATCATCACCGTGCTGGTGCTCTGCATCCCTGCGTTTTGGCGGCATTGAGCAAACGCCCAGGCCGACCCAGTCCCTCTGAACCGTACCCGACCTGTAGAGCCAACGTGTTGGCGAGGCGACCAACGCGGTGTGTCTGGAACACCGGCTCGCGAACAAGTTCGCTCATACAAAATGAACGGCACTCGACCTGTAGGCGCTAACTTGTTGGTGAGAGGGGCTATGCGGTGTGTCAGGCATGACGCCTCGCGAACACGTTCACTCCTACAAAATGAACGGCACTTGACCTGTAGGCGCTAACTTGTTGGCGAGAGGGGCTATGCGGTGTGTCAGGCATGACGCCTCGCGAACACGTTCACTCCTACAAAATGAACGGCACTCGACCTGTAGGAGCCAACTTGTTGGCGAGATGTCGGCCCGTTAAACCCAGATTGCATCCCAGAGCGGATAGTCCCCTACCCGGTTCACCAATCTCGCACGTAGCGGGTTCGCGACGATGTAGCGCGCCAACGCTTGAATATCATCTTCGTGGCGGACCGCTCGATCATGAAAGCCCCGTTGCCAGACGCGTCCCTTGCTGCGGGTGGCTCTGTTGAACTCAATCGCGCTTCGAGCCTTGACACGCTTGATCAGGGTTTCCAAAGAACCTGCCTTGAGCTCAAACAACCAATGAAAATGATCCGGCATTACCACCCAGGCCATAGAAGCAACCAGCCCGTCTTGCTCGGCGGCACGAAACTCCTGGACAACAATTCGCCCCAGATGCCAGTTACTGAAAACGGGCAAACGGCCCTCAACAATTGAAGTTACGTTGTAAATACGTCCAACTTCAGAAAAACGGCCTCGGCGAAGGCGGTAGCCGTGTTCTTGGCGCGTCAAGGCGTTGCCCTCCATGGCATAGAAAACAACCCGGAAATTTATCTACCGATTCATTGAAGGTCTATTGGAACTGTCTTCCTGAATATGTCTAGGCAAGATAATCAGTTATGCCAGGCATGACGTATCGCGAACAAGTTCGCTCCTACAAAATGAACGGCACTCGACCTGTAGGAGCCAACTTGTTGGCGAGAGGAGCTATGCGATGTGTCAGGCATGACACCTCGCGAACACGTTCACTCCTACAAAATGAACGGCACTTCACCTGTAGGAGCCAACTTGTTGGCGAGAGGGGCTATGCGGTGTGTCAGGCATGACGCCTCGCGAACACGTTCACTCCTACAAAATGAACGGCACTCGACCTGTAGGAGCCAACTTGTTGGCGAGAGGAGCTATGCGGTGTGTCAGGCATGACGCCTCGCGAACACGTTCGGGTCTGCTGAAGCTCTCATGTACCCTGTCGATCTACAACCGCGCCCGATACTCTCCCGGCGTCTCGTCGAACCATCGCCTAAATGCACGAAAAAAGTTGCTCGGGTCAGCAAAACCCAGCAGGTAGGCGATTTCCAGCAGGGTCATTTGCGGTTGAGCGAGGTATTGCTCGGCCAGTTCGCGGCGAGTGTCGTCAAGCAGAATCTGAAAGCTGGTCCCTTCCTCCTGTAAACGCCGCTGCAAGGTACGCTGCGACATGTGCAGGCTTTGCGCGACCACTTCACGCTTGGGTTCGCCTTGCGGCAGCAGGCGACACAACACCTGTCGCGCCTGATGAGTGACGCGATTACTGGCAAAGCGTGCGAGGAACTCACCGGCGAATCGGTCGTGCAGCTTGGCCATGGCCTCGTCGGCGGTGGGCAGCGGTGCCTCCATGTCGGCGCGGTCGAACACCAACGCGTCGTAGGGCGCGTTGAAGGTCAGCGGCGCATGGAAGAACTTCTTGTACGGTTCGACGTTTTTCGGTTGATCGCCCTGGATCATTACCGACAGCGGATGCAGTGGTCGGCCGGTCAGCCAGCCGCAAAAGGCCAGTGCGAATGCGAGCGATGCTTCAGCACTTTGCCGTGTGGGAGGAAGATGGTCGCCATGCACTGTCAGAATCAGCGCATAACCTTCAGGCAGCAGACGAAAACTCAAGTCAGCACTGTCGGCGATGATGCGCTGGTAACGCACCAGTCGCTCGAATCCTTCCTTAAGCGTGCGCGATGACATCAAGGCGTATCCCGCAACACTGAATGACGCAGGCCTGACA
Source organism: Pseudomonas sp. (assembly GCF_036404235.1). Lineage (GTDB taxonomy): Bacteria > Pseudomonadota > Gammaproteobacteria > Pseudomonadales > Pseudomonadaceae > Aquipseudomonas. The sequence goes on from NZ_DASWOT010000103.1 coordinate 25,999, forward strand.
ACGCGGGCCATGTTCAAACCCACTGCCGGATTACCCGACAGTTCGACTGCGCGTTGCCACAAACGGGTCATGGAATCCTGGGGGAAGCGCGCATCCGGGTTTTCCAGATCGGCATATACCAGGCCTAGCTCCTTGAATAACGCCCGACAGTCCAGTCCATCCATTTCCAGTGACTTGACGATGCCCATCGCCCAACTGGAAGAAGTCGTCCTTTCCATGTTTACGTCTTCTTTATTTTGCCAGCCGCCCCCTGCGGCCGATAGCCGAAGGATACTACGTTGGCACTCAATGTCACTGATTGTGTCGAGGGCTCGGCTAGACTGACAATACGTCATACAACACAGAGATCAGCCTGTGGATAACGTGAAAACCTTCAAGCGTTTCGCCGATTTCTATCCTTACTATCTGGATGAGCACAGCGACAGCACGTGCCGTCGCTTGCACTTCATTGGCACCAGCCTGGTGATTCTGATTGTGGCGGCGACGCTGCTTAGCGCCAACTGGACGTGGCTGTGGATGCTGCCACTGGTGGGGTATAGCTTCGCCTGGGTCGGGCATTTCTTCTTTGAGAAAAACCGCCCGGCCACCTTCAAACATCCGTTCTACAGCCTGCTCGGCGACTTTGTCATGTACCGCGATATGCTCAGGGGCAAAGTGCCCTTTTAACGCGGGATGAGCACAAGGCTCAGGCAGTTGCTTGTTCTGCCTCCTGGTCCGCCTTGGCGCTAAGATGAGCATCAGCCAATCGGAACAGCTCGATATTGCCATCCCAATGCTCGATCAGGGCCGTGCAGGATTCGACCCAATAGCCGCAGTTCAGGTATTCCACCTCCCCGACCTTGCGTATTTCGGCGTGGTGAATATGCCCGCAAACCACCCCGTCGAGGCCGCGCTTGGCGCACTCATGGGCAATCGCTTCTTCGAAGTCGCTGATGAAACTGACCGCGGTCTTGACCTTGTGCTTCAAGTACGCCGACAACGACCAATAGCCGTACCCGTAACGGGCGCGCCAATGGTTGAGCCAGCGGTTGAGGGTCAGGGTGAACTCGTAGGCCGAATCGCCAAGAAAGGCCAGCCAGCGGTGGTATCGCGTGATGACATCGAACTGGTCACCGTGTATCACCAGCAAGCATCGACCATCGGCGGTGGTGTGTATGGCCTCGTCGACCAACTGGATATTGCCCAGGATCAGCTTCGAGTAACGGCGCAAAAACTCGTCGTGGTTGCCAGTGACGTAGATGACCTCGGTGCCGCGCTTGCTCATGGTCAGTAGGCGGCGAATGACGTTGGTGTGCGCCTGTGGCCAGTACATGCCACCACGCAGTTTCCAGCCGTCGATGATATCGCCGACCAAATAAATCCTGTCAGCATGATACTGCTTGAGAAAACCTGACAGGTGCTCAGCCTGGCAATCCCGGGTGCCCAGGTGGACGTCGGATATCCATAAGGTTCTGACACGTTGCTTACGACTGGGGCGGGCGTTTTCAGCAATGCTCATGGACAACCTCCGTCTGGTTTCGATGAGACTGAACCGGCCGGGTTAATCGAACATGACAACGATATTGAGCTTTGATGACAGCGGGCTCAGAGCCCGCAAAGGATTGCGTACATTTAGCCTTGACGTCTTTGGCGCGTAAGCCTCTCGCCCACAACGCCAACCACCCACTTAGCTCAACACATACTCCACCGGCTCCAGGACTGGAGGCAGGTCGCGCGCACCCAGCGCATGAAGGATTTCGCGTTCAAGGACGCGCACCAGAAAGTTGGTTGGCAGATCGTTCTCGTCTTGGCCGAACGGGTCTTCCAGCTCATTGGCGATCGCATCGAGCCCCAGGAAGGTATAACTGACAATCGCCGTGAACAACGGTGTCATCCAGCCCAGCGGCTCGGCCATTACGAACGGCAGCAAAATACAGAACATGTAGATCGTGCGGTGCAACAGCAAGGTATAGGGAAACGGCAATGGCGTGCTCTTGATGCGCTCACAAGTCGCTTGCACGTGGGTGAGGGTGTTCAGGTGATTGGCCATCAGCATGTAGCGCCATTCGTTGATTGCCCCGGACTCAGCCGCATCGGAACATTGCTGGCCAATCTGTCGCAGGATGCTTTCACCGATATTAGGCGTGCCCGCAATGGGCATGACGCTGAGCCAGTCAGCTACCGCTTGCTCGACATTTTCCCGCCGTAGACCGGCATTCAAGGCATGGGCGAAACCGCACAGATCGCGCAATATCGCACTGCGCTGGGCCAGGTCTTTGATCACCTGGGTTTCCCGGATCATTGAGCGGATCGCCGACGTCATGTCGCCCCAGGCTTTACGCCCCTCGTACCAGCGATCGTAACAAGCGTTGTTGCGAAAGCTCATGAAAATCGACAGTGATAGACCCAGCAAGGTAAAGGGTGTCGCGCTGACCTTCGCAAACGAATCAGGGTTCATTGACTCGATCAACACGATCGCGGCGGCCATCAGCGTCAGCAGCACGGTACGCCAGGCGATTTTGCGTGCAATCGAACCCTTGAGCGCGAGGAGAACATTAATCAGATTGGGGTTAGGTCGAACGATCATGGGTGCAGCCTTCAATCGACAGAAAGTGAAACTGGCAACAAACTTAACCACCTGTCATGTTCAAAAAGCACACAACCTACACGTCGTGCATTGATGTCAAAACCTGCCGATATAGTTTGAGTTTCATTGAAAGAAAATGTCGCAGGCTGTACCGCCCGGCCCAGCATACGATCGGCTGACAATTGACGTCCAATCACTCTAAGCAACTACCTAATCGATGAGATCTATCAAGTTACGTGGTAGATGAGGTTTTATCGATTGACCAGCCGAAAGGTGTCAGGCATTCAAAACGTCTGAGCCGACAGTGACCGTTCAAGCATCGGGTGTCGACACTCTATCGTTGTGCCCCAGATCCCGCTGCGGGTCGATCTAATCGCGGACCCGCTGCTTAAGTACTTTGGCGTCAGGGAAGCCGCCGTCGGCCTTGCGCTCCCAGATTTGCACGCCGTCGCAGGTGATGTGAAACACACCGCCAGTTGCAGGCACCAGCGACACCTTCCCCAAGTCGTCCGAGAACGTGCTGAGCAGTTCCTGCGCCAGCCACGCCGCGCGTAACAGCCACTGACATTGGGTGCAGTAGGTAATGATGATTTCGGGCTTGGTATGCATTAACTGATCCCCGCCAGCAAATCTCGGGCAGTCTGTTGGGAGCCGTCGTCACTGCGGTCGATGATTTCCTGCAACAGTTGACGCGCCTCATCGGTATTGCCTTCGTCGATCAATACCTGCGCCTGATTGATTTTGCTCAGTGGTTCCTCTTCCAGGTCGAGCAAATCGAATTGCGACTCATCGTCCATGAAGCCATCGAGAAACGCGTCGTCCAGCGAGTCGCTATTAGACGGCACAATCGGGTCCGAAATCGGATCGGCCTCAAGATCCATACCCAGATCAGCGTCCAGATCGATATCCATGTCCAGATCAAAATCCGGATCGACGTCTGGCACAGGCTCAGCAAAGTCACTAAGGAACTGCTCATCCGGCATTTCGAACACTTCAGGCAATTGCGTCAGGTCTGACGCGAAGTTGGGGTCCATTGCCTGCGGCGCCTGTGGAACAGGTTTACGCGGGGCAGGCGTACTTTCGAATGGGTCCACCAGATCCCAATCCGAATCCATCGACAAGTCATCGAGGTTCAGGTGGAAATCATCTTCCGGCTGAAGATTGAGTGTTGCCGCCGCATTCTCGTCCAGTTCTGGGGAGGCCTTGGCGGGGGGCGTCACGGATGAAATCACCGCAGCAGCGACCACCGGAGCCACCAAGGGCGCAGCAGGTGAAATGACAGCGGCTGGCGCAGGTGCGACCGAGGCTGGCTGAGCGGACACACTCAATTGGGGATAGCGCGAGCGAATGTCCTGAAGTTTCTGCGGCTCGATACCTTGGTTCAACAGGACCTTTTCTTCTTCGTCGAAACCGACGAGATCGCCTTGTTCGCCAAGCAACTCAAGGATTCTCAAACGCAAATCCGTGCGTTGCGGTTGCTTTTGCAGGGCTTCGCGCAGAATAGCCAATGCCTCGGTGAAACGTCCGTAAGCGATATAGATACTGGCGCCATCCAGAGCATCGGTGGACACTCCCGCCAACCGGCTCCCGGAGAACGCAGTGGACACAGGTGTGGAAGCCGCACTCGGTTTCGGCGCAACCGCTGGCACTTCGAACACTGGCGTCACAGCCGATTGAACCGGCTTGATGAGTGGCTCAGACTCAAGGGCCATTTCGTTTTTGATCCGGTTGCGGCGCACCGAATAAGCAAGCCCCAGCAACAACAAAAGGATCAGCACGGCGCCGAGCAACAATGGCCAGGGCAAATCGCTTGAGTCATCGACGGGTTCGACCGGGGCTGGGGCAGCATGTGTGGGTGCAACCGCAGGCGTAGCCACTGGCGCAGGGGCCGTCGGCGTTGCCTTAAGCTCGGCTAATCGGGTCTGCAGTTCGGTGATCTGCTTGTTTTTGTCTGCGACCTCCTCCTCGACCACCTGCACCTGGCCTTTTAAATCGCCGACGCTCTTGGTCAGCTGTTGGTTTTCCAGGGCCGTGGCGGTCAGTTGTTCGGCGACCTTGGGCGTGTTGTCGCCAGGTGTGACGGCACCGGAGCTGGTGGGCGCAGGCTGTTGCGCGGGCGCAACGGCGGCGTCGGGCAACAGCAGGCTCTGGCCCACTTGCAGCCGATTGCGCTCACCACCGGGAAACGCTTGTGGATTGAGCGCCTGAATGCCCTTGGCCAGGTCAGCGGTAGACACTTTGCCCCCCGGTGCCTGCACGCTTTTGGCAATCGAAGCCAAGCTGTCGCCGACCGCGACGGTGTAATGCTTGCCTTCTACAGCCGCAGGTGGCGCGACCGGCATGCGCGACTCAGTGCTCGTCGGGGTCGAACCTGCCAACGTCGTGGTTCGACTGCGCGTCGCGGACAACCCGGCGGGAGAATCGGGTGGGTCGAGTAACAGCGTGTATTCGTGCAACTGGTCGCCGGAAGGACGCACCAGTCTTACCAGAAAACTCAGGTAAGGCTCGGTGACTGCTTTTCTCGACTCAATATGCACCACACCGCGATTGCCACGAATGATCGGTGTGAAACGCAGGTCGTTGTAGAAAAATGCGCGCTCGATCCCCGCCTTGCTGAAGGCTTCCGACGATGCCAGGCCAACAACGATGTCCTCAGGATTGAGACCTTCGGTCTGGATCAATTCGATATCGGCGTTCAGGGGCTGGCCCATTGCTGAGTGCAGGGTGATATCGCCTAGCCCGAGCGCCGCCGCAATGCTGCTATGAAGCAAGGACGCGCAGGCAATTGCCAGTGTCAGCAAGCCAGAACGAAGACCTGCGTTGACACGACGCCCAGAACACGCGACGCGCCGACTATCAGCCTGAAAACTCTTGCGCATGCGAACCCTTATGGTGACCAAGGCAGGCGTTGCTGCCTATTCATTGACGTAGATGAACGCCGTGTCCAGCGCGAACAAGTATGGGTGCAAATAGAACAGGATGTATGAGCGCGTACAACGTATTTTGTCCGCCGATACGCGCGAGATCTCAGGATTTTTCGAGGTTGGCGAGTATTTTCGAGTGGACTCGCATACAAATCTGCAATTCCTCGTCATCAATGCCCACGAACAACTCGTGGCGCAACGCCGTGGCAATGGTTTCGATTTTCTCGATCAAAGGACTGGCAGTATCGCTGAGCAGGATCTTTTTTGCCCGACGATCCTCCAACACTGCCTGACGATGCACCAGCCCTTGGTTTTCCAGGCTGTCGAGCAAGCGCGCCAACGTCGGACCTTCGACCCCTACGCTTTGCGCCAGCTCGCGCTGCGTCGGTGGTTCAGTGAAGCGCCCCAGATGCAACAACACCAGCCAGCGGGCCTGGGAAAACCCAAGATCGGCCAGGCGCCGGTCGAGCTCTGCACGCCATCCACGCGACGTATGGGCCAATTGCATACCGAAGCGGTGTTCGTCAGTTAAAGGCATAGATAACTCGATGGTTAAAGGCTTTTGCTAATTAATAGGCAGCTAACCATGGCGCTTGTCATCAGGCAAGTATTCGGATGTGGTGATTCGTCGCACGGGCGTCGTGCCGTTCAGAGTGAGGCGGGGTTGCTGGCGGATGTCTTCAACGTGGCGGTTGATGGTGGTAGGAGCGAACTTGTTCGCGAGACGGTGCCCCAGGCGCACCGCGTTGGTTGCCTCGCCAACACGTTGGCTCCTACAGAATCATGGGGCACACGGAGTTCATACTTGCCCGCCGTTGCTCATCTATCGCTGCTTGCCATTGGTGGACGTCGTCAACGTGGCGGTTTCGCGGTAGGAGCGAACGTGTTCGCAAGGCGTCGCCCAGGCGCACCGCGTTGGTTGCCTCGCCAACACGTTGGCTCGTACAGAAAAAATCACAGTGCATTTAAGGAAAGCACCATCGCCAGCACGCGTGCATCTATTGCGTCGTTAAACCTCAAACTCCGACTGCAACGCCGCACGCACGCAGTACAACACGCCTTCCGGTACGCGCCCGGCAAACATTCCGGCAATGGCAGCGACCGCAGGCAACTCGCCTTCGCCATCCAGAAACGCGTCCTGGATTTCGCCAAGCAGGTCTTCCGGCAAGTCCAACGCCTGCTCTAGCGATAACTGCTGCTTGCCGATGGCTTCAGCCAGCATCGTATAGACGTTCTTTTCAGAGCATTGTAATTGCCCGCAAATCTGCATCGGCGTCATACCGGCACGGGCCAGTGTGATCAATTCGTGACGTACATCAGCGACCGCTTTGAGGGCTGGTGCCGAACCACCGAGCACCTCCAGGAACGCCTCGCCATAACGCTCCAGCTTGCGCGCGCCAACACCGCTGACCCTGCCCATGTCGGCCATTGTTTGCGGTTTACTGCGCAGCATTTCCAGCAGTGTGGAGTCCGGGAAAATAACGTACGGCGGCACGCCGTGTTCTTCGGCCAACTTGCGTCGCAACGCCCGCAACGCCTCCCATTGCTCGCGCTCTTCGCCACGCACCAACTGACTGGCCGGGCTACCGGATGTTTTGGCGGTGGTCTGTGGTTTCAGATCACGACGCAATTCCAGAGTGACTTCACCGCGCAGCAGGGGCCGACAGCTGTCGCTCAGGCGCAGCCCGCCGTAGCCTTCCAGATCAATATCAGCCAGACCCCGGGCGACTAACTGCCGGAATAAAGAACGCCACTCACTTTCGCTGCGGCTTTTTCCGACACCGAACACGGAAAGATGCTGATGGCCGAAGCTCTGCACCTTGTCGTTTTGCTTACCCAGCAGCACGTCCACCAAATGCCCGACGCCGTAGCGCTGGCCGGTGCGATAGATCGCCGACAAGGCCTGTCGCGCAGGCTCGGTAGCGTCCCAGGTCTGCACGCCATCAACACAGTTGTCGCAATGCCCGCAAGGGTTGGGCATGTCTTCGTCGAAATACGCCAGTAACGTCTGCCGACGGCAGCGGGTTTCTTCGCACAGGGCGAGCATGGCATCGAGCTTGTGTTGCTCAAGCCGCTTATGCCGCTCGTCGCCTTCGGAGTTTTGTAGCATCTGTTTGAGCATGACAACGTCTTGCAGGCCGTAAGCCATCCAGGCGTCGGCGGGCAGACCGTCACGCCCTGCTCGCCCGGTTTCCTGGTAATAGGCTTCCAGTGATTTGGGCAAGTCCAGGTGCGCGACGAAACGCACGTTGGGTTTGTCGATGCCCATGCCAAAGGCGATGGTGGCAACCATGATCAAGCCTTCTTCATTGAGGAAGCGGCGTTGATTGCTCGAACGGGTCTCGTTCGGCAGACCTGCGTGATACGGCAAGGCGGGATAACCGTTGTCACTGAGGAATGCTGCGGTTTCGTCTACCTTCTTGCGCGACAGGCAATAAACGATGCCCGCGTCGCTGCGCCGTTCCGACAGGAATGCCAGCAGCTGCTTGCGCGGCTGTTCCTTGGGCACGATGCGGTAAAAAATATTGGGGCGGTCGAAGCTTGAGAGGAAACGCTCAGCGTTCTGCAGGTGCAGGCGCTCAACGATCTCTTCGCGGGTACGTTTGTCGGCCGTGGCGGTCAACGCAATGCGCGGCACATCGGGAAACAGCTCGGCCAATTGCCCCAGTTTCAGGTATTCCGGGCGGAAATCATGGCCCCATTGCGAAACGCAATGCGCTTCATCAATGGCGAACAGGGCTATTTTCAGGTTTTGCAAGAATGCCATCATGCGCGGCTGAACCAGACGCTCCGGCGCCAGATAAAGCATTTTGATCTCACCCAGACGAATCCGGTTAGCGAGGTCGCGTTGCTGCTCTGCGCTCAAGGAGGAGTTCAGCGCGGCAGCAGAAACTCCCAGTTCTTCCAGCGTCGCGACCTGATCGTCCATCAAGGCGATCAACGGCGAAACCACCACCGCGAGGCCATCACGCAACAGGCCAGGCACCTGAAAACACAAGGACTTACCGCCGCCAGTGGGCATCAACACCAACGCATCACCGCCATTGGCCACGCGCTCGATAATGGCACCCTGGCGACCACGAAAACTGTCGTAGCCAAAGATGTCTTTAAGTACGCGCTGAGCCTGGTCGAGCATAGTTACCCCGGAGTGTGCTGCTACAGCGGTAAAGCGTCCGCTGCGAAATTCAAAGCGCGGCAGTATACCGGAGCGTTTGGACCCAGAGGACAGCAGCGACATGAGCGGTCGAAATTAAGCGCAATACAGACTGCGTAGGCCTCGCCGCTGGCGCATGCGGCGCTCAGGGCCTAGAATTCAGCATCGTTTATTTCCAAGGTAGTCCGTCCAATGTCCTTCGCTGAGCAACTAACCCGCCTGCAAGTGTTCCTCGACGCCGATGAGCTGCATGACGAAGCGTTGGACTATGTGGCCGCTCATGGCTACCTGACCGCGCTGTCGATCTGCGCCGAAACCGTGCCAGAGCGTGAATGGATCGACGCTTTGTTCGCCGAGCCTCCGCATTACGCCGATGAATCCCAACACCTGGAAATCGAAGCCACGCTGGTTCAGTTGCAGGCGCACATCGCCCGTCAACTGGCGTCGGATGAAGAGTTCGATCTGCCATGCGATCTGGACCTGGGCGATGACCCGGACGATTCGGAGCTGCGCGGCTGGTGCATCGGCTTCATGGAAGGCGTATTCCTGCGTGAATCGGCCTGGTTCGAGAACGACGAAGAAGAAGTCAGCGAAATGCTGCTGCCGATCATGGTCGGTTCAGGGCTGTTCGATGAGCAACCGGAGTTCGCCGACATCGCCGCCGACGCCAATCTGATGGACGACATGATCGTGCAGATTCCAGAAGCGCTGACAGCCTTGTATCTACTGCTGCATGCACCGGATGAAAAACCGGCCATCCTCAAACCCCGTCACCACTGATTCGGCGCCTATGGCGCAGAGCAACTCAGCACCGCGTATGAGTCGCCACCGGGTCGTACGCCTTTTGTTAGTCGCGGTTGGCTGGTTGAGCGTGGTGTTGGGCGTCATCGGGATTTTTCTGCCGGTGCTGCCGACCACGCCTTTCCTTCTGCTGGCGGCCGCCTGCTTTGTCCGCAGCTCCCCGCGCTTCTATCACTGGCTGGTCACTCACAAACATCTGGGGCCGTGGATACGCGAGTATCTGGACGGCAACGCCATCCCGCTTAAAGGCAAGGTCTACGCCATCGGCCTGATGTGGCTGAGCATCGGTTTTTCCTGCTGGTTGGTGCCACTACCGTGGGCGCGAGGGTTCATGCTGGTCAGCGCAGTGTGCGTGACGATTTATATTCTTCGGCAGAAGACGTTGCGTAAGGCCTGAAAGCCTGCCGGGGACAGATTCATTTACGGTGAAGCGTGTAAATAAATCTGTCCCCTCATACCCTTAAATAAATCAGTCCCCTCATACCCGAGTCCCCTCATACCCTCCCTCATACCTGCCGATACGGTAACGCTAACTTCGCCTCCTCGACATATGCCAGGATCCCCGCTCTCTCCTGCTCAAGAAAGTCCGCCACCGCCTCACGCAACCCCGCATGCGTCAGGTAATGCCAGGAATGGGTAATCACCGGTTCAAAGCCACGAATCAACTTGTGTTCACCCTGAGCCCCCGCATCGAAACGCTGGATGCCTTTGTCGATGGCGTATTCCATGCCCTGATAAAAGCAGGTCTCGAAATGCAGGCGATCAAACTCCGCCAGGCATCCCCAATAGCGCCCGTAAAAACTGTCACCGCCGATCAGACTGAATGCCATCGCCACCGGGCGTGAGCCCTGTTTGGCAAGGACAACGCGAATCGACTCGGGCATACGTTCGGCCAACAGACTGAAAAATTCCCGCGTCAGGTACGGCGCCTGCCCACGTATCTCATAGGTATTGGAATAGCAGGCGTAGACGAAATCCCATTGCGCCTGGCTCAGTTCATGACCTTCCAGCCATTGGAAATCGATGCCCTGCCCCGCCACTTGCTCGCGCTCTTTGCGCATCTGCTTGCGCTTGCGCGAACTCAACGCATCGAGAAAATCCTGAAAATCCCGATAACCACGGTTCTGCCAGTGGTACTGACAACCAATGCGTTGCAGCCAGCCCGGTTGTTGCGCCAACAACTCATCGGCGAGTGGATCGGTGAAGTTTACGTGGACGCTGGACAGCGCTTCGATTTCAACATAACCCGGCAGGCTCGCCAGCAGTTCTCGACCGTCTTCGGGACGCCGTGCCAACAGCCGCGGGCCGCTGACCGGGCTGAACGGCACCGCCACCAACAGCTTTGGATAATAGGCAATGCCCGCACGGCGGCAGGCATCGGCCCAGCCGTGATCGAACACGTACTCGCCGTAGGAATGCCACTTGCGGTAGGCCGGCAACGCGGCAATCAGCTGCTCACCTTCGTAATGCAGCAGATGCTCGGCGCGCCAGCCTGAGCGCGGCCCGAGGCTGCCACTGTCTTCCATCGAACTCAGGAATGCATGCCGCAGAAACGGCGAATCGCCGGGCACCAAGGCATCCCATTGTTTAGGCGCCAGGGCCGACAGCTTTTCCAATCGATGTAATGGCATCGCATCCCCCACTTCATTGCGCGAAAGCCGGCCGAGTATCGCGCATCGCCCACCGTTGCACACGGACTATACGACGACACCGCTCTAAGTCTTGGGTTCCAAAGAATTCATAACGTCATCGACATGCCATCACATAGCCACCTTACTGTCATAAACCATCGCGATACTGACGCCAGTTTTAGAGCGTCCGGTTCTAACAACGGGCTAACCCGTCCACTGCCGGACGGTTTTTTCAGGGTGGTTTTGCCATCCCTCTCAGCTACGGAGATTGATATGCGTCTTGCTTCCACCAAAACTGCGGCGGCCTTGTGCGGGGGTCTGTTATTGGCCATGAGCGTTCAGGCCAATGCTGCAGTCGACGCCAAATTGCTCGAAATGCTCAAGGCCAATGGATCGATTTCTCCGGCGCAATACGCCGAACTGCAAACCGAGCTGGCCAAGGATCAGCAAGCTCAACAAGTTGCTCAGCAACAAACCGCCTCGCAACTTGCAGCCGCCCAGAGCAAGTCGGCTGAGCTGAGCGCATTCGAACAAAAAGTGGCGTGGGCTGCCAAGACTCAATTCAAGGGTGATGTCCGCGTACGTGAGGAAACCGTCAAAATCGATGGTCAAAACAACAGCCAGGACAAGGACCGTCAACGTATTCGTGCTCGCTTGGGTGCCTACACCGAAATCAACCCGCAGGTGAGCACCGGTATTCGTATCGCCACCGGCGGCAGCAACGATGCTCGCTCCACCAACCAGGATCTGGACGGCTACTTCGTCAAGAAGGATCTGTGGCTTGACCAGGGCTATATCGACTACCACCCAACCGCGATTCAGAACCTGCACATCATCGGCGGCAAAATGAGCCAGCCGTGGATCAGTGAAGGCGACATGATCTGGGACAGCGACATCATGCCCGAAGGTCTGGCCGTCACCTACAGCCTCCCGATCAGCAAAAGCTTTGAGTTGTTTGGCAGCGCGGGTAACTACACCCTCAAGGACAACATTGACGGCGATGGCACGCAATTCAAGAACGACCTGCGTTTGAACGCGGGTCAGTTAGGTGCTCGCTTCACGCCTATCGATGCTCTGAAAGTCACTCTGGGTGGCAGCGTCTATCAGTACCAGAACGACAAAGACAGCGCAGCCCTGTCGGTCAATGGCAACAACACCGATCGATTCCGCCTGCTTGAAGGCTTTGGCCAGGTGGACATCAACGGCTTGGCCGTTCCACTGTCGGTATATGGTCAGTATGTGGTTAACAACGCCACCGACAGCGATGAAGACACTGGCTGGCTGACCGGCGTGAAGACCAAGGTGTTTGGCTTCAACCTGGACTACAACTACCGCGACACCCAACGTAACGCTGTCGTTGGCGCCTTCACCGACTCGGACTTCGCCAACGGCACCACCGGTTCGCGCGGGCACAAGTTGAAAGTGGCGTACGACATCGACAAGAACTTTGCCGTCGGCGCGACATACTTCCTGACCAAGGCAGACTACGCCGTTGCCTCGCAACGTGACGCAGACGCCAACACGCTGCAACTGGACGTGGAAGCGAAGTTCTAAGAGAAACAGCTATTACCCCCTTCCAGCCTGACGCTGACCTATCGGATCCCCATCATCCGTTCGATAGGTCAGTGCCGGGCTGTTTTTGCGTGTAACACCTGACACCGCCCCGCGTAGGAGCTGACGACCCTACCAGGACCGCGTGACGCTCACTTCTTGCGCAAAATCACGCTGCCAATCGAGTAACCCGCACCGAACGAACTCAACACGCCCAACGCGCCGCTGGGCAAGTCGTCCTGGTATTTGTGCAGGGCAATCACCGAACCTGCTGAGCTGGTATTGGCGTATGTGTCGAGAATCACCGGAGCTTCTTCGATTGTTGCTTCGCGGCCGAGCAGCTTCTTGACGATCAGGTGGTTCATGCTCAGGTTCGCCTGATGCAGCCAGAAACGCTGCACGTCGCTGACGTTCAGGCTGTTTTCCTGCAAATGCGTGCCCACCAGTTCAGCCACCATCGGGCAGACGTCACGGAACACCTTCCGGCCTTCCTGCACGAACAGTTTATCCGGCTTGCCCTCACCCTCTTCCGCTGTGCGGTTAAGGAAGCCGAAGTTATTGCGGATGTTATTAGAGAAAGAGGTCAGCAGCTTGGTGCTGACGATCTCGAACTGATACGGCGAGGTCGCAAGGTCGGCCCGTTCAACGACAACCGCGGTGGCGGCATCGCCAAAGATAAAGTGGCTGTCGCGGTCACGGAAATTCAGGTGAGCGGTGCAGATTTCCGGACTCACTACCAGCAGCGCACGGGCCTGCCCCAACTTGACGCTGTTGCAGGCATTCTGAATACCAAATGTGGCTGACGAACAGGCAACGTTCATGTCAAAGCCGAACCCCTGAATACCCAGTGCGGCCTGCACTTCGATGGAAATAGCGGGGTAGGCACGTTGCAGATTGGAGCAGGCAACGATCACGCCGTCGATGTCAGCGGCGGTCTTGCCAGCGCGCTGAAGTGCCTGTTCGGCCGCCGCTACGCCCATCTGACACAGGATCGACCATTCATCATTGGAACGCTCCGGCAGGCGTGGCTTCATGCGTTGCGGGTCGAGGATGCCATCCTTGTCCATGACGAAACGGCTTTTGATGCCTGAGGCCCTTTCGATGAAGGCAGCGCTCGACTCAGTCAACGCTTGAGTTTCGCCGCGCTCGATGGCCGATGCATGTTCGGCGTTGAACTGGGCGACGTAGGTGTTGAAAGACTGCACCAGCTCATCATTGGAAATGCTGTTGGCCGGGGTATAGAGCCCTGTGCCACTGATCACGACGTTGTACACGGTCGTTCCTCTCTTGTTGATGGCAGCAGGTGACAGACCTGCTCAGGCATGGGTGCTGGCTGTTTTTTGGAACGGCAGTACCAATGCACCAATAATAATTCCCCGTCGGCGGGGGCAATGTTCGTGACACTTTGATGTTTTAGGCGCGAAGTTTGCCATATCGGCCCGGATTTCGCGCTATTTGGCTGCGCGAGGGCCGAAACCTGCGCGGCATTTGCTTTTGATTCAGGCCGCAGGCAGAAGCCTATCGGCGGCAGCTAACCTTCCACCTGACTCCATTGCTTGCTCAAACGCTTGTCAGAAATGGGCACCTTGGTCCCCAACTGCTGGCCGAACAGCGAGACGCGGTATTCCTCCATCCACCAGCGGTACACCACCAGCTCTTCATCACGCTTGCCTTCTTGCGCGTGTTTGTCGGCACGGGCTTGGTATTGCGCCCACAGATTGGCCAACTCGATGCTCCAGACCCGATCCTTCTGCACCTGCGATGGCAACTTTTCCAAACGCAGCTCAACGGCCTTCAGATAGCGCGGCAGTTCCTTGAGCCAGGGTGCCGGGGTCTCACGGACGAAGCCCGGATACACCAACTTGCCCAGTTGCGCCTTGATGTCGTTAAGTGCCACAGCCTGTGCCAAGTCGATCTTGCCCTTGAAGCGCTTTTGCAAACCGTGCCACAGCGTGAGGATTTCCAGGACCAGCTTCGCCAATCGCTCGGCCTGCTCGGTCAGACCGCCGCGTTTGCGCTCAGCCAACGACATGAGCCCGGCGCCGTCACGCGGCAAGCTGGCCTCGCCTTCAAGAATGCAGGTGTCCAGGCTCGCCAGCAGGATGTCTTCAACCAGCGCATCGACACGGCCCAGTTCGCGATACAACAACGCCAATTCGGTTTGCCCCGGCAGTTTGCTGCGCAAGAACTTCGCTGGCTCGGCCAGTTGTTGCAGCAATAAGCGCTGTAAAGCACGGCGATGCTGATACTGCGCCTCGGTGGCCGTAGAGAAACGGCCTTCCTTGACCGTCCCGCCCTCTTCGACCAACGCCGGGTACACCGTCATCGACAACCCGGCGATATTTTGCTGGGTCTGTTGCGCCACGGCGGCGAAGCCTTTGGCCTCCACCGGCTGCTGACTTTTTGCCGACTGCGGCACCGCCAACGCGGCCTGACTGGCTTGGGCGAAACGTGCGGTCAACTCATCCAGATCGCGACCTTCGCCGAGGAACTTGCCATCGGCGTCGACGATTTCAAGATTCATTTTCAGATGGTTTTCCAACTGCTGCGTCGCTTCGACCCACGCCTCGTCGGTGACCCGTGCGCCAGTCATGCGCAACAGCTCACGGCCCAGCGCTTGCGGCAGCGAACCGTCGCCAAAGGTCATGCGCTGCAAGGCTGCCTTGACGAAGTCCGGCACCGGCACGAAATTCTTGCGCAACGCCTTGGGCAGGTTGCGCACCAGCGCGATGCACTTGGTTTCCAGCAGCCCAGGCACCAGCCACGCCAGACGCTCGGCGGGCAGCGACAACAACAGCGGCGCTGGCACCCGCAGGGTCACACCGTCACGCGGATGATTGGGTTCGAAGTGGTAGCTCAGCGACAAGGTCAAATCGCCCAGCCGCAATGTATCCGGGTACTGATTGGCCGTGACTTCACTGGCTTCACGGGCCAGCACGTCCTCTTCGCGCATGATCAGCAGTTGTGGATTCTTCTGGCTCTCAACCTTGTACCAACTGTCGAAGGTCGCGGTCTGGTGAATCTCCGCAGGCAAGCGCTCATCGTAAAAGCGGAACAGAGTATCTTCATCGGCCAGGATGTCGCGGCGCCGGGCCTTGGCTTCCAGCTCGTCGAGTTCTTCAAGCAGTTTGGCGTTGGCCGACAGGCATTTGGCGCGCGATTGAATCTCGCCGCGCACCAGAGCTTCGCGAATGAAAAACTCGCGAGACACCACCGGATCTATCGGACCGAAATGTACCGGGCGACGACCGACCACGATCAGCCCGAACAGGGTAATCTGCTCGAACGCGACGACCTGACCGCGCTTCTTCTCCCAATGTGGCTCGAAGTGGTTCTTCTTGATCAAATGCCCGGCCAACGGCTCGATCCAGTCAGGCTCGATCTTTGCCACCATGCGTGCGTATAGCTTGGTGGTTTCTACCAACTCGGCGGCCATGATCCATTGTGGACGCTTGCGACCAAGGCCCGACGAGGGATGCACCCAGAACCGCCGCTGACGCGCACCGAGGTAATCACCTTCTTCGGCTTTCTGGCCGATCTGGCTGAGCAAACCTGCGAGCACCGCTTTGTGGAATTTGGGGAAGTCGGCTGGCTCCTTGTTGACCGTCAGTTGCAGGTCGCGACAGATCAGGCTCAATTGCCGATGCGAATCGCGCCACTCGCGCAGCCGCAGATAGTTGAGGAAGTTACGACGGCACCAGTTGCGCAGGGGACTGGCGGTCAAGGCCTGGCGCTGCTCCTCGAAACCGCGCCACAGATTGACCAATCCGGCAAAGTCGGAATCCTGATCCTTCCATTGTGCGTGGGCTTGATCGGCAGCCTGCTGTCGTTCGGGAGGGCGCTCGCGCGGGTCCTGAATCGACATGGCGCTGGCGACGATCAACACTTCCTGCAAGCTGCCCTGCTTCGCCGCTTCCAGCAACATGCGGCCCATGCGCGGGTCCACTGGCAGGCGCGCCAACTGGCGACCCAGCGGCGTTAACTGATTCTCGCGATTGACCGCCGACAGCTCCTGCAACAGGTTGAAACCGTCGCTGATGGCCTTGCCGTCTGGCGGCTCGATGAACGGAAAATCGGTGATCTCGCCCAAGCGCAGATGCAGCATTTGCAGGATCACCGCCGCAAGGTTAGTGCGCAGGATTTCCGGATCGGTGAAGCCAGGTCGACTGTTGAAATCTTCTTCGCTGTACAAGCGCACGCACAGCCCCGGCTCAACCCGGCCACATCGGCCTTTACGCTGATTGGCGCTGGCCTGGGATATCGCTTCGATGGGCAGGCGCTGAACCTTGGCGCGGTAGCTGTAGCGGCTGATCCGCGCGGTGCCGGTGTCGATCACATAACGGATGCCCGGCACAGTCAGCGAGGTTTCGGCGACGTTGGTCGCCAACACCACGCGACGGCCCGGATGCGACTGGAAAATTCGCTGCTGTTCAGCGGGCGACAGGCGTGCGTAGAGCGGCAGGATTTCCGTGTGCTTGAGCTGAGCCTTGCGCAGCATTTCGGCGGCGTCGCGAATCTCGCGCTCGCCAGGCAGGAACACCAACACATCGCCAGGGGATTTGCGCTCACTGCGCTCCATGGCCGCAAGCTCATCCAGCGTCGCCAGAATTGCCTGATCCACGGTCAGGTCTTCTTCGACGCTGTTGCCGTCTTCGTCCTGCTCTGAAGTCAGCGGGCGATACCAGGTATCCACAGGGAAGGTCCGCCCCGAAACTTCGATGATCGGCGCCTTATCGAAGTGCTCGGAGAAACGCTCCAGGTCGATGGTTGCCGAGGTGATGATGACTTTCAGGTCGGGACGACGCGGCAGCAGGGTTTTCAGGTAACCCAGCAGGAAGTCGATATTCAGGCTGCGCTCGTGGGCTTCGTCGACGATGATCGTGTCGTAGCGCTCAAGAAAGCGGTCGTGCTGGGTTTCGGCCAGCAGGATGCCATCGGTCATCAGTTTAATCAGCGTATTGCTGTCGCTCTGGTCTTCAAAACGGACCTGGTAGCCGACCAATGCGCCCAGCGGCGTACCGATTTCCTCGGCGACGCGGCTGGCAACGCTGCGAGCAGCGATTCGACGCGGTTGAGTGTGACCAATCAGACCGTGCTGACCGCGACCGATTTCCAGGCAGATCTTCGGCAACTGGGTGGTTTTACCCGAGCCGGTTTCGCCCGCGATGATCAGCACTTGATGCTTGAGCAGAGCTTCTTTGATTTCATCGCGCTTGGCCGCGATTGGCAGGTTGTCGTCGTAGCGCACCGTCGGCACGCTTTGCTTGCGCGCGGTGACCTGCGCGCAAGACGCTTGAACACGCTCGACCCACTGCGCAAGCCTGGCCTCGTCGGGCTTTTTGCGCAGTTCATGCAACTGACGACGCAAACGATGACGATCACTGATCATCGCGTGGTCGAGGTTCTTCAGCAGTTGGTCGATGGAGGGCGATTCGTCGGTCATCAGCGGCGCGAGGTCTTCAATTCAAATGCAGGGCGCGGATTGTCGCAGATTTAGGCGCGATCATGCATCGCATTGGGCGGACGCTGCGGTATCGATCGGCAAACACGATCCCTGTGGGCCAGGTTTGCTAGGCCGTAGCAGGCAACCGCCAATCAATTGGGGCAATGCCGTTCTGTTCCAAAAACTTATTGGCCTTGCTGAAATGCCCACAGCCCAAAAACCCCTTGTATGCCGACAGTGGCGATGGGTGGACTGAGGTCAGCACCAAATGCTTGGTCGCGTCGATCAGCTTTTGCTTACTCTGCGCATGGGCTCCCCACAGCAGAAACACCAGGTGCGGTTGATGCGCACTGACGATTTCGATCACCTTGTCAGTGAAATGCTGCCAGCCTTTTCCGGCGTGTGATGCAGCATTGGCGCGTTCTACGGTCAACGTAGTGTTGAGCAGTAACACCCCCTGATCGGCCCAGGACTGCAAATACCCGTGGCTCGGGATGTCGATGTTAAGGTCTCGTTTGAGCTCTTTATAGATGTTGACCAGCGACGGTGGCGCGGGCACGCCCGGCTGTACCGAAAAGCACAAACCATGAGCCTGATTAGGGCCGTGATACGGGTCCTGGCCGAGGATCACCACTTTCACTTTATCCAGCGGCGTGGAGTTCAATGCGTTGAAAATCAGCGGGCCGGGCGGGTAAATCTGCTTGCCTGCCGCATGCTCCTGACGCAGAAACTCGCGTAGCGCGCCCATGTAAGGCTTTACGAATTCGTCACGCAGCGCGTGTTTCCAACTGGGCTCCAGTTTGATGCGGTCGTTGCTTGTCATGGTTACATCCGGCAAAAACAATGGGCGAACTTTAGGGGTTAGCGCCAATTATTTCTAGCACGGCGACCCCAGCGTTTCCTACACTCTTGCCCACGCTTGATGTGCAACTTCCCGGCATTCCAAGGACTCAGAGCCTTGATGATGCTCCGTACCACTGATAAGAGGTCACGATGAATCTGCAATTCGAAGAGCTCACCGCAGCCGACGGCGCCCGCATCGGGATCGCCAGCCTGGACGCGCAACAATCGTTGAACGCCCTGTCGCTGCCAATGGTGCTGGCGCTGCAGGATCGCCTTGCCGCCTGGGCCAGCGACCCACAAATCGTGTGCGTTTTGCTGCGTGGCAACGGCCCGAAAGCGTTTTGCGCAGGCGGTGATGTACGCGCATTGGTGGAGGCAGGTCGCAATCATAAAGGCGAAGTCCCGCCTTTGGCGGCGCAGTTTTTTGCTGCTGAATATCGTTTGGACTACATGCTGCACACCTATCCGAAACCGCTCATTTGTTGGGGGCACGGCTACGTGCTCGGCGGCGGCATGGGGCTTTTGCAGGGCGCGAGTATCCGCGTGGTCACGCCAAGCAGTCGCTTGGCGATGCCGGAAATCAGTATCGGTTTGTACCCGGATGTGGGCGCCAGCTGGTTTCTGTCGAGACTGCCGGGCAAATTGGGGTTATTTCTGGGGTTGACCGGCTCACACGTCAATGGTCATGACGCATTGGATCTGGGCCTGGCAGACCGCTTCCTGCTGGACGATCAGCAAGAAGAGATGATCGAGCGATTGTTGCAATTGAACTGGCAAGAACAGACCGCCGTTCAGCTCAACAGCCTGTTCAAGGCATTGCAACAGGAAGCGATGCCGCAGTTGCCACAAGCGCAGTGGCTGCCGCGTCGGCAGAAAATTGACGAGATACTGGACATCGCCGACGTACCATGCGCCTGGAATGCCATCAAACATCAACTCAACAGCAGCGATCCTCTCCTGGCGAAGGCCGCGAAAACCATGACCGAAGGCTGTCCGATGACCGCGCACCTGGTCTGGGAACAAATCGCCCGAGCACGGCATATGTCGCTGGCTGAGGTATTCCAGATGGAATACAGCATGAGCCTTAACTGCTGTCGTTATCCCGAGTTCGGTGAAGGGGTTCGCGCGCGGTTGATCGACAAAGATCAAAAGCCCCTTTGGCACTGGCAGGATGTCGCCACTATTGCATCAGCGGTGGTCGATGCACATTTCGAGAAGGCGTGGGAAGGACGGCATCCACTGGCGGATTTGTCGGAATATTAACGGCCGCTGACCGCAACGCCCGTTTTCGCAGGAGCTGACGAGCCCGGGCGAGGCGACCGGCGCGGTGCGCCTGAGACACCGCCTCGCGAACAAGCTCACTCCAGGGCGTTCTGGTCAAAACATTAGCGATGACGACTTGTAGGAACGGGCTTGTCCCGCGACCGGCGGGGAACCCGTCGTAAAACCTGTGCTCGCGGTGTGACAGGCAGACCGCATACATCGGGTTTACTGCCGCTGCGCGCCAGCTCGCGGGACAAGCCGCACCCCTACAGCAGCAACGACACATTCAAGAGATCCACCCTCCGCAGCATTTGATACGGCCACGCTTTTCAGCGAAAAACACCTGCTGAAAGCTTGGCCGGGAACAGAGTACGCAGAAACATTTCACGTTAGGGGCGTATGCGTCTGGACCACGGAAGATCACTTATCGCTGATGTGAACTTTTGTGTTCAGACTTCAGCGATTCCCGCCACCTCGACCGCCCTGGCCACGACCACCGCCACCGGGGCCACCGGGGCCACCGGGGCCACCACGGCCCGGACCGCCGGGGCCGTGCCCGCCGCCATGATTGTCGCTCCAGTCGGGACGCGAGCCATTGCCTGGTCCACCACCACCGGGACGTGGGCCTGGATGATAACCCGACCCTGGACGTGGGCCACCCTGCCAGCCCGAACCGCCGCCGTAACCAGGACGCGGGCCTGCGTTCCAGCCAGGCCCTCCATAACCAGGACGCGGACCGCCGTAGCCGGGTCTTGGGCCTTGGTAATAACGAGGTGGTGGCGAGTAATAGCGTGGC
>NZ_DASWOT010000104.1:0-13637 GCF_036404235.1 Pseudomonas sp.
CGACACCCTTGCCTCTGGCTAACACTTCCCCTTGCCGGGTGTGTAGAGGACTTTCACCTCCGAGTCACCAGCGTGGCTACCACAGCCAAGCTGGTTGCGCTTACGCGCAACGCGCCATGCCTGGCGCACGAAAAAAAGCCCAGAACACGGAGTGCCTGGGCTTTACTCGTATTAACCTGCCGCCTGCTCCGCCACTTCAGCTGGCGAAACGATGTTGGTCTTCATCCCGCGCGATTGGCCCGAACTCAAATAGGCCGCAATCGACTCCTGCGTCACTTCCCCCAGGAAGACGTTTTCAGCGTCCAGCACCGGCAGCCATGAGCGGTTGAACTCGTACATGCGCGACAACAGGATGCGCAGGTGTTCGTCATAGGCGGCAGTGGCGTTGAACGGCTGCAGGTATTGAGCGCAGGTGCCCGTCTGGCGATGCAGGTCGCGGCGGCGTACGTAGCCCATGGCTTTGTTTTCGGCGTCGGTGACGACTACGTAGCGGCGGTCGTTTTCGTCCATGATTTCCAGTGCATCGGCCACTGGCGTTTCAGGGCTGACGGACGGCGCATTGTCGGCGGCGTCTTCGGCTTTGACCAACAACAGGCGTTTGAGCGTACTGTCCTGGCCGACGAAGCTGCTGACGAATTCGTCTGCCGGATGCGCCAGCAAGGTATCCGGGTGATCGATCTGCACCAGTTTGCCTGCGCGGAAGATTGCGATTTTGTCGCCCAGTTTGATGGCTTCGTCGATGTCGTGGCTGACCATGATCACGGTCTTGTTCAGCGCACGCTGCATTTCGAAGAACTCGTTCTGAATCATTTCGCGATTGATCGGATCGACCGCGCCGAACGGCTCGTCCATCAGCAGCAGCGGTGCGTCAGCCGCCAGTGCGCGGATCACGCCGATGCGCTGTTGTTGACCGCCCGACAGTTCGCGCGGGTAGCGATTCAAATACTGCTTGGGTTCGAGCTTGATCATGCTCATCAACTCACGCGCACGGTCATGGCACTTCTGCTTATCCCAACCCAGCAGGCGCGGGACAATGGTGATGTTCTCTTCGATGGTCATGTTGGGGAACAAGCCGATCTGCTGGATCACGTAACCGATGCCACGACGCAACGACACTTCGTCCATGCCGGTGGTGTCTTCACCGTTGATCAACACCTTGCCGGAAGTCGGCATGATCAGGCGGTTGATCATTTTCAGCGTGGTGCTCTTGCCGCAACCCGAGGGGCCGAGGAATACGCAAATCTCGCCTTCGTTGACAGCCAGGCTGACCGAATCCACGGCTTTGACTTCTTTGCCGTTGGTGTGGAAGGTCTTGGTGAGGTTCTGCAATTCAATCATGTGCTTGGCGATCATTTGAGGAGTCCTTTTGGGGTCAGCGAGCGTTGCAGCCATTGCAGGAACAGGTCGGCAATAATCGCCAGGACACTGACCAGCACGGCGCCGACGATCAACATCGACATGTCGCTGCGGCTGATGGATGCGAGGATGAGCACGCCAAGACCACCGGCACCGATGGTGGCGGCGATGGTCATGACGCCAATGTTCATGACCACGGCAGTGCGCACACCGGCCAGGATCACCGGCACGGCGATGGGCAGTTCGACCATGCGCAAGCGCTGGCCGAAGGTCATGCCGATGCCTCTGGCGGCTTCGCGAATACCGGGGTCGACGCCGGTCAGTGCCAGGTAGGTGTTGCGCAGGATCGGCAGCAGTGAGTAAAGGAACACAGCCGTGATCGCTGGCAGTGGACCCAGACCCTGCCCGAACTTGGAATAGAACGGCAGCAACAGGCCAAACAATGCAATCGACGGGATGGTCAACAACACCGTGGCACTGGCTTGCAAAGGCCCGGCAAGCGACGGAAAGCGCGTCATCAGCACGCCCAATGGCACGCCAACGACAATCGCCAGCGACACGGCAACGCCTACTAGGGTGATGTGCTGCAGGGTCAGGTGAAACACCTGATTCCAGTCGATGTGGGAGAAAGTGCTGAAGAAATTCATGGTTTCTCCTCGGGTTTGATCGGCCCATCGTCAACGCTGGGATTGATCGGGTGCTTACTCAGGAAGTCCGCGGCCACGGCGGTCGGGCTTTCGTGATCGACATCGATCCGAGCGTTCAAGTCGCGCATAGTCTGGTCGTCCAGCAGATCGGCCAAGGGCTTGAGTTGCGTAGCCAACTGCGGGTGTTTGTCCAGATACTCTCGGCGAATCACCGGGGCTGCGGTGTAATCCGGGAAGTAATGTTTGTCGTCTTGCAGCACTTTGAGTTTGAACGCGTTGAGACGACCGTCAGTGGTGTAAACCAGGCCGGCAAATACCTGCCCGTTGCGCAATGCGGTGTAGACCAATCCGGCATCCATCTGGCGGGTGTTTTCACGGTTCAGGTTCATGCCGTAATGCTTGACCATGCCGACCAGCCCGTCGGAGCGGTTGGCGAACTCGGTGTCGAGCGCAACGATATGCCCCTCCTTCACCTCATCCTTGAGCACCTGCGTCAGGTCGGACATGGTGTTGATTTGCGGGTATTGCCCCGCGACTTCTTCTGGCAACGCCAGGGCGTAGGTGTTGTTGAACTTCGACGGTGAAAGCCAGACCAGGCCCTTCTTCGCATCGAGTTCTTTCACGCGCTGATAGGTCTGCTCGCTGTCGAGTTTTTCATCGATGTGGTTGTAGGCCACCAGCGACACTCCGGTGTACTCCCAGAGCATGTCCAACTGACCGGACTCCTGCGCACTGCGTGCCAGGTTACTGCCCAGCCCGCCCGTGATCTGGACTTGATAGCCCTTGTCCCGCAGGTATTGCGCGGTGAGTTCGGCGAGCATGGTATGCTCGGTAAACACGCGGGCACCAATACGCAACAGGGGTCGTTCGGGCGCGGTGTCCGCAGCCTGGACAAATCCAGACAGCAGCAGGCCAGCGCCCACTATTAATGTGCATAACGTCTTCATTGGTATTCCTTTCTCAGCGAGGCTACTCAGCGGGGCTATTCACAGGGGCAAGCCGCGCTCCAGCCAAATACGGCTGGCGAGAGTCACCGCGCCATCGAGCAGCAGCGCGAGCAACGCCGTACATGCCGCGCCCAGCAGCAATTGCGGCTGATTGTTCAGCGCGATACCGGGGAAGATCAGGCTGCCAAGGCTATTGGCACCGATCAGAAACGCCAGCGGCGCGGTACCAACGTTGATCGCAAGCGCCACGCGCACGCCGCCAATGATGATCGGCACGGCATTGGGCAACTCGACACGAAACAGCACCTGACGCGGGGTCATGCCGATACCGGTGGCAGCTTCCTTGAGTGAGCTCTGAACGTTTTTCAGGCCTTCGTAAGTGTTGCGCACAATGGGCAACAACGAAGCGAGGAATAGCGCGAAGATGGCTGGGCCGCTGCCAATGCCAAGAATCCCCAGGGCAATGGCCAACACAGCGAGAGGTGGGACGGTGTTTCCGATGTTGAAGATCTGCATGAAGCGTTCGGCGTGGCCAACCATATTCGGTCGGCTCAAGGCAATGCCAGCCGGGATACCGACCACCAGCGCCGCGAGCATCGAGGCCAACACCAACATCAAATGCGCTTGAAGGTAAAACAGCAGATCGTCTTGATACTGCTTAAAGGTACTAACGCCGATCCATTGGACCAGCAGGGCCAGGAGCACGATGGTTATCGCGCCTCCCAATAGCCCCTTGCCATAGCGATTTGCCACGGGCGGACTCCTTATTTCAGTCGGCGAACGCGTCGCGCCTGACTGACCCTGTCGGGTCGCCGTGCGAACGTTCGCGAAGAGCAGCGGGTGGGTCGCCGGTAAGGGCGATTACACAAGCCATGAGCGCAGCTTCGTCAAGCCAACATGCTGATTTAACAGCCCTCGACGCTTGCTGTTACGAGGGAATGGACGTCTCCACGACCGCAAAGGTTCCCATGCGAGACAGCATCTGACCACCCTTTATCGACTGAACGGTTAGGTTAATGCCTTCGTGTGAGGGGAATCCGCAAGGGCTAAAAGTGTTATCTGGGACCTCGCATTGCCACTCAGCGCAGCAAGGCTAAAAGCGTGTGGATAGACCCGCTAGCATCTTATTTTCAGCGATCCAGAGTGTTCCTGAAGTGGGTCGATACAAAACCTGCCGACCAACCGGGCTTTGACGCCGGTACATCGGTGCTGATGCCAGGCAGCGTTATGGGCGGCAGGCGCTTGGGCGGATCGCCGCCCAAATAGTTACCATGCCCATAACCCCAAGCCCCGGGGATCTGCCAGGCCGAGTCGAGATTGTCTGGACGGGGCCTTTGCGGCCCATAGCGCCCCAGCGCCCCCCGCCAATAGGGATGGCCCTGCGTGATGATCCCTGCTAACGGATTGCCCAATGGAAACGCAACTTCCAGCACCCGATCACTCAACGATGCCAATACCGAAACATCTTTAAGCCGCGTCGTGACCTTCTTCTTATATTCCTGACTCAGGCAATCATCGTTGATGGCTCCCGCCATCAGGATCGCCTGAATCACATTAAGGTTCGGGTCTATTCTTTTTATGGTTTCCAGGACCATCCGTGCGCCCAGGCTATGGGAAACGAATGACAAACTGGCAGCTTCATTGAAATACCTGTTCAAAAAAGGTGCCAGCAATAGAGCGCTGGTAATTGCCTCTTGATCCTCAAAGGGATAATCCAACACTGGCATCCAGCGGGAGTCTCCCGGCCAAAGAATGCCGATAAACACGGCATTGGGCCCCAGCGTGAGCAACGACTCCCATTTAGAAAGGCTGGCCACCCCATCAAGCCGATTGACGTTAAAGCCATGGGTGCCCAACAGCACATCCCGTCCTTGCACCTGCTCTAGAAATCCACGCAAGTCGGTACAACGCCCAGCCCCCTGGCGCAGCACTACTTCTGATGAGGTAACGCCACCAACGCTGCTTGCTCGTAGATCAAGAAACCAAGTCATAGTGCGCATCCTACTTGCGGAAAGTCTCGGCCGCCCTGACACCCGCAGCCAGTGCGCTGGCCAGGTCTTTGGCGATGGGGGCAACCGGGGTAGCAGCCAGTCCTATCAGCACAGCCGGGGCCAGATGGTCGAAAGATCCATAGAGCGAATAAGACCCGATGATCGCCAGTGCGACCGCGACAATCACCGACAACCCCTTGGCACTGTTCCGATAAATCTGGTCGGCACGCTCGTAGCCTTGGTCGAGAACAGCGGTCAGGATCAAGTCGAAGCGGGCCCACGCATCGCTTTCAGGGAGATTGAGGGGAACCCCCCTCACGATCTTGCCAGCGATATGCGTAAGACTTTCACTGTCTACGTTGGTCGCGGTAGCGTATTGACGGGCCGTTGCGGCATTGAGCCGCAGTTTGAGCAACGATTTGGCGATGGCTTTTTGTCCGCCCAGATCGGTGCCATTCAGCCAGTTGGCCTTCAGCGTCAACAGCAGCTGACTCAAGCCAAGAGGCGATGTTTTATCGTTCTGTTCCTCATGGCTGAAAAACAGGGTGACGACCTGTTCTATCCGCGAGAAGCCACTGTTGGAGATCCCGCCACCCAAAGCTTTAGTTGCATCGACCAATGCGAATGATGCTGTGCCCAGCCCGGCTGCCGCCGCCACGCATTGGGAAAATGTATCGACTAATGTAGCCATCGCCTGCTCGCTCCGCGTTGATGCCTGAACGGCGGCACCTTCACGACAGATGCATCAGGGATTTCTGATTGATTAGCGTTTTGATACTAGATCAAGATCAAAGCCCCCACAAATTGCCGTCCGGCCGCGAATCGTCCACCGCACCACGCGTCCCTTGCTCTATCGCTCGCCTCACTCGACCGGGCAATCACGGTTGTCGTTTGTTACAATGCGCGGTTCTCTGAGTTGGCCTTTGCAATCGGCCAAAGGTACTTTTTTAACTGTGTGCGTACCCGCGAACACAATCGAGATTTAAAACGATGTCCGATAGCAAAATTGTCAACGAAGTCAAAACCAGACGCACGTTCGCCATCATTTCCCACCCGGATGCGGGCAAGACCACCATCACCGAAAAACTGCTGCTGATGGGCAAGGCCATTTCCATTGCCGGTACGGTGAAATCCCGTAAATCCGATCGCCATGCCACCTCTGACTGGATGGAGATGGAGAAACAACGGGGTATTTCCATCACCACGTCGGTCATGCAGTTCCCCTACCGCGAACACATGATCAACCTGCTCGACACACCGGGCCACGAAGACTTCTCCGAAGACACCTACCGCACCCTGACTGCCGTCGACTCGGCGCTGATGGTTCTGGACGGCGGTAAGGGTGTTGAGCCACGGACCATCGCGCTGATGGATGTTTGTCGTCTGCGCGACACGCCAATCGTGAGTTTCATCAACAAGCTCGACCGCGATATTCGCGACCCCATCGAGTTGCTGGACGAGATTGAAGCGGTCCTGAAAATCAAAGCCGCGCCGATCACCTGGCCAATTGGCTGCTACCGCGACTTCAAGGGCGTCTATCACCTGGCTGACGACTACATCATTGTCTACACCGCTGGCCACGGTCATGAGCGCACCGACGTCAAGATCATCCAGAAGCTGGACTCTGACGAAGCGCGCGATCACCTGGGTGACGAGTACAACCGCTTCGTCGATCAACTTGAACTGGTACAGGGTGCCTGCCATGAGTTCAATCAGCAGGAATTCCTCGACGGTAAACTGACCCCGGTATTCTTCGGCACCGCGCTCGGTAACTTTGGTGTCGATCACGTCCTCGATGCCGTTGTGGACTGGGCTCCGCTACCGTTGGCGCGGGTTGCCAACGAGCGCACGGTCGAGCCAACTGAAGAAAAATTCTCCGGCTTCGTGTTCAAGATCCAGGCGAACATGGACCCTAAACACCGCGACCGTATTGCCTTCATGCGCATCTGCTCGGGCAAGTACGACAAGGGTATGAAAATGCGCCATGTGCGCACTGGCAAGGACGTGCGCATCGGTGACGCACTGACGTTCTTCTCATCCGAGCGTGAACAGCTCGAGGAAGCCTACGCCGGCGACATCATTGGCCTACACAACCACGGCACGATTCAGATCGGTGACACCTTCACTGAGGGCGAAACCCTGAGCTTTACCGGGATTCCGCACTTTGCGCCGGAGCTGTTCCGTCGCGTGCGCCTGAAAGACCCGCTCAAGTCCAAGCAACTGCGTCAGGGCCTGCAACAGCTGGCCGAAGAGGGCGCGACGCAAGTGTTCTTCCCGCAACGCAGCAACGACATCATCCTGGGTGCCGTCGGTGTGCTGCAGTTCGACGTGGTCGCCAGCCGCCTGAAGGAAGAATACAAAGTCGAGTGCGCTTATGAGCCAATCACGGTTTGGTCAGCGCGCTGGATCGAGTGCTCGGACAAGAAGAAGCTTGAGGAATTCGAAAACAAGGCTGTGGAAAACCTGGCATTGGATGGCGGCGGTCACTTGACCTATCTGGCGCCTACCCGCGTGAACCTGGCGCTGATGGAAGAGCGCTGGCCTGACGTGAAATTCCGCGCAACGCGCGAGCATCACTAAGGCCTGGCAATGAAGATTCGCGGCCAGACTTGGAAATCCCTCGTCGCGCAGCAAACCCAGGCCCCGTAGGCACCGGGCTTGCCCCGCACCTCCATGTAGGAGCCGGGCTTGTCCCGCGACCGGCGGGGAACCCGTCGTAAACCTGCGCACGCAGTGTGACTGGCGGCCCCCGCGCACCGGGTTTACTGCCGCTGCGCTACAGGGATTTTGCGTCGTCAGTTAAATCTGCATCGACGCTCACTTCACCACTATTCCCACACCTCGAGACCGCGGGTCGGACGCGGTCTCGACTTTGCTGCCATCGATCTTGATCGCCTGCACATTGCCCATCGACCAACCTTGATCTTTCAATGTATAGCCCATGGCCTTCAGTTCGTCCGCTACGGGGGCAGCCAAGGGTGCAAACTTCTCCGTGTAGATCGTGTCTTTGGGCAGCAGTTGATGATGCACGCGCCCTGCCGCCACGGCATCTTTAAGCGGCATGTGAAAGTCGTAAAGGTTGTTCAGCACCTGAAACACCGTGGTGAAAATCCGCGAGCCTCCGGGCGTCCCCAACACCAGCGTTACCTGGCCGTCCCGCGTTACCAGACTCGGGCTCATGGAAGACAACATACGCTTGCCCGGCTCGATGGCATTGGCCTCCCCGCCCACCACGCCGAACGCATTCGCCACACCTGGCTTGGCGCTGAAGTCATCCATCTCGTCGTTCATCAGAAACCCCGCGCCCTTGACCACCACGCCACTGCCGTAGTCCCAGTTCAACGTGTAGGTGTTGCTGACCGCGTTGCCTTTGGCATCGACGATGGAGAAATGCGTGGTCTGATGCGACTCAAGCCCCGGCCGGATGTTTTCGGTGGGTGAGATTGCCGTCGGGTTGACCTCATGGGCGCGTTTGACGAGGTAGGCGTGGTCGGTCAACTGGTCGACGGGCGCTTGGGAAAATGTCGGATCGCCCAGATAGTTAGCGCGGTCGGCGAACACGCGCTTCTCGATTTCAGCCAGCAAATGAACGTAACGCGCAGAGTTCAGCGGCACGCCTTTGAAGTCATCCGCCAGTTGCTCCTTCATGCCAATCAATTGCGCCAACGCCACGCCGCCCGAACTGGGCAATGGCGCGGTGTAGAGCGTATTGCCCTGCCAATTGACGTGCAGCGGCTTACGCCACTGGGCCTGGTAATCCTGCAGGTCCTGCTTGGTGATCAGCCCATTATCGTGCTGCATCTGCGCAACCAACAGGTCGGCGGTCTGGCCTTGGTAAAACTCATTGGCACCTTTGTCAGCAATGCGCTCCAGGGTTTTGGCCAGCTCAGGTTGACGAAACAGTTCGCCGGTTTTCATGCGGCCAAAGTATTCGCCGAAGTTGGTTTTACCGCTGAGCTGCTTGATCGTTTCGGCGCTATACAAATATTGCTTATCGGCCACTTTGAAGCCGTTTTTCGCATAACCAATGGCAGGCGTCAGCAACTCAGACCACGGCAATTTGCCGAATTTTTGATGCGCTTCCCACATACCCATCACGGTGCCAGGCACGCCGGAGGCGCGGGCGCCCACCAAGCTCATGTCCTCGATGACCTCGCCTTTTTCGTCCAGATACATGTCACGCGTTGCCGCTTTGGGTGCAGTTTCGCGGTAGTCGAGGAAGTAAGGTCTGCCGTTCATGAACAGGGTCATGAAGCCGCCGCCGCCAATATTCCCAGCTTCCGGATAGGTCACAGCGAGGGTAAAGGCAGTGGCGACAGCCGCGTCGACGGCGTTGCCGCCCTTCTTGAGGATTTGTGCGGCGACGTCTGCGCCGTACTGGTCGGGCGAGGCCACGGCCCCACCTTCCAGGACGACCGCGAATACCGGTGAGCTGACGGCAAAAACCACCGACAGCGCGAGGGTCTTGAACATAACGGCTCGCATAAGGCTTCCTTATTGGCGTGGTGTGACAGCATCGTACGCGCGTGCTGTACGACAGCTGTCTGAAGGCTGAAGAAGACGCGATCATTAATGATGAAACTGTCCCCAAACGCAAACGGCCACCCGAATAGGGTGGCCGTTTGCGTTCTGCTGGAATGCCCAAGCGTTACAGCATGTCGCTGCGAATCCAGTCGATCACCGATGTGCGTTTCGGCACCCAGCCCAGCAGCTCGCGGGCATTTTTGCCGCGTACTCGGCTATTGGAACCCAGCCCGTAATTGGCCGTTTCATAGCCCCACTCGGCTTCGGCGTCTTTCAATGGCCAATCTTCAGATTTGCCCAGGCCCAGCGCTTGCGCCATGGCGTTGGTCATGTCGAGGAACGACGCTTCGCCGCTTTCAACGAAGTAGAAGGTGCCGGCTGGATTTTTTTCCAGCGCCAGCGCGTACAGCTCGACAACGTCGTCGATGAATACATTGGACCAAACGTTTTCGCCAGGACCGACATGACGGACGATGCCACTCTTGCGTGCCTGCTTGAGCAAACGGGGCAGTTGAACGCTGTCGCGATGCACGCCCAGACTATGGCCGTAGATCAGCGAGTTACAGATGACTGCCGAACGTACGCCGTCTTTCGCCGACGCGATCACCAGATCATCAATGGCCACACGAGCCGCCTTGTCCGGCGTTGCTGCCGGTAACTGCCCTTCGTAGAACACCTGACCACCGCCTTTACCGCCGCTGGCGTCGCCAACGATGCTCGAACCGCTGGTGTGCAATAAAGGTTTATTCGAACCTTTCAGGCCTTCGATCAACGCGAGAACTGCGCCGCGATGGTCACTGCTGGCCGCGTTGATGACACCCTCGGATTTACGCGCCTGCTCGGTCAGCAACTCGCTGTTTTCCAGCGTACCGATCACAGGAACAATGCCCAGGCTTTTCATTTCTTCGGCTTGCTCGGCGCTACGGATGAGACCAGTAACGTGGTGACCGCGTTGCACAAGGCCAGTCGCGATGGAGCCACCGATAAAACCTGCGGCTCCGGTGATGAAGATGTTCATGGGCTAACTCCCAACGTTGGTAAATGATGGGTTGAGTATCGGCCTGCGATTACTCTCTAAAAAGACAGGCCGGGCCAAATGACTATTGCCTCAAGATCATGAGTATCAGCGTGCAGGCGCTCCGACGCACGCGGTTACTACGCCGCATACCCCGCCAGTTTCTTCTGGATGAAATCCAGAAAACACTGAATCCTCAACGCCAGTTGCGAATTGCGGTAGTACACGGCGTGGATCGGTTGACGATAGCCGCTGTTGGCCTCGGACAGCAGTACACTCAAGCGCCCGGCGCGAATATCTTCGTGAGTCATGAAGTGCGAGAGGCAAACGATGCCCTCCCCCGCCAACGCCAACTGTCGTAGCGTTTCGCCGCTCGATGCCGACAGCGTTGGCTGAACGAACAGACGATCACCGTCGGCATGCCGCAATGGCCAGTGATTGAGGGTTTCGGTCTGGGTGAAACCGAGCAACGAATGCTCAACCAGCGCTTGGACGGTCTTCGGCGTGCCGTGTTTTTTCAAGTAATCGGGACTGGCCAGAATATTCAGCGCACTGGTCCCCAGCGAGCGCGCATGCAGCGTCGAATCCGCCAAGACACCGATGCGAATCGCGACGTCGGTGCTTTGCTCCAGCAGGTCGATGATCAGGTCATTGCTGTTCAATTCCAGCTGGATGTCCGGATACAGTGCTCGGAACTCCGACACGTACGGCACGATGGAGTGCAGCATGAAGGGCGACGCCGCGTTGATCCGCAAGCGACCGGCCGGAGTCTGCTGCCGCAGGGAAAGGCGCTCTTCCAGGTCCTCCATTTGGCAGAGGATCTGTTTGGCACGCTCAAGGAAAAACTTGCCCTCTTCGGTCAGGTCCATGCGCCGAGTGGTGCGGTTGATCAGCGTGGTTTCAAGCTTGGCCTCTAACCGTGACAACGTGCGGCTGATGGCCGATGGGGTTTGCCCCGCTTGTTCGGCGGCGGCGGAAATAGAGCCGCTTTCTATCACCGAAACGAACACCTGCAATTCATCGGATCTGGCTTTCACTGTTGTCCTCCGCTCAAAACTGGCATGGATACTAGCCTTGTTCTGAGCAAAGACCAGACGTTTCAGACGCCGAAGACCGCAGCCAAATGAGCTTTGTAGCGCTTAACGTCGTTCTCGATGTTCGGCACTTTCATGACGTCCACGGCCAGGAAGGTCGGTAAGCCCGTCATGCCCAAGAACTGATTGGCCTTGTGGAACGCAAAGTAAACGGCGTCCACACCCTTGGCTTCGAAAAAGTCTGTGGGGTCGTCGAAGGCTTGCTGGGGCGCATTCCAGGTGGCGGAAATCATGTATTGCTTACCTTGCAACAGACCGCCGCTGCCGTACTTCTGCGAACTGTCGGAGCGCGTACGACCATCGTTGGCGTACAAACTGCCATAACCTTCGGTGAAGACCTCGTCGATGTACTTTTTCACCGTCCAGGGCGCGCCCATCCACCAACCAGGCATTTGCCAGACGATCACGTCAGCCCACAAAAATTTTTGCACTTCTTCGGCCACGTCATATCCGCCGTCGATGAAGGTTTCCTTCACGTCGAATCCAGCGTGATCCATGAACGCCACGGCAGCTTCTTGCAGCGTTGCGTTGTATCGGCCATGGGAATGGGCGAATTGTTTGCCGCCGTTCAAAAACAGTATTTTTTTCATCTCAAGCCTCGTCGAGTTCAACCACGAGCCGCCCTATATCAGAGGCTCGGTTGATGTCAGTCATTGGAATAGCTGGCATGGTACTTATGCGCCATCAGATGAATAAGCCGCAGTGACACAAAATACATTTTCCTAAAAAACACGAATAGATAACTTATTGTTGACTTAGCATTGTCGAACTTTCATGTCCCGACGAGATTTTTACAATGCCCGCATTGCACGGTTTCATTCTTCATGCGCACACCAAACCGGAAAAATCTGACGAGTTCGAAACGTTTTTCAGCGCCCACGTGGCGGCCAGTCGCCTGGAAGCCGGCTGCATTGAGTACCACATGCTGCGCGACCAACAAGACCCAACGCTGTTTACCTTTTACGAGGTCTGGCAAACGACCGGACACTTGAACGTGCATTCGGCGCTGCCGCACATGGCGGGATTCTTCGAGAAGCGTATGGAGTTCCTGACACGGGATTTCGATATCCGCCGTGTTGACATGCTCAGCCCGTCATCAGCCGTCAGATAACACCAGTGGATCAGCCTGCTATCAACAGATGCAGGCCCAACAGTGCCATGCCGACGAAGAACACCCGCTTGAAGAGCAATGCGCTGAGTCGCTGCCGCAGCCATTGACCGAAGATCATGCCCAGCAACGCCGGAATCAATGCAACCACCGAGGCAGTCATCTCGCCACCGCCCAATTGGCCACTCCAGAACAGCCCCGCGCCGAGTGCCAGCGTTGAAACGGTGAACGACATGCCCAACGCTTGCACCAGCTCGTTGCGATCCAGCCCTAGCCCCTGGATGTAGGGCACGGCGGGGATCACGAAAACACCCGTCACCGAGGTGATAATCCCGGTAATGAACCCGCACAGCGGCCCCAGCCAACGCTCGGCCTGTGGCGCAACCGTGAATGTGGGCAGGAACAGCCCACACATCGCATAGACGAACAGCACCCCACCCAACACCAGGCCCATGGATTTGCCGCTGCCCATGCCCAACAACCATGAGCCCAGCGCAGTGCCGACAAAAATCATCAGCAGCAACAGCCACAGGCGCTTAAGCAACCCGCGTAAATGACCGCCCGCGGCCAGTTGCCAGAGGTTGGTGAACATTGAAGGAATGATCAGCAACACAGCAGCCTGCGTCGGCAACATAGCCAGGCCCAACATGCCCATGGCAACGGTGGGCAACCCCATGCCGATCATGCCCTTCACTGTCCCTGCCAGCAGGAATGCAACCAGCACCAGTGCTGACAAGCTCCAGCCGATATGTTGATAGAGCGCGAATAATGTATTCATGAGGCGACTTTGCCTACATCCGCTCGGGTTGAAAATCTGCCATATACTGAGCAAGCCTCAGCCTGAGACAGAGTCTAACCACTACAGCCGTTGTAGAAGCACGCTTGCTCGCGAGACGGTTGGCACTTCACAGGCCGTTTCGCGAACTACTTCGCTCCTACCGACAACCCAGGGCCA
>NZ_DASWOT010000105.1:0-31442 GCF_036404235.1 Pseudomonas sp.
CCGATCTCGATTTTCTGCGCGCTTGGGCCTGACACCTCTTCCTCTTCACCTCCGGGCACGAAAGTGGCCTGAAACTGCTCTATCACCGCGTTGATCTGCTCATCGCTTGCCTCGCCCTCAACCACGATGGCCAGCAGCGCGCCCACCGGCAGGGTCTCATCAGGCTTGGCCAGCACGCGACGCAAGACCCCGGAAAACGGCGACTCGACGCTGCTGGATATTTTATCGGTCTCGACGTCGAGCACTTCTTCGCCTTTTTCGACGTGCTCGCCTTCCTGCTTGAGCCAAGTATCGACCCGGCCTTCGGTCATCGACAGGCCCCACTTGGGCATGGTCAGGGTGTGGATCTGGCTCATGCGACCTTCCTCTTGTCAGCTATTTTCAGCACCGCCGCCTCAATCTTCGCTGCGCTGGGGATGTAAAGGTCTTCGAGTGCGTCGGAGAACGGTACTGGCGTGTGGGGTGCGGTGACCATTTCAATGGGGGCACGTAGAGAGCTAAACGCTTTTTGCGCCACCAGCGCGCTGATGTCGGTGGCAATGGAGCAGCGTGGGTTGGACTCATCGATCACGACCAGGCGCCCGGTTTTCTCCACGCTTTCCAGAATGCTGTCTTCGTCCAGCGGGCTGGTGGTGCGCAGGTCCAGTACCTCGCAGTCGATACCTTGTTTGGCTAGCCGTCCTGCCGCCTCCATGGCCAGATGCACCATGCGCCCGTAAGTGACCAAGG
Organism: Pseudomonas sp.; assembly: GCF_036404235.1. Classification (GTDB taxonomy): domain Bacteria; phylum Pseudomonadota; class Gammaproteobacteria; order Pseudomonadales; family Pseudomonadaceae; genus Aquipseudomonas. The sequence continues at coordinate 730 of NZ_DASWOT010000105.1, forward strand.
TGACATCGTCGCCTTCGCGGACGAAATTGGCCTCACCGAATGGCACGGTGTACAGCTCCTCGGGCACCTCGCCCTGAAGGCTGTAAAGCATTTTGTGCTCCAGGAAGATCACCGGGTCGTTGTCCCGGATCGCCTGGATCAGCATGCCTTTGGCGTCATAGGGCGAGGAGGGGCACACCACTTTCAAGCCGGGGATATGCGTCCACATCGAGGTGAGCATTTGCGAGTGCTGCCCGGCCGCGCGCAGGCCAGCGCCATACATCGCACGGATTACCAGTGGGGTGACGGCCTTGCCGCCGAACATGTAGCGAAACTTGGCGGCTTGATTGAGGATCTGGTCCAGGCAGCAGCCGATGAAGTCGACAAACATCAACTCGCACACCGGGCGCATGCCACGGGTTGCTGCGCCCACGGCAGCGCCGACGTAACCGATTTCCGACAGCGGCGCATCCAGAACCCGGTCCGGAAACTCCGGGTACAGGCCTTTAGTCACGCCCAATACGCCGCCCCAGGCATCTTGTTCGCCGGGTGCGCCAGTACCGCCTGCCACGTCCTGGCCGATGATGAATACGCTGTGATCGCGGCGCATCTCTTGGGCCAACGCTTCGTTGATTGCCTGCTGATAGCTGATTTTTCTAGCCATGATGATTCTCCACGGTCGTTGTTGTTTTTCTGGTGGTCAATGGATTCGTCGATACGCTACTTAGCGGTAGGCGACATACACGTCGGTAAGCAGGTCTTGTGCGGTAGGTTTGGGATCGGACTTTGCCAGGCGCACAGCGTCGTCGATCAGTTGTGCGACTTCGCCGTCGATCTGCTCGAACTGGGCCGCGTTGAGCACGCCATCGCTTGTGCAGCGCTCGCGAAAACGCACCAGGCAATCATTGCTTTCGCGTACGATTTTCACCTCGTTGGGACCACGATAGGTTTGTGCGTCGCCTTCGAAGTGGCCGTAATAACGGCTCAGCTTGACCTCGATCAGCGTTGGCCCGGAGCCTGCGCGGGCACGTTCGATGGCGGCACCGGCAGCGTCGTACACCGCAAAAAAATCGTGGCCGTCGACAATCACCCCCGGCATGCCAAAACCGCTGGCGCGGTCGGCGATGTCTTTGCACGCGACCGACCAGCCGGAAGCTGTGGCTTCGGCATAGCCATTGTTTTCCGCGACGAAAATGCACGGCAGATTCATGATCGAGGCCAGGTTCATGGCTTCGAACACTGCGCCTTCGTTGGAGCCGCCGTCACCGAAGAACGCCACGGCAACGCCGGTGCTGCGCTTGAGTTTGGCGGCCAGCGCCGCACCTGCTGCCAATGGCGCACCCGCACCGACGATCCCGTTGGCACCCAGCATGCCTTTCTCCAGATCGGCGATGTGCATTGAGCCGCCTTTGCCGCCGCAGACCCCGGTTTTCTTGCCGTAGATCTCAGCCATCATGCCGTACACATCCACACCCTTGGCGATGCAGTGGCCGTGGCCGCGGTGGTTGGACGCAATGCAATCTTCATCATTGAGATGGGCCATCACGCCAGCAGCGCTGGCTTCTTCCCCGGCATACAAATGAACGAAGCCGGGGATCTCGCCCGTGGCGAATTCCACATGCAGGCGCTCTTCAAAATCACGAATAGTGCGCATGACCTTGTAGGCATGCAGCAGTTGATCAGTAGGCAGGTGAGTGGACATCTTGTTGTTCTCCAGGTTGTCTCGACACACAAAAAGCTGGTGACCCCAGCTGTTGGGACTAGAGCAAGCCAGGTGCCAATCCTTGAAAAGTTGACGCAAAGCACTGCCCTAGAGCCTTTTGCGCGCTAAAACAACCTGATAGTTTCGGGCCCTATTGAGACGGTGCGTTTCACTTTGCAGGGCCCTCGCGGCCCCGCTTGAGACGCAGCGTCTCAGTGCGGCTCTTTGTCGCCCCAGGCTTGTCGCCTTCGTTCGATGGGCGCTTAATGGTCGGCATAACAACAAAAGTTCAAGCACCGGAGGCGTCAATGCTGGCCGTGAACTCAAGAGCCCATGTCGACTGTGTCAGTCGTGTGGTGCGCAATGCCGATCGTCAGGCCAAAGCGCCTGTGCCTTCGTTGATTTTCGATTCCTGGTGCCGCTCAATGAGCCAGCATCATCTGGACCCAGGTTCACTGCAGGGGCCACGCATCCTGTCCCACTCCTTGCTCAAAGAGTGCCGCGAGCGCGCCGAGCTGTTCATGCGCATCGCCAGCGAGGAAGTCACGCAGATCCACGCCCGGATACGGCACGCCGACTACTGCGTGATGCTCACCGACGCCCAAGGCCAGACCATTGATTACCGTGTCGATTCGGCCATTCGCAGCGACTGCCGCAAAGCCGGTTTGTATCTGGGCACGTGCTGGTCGGAGGCCGAAGAAGGCACCTGTGGCGTGGCGACGGTATTGACCAACCACAGCGCGGTGACTGTGCATAAGCGCGATCACTTTCGTGCGGCCTTCATCGGACTGACCTGCTCAGCCGCACCGATCTTCGACCCGCAGGGCCAGTTACTCGGTGTCATGGACGCCTCGGCCCTGCAATCGCCGGATGATCGCCGCAGTCAGCATTTGGTCCGACAAATGGTGCTGCAAAGCGCCCGGGCCATCGAAAACGCATTTTTCATGCACAGCGCCCAAGGGCACTGGATTTTGCGTGCCCACAGCACGCCGGGTTATGTCGACAGTCAACCCGACCTGTTGCTGGCCTGGGACAACGACGGTCGCTTGCAGGGCCTCAATAGCAATGCGCGCCAAGCGCTGCGCCTGCGTTATGGCCACTTGCCGGAACATATCGGTGAAGTGTTTGACCTGGACGCGCTGCATGGCATCAGCGAACACACTGACCAGCAACTGAACTGGCGCGGCGAGTCCACGCATATGCAAGCCCGCGTCAGCGTACCCAGGCTCAGGGCCCGTCGCTCAACTGTAGTCAGCCGCATCAATGACAGCGCTCAGGTCGATCCGCGCATCGATGAAAACCTGCGTTTGGCGGTGCGCGTCAAAGACCGCAACCTGCCCGTGCTGATTCAGGGTGAAACCGGCGCAGGCAAGGAGGTCTTCGCTCGTCAGTTGCATGAGTACAGCGCACGTCGCAGTGGTGCCTTCGTTGCACTCAACTGCGCGGCCATCCCGGAAAGCCTGATCGAAAGTGAGCTGTTCGGTTACGCCGCCGGTGCTTTTACCGGCGCCTCGAACAAAGGGATGAAAGGGCTGCTGCTACAGGCCGATGGCGGCACCTTGTTTCTCGATGAAATCGGCGACATGCCGCTGGCGCTACAAACCCGGCTGCTGCGCGTCATGGCCGAAGGCGAAGTCGCGCCGCTGGGAGCATCGCGGCGCCAGCAAGTGGACATTCAGGTGATCTGCGCCACGCATCGCGATTTGTCGTCGATGGTGAGTGCAGGCACGTTCCGCGAAGACCTGTACTTCCGGCTGGGGTGCGCACGTTTCCAACTGCCGCCGTTGCGTGAACGTACCGACAAACTCGCGTTGCTCAACCATTTGCTCGAAGAGCACGCGCACAGCAGTGGCGGCTCTATCGGTATCAGTGCCCAGGCATTGGAATTGATGCTGGGTTACGCCTGGCCCGGGAATATTCGGCAACTGCGGCATGTGTTGGGTTATGCGTGTGCGGTGTGCGAAGGGGCGACGATTCAGGTAGACGACCTTCCGCTGGAGATCCGAGGTGAGCAGATAACCGTTGCCACCCATCAACCGGCACTCAGCGCGCAACGACAATTGCTGCTCGATGCGTTGATCCGCCATCGCTGGAAGCCGGGGGATGCGGCGCGCTCGCTGGGTATTTCCCGAGCAACGCTTTATCGGCGGGTCAACGAACACGGCATCGAAATGCCTAGGAAGCGCCGCGTCTAGCCACCTGTGCTCATCAAAAAGTTGTCCGTTTAAAAGACAAAAAATAACCGATGGGAGCCGTCCCGCCACCAAGGCGCCGCGCTGTCGCGCAGCAAACACGGGACATGTTGGGGCTGCCGAAGGCTGCGGGGGTGTGCGCCGCGTGCCTGGTGTTTCTGAAGATCCTGTGGATTTACTGCCGCTGCGCGTCAGATCGCGGGACAAGCCGCGCTCCTACAGCTGATTGAAGTGCGGATAACTGTGTCTGACGACGCAGTTCAAACTGTAGGAGCCAACGTGTTGGCGAGGCTACCACCGCAGTGCGTCTGAGGCGCCGTCTCGCGAACAAGTTCACTCCTACAATGCCCCCCGATAAAGCATTTGCGATGACGGCTCGTAGGCGCTGGGCGTGTCCCGCGACCGGCGGGGAACCCGTCGTAAACCTGCACACACGGTGTGACAGGCAGACATCGACTAGGGGCTGACTTATTTTGCCTCCAGCCCAGCCCCTCAATCACATCAGCGATATACCATCCCGCCATCAATCATCGGTGATTGCCCGGTCATGTAGTCGGCGTCCGGCCCGGCCAGATACGACACAAAGCCGGCAACGTCTTCGGGTGTTTCTGCGCGGCCCAAGGCAATGCCTTCGACGTATTTCTTGTAGGTCGCACCGACCTCGGCGCCGGTAATTTCGGCCATGCGTTTGTCGATTTCGACCCACATGTCCGTCCCCACCACACCTGGGCAATAACTGTTGACGGTAATCCCTGAACTGGCGAGTTCTTTGGCAGCCGCCTGGGTCAGTGCGCGCACGGCAAATTTGGTTGCCGAATACACCCCCAGCAAGGCAAACCCCTCATGTCCGGCAATCGAGCAGGCATTGATGATCTTGCCGCGTTGGTTCAGCGATTTGAGCTTTTTGCCAGCCGCCTGAATGCCCCAGATCACTCCTTGGATGTTGATGCTCAAGACACGCTCGACCTGTTCGGGCGTCACCTCCAGCAGCGGCGAGATCTGTGCAATGCCGGCATTGTTGACCATGATGTCGAAACCGCCGAGTTGGGCGTAGGTGTGATCGACCGCCGCGACCACTTGATCCAGTTTCGAGACATCGACCACGTAGGTGGTTGCCCTACGCCCCAAGGCGACGATTTCTGCGGCAACCTCTTCGATCTTTTGCGAGTTGATGTCGCCCAGCGCAATGTCCGCGCCGTCTTTTGCCAGCCGCAAGGCAATCGCCCTGCCAATACCCTGACCGGCTCCGGTGACCAACGCGACTTTCCCAACAAGACTCATGGCAGTGTCCTCAAGACTGAATAGAACCTCGGGTATGACCTGCTGGCCGGGCAAAGTCGAGCACTTGGTTTAACCACGTAGCGCCTGAGACGGACCGTCTCGCTGAGCAGAAGCCATTTTCTGCATTTCGCGTCACCGACTGTTACTGCGCGCACCGCATTGGGGCGCCGCGCCCCGAAAAGTAACAGGCTCGCCAGCCATTCGCTTGCAACGTACGCCCTCCTGCCCTGCGATCACTCCTCTTGAAAGGCTTGATCTAGATGGGTTATCGCCTAGATAGCACGCTCATAAGTAAAGTTGGTCTCTTGCTTGCATATTCTTGTATGTACAAGTAAAGATGGGTAGGCAAGAGTAACGTTCAACGTGCTCAGACCGACTGCCACAGTCATCGGCGCGAGACTTGCCGCTACCCCGTTCCGCCTGTTCGCCACAGGCACCGCTAGCCCAGTGCCTGGGCCGGTCTGGATCGATCACCCGAGGATTGTTACGTGACTACTGACAACAAAACCCCGCATTGGACCAAATACCGCGACGTCGAAATCCGCGCCGCGCGTGGTAACACACTGACCGCCAAGAGCTGGCTCACCGAAGCGCCGTTGCGGATGTTGATGAACAACCTCGACCCGGACGTCGCCGAGAACCCGAACGAACTGGTGGTCTACGGCGGTATTGGCCGTGCCGCACGCAACTGGGAATGCTACGACAAGATCGTCGAGAGCCTGACCAACCTGAATGACGACGAGACCCTGCTGGTGCAATCTGGCAAGCCGGTCGGCGTATTCAAGACCCACACCAACGCACCGCGTGTATTGATCGCCAACTCCAACCTTGTGCCGCATTGGGCGAGTTGGGAGCACTTCAATGAACTCGACGCCAAAGGCTTGGCCATGTATGGCCAAATGACTGCCGGCAGTTGGATCTACATCGGCAGCCAGGGCATCGTTCAGGGCACCTACGAAACCTTCGTTGAAGCCGGTCGTCAGCATTACAACGGTGATCTCAAAGGCAAGTGGGTGTTGACCGCTGGCCTGGGCGGCATGGGCGGCGCGCAACCGTTGGCTGCTGGCATGGCCGGGGCCTGCTCCCTGAACATTGAATGCCAGCAGAGCCGTATCGATTTTCGCTTGAAAACCCGCTACGTCGACGAGCAAGCCACTGATCTGGATGACGCGCTGGCGCGCATCGCCAAGTACACCGCCGAAGGCAAGGCGATCTCTATCGCGTTGTGCGGCAACGCGGCAGACATCCTGCCGGAAATGGTTCGCCGTGGCGTGCGCCCGGACATGGTCACCGACCAGACCAGCGCCCACGATCCGTTGAATGGTTACTTGCCCAAAGGCTGGACGTGGGAGCAATACCGCGCCCGCGCAGTGACCGAACCGGCCGCAGTCGTAAAAGCTGCCAAGCAGTCGATGGCCGAGCACGTTGAAGCGATGCTGGCGTTCCAGAAACAAGGCATCCCGACCTTCGACTATGGCAACAACATCCGCCAGATGGCCAAGGACGAGGGCGTCACCAACGCATTCGATTTCCCAGGCTTCGTCCCGGCTTATATCCGTCCGCTGTTCTGCCGTGGCGTTGGCCCATTCCGCTGGGCCGCGCTGTCGGGCGACCCGCAAGACATCTACAAGACAGACGCAAAAGTCAAAGAGCTGATCCCGGACGACGCCCACCTGCACAACTGGCTGGACATGGCCCGCGAACGCATTGCCTTCCAGGGGCTGCCGGCACGTATCTGCTGGGTCGGTCTGGGTCAGCGCGCCATGCTGGGCCTGGCGTTCAACGAGATGGTCCGCAGCGGCGAACTGTCGGCGCCAGTGGTGATCGGTCGCGATCACCTGGACTCAGGCTCCGTCGCCAGCCCGAACCGCGAAACCGAATCGATGCAAGATGGCTCCGATGCGGTGTCCGACTGGCCACTGCTCAACGCCCTGCTCAACACTGCCAGCGGCGCGACCTGGGTTTCGCTGCACCATGGTGGTGGCGTCGGCATGGGCTTCTCGCAGCACTCAGGGATGGTCATCGTTTGTGACGGCACCGATGAAGCGGCCGAGCGTATCGCCCGCGTGCTGCACAACGACCCGGCGACCGGCGTCATGCGTCACGCCGACGCCGGTTACCAGATCGCCATCGATTGCGCCAAAGAGCAGGGCTTGAACCTGCCGATGATCACCGGCTAAGGCACGCACTGTCTGTATGAACGAACGTGTTGGCGAGGTATTAACGGGGTGTTTCAGGTACGCCGCCTCGCGAACAAGCAGGCAAGATGCATGTCTGGTGTAAAGCCCCGATGGAGAGAGAAGGTGGATGCCTCGCTTTAGGTTGATGCAAATCCGTTGGAGCGATACACCCGAACAGCAGACACGCTCCACCTACTTGATCGAGAGCACCTTATGTTTCCCGAAAGCTTCACGTTCTCCATCGCCGACTGGGTCAATGACTGGGTCGACAAGCTGGTTACCAATTACGGCGATGTATTTCGGCATATCTCGGACACGCTGCTATGGGCCATCGTCAAGCTAGAAGGCTTGCTGCGCATCGCGCCATGGTGGCTGTTGCTGGCCATTGTTGCCGGCATCGCCTGGCACGCCACACGCAAACTGACCACCACGGCGGTGATCGTCGGCTTGCTGTTTCTGGTTGGCGCAGTCGGTTTGTGGGACAAGCTGATGCAGACCCTCGCGCTGATGCTGGTAGCGACCTTTATTTCGGTGCTGATCGGTATACCGTTGGGCATTCTTTCGGCGCGCAGCAATCGCTTGCGTTCGGTGCTGATGCCGCTGCTCGACGTCATGCAGACGATGCCCAGTTTCGTGTACCTGATCCCGGTGCTGATGCTGTTCGGTCTGGGCAAAGTCCCGGCGATCTTCGCCACCGTGATCTACGCAGCGCCGCCGCTGATTCGCCTGACCGACCTGGGCATCCGTCAGGTCGATGGCGAAGTAATGGAGGCGATCAACGCCTTCGGGGCCAATCGCTGGCAGCAACTGTTTGGTGTGCAGTTGCCCCTGGCGTTACCGAGCATCATGGCCGGGATCAACCAGACCACCATGATGGCCCTGTCTATGGTGGTGATTGCTTCAATGATCGGCGCGCGTGGCTTGGGTGAAGACGTGCTGATCGGAATCCAGACGCTTAACGTCGGACGTGGCCTGGAGGCCGGTCTGGCAATCGTGATTCTCGCGGTGGTCATCGACCGTATCACTCAGGCCTATGGCCGCCCACGGCATGAGGCGCACAAATGATGAATGCGCGATCCATCACCGCGCCCAATGCAGCGCACAACAAGATTGTCGTGAAGAACGTGTACAAGATCTTCGGCAACCGTGCCAAAGACGCGCTGAGTATGATCCGGCAGAACAAAACCAAGGATCAGGTACTCGCCGAAACGGGGTGTGTGGTCGGTGTGAATGACTTGTCGTTGTCCATTGGCAGCGGTGAGATCTTCGTCATCATGGGCCTGTCGGGCTCAGGCAAATCCACGCTGGTGCGCCACTTCAACCGGCTGATCGATCCCACCAGCGGCGAGATTTTGGTAGATGGCGAAAATATCCTGACCTACGACATGGAGGCCCTGCGCCAATTTCGTCGGCACAAGATCAGCATGGTGTTCCAGAGCTTCGGCCTGCTGCCACACAAAACCGTGCAGGAAAACGTCTCTTACGGGCTGGCGGTACGCGGCGAAAGCAAAGCCGTGTGCAGTGAGCGCGCGCTGCATTGGATCAACGTCGTGGACCTTAAAGGCTACGAAAACAAATACCCGCATCAGCTCTCTGGCGGCATGCGCCAGCGTGTGGGTTTGGCGCGGGCTCTTGCGGCCGACACCGACATCATCCTGATGGACGAAGCTTTTAGCGCCCTCGACCCGCTGATTCGCGCCGAAATGCAGGATCAGTTGCTGGAGCTGCAATCGGCGCTGAAGAAGACCATCGTGTTCATCACCCACGACCTCGACGAAGCCGTACGCATCGGCAACCGCATTGCCATCCTCAAGGACGGCCGGTTGATTCAGGTCGGTACGCCGAAAGAAATCCTCTACTCGCCCGCCGATGAATACGTTGATCGTTTCGTCCAGCGGCGCGTGGCCATGCTTTAAGGACCATTGCAGACATGTTGCGACCTGAGCAGATCATCATCGCGGACGCGTCATTGCTCGCAACGGGAAATCATCAACCAGTAGCCGTCGGGCCCCGAGCACCACAAGTGCGGGGCAGGCAGGAGCCAACTCAGGGCAACCGACCGACATCAACGAAGGAGTAGCATCGTGACTGATTCAAAACTGGCGACCCCGCTGAACCTGATCCCGGGCCAACTGACATTGGCGCAACTGCGTGCGATCTATCAGCAACCCGTGACCCTGAGCCTGGACAGCAGCGCTGACCAGCCCATCGAAGACAGCGTCGCCTGCGTCGAGCAGATTCTGGCCGAGAATCGCACCGCCTACGGTATCAACACCGGTTTCGGTCTGCTGGCGTCCACGCGCATCGCCAGCGCCGACCTGGAGAACCTGCAACGCTCGCTGGTGCTGTCGCATGCCGCAGGCGTAGGCCAGCCGATTAGCGATGAGCTGGTGCGCCTGATCATGGTGCTCAAGGTCAACAGCCTCAGCCGTGGCTTCTCCGGCATTCGTCGCAAGGTGATCGACGCGCTGATCGCGCTGATTAACGCCGAGGTCTATCCGCACATCCCGCTCAAGGGTTCGGTCGGCGCATCGGGCGATCTGGCACCGCTGGCGCACATGTCGCTGGTATTGCTCGGCGAAGGCAAGGCACGTCACAACGGCCAATGGCTGAACGCGGTAGAAGCGCTGGCGGTGGCCGGTCTTGAGCCGCTGACGCTTGCGGCCAAAGAAGGTCTGGCGCTGCTCAACGGCACCCAGGTGTCTACCGCTTATGCCCTGCGTGGCCTGTTCGAAGGCGAAGACTTGTTTGCCGGTGCGTTGGCCTGTGGCGCGCTGACTGTCGAAGCAGTACTGGGCTCACGTTCGCCGTTCGATGCGCGCATTCATGCCGCTCGCGGTCAACGCGGACAGATCGACGCGGCGGCGGCCTATCGTGATTTGCTTGGCGATGGCAGCGAAGTCTCGGAATCCCATCGTGATTGCGACAAGGTTCAGGACCCGTACTCTCTGCGTTGCCAGCCGCAAGTCATGGGCGCCTGCCTGACTCAACTGCGTCAGGCCGCCGAAGTGCTGGCGGTCGAGGCCAATGCCGTATCGGACAACCCGCTGGTATTCGCCGCTGAAGGCGATGTTATCTCCGGCGGTAACTTCCACGCTGAACCGGTCGCAATGGCCGCTGACAACCTGGCGTTGGCATTGGCGGAAATCGGCTCGCTCAGCGAACGCCGCATTTCGCTGATGATGGACAAACACATGTCGCAGTTGCCGCCGTTCCTGGTGGCCAACGGTGGCGTGAACTCGGGCTTCATGATCGCTCAGGTGACCGCTGCGGCGCTCGCCAGCGAGAACAAGGCACTGGCTCATCCGCACAGCGTCGACAGCATTCCGACGTCGGCTAACCAGGAAGACCACGTATCCATGGCGCCGGCTGCGGGCAAGCGGTTGTGGGAAATGGCAGAAAACACCCGTGGTGTTCTTGCCGTAGAATGGCTCGCCGCTTGCCAGGGCCTGGACCTGCGCAACGGCCTCAAAACCTCGATCAAGTTGGAAAAAGCCCGTGCTGCCTTGCGCAGCCAGGTGCCGTTCTATGAGAAGGACCGCTTCTTCGCGCCGGACATCGACGCGGCCATCCAATTGCTCGCTTCACAATGCCTGAATGCCCTGGCACCTGCAGGTCTGCTACCAAGCGTTTAACGCTCGGACAGACCAGGATGGGTCTGTCGTTGAAATGATTGTGGGAAGCAAAACCTCTGTAGGAGACAACGTGTTGGCGAGGCGCTTTTGTGACGTCCCGGATACCCGTCTTGCGAACACGTTCGCTCCTACAGAGGGACGCTGCTCATCCACACCATTTCGCCGCACAAGAACAACAAGGATCGCGAAATGAATACGCAACAAACGTCCCTGAAACGCGGCCTGACCGCGCGCCACATACGCTTCATGGCGCTTGGTTCAGCCATCGGTACGGGGTTGTTCTATGGCTCGGCCGAAGCGATAAAAATGGCCGGTCCTGCGGTGTTGCTGGTCTACCTGATCGCAGGCGCGGCGGTGTACATGGTCATGCGTGCGCTGGGAGAAATGGCGGTACACAACCCCGTGTCGGGCTCTTTCGGCGAATACGCCAATACCTATCTCGGCTCGCTGGCGGGGTTTGTACTGGGCTGGACCTATGCCTTCGAGATGATCATCGTCTGTCTGGCCGACGTCACGGCCTTCGGGATTTACATGGGCTTCTGGTTTCCCGATGTACCCCGCTGGATTTGGATTCTGAGCATCATATTTTTTATCGGCGCGCTGAACCTGTGCAGCGTCAAAGTCTTCGGTGAGACCGAGTTTTGGCTGTCACTGCTCAAGGTTGGGGCAATCATCGCGATGATCCTCGCAGGTTTGGGCATCATGCTGTTCGGCATGGGCTCGGCGTCGGGTGAATACGTCACTAGCGTCAGTAATCTCTGGACGCATGGCGGCTTCATGCCCACTGGCGTCGGCGGTATGGTGGCCTCCTTGGCAGTGGTGATGTTTGCTTTCGGCGGCATCGAAATCATCGGCATTACCGCAGGCGAAGCAAAAGACCCGCAACGGGTGATTCCACGGGCTATCAACGCCGTGCCGCTGCGTATTTTGTTGTTTTACGTGCTGACGCTGTTCGTCCTGATGTCGTTGTATCCGTGGCAGCAGATTGGCAGTCAGGGCAGCCCGTTCGTGCAGATCTTCGATCATCTTGGGATAACCTCGGCGGCGACCGTCCTCAACGTTGTGGTGATCTCGGCGGCGGTGTCGGCGATCAATAGCGACATCTTCGGTGCCGGGCGCATGATGTACGGTCTGGCCAGGCAAGGTCAGGCACCCAAAGGTTTCGCGCAACTTTCGGCCAATGGCGTGCCGTGGATGACGGTGCTGGTTATGGGCGTCACGTTGCTGTGTGGCGTGGTCCTGAATTACCTGATCCCGGAAAACGTGTTTCTGCTGATCGCGTCCATCGCCACGTTTGCCACGGTGTGGGTGTGGTTGATGATTCTGGTCACGCAGATCGCCATGCGTCGCTCGATGACCCGCGAGCAGGTCGCTAAATTGAAATTCCCAGTACCGTTCTGGCCGGTAGCGCCGATTATCGCGACGGGGTTCATGTTGTTCGTGTTCGGCGTGCTGGGCTGGTTTCCCGAGACTCGGGCAGCGCTGATCGTTGGCGCAATCTGGATCTTGCTGTTGGTGATCGCTTATTGCCTGTGGGTCAAACCGCGGCAGGGGCGGCACCCGAAACCGTCCTTTTCATCCCATTGAACTGATATCAAAAACCGGAGGCTACCGATGAAAACGCTCTGGCAACATTGTCATGTCGCAAGCATGGCCCATGGCGAATACTCGATCATCGAGGACGCGGCCATCGTGACCCAGGGAGCGCACATCGCCTGGATCGGGCCGCGCAGTGAGCTGCCGCCTCAGGGCGATATTCAGTCTGTTGACTTGAGCGGCGCCTGGGTCACGCCCGGCTTGATCGATTGCCACACGCACACAGTGTTCGGCGGCAATCGCAGCGGCGAGTTCGAACAGCGCTTGCAAGGCGCAAGTTACGCTGAAATCGCCGCAGCCGGTGGCGGTATCGCCAGCACCGTGCGCGCTACGCGTGCCGCCAGTGAAGACGAGTTGTACGCCAGCGCCGAGCGACGTCTCAAGCATCTGCTCAAAGACGGCGTGACCACCGTGGAGATCAAATCCGGTTACGGCCTGGACCTGAAGAACGAGCGCAAGATGCTGCGTGTAGCGCGGCGCTTGGGCGAGCAATTGCCGGTCACGGTGCGCGCCACTTGTCTGGCCGCCCACGCGCTGCCACCCGAGTACAAAGACCGCGCCGACGACTACATCAACCACATCTGCAGCGACATGCTGCCCGCGCTGGCAGCCGAAGAGCTGGTAGATGCAGTGGATGCGTTCTGCGAATACCTGGCGTTCTCACCCGATCAGGTGGAGCGCTTGTTTATCTCTGCCAGGCAGCTAGGCTTGCCGGTGAAGTTGCACGCCGAGCAGCTTTCGTCGCTGCACGGTTCGAGTCTAGCGGCGCGTTACCAGGCGTTGTCGGCAGACCATCTGGAGTTCATGACCGAGCAAGACGCCATCGCCATGGCCACCGCTGGAACCGTCGCGGTGTTGCTGCCAGGGGCTTTTTACTTCCTGCGCGAAACCCAACTGCCGCCGATGGACGCGCTGCGCAAGCATGGCGTAAAGATCGCCATCGCCACCGACTTGAACCCCGGCACGTCGCCGGGTTTGTCTCTGCGCTTGATGTTGAACATGGCCTGCACCCTGTTTCGCATGACGCCAGAAGAAGCACTCGCCGGCGCAACGATTCATGCCGCCACGGCGCTCGGCATGGCTGCAACACACGGCTCACTTGAGGTCGGCAAGGTGGCTGACTTCGTCGCCTGGAACATTGAACGGCCAGCGGATCTGGCGTATTGGCTGGGCGGCGATCTGGACAAACGGGTCGTGCGTCACGGCGTCGAAAGCACTTTCTAATGTACTCATCGGGAGAACATCGTGGACAAGGTTCTGAGCTTCACCCGCGGGCGTGTCCCGCTGCTGATCAGCATGCCGCACCCTGGCCTGAAACTGACAGAGACGGTCAAGGCGGGGCTGGTGACCGAGGCGTTGAGCCTGCCAGACACCGACTGGCATATCCCGCGCCTATATGACTTCGCCCATGAAATGGGCGCCAGCGTACTGGCCGCCGAATACTCGCGTTTCGTCATCGACCTCAATCGACCCTCGGACGACAAACCGCTCTATGCCGGTGCCACCACCGGGTTGTTTCCATCGACGCTGTTCGAAGGTGATCCGCTGTTCCACGAGGGCCTGACACCCAGCAAGGCAGAGCGCGAGACCTATCTGGAGGACATCTGGACGCCATACCACGACACGTTGCAGCAAGAGCTTGAGCGACTGCGCGACGAGTTCGGTTATGCGCTGCTGTTCGATGCGCATTCGATTCGTGGACACATTCCCCATCTGTTCGACGGGCGCTTGCCGGACTTCAACCTAGGCACCTTCAACGGCGCCAGTTGCGACGCAACGCTGGAGAAAAAAGTAGAAGCCATCTGCGCTGCCGCAACCGATTACAGCCATGTGCTAAATGGCCGCTTCAAAGGCGGCCACATCACCCGCCACTACGGCGACCCAGCCAACAATATCCACGCCGTACAGCTGGAACTGACCCAAAGTACCTACATGGAAGAATTCGTGCCGTTCCATTACCGTCCAGACCTGGCCGCCCCGACGCGTGTGGTGCTGAAGGCGTTGTTGCAGGGAATGATCGATTGGGGGCGGGAGAGATACGGGAAGTAAACTTTATCGCCGCACGGACGGACGCTTTCGCGGACGAGGCCACTCTCATCAAGCACACTGTAACTGTATGAATAAAAATGAATTTTCTGTAGGAACTGGGCTTGTCCCGCGACTTGGCGCGCAGCGGCAGTAAACCCTGGTGTGTGCGGTCTGCCTGTCACACTGCGTGCGCAGGTTTTACGACGGGTTTCCTGTCGGTCACGGGACAAGCCGCGCTCCTACAGTCAGTGCGTTTTGGCCCTTTTGATACGGCCAAGCTCTTGGGCAATGCCCCAGATCGCCAGCGCTGATGCAGGGATTCAATCTCGCTCAGCGTATCTTTTATTCCATTGAGGTGTTTGTTCCATGCCCCCGTGGTGGTACCGATGCCAATCGAGCCATAAGTCATGATGCTTTGCAGCATGTCATAATTTTGCATCATGACTTCGTTGGCGACGGAGCCGTTCGACATGAGGGAGTGCTGGACAGCGCCAGCGTAGGTCATCAATTGCCGCTCTTCTCCGGTAAAGACACTGGAGCAAGCGTCACCCACGATCACTAACTGGCCCGGCATAACCATTTGGTTGCGGATAGCAGCGTTAAGCTGGTCGAACTTTAACCTTGCCCTGGCATCGGTCACCAGGCTGTCTCTGAGGGAAGAATAGCTTTGCAGCTTCTGGTTGATGAACGTGTACGGCTTGGGCATGAACACGACTTCCCTGATCGTCTGGATGAGGGGCGCAAGATAAGTGTGGGTTTTGCCAGATGTCATTACACAGCGTGTTGAAATCGGCCTGATTACGGATTTTTCGGAAGAGGATTACAAGTCAAGGGCTGAAGCCCTACAAAAGTGAAAGGAGCACCATTTCTGTCGGATATGCCCATTGTCCAGACGCCGTGCCGTCGTGCTGTAAACATGAAGGGCAAGCTTGCTCGCGAAGGCGCCAGTACAGCCGACAGGCGCCTGCGAATTGCTTACTTCCTCAACAACCGCAACCCATTGAACACCACCAGCAAACTCACGCCCATGTCAGCGAATACCGCCATCCACATGGTTGCCATGCCCGCAAAGGTCACGACCAGGAAGATGAGTTTGATTACCAGCGCCAGTGCGATGTTTTGCTTGAGGATTGCCGAGGTGTGCCGGGACAGACGAATGAACGTCGGGATCTTGCGCAAGTCGTCGTCCATTAATGCCACGTCGGCGGTCTCGATGGCGGTATCGGTGCCCGCTGCTGCCATGGCGAAACCAATCTCTGAACGCGCCAGTGCGGGTGCGTCGTTGATGCCATCACCCACCATGCCAACCCGGTGATTCTGCGCATACAGGCCTTCAATCGCCAGCAGTTTGTCTGCGGGCAACAAGTTACCCTGGGCCTGATCTATCCCCACCTGATCGGCAATTGCCTTGGCTGTGTGCGGATTGTCGCCAGTCAGCATCAGGGTTTTGATGCCCATTTCATGTAACTGCTCAATTGCTTCGCGGCTGCTCTCTTTCACTGTGTCGGCGACGGCGAACAGCGCCAGCGGCCCGGTTGCGTCGAACAGCAAGACCACGGTTTTGCCCTGTGCTTCCAGCGTTTCGAGTTTGGCCTCAAGCTCTGGCGAACACAGCCCGGATTCGTGAACCAGACGATGGTTGCCCAAGTGATACAGCCGACCGTCGATCTCACCTTTCACGCCCCGGCCAGCAATGGCTTCGAACGCGGTGACCTCAAGGTGCGATTGCCGCTCAGCGGCTTTCGCGACCGCCAGCGAAACCGGGTGATCGGAGCGTCCTGCAAGGCTGGCGGAAATGGCCACCACTTTGTCGCCCAACGCCGAATCTAGCAGCACGTAATCGGTCTGCACCGGTTTGCCATAGGTGATCGTCCCGGTTTTGTCCAAAGCGATCACGTCGAGCTTGTGGCCCATCTCAAGATAGACGCCGCCCTTGATCAAAATACCTCTGCGCGCCGCAGCCGCCAGGCCGCTGACGATGGTCACCGGCGTCGAAATCACCAGCGCACAGGGGCACGCTACTACCAGCAGCACCAGCGCCCGATAGATCCAGTCGAACCACTGCGCGCCCATGAATAGCGGGGGAATCACCGCAACCGCAACCGCCAAAGCGAATATCGCCGGGGTGTAGATTTTGGAGAAGGTATCGACGAATCGTTGCGTTGGTGCCCGCGCACCCTGGGCCGCTTCCACGGCATGAATGATTCGCGCCAGCGTCGAATTGTTCGCCGCAGCGGTGACTTTGAATTCAAGCGAACCGGCCTGATTGATGGTGCCGGCGAAGACCTTGTCACCCACGGTTTTTTCGACGGGCAGGCTTTCGCCGGTGATCGGCGCTTGATCGACGCTTGAGTTGCCGGCAACGACTTCGCCGTCCAGGCCAATGCGTTCGCCCGGCTTGACCCGCACTACAGCACCCAGCTCAATCTGCTTGGCTTCGATCTCAATCCATTGCCCATCTTGCTGCACAGTCGCCATGTCTGGCGTCAACTGCATCAGCCCGCCAATCGCGTTGCGCGCACGGTCCAGAGACTTGGCCTCGATCAACTCGGCGACCGTGAACAAAAACATGACCATCGCGGCTTCCGGCCATTGACCGATCAATACCGCTCCGGTCACGGCGATGCTCATCAACGCGTTGATGTTCAGGTTGAGGTTCTTCAGGGCAATCCAGCCCTTCTTGTAGGTGCTCAGCCCACCGCTGAAAATGGCTACCAACGCGATCAACGCCACTACCCAGGTCGGCGCTGCCTGGGTGAAATGGATGACTTCGGACGCCAACGCCGCAACACCGGACACAGCCAACGGCCACCACGGCTTTTTCGGCTCCGGCAACGGGGTGGTCTCTTGGTCCGCGCCTTCTTTGATCAAGTCGGCCTGCATGCCCAACGAACCGATGGCCTCACGAATCGGATCGGTCGACGGCAGTTCATGCCAAACGCCCAGCACGCGAGTGATCAGGTTGAATTCAAGCTTTTGAATGCCCGCCATCTTGCCAAGCTTGTTCTGGATCAGCGTCTGCTCGGTCGGGCAGTCCATTGCCTCGATGCGGAAGTTACTCAGTTGGTTATCTGTTACCGAAACATCACCAAAGGTCACGACGGCCGGTGCGCTTTCATGGGAACAGCAGGCATGGTCATGACCTTCATGCTGATGCACGGGTGTGAATTTAGCTGGCTGATGATCGTGATCATGAGCCGAATCCCCAAGGCCTGTGTGGTCGTGCTCGGCGTGATCATGAGGCGGATGTTTGTGTACAGAGTCACTCATCATAGAGTCCCTTGGTGTGCTTGTTGCCAAGTGAACACCCTGTAGCCACTATAGGGTCAAGCACCCAAATGAGATCCCTGCCCATGAGCGCTTCCTACAAAATTGGCGAACTGGCGAAACTTACCGATTGCCCCGTGGAGACCATCCGTTATTACGAGCGCGAGGGCTTGCTGAGCGAGCCTGCGCGCAGCGAGGGCAATTATCGGCTGTACACCCAAGAGCACGTCGAGCGCCTGACCTTCATCCGCAATTGCCGCAGCCTCGACATGACCCTCGATGAAATCCGTAGCTTGCTGGCCCTGCGCGACAGCCCGCAGGATCAGTGTGAAAACGTCAACGCGTTGATCGATGATCACATCCAGCACGTCAACGCGCGCATCGCCAGCTTGCAGGCATTACAGACACAGCTGGTGGACTTGCGCCAACGTTGCCGCGAAGGTGCTCCAGACCATTGCGGCATTCTGGATCGATTGGAAGTCAGCGGCGGTGTGATCATGCCTCCGGTTGAGCCCTCCCATGTGGGGCGCAGCCACGGGCATTGAATACGGATATCACGGCGAATACGCAGCCTGTGGGGGCGGTTCCGACAAGGTATTTACCCCCGCAAAAAAGCCCCCAACCTTGCGAGCCGGGGGCTTTGTTGTACCGCAGCCGCTTAGTGGTGAATCCGCTCGACTGCCGCCGCAACGCCTTCGCCGTAGGCCGGATCGGCCAAGCGGCAGTGATCGATATGCAACTGGATGATTGGGGCTGACACGCCTTGCAGCGAGCGCGCAGTGTTTTCGAACAACACTTGTTGCTGCGCCGCAGTCATCAGGCGGAACAGGTTGCCGGGTTGCGAGTAGTAGTCGTCATCCACGCGGTGGTTCCAGTGACCTGCCGCGCCCTCGATGGACAGCGGTGGCTCTCTGAAGTCCGGTTGCTCCTGGAACGCGCCCTTGGTGTTTGGCTCGTACGGGGTCATGCCGCCACGGTTACCGTCGATGCGCATCAGGCCGTCGCGGTGGTAGCTGTTCACGTGCAGCGCGGCACGTGGCGAGTTCACCGGGATCTGGTGGTGATTGACGCTCAAACGGTAGCGTTGCGCATCCCCATAGGAGAACAGGCGACCCTGCAGCATCTTGTCCGGTGAGAAGCTGATGCCCGGCACGACGTTGGACGGGGCGAACGCGGCCTGCTCGACGTCGGCAAAGTTGTTTTCCGGGTTGCGATTGAGCTCGACCACGCCCACTTCGATCAGCGGGTAATCAGCTTTCGGCCAGACTTTGGTCAGGTCAAACGGGTTGATGTGGTACGAGCCTGCTTCCTTCTCCGGCATGATCTGTATGAACAGTTTCCAGCGCGGGAAGTTGCCGTTTTCGATGTTTTCGTACAGGTCACGATGGTGCGATTCGCGATCACGACCGACCAGTTCCTGGGCTTGCGCATCGGTCAGGTTGGCGATGCCTTGCTGCGACACGAAGTGAAACTTGACCCAGAAACGCTCATGTTGGGCATTGAGGAAGCTGTAGGTGTGGCTGCCAAAGCCGTGCATCTCGCGATAGCTGCGCGGGATACCACGATCACTCATGACCACAGTCACCTGGTGCAGGGCTTCAGGCAATTGAGTCCAGAAGTCCCAGTTGTTTTCAGCACTGCGCATGCCGGTACGTGGATCGCGTTTTACCGCGTGGTTCAAGTCAGGAAACTTCAGCGGATCACGCAGGAAGAATACCGGCGTGTTGTTGCCGACCATGTCCCAGTTGCCTTCTTCGGTGTAGAACTTAAAGGAGAAACCACGGATATCACGCTCGGCGTCAGCGGCACCGCGCTCACCGGCAACGGTTGAGAAGCGGGCGAACATTTCGGTCTTCTTGCCGATCTCGGAGAAGAGCCGGGCTCGGGTGAATCGGGTGATGTCGTGAGTCACGGTGAAGGTGCCGAAAGCGCCCGAGCCTTTGGCGTGCATGCGACGTTCGGGGATCACCTCACGATCGAAATGCGCCAGTTTTTCCAGGAACCAGACATCTTGCAGCAACGCTGGGCCATGCGGGCCGGCAGTCTGGATGTTCTGATTGTCCGGTACAGGTGCACCAAAAGCGGTCGTCAATTTGTTACTCATGCGCTTCGTCTCCAGGGTCATCACTTCATCCGGGCCAGCCTTTTGAAGCCAGCCCTTTGGTCTTGTCTATGGAGGAGAACGATATTCAAAAACGCAGGGGAGGGCTCATTGTCACTGCATACCGGGTGTATAGAGGTTCTTAATTGGTTTTCTGGAAACTGATAGTCAGCGCGCATAAAAAAGGCGAACCCTAGGGTTCGCCTCTGTCCGAAGCCGGACGAAACTTCAAATAGCGTTGCGGTTGTACCCGCCTTCGACACCGCCCTTGGACAGCACCCATTGCCACAGCTGAATATCGCGTGCGCGAAAAGCACCTGCGCAAGACAACAGGTAATAGCGCCACATGCGATAGAAACGATTACCCAACTTGGCTTCAAATTGTGGCCAGGCTTTCATGAAGTTGTCATGCCAGGCCATGAGCGTCTTGTCGTAGTCAGCACCAAAATTGTGCAGATCTTCTACAACGAACAGTCCGTCCATTGCATCACCCATTTGACCCACCGACGGTAAGTCCCCATTGGGGAATATATATTGATCGATCCATGGGTCTGGATAACTGTTGCGTTGGTTCTTGCCGATAGTGTGCAGCAGGAACATACCGCCAGGCTTCAAACAGCGATTGGCGACTTCCATGTAAGTGCGATGGTTCTTGCGACCGACATGTTCAAACATCCCGACACTGGCGATGGCATCGAACTGCTCGTTGAGTTCACGATAGTCCTGAAAGCGGAACTCCAGCGGCAGGTGTTTGTAGCGCTCTTTGGCCCAGGCGATCTGCTCTTTGGAGATGCTCACACCCACCGCTTGGACGCCGTAATGCTCGGCTGCGTAGCTCATGAAACTGCCCCAGCCGCAGCCGATGTCCAACACGCGCATGCCGGGTTTGAGCTGGAGCTTGCGGCAGATCAGGTCCAGCTTGGCGTTCTGCGCCTCTTCCAGGGTGGTAGCGTTCTCCCAATAGCCGCAGGTGTAGGTCATCCGCGAATCGAGCATGGTCGAGTAGAACTCGTTACCCAGGTCGTAATGCACCTCGCCGACGCGCTTGGAGCGCTTGATGTTCTGCCGATTGAGAAACTTCGCCACCAGTGCGTAAAACACCAGACGTGCAGGCCGCACGTCATCGGTCATGCCAGTCTTCATCAGGCGATGGAAGAATTCGTCCAGCTGTTCGCTGTCCCACAGGCCTTCCATGTAGGCCTCACCCAGACCGAGATTCCCCTGCGCCAACGCACGCTCGATAACGCCCGGGCCGTTGAAGCGAATGTCCCAGGGCGCTGATCCATTGATCTGAATACCGGCCGCGTTGAAGATCTTCGTGGCGGTGCGGTACAGACCTGAATTTTGATAAGAGAATGCGTCAGTGCTGAAGTTCGTCGTGGTCATGGATGGTTAATTCCAAACGCAGTTGACAGGCTAAGACTTAGGATCTGCGCACTATAGGGCAAATAAAGGGAATAATTAAACGCAATGTGCATATTTGATAGATTAAAAAAAACTATGAAGGATATTACTTGCGATTATCACAAAACACTGATGACATAATTGCAATAATAGTGGTCGCCGTAACGCACGTATGGACTATCGCAACTTGCGGACCAAATATTAACCGGTCGGTTCATATTGATTTCGGGGGAGGGGCTCCCCGCGTTGTTTGTAGGAGCCAACTTGTTGGCGAGAGATTGAGGATGTGACAGGTGTATGTCTCGCAAACAAGTTTGCGCCTGTGAAGATTTGGTCATGGGGTGTCAGGTTGCGGACACCCCATGTGACAGGTCAAACCGCCACAGGCGCCTTGATGCTCGGGTCCGCATCATAACCAACGATTTCAAAGTCTTCGAAGCGGTAGTCGTAGATGCTGTCAGGCCGACGGTTGAGCTTTAGTGTCGGCAGTTTCTTCGGTGTGCGGGTCAACTGCGTTGCTATCTGCTCGGCATGGTTGGCGTAGGCATGAGTATCACCCAGGCTGACGATGATCTCGTGCGGGATCAGGTCGCATTGCTGCGCCAGCATATGGGTCAACAACGCCAACGCCGCAGTGTTGTAGGGTAGGCCGAGGAACACATCAGAGCTGCGGATATACAACTGCATCGACAGCTTGCCGTCGGCGACGAACGCTTGGTACAGCAAATGACAGACCGCAAGCGCCTGACGCCCGGCTTTCACGTTTTCCTGCGGTGAGAGTTTTTCGTCCGGCAGGTATTCAGTGTTCCAGCCGTGGAACAGGATGCGACGGCTGTTGGGGTTGTTTTTCAGGCAGTCGACCATGTAGTCGATCTGGTTGATCTTGCCCCCGTCCTTGGTCGGCCAGGCGGTCCATTGCGCGCCATATACCGGGCCCAGATCGCCTTCTTCAGTGGCCCACTCGTCCCAGATGGTCACGCCATTTTCGTTGAGCCATTTAGTGTTGGTGTTGCCGCTGAGCATCCAGATCAACTCATTGGCGATGCTCTTGAAATGCAGCTTTTTGGTGGTCAGCAGCGGGAAGCCGTCTGCCAGGTTGTGTCGAAACTGGCGGCCGAACACGGCCGTCGTGCCGGTACCTGTGCGATCACCCTTGCGCGTCCCGTTATCGATGACGTCCTGCAGCAGTTCAAGGTATTGCTTCATGCCAAATGGCCCTCAGAATCGGTGAATCCGCCGGGCAAACAAGCCCGGCGCTTGATCGTTAGACGGTCGCGTTGTTCGCAGCCGGAGCGCGGTGGTAGGCCAGCCAGATCAACACCAGGCCACCAACGATCATTGGCAGGCTGAGGATCTGGCCCATGGTGACCCAGCCCCAGGCTAGGTAGCCCAACTGAGCATCCGGAACACGGACGAACTCCACGACAAAACGGAAGATCCCATAAAACAGCGCGAACATGCCGGAAACGGCCATGGTCGGGCGCGGTTTGCGTGAGTAAAAATAAAGAATCAGGAACAGTGCAACGCCTTCCAGCGCGAATTGATACAGCTGCGACGGGTGACGCGGCAACTGCGCAGGATCGCTGAACGGTGGGAAAACCATGGCCCACGGCAGGTCGGTGGGTTTGCCCCACAACTCGGCGTTGATGAAATTGCCTATGCGCCCGGCACCCAAACCAATCGGCACCATCGGTGCGATGAAGTCCATCAACTGGAAGAAGGATTTGCCGTTGCGCTTGCCGAACCAATAAGTGGCAATCATCACGCCGATGAAGCCGCCGTGGAATGCCATGCCGCCCTTCCAGACCTCGAAGATCAGCAGCGGATTGGCAATGTAGTTAGACAGGTCATAAAACAACACGTAACCCAAACGCCCGCCGACAATCACGCCCATGGCGACCCAGAAGATCATGTCCGAGAGTTTTTCTTTGGTCCATGTTGGGTCAAAGCGATTCAAACGGCGCGAAGCGAGAAACCAGGCGCTCCCGATGCCGACCAGATACATCAGGCCGTACCAATGGATTTGCAGTGGGCCGATGGCCACGGCTACCGGATCAATCTGCGGGTAAGGCAGCATTGCGACTCCTTAGTGAAGCTTGGTTGAAACGCTCTGCGAGCGACAAAACAAAACCGGATCAGATCAGAAAGCTCATACCGACGACTACTAACAATAGTGCGAACAGTCGTTTCAGCAGACGAGGGGACAGTTTATGCGCCAGCCGTGCGCCGAACCTGGCGAAAAACATGCTCGTCAACGCGATACCCAGCAGCGCCGGGAGATACACGAAGCCGAGACTATGCGGGGGCAGCAGGGGATCGTGCCAGCCCAGAATCATGAAACTTATTGCACTTGCCACCGCAATTGGAAAACCGCAGGCCGAGGACGTCGCCACTGCTTGCTGCATGGTCAGACCGCGCCACGTCAGAAACGGCACGGTCAGTGAGCCACCGCCGATACCGAAGATCGCCGACGCCCAGCCAATCACCACGCCTGCGAGGGTCAGGCCGGGTTTGCCGTGTGTCCCGCCGCTGGCCCTGGGCTTGAAGTCGAGGAACATCTGGATCGCGACCAGAATGGCGAACACGCCGATGATTTTCTGTAGATAAGGCCCTGCAATGTAACTGGCGGTCAACGCGCCCAAGCCCGCGCCGATCAGGATGCCCAGTGTCATCCAGGCAAAAAACTGCCACTGCACGGCTCCGACGCGATGATGCGCCCGAACCGATTGGATAGACGTAAACACAATCGTCGCCAGCGAGGTTCCGACCGCCAAGTGGGTCAGGACCGAGTTGTCAAAACCTTGCAGCGTGAAGCTGAACACCAGCACCGGCACGATGATGATGCCGCCTCCCACACCGAACAGCCCCGCTAGCACACCCGCGCAGCCGCCCAACGCTAAATAGAGCAGAAATTCCATGGGAGCCCCCAAATCAGTCCGGCATGTTACCGGAAGCACGGCATTGTGCTCTAGCGGCGCGCGATGGATGTACGTTCGATCTGTGCGTAGAGTGGCGAAAAAAGGAGTACAGCATGTGTTTGATCGTTTTCGCCTGGCGCCCTGATCACCCGCAAACATTGGTGCTGGCGGCCAACCGCGACGAATTTTACGCCCGCCCGACGCTCCCTTTGGCCCAGTGGGAAAATGCACCGCAAGTGTATGCAGGCCGTGATCTGGAGGCAGGGGGGACTTGGCTGGGTGTCCATGCTGATGGGCGATTTGCCGCACTGACCAATATTCGTAATCCTGATCAACCGCTGGGACGCCGCTCGCGAGGTGAGTTGGTTGCTCAGTATTTGAGCGGATCGCTGTCGATCAGCGAGTACTTGCAGGAAGTCGCAGCACGCGCCGCAGAATACGGCGGCTTCAATTTACTGGTGGGTAACCGCGAGGAGCTGCATTTTCTGAGCGCGCTTGACCCAGCGCCACAGCGGCTAAGCGAAGGGGTTTATGGCATATCCAATGCAGGTCTTGATACGCCGTGGCCCAAGTTGTTGAAAGCCAAGGCGGCGCTGACGGCTGAATTGGACGATCCACAGCCAGAGAAGTTATTCCGTTTTCTGGCTGACCCGCAAACCGCTCCGGTCTCCGAGCTGCCAGACACCGGCGTTGGCTTGGCGACCGAGACCTTGTTGTCGAGCGTATTCATCGCCAGCCTCAACTACGGAACGCGAGCCAGCACCGTGCTGATTGTCAATGCCGATGGCAGTCGGCGAATCGTCGAGCACAGTTTCGGGCCGTATGGCGGGCGGTTGGGGGAGGTCGAGTTGCAGATATGAATGGTCTGAATCCAAGGGGGCGGATTAATTTACGCAAGGGGACAGATTAATTTACGGTGAAGCATTGTAAATAAATCAGTCCCCTTGAGCTTTGAGTCCCCTTGAGCGGTTGCGAATGAATTCGCTCCTACGGGGGCGTTGCATTTTGCGGCGGTGCCTCAATGTCCTTTTACAGACCCCGGATTGATCATCCGCGACAGCCCCAGGTTCTTCAGCGCCAATTGCAACGAGCTGTTGATGACTTGGGGATTGTCGTTGGTCATCAACTGCGCCAGTAGCTCTTTGGCCTTGCTCAAGTGGATCTGACGCAGCATCCATTTCACTTTGGGCAGGTTGGTGGCGTTCATTGACAGGCTGTCAAAGCCCATCGCCATCAACAGCACTGCCGCCGCAGGATCGCCCGCCATCTCGCCGCAAATACTGACCGGCTTGCCTTCGGCATGGGCGTCGCGCACCACGTTCTGCAGGGCTTGCAGCACCGCTGGGTGCAGGTAGTCGTAGAGGTCGGCGACACGCGGGTTGTTGCGGTCGACCGCTAGCAGGTATTGAGTCAGGTCGTTGGAACCCACTGACAAGAAGTCCACTTGCCGCGCCAGCTCACGCGTCTGGTAAACCGCCGCGGGCACTTCGATCATCACGCCAACGGGCGGCATCGGCACATCGGTGCCTTCATCGCGTACCTCGCCCCACGCTCTATGAATGAGGTGCAGCGCTTCTTCCGTTTCGTGCGTACCGGAAATCATCGGCAGCAAAATCCGCAGGTTGTTCAAGCCTTCGCTGGCCTTGAGCATCGCGCGGGTTTGCACGAGGAAGATTTCCGGGTGATCGAGGGTGACGCGAATCCCGCGCCAGCCAAGGAATGGGTTGTCTTCCTTGATCGGGAAGTACGACAGCGACTTGTCGCCGCCGATATCCAGGGTGCGCATGGTCACTGGCAACGGGTGGAACGCGGCGAGTTGCTCGCGATAGATCGCCAGTTGTTCCTTCTCGCTGGGGAAACGCTGGTTGATCATGAAGGGCACTTCAGTGCGGTACAGGCCGACACCTTCAGCCCCGCGCTGCTGGGCGCGCGCGACGTCCGCCAACAAGCCGGTGTTGACCCACAGCGGCATGCGATGCCCGTCGAGTGTCACGCAGGGCAGCTCACGCAGCGCGTCGAGCCCCTGTGACAGCTGACGTTCTTCCTCGACAACCACCGAATACTGCTTGCACAGGATTTCGCTGGGGTTGGTGTACACCTCGCCGTGGTAGCCGTCGACGATCAGTTGGATGCCATCGACCTTGGAGTAAGGCAGATCGACCACGCCCATGACCGTAGGAATGCCCATCGCCCGGGCCAGAATTGCCACATGGGAGTTGCCGGAACCGAGCACCGAAATCAGGCCAACGAGCTTGCCTTCTGGCACTTCGCCGAGCATCGCGGGTGTCAGCTCTTCACTCACCAGGATGGTGTTGTCGGGGTAGACCAGGGCCTGTTGGCGGGCTTCCTGAAGATACGCCAGCAAACGACGGCCAAGGTCTTTGACGTCCGATGCCCGTTCGCGCAGGTAAGCGTCATCCATCAGTTCGAAGCGTTTAACGTGCTCGTTGACCACCGAACGCAACGCGCCCTGTGCCCATTGGCCGGTCTTGATGATGTTGGTCACTTCACTGCCCAGCGAGGCATCGTCAAGCATCATCAGGTAAACGTCGAACAGTGCGCGCTCTTCTGGGCGCAATTGAGTCGCCAACTTCGCCGAAAGCGCACGCATATCACTGCGAACGCCTTCCAGCGCGGTATTGAAAAGAGTGAGTTCCGCCTGAATGTCGGTGACGGTTTTGTCGGGGACGACTTCAAGATCGGCTGGCGGCAACATGACCACGGCCATGCCCACTGCGGCCCCGGGCGAACCCGGCACGCCCACGAACCTGGCTTCCTGAATGCCCTTGCCCTGACGACCCAGCCCACGGATCGAGCCCGTGGCCTCGGCGTGGGCGATAACGCCGGCGAGCTGCGCGCTCATGGTCACGAGGAAGGCTTCTTCCCCTTCGTCGAACTGGCGGCGCTCCTTTTGCTGGATCACCAACACGCCGACCACACGGCGATGATGGATGATCGGGGCGCCGAGGAACGATGCGTAACGTTCTTCACCGGTTTCGGCGAAGTAGCGATAACGCGGGTGATCGGCAGCGTTTTCCAGGTTCAGCGGCTCTTCTCGAGTGCCGACCAGGCCAACGAGGCCTTCATTGGGGGCCATGCTGACTTTGCCGATAGAGCGCTTGTTCAAGCCCTCGGTGGCCATCAACACGAAACGATTGGATTCAGGGTCGAGCAAATAGACCGAGCAGACCTGGCTGCTCATGGCCTCTTTGACGCGTAACACAATAATCCCCAACGCCGCCCTGAGATCCTTGGCGGAGTTAACTTCCTGGACGATCTTGCGCAACGTATTGAGCATAGCTCGGGGTCGAACTCCGTGTCAGTCGCGCGCCAACAGGCGCGGGGCAAGCTCTTTAAGTGCGCGTCGATACACTTCGCGCTTGAATGTCACCACCTGGCCCAACGGATACCAATAGCTGACCCAGCGCCAGCCATCGAACTCCGGTTTACCGGTCAAATCCATCCGCACCCGCTGCTCATTGGAGATCAGGCGCAGGAGAAACCACTTTTGCTTCTGACCGATGCACAGTGGCTGACTGTGGGTACGGACCAGACGTTGCGGCAGACGATAACGCAACCAGCCACGGGTGCAGGCAAGAATTTCAACATCTTGCCGTTCCAGCCCGACTTCTTCATTCAATTCGCGGTAGAGCGCGTCTTCTGGCGTCTCCTGAGGGTTGATTCCCCCTTGAGGAAACTGCCAGGCATCTTGATTGATACGGCGAGCCCATAGGACCTGGCCTGCATCATTCGTCAGAATTATCCCGACATTAGGGCGGAAACCATCGGGGTCGATCACGGCTACAACCTCGCAAGCGCATGTCGACGCATTGTTCCACAAAGATCGTGAAGGCAGCAACGAGGCGCAGGCAGCTTATTGGCACAACGGCATTAATAGATGCAGTCGGGAGATGAAACCTCGTATTCTTGTGCTCTTTTTTTAGTTATTTCAGCGAGTAACCACATGCGACTGGCTCTATTCGATCTCGACAACACGCTTCTCGGTGGCGACAGTGACCACGCCTGGGGCGACTACTTGTGCCAACGTGGCATCCTTGATGGCGCTGCTTATAAAACACGAAACGATGCGTTTTATCAGGACTACCTGGCGGGCACGCTGAACCTGACCGACTACTTGAACTTCAGTCTGGAGATTCTCGGCCGGACCGCCAGGGAGCAACTTGACGAATGGCATCGGGACTTCATGCGCGATTGCGTCGAGCCGATGATTCTGCCCAAGGCCGTGGAGCTGATCGCCAGGCATCGTGATGCAGGTGACACATTGGTGGTGATTACCGCGACCAATCGTTTCGTCACCGCGCCCATTGTCGAGCGCCTGGGCATCGAGACGTTGCTGGCCACCGAATGCGAAATCGTCGACGGTCGTTACACCGGCAAGACCACCGATGTACCGTGTTTTCGCGAAGGCAAGGTGACGCGCCTGAACCGCTGGCTACAAGAGAACAACTTCAGCCTGGACGACAGCTACTTCTATAGCGACTCGATGAATGACCTGCCGTTGCTGGAGCAAGTAACCCATGCAGTGGCGGTCGATCCTGATGAGAACCTGCGGGCGCAAGCGGCGCTTCGTGGCTGGCCGGTGATTTCGTTGCGCGATTGATCACGCCATCGCGCAGCTAAACCGGCTTGGCTCCCATCAACCCCGCAATCGCTACGAAGCAGACCGCGCTAAATATCGCCAGTGCGAGAGTGAATTTCGGATTGCCGACAATCACTGGGCGCCGCAGCCGATTCATCCGAACCGCGAGCCAGGCCCAGCTCAGCGCGCCCAAGGTAAACAGCACGCTGGCCGCCAACAGCCAGGTTTGGCTCAGTGGCCAGCCAGCGTAATGCACCAGCCACCAGCCGCTGACGGGCAAGGTGAGTAGGCACAGCGCCATTAGCAGCCAGACGAAAACCCAGGGGCGCTGCATCGTGCGGTTCTGCACGGTCAGATCGCCCGCCCGTCGACCTTTGACGATCCAGAAAGTGAGCGCAAGGCCACAGATAAAAAGCAGCACAGTTGTGACCATGTGCAGGATTTTCAGTGCAGCGAAGTGTTCCATGTTCAATGATTCCCTGTCAGTGCATGACATTCAGCGTAGCAGCGCTGATTAGATTCCCGGTGTCGGCGCAGATCAAACTCTGTCTGACGCATGATCCGTAGGAGCCAACGTGTTGGCGAAGCGATCCACCTGGCACGGCGCTAAGTCGCCTCGCCAACAAGTTGGCTCTTACAGGTCTTGTGTCAGCCGAGAAACAGCTTGTACGCCGGGTTATTCGACTCATCCCAATACCGATAGCCAATCTCGGCCAGTGCCGCTGGCACCCGATGCCGTTCATCCTCCGGCACCACCAGCCCCGCCACAACACGGCCATCCGCCGCGCCGTGGTTGCGGTAGTGGAACATCGAAATATTCCACCGGCCGCCAAGTTTGTTGAGGAAATTGAACAACGCACCCGGCCGCTCCGGGAATTCGAAGCGAAACACCATTTCATCGCTGACTCGCTCGGAATGCCCGCCGACCATGTGCCGCAGATGCAGCTTGGCCAGTTCGTTGTCGGTCAGGTCCAGCACCGGGAAACCTTGCTCGGTCAGGCTCGAAATCAATGCCTTACGCGGATCGGTGTCGGGATGGGTTTGCACGCCAACGAAGATGTGCGCCTCACGGTCGGTGTGATAACGGTAGTTGAATTCGGTGATCTGGCGTTTGCCGATGGCTTCACAGAAGGCCTTGAAGCTGCCCGGTTTCTCGGGAATGGTCACCGCGATGATCGCTTCGCGGCCTTCGCCCAGCTCGGCGCGCTCGGCGACATGGCGCAGGCGGTCGAAGTTGACGTTGGCCCCGGAATCGATCGCCACCAACGTCTGCCCGGTCACGCCGTATTGCTCGGTGTACTTCTTGATCCCGGCGACACCCAGCGCACCGGCAGGTTCGGTGATCGAGCGGGTATCGTCATAGATATCCTTGATCGCCGCGCAGATCTCGTCGGTGCTGACCGTGATCACTTCATCCACGTAATGCTGGCAGATGTCGAACGTGTGCTTGCCAATCTGCGCCACCGCGACGCCATCGGCGAACAGCCCGACTTGTTGCAGTACCACGCGTTCGCCGCAGGCCATGGCCTGTTGCAGGCAATTGGAGTCGTCCGGTTCGACGCCAATGACTTTGATCTCCGGGCGCAGGTATTTCACGTACGCCGCGATGCCTGCGATCAAACCGCCACCGCCCACCGGGACAAAAATCGCGTCCAGACGCCCCGGATGCTGGCGCAGAATTTCCATCGCCACCGTGCCTTGCCCGGCGATGGTGTCGGGGTCGTCGTAGGGGTGGACGTAGACGTAGCCTTTTTCATCGACCAATTTCAGCGAATAGGCCAGCGCTTCGGGGAACGAATCCCCGTGCAAAACCACTTTGCCACCTCGGGA
>NZ_DASWOT010000106.1:0-33545 GCF_036404235.1 Pseudomonas sp.
ATCCTGGCGAGCGGTGGTGTGTGCGGTACTGCCGCTGATGTTGACTTCGGTGCTTTGCGAGGCGCTCATGGTCTGGCTGAACATCGGTGTCAAGGTCGCCACACTTCCAGTCATTGCCTTGGGTGTAGGGATCGGTGTCGACTACGCACTCTATGTAATGACTGTCACCCAGGCGCGTATGCGTGAAGGTATGAGCTTGTCCCAGGCTTACTACAAGGCTTTGCTATTCACCGGTAAGGTCGTGGTTCTCACGGGTATCACCCTTGGAATCGCTGTAGCCACTTGGGCGTTTTCGCCGATAAAGTTCCAGGCGGACATGGGGATCTTGCTGGCCTTCATGTTCATCTGGAACATGCTGGGTGCCTTGATTCTGTTGCCAGCCCTGGGGCACTTTCTCTTGCGTCCAAGTTCTGCGCCCAAGGTTCAGGCCATTGCGCAGACTTAAACGGCTCCTCAGCACTTAGCTCCTCTTTACCCCGGTTTACGCTGGGGTTTTTTTATGTAATGCGCTGTGCTGGCTGACGGCAGTAACAGTCAAGAATTTTGGCAGCCTCAAGCAAGGCGCTGTCCAGAGGATTCTTTATGATCGGGCGATTACCCAGTCGCCAGCCTGATGCGGCTGATACTCATAAGAATCCATTCGGAGTTTTGCGCAATGACCACCTCTGCCATTGTTCAACCTTTACCTCAGGTCAGCGAGTTTCTGCGTCGCCGTCACAGCAGTTTCATTGACGGTCAGAGTATCGAGCAGCATCCCGGCGAGGTCGTTGAGGTACTCAACCCCGCTGATGGCCAGCCGCTGACAGAGATCCTGCGGGCCAATCTTGAACAAGTCGGGCAAGCCGTCGAGTCATCCGATCGGGCATTTCGCTCCAAGGTCTGGAGCGGTCTTCGTCCTGCCGATAGAGAGCGGATTCTGCTGCGCTTTGCAGATGTGTTTCAAGCGCATCTGGAAGAACTTGCCCAGTTGGTAACCCTGGAACAGGGCAAGTCCATCAATATTTCCCGGGCAGTCGAAGTCGGTGCATCGGTGGAGTTCATCCGTTACATGGCGGGATGGGCTACCAAGATCGAAGGCCAGACTCTCGATATATCTATTCCTGCCCCTCCCGGCAGCCATTACAACGCTTATACCCGGCGTGAGCCGGTAGGTGTGGTGGTGGGTATCGTGCCGTGGAATTTTCCGCTGATGATAGCGCTGTGGAAGATCGTGCCAGCTCTCGCCGCCGGCTGCACGGTCATCATCAAACCAGCGGATGAAACGCCGCTTAGCGCCTTGAGATTGGCCGAACTTGCCGTGGAGGCGGGGATTCCACCCGGTGTTTTCAATGTCGTGCTGGGACGTGGGTCGCTGGTGGGGCCTGCACTGGTCGAGCACCCATTGGTTAGCAAAGTGTCCTTCACCGGCTCCACCGAGGTAGGTAAACAGATCGGCGTCAGCGCCATGCGCAACATGACCCGTTTCTCACTGGAACTGGGTGGCAAGAATCCGATGCTGATTCTGCCCGATGCTGATATGGAACACGTGGTGAGTGGAGCGCTGATGGCTGGGCTGCTGAATTCGGGCCAAGTATGCGCAGCGGCATCGCGCTTCTATGTGCCGAAAAACCGCAGTGATGAATTTGCCCAAACACTGGCCGCCGCCGTGGCTGATTTGCAAATCGGCGCTGGAATGAACCCTGCGGCGCAAATCAATCCCGTGGTCTCGCAACGCCAGCAGCAGAGTGTTCTCGGGCACCTGAGGCGTGCTAAAGAACAAGGCGCGAAGGTTCTCACCGGTGGGGATGCGCCTGACCAACCAGGTTTCTACATTCGCCCAACAGTGCTGGCTAATGTCGAGCAGAGCATGGACGCAGCCCGACAGGAAATCTTTGGTCCGGTGCTATCGGTACTGGCCTATGACGACCTGGAGCAAGCACTAGCGATGGTCAACGACAGCGTGTATGGGCTGGCGGCAAGCGTGTGGAGCAATGACATGAAGGCGGTAATGGGCCTGATTCCTCGTATCGAGGCAGGAACCGTATGGGTCAACACCCACGTACCACTTGATCCGAGCCTGCCGTTCGGGGGCTATAAACAATCGGGCATAGGCCGCGATTTTGGTCGCGGTGCCGTTGAGGCCTTTACTGAGATCAAATCGGTGTGCATCGCCTATTGAGGCTGGCTGGGTGCAAGCTTTTTTAGCGTTGTGTTATCGGTGGAGCGTGCAAGCCCCACCATCGACTCCGCAAATCTATGCGGCTTTTACCCGTTTTGCTGCCGTGTGTATCGGGTGCCCAGTCAATATCTCCCTTGCCATCGCACTGATTAAGACCTCGCCAGATTGCAGATTCCGGTCAGCCATCGCGATCTGCGCCGGGTTTCAAACCGTGCGAATTTTCTCATTATGAAAAGTGCAATCTTCTGCTTGGAACGTGCATTTTTCATGACGTTCTGCTTACGCATACTGACCCGGTACAAATGATTGATTACCGTCATTTCCAGCACCAGAAGTAGCAAAGAAGTGCAGGTGAGACGGGATCAGCAGACACCAATAATAAAGAGTCAGTCCATGAAAAAGCCAAACCCGCTTCTCGAAGATCTGAAATCCATCCTGCCTGCCATTGCGGCTAACGCTTTCCAGGCGGAGAAGGATCGAACAGTACCTGCCGAGAACATCGCCCTGCTCAAAAGTATTGGTATGCATCGAGCTTTTCAGCCGAAAAAGTTCGGTGGTATGGAGATCTCCTTGCCGCAGTTCGCGGATTGCATAGCGCTTCTGGCGGGGTCCTGCGCCAGCACAGCTTGGGCAATGAGTTTGCTTTGTACTCACAGTCACCAGCTTGCAATGTTCCCTGCCAAGACACAGCAGGAAATATGGGGCGATGATCCTGATGCTACCGCCAGCAGCAGCATCGCGCCCTTCGGTCGCACTGAAGAAGTCGACGGCGGTGTGATGTTCAGCGGGGAGATGGGATGGAGTAGCGGTTGCGATCATGCCGAATGGGCAATCGTTGGTTTTCGACGCAAAAACGCTGAAGGTACTCAGGACTATTGCTTTGCGGTCTTGCCGCGCAGTGATTACGAAATTCGTGATGACTGGTACGCCGTCGGCATGCGCGGCAGTGGCAGTAAAACCTTGATCATTGATAACGTATTCGTACCGGAACATCACATCCAGAAAGCCAGGGACATGATGGAGGGCAAGTCCGGTGGGTTTGGTCTGTACCCTTACAGTAAGATTTTTTACTCGCCGTATCGCCCTTATTTTGCCAGCGGATTCGCCACAGTAAGTTTGGGTATTGCGGAGCGGATGCTCGATGTCTTTCGCGAGAAAACCAAGACCCGAGTACGGGCCTATACCGGTGCTGCGGTCGGTGCTGCGACACCTGCCTTGATGCGTCTGGCAGAGTCGACTCATCAGGTGGCCGCTGCTCGCGCGTTCCTCGAAAAAACCTGGCAGGAGCATGCCGATCACGGCGAGCGACATGAATATCCAAGTCGGGAAACCCTGGCGTTCTGGCGCACCAATCAAGGCTACGCGACCAAGATGTGTATTCAGGCAGTTGATCGTCTGATGGAGGCTGCCGGTGGCGGTGCCTGGTTTGAGACCAATGAACTGCAGCGCCTGTTCCGTGACGCGCATCTGACCGGCGCTCACGCCTACACCGACTATGACGTTTGCGCGCAAATCCTGGGCCGTGAGCTTATGGGGCTGGAGCCTGATCCAACCATGATTTGATCTACCCGCTCACTGAGTCTGGTTCACATAACAACAATCGAGGCCCTCCGATACGATGGCCTAGGAGTCTTGCATGTCTATTGTTTCTGATACCGCCTTCGACACCCGCGCGTTTCGCCGAGCCCTTGGCAATTTTGCAACTGGCGTAACCGTGGTCACCGCGGCCACTGAAGACGGGCGCAAGGTGGGCGTTACGGCCAACAGCTTTAACTCGGTATCGTTGGACCCACCGCTGATTTTGTGGAGCATCGACAAGCGCTCCAGCAGTCATGAAGTGTTCGAAGAAGCCAGCCATTTTGCGGTTAACGTGCTGGCGGCCGACCAGATTGATTTGTCGAATAACTTTGCCAGGTCCAAGGAAGATCGCTTCGCCGAAATCGAATTCGAGGCAGGTGAAGGTGGTTCACCGGTTTTTGTCGACTGCTCGGCGCGTTTCCACTGTGAAAAGTTTCAGCAAGTCGACGGGGGTGATCACTGGATCATGATCGGCAAAGTGGTGGCATTTGACGATTTCGGACGCTCACCCTTGCTCTATCATCAGGGCGCCTATTCGATGGTGTTGCCACACACCCGAATGACCGGGCGTGAAGAGGGGCAGTTACCCAGCAGTCACTTCCAGGGTCGACTGAGCCATAATCTTTATTACCTGATGACCCAGGCATTGCGCGCCTATCAGGCGAGCTATCAGCCACGCCAACTGTCCACCGGGCTACGTACCAGTGAGGCGCGTATGTTGATGGTGCTGGAAAACGACGCGGGTCTGAACATGACCGATTTGCAGCGGGAAGTGGCGATGCCGGTTCGAGAGATTGAAGAAGCGGTAGCCAATCTCAAGCGCAAGGGACTGGTCAACGATGAGGGTGATCGAGTGCGCCTTACCGTCAAAGGCATAGATGAAACAGAAGGTCTGTGGACGATTGCCAAGGAGCAACAGGATAAGGTTTTTGGTCAGTTCAGCGATGAACAGATCGAGCACTTCAAAAACGTGCTCAAGGTCGTAATTCAAGGGGCCTGAGGCGGAGATTGAACAGATGACTTGAACGGCGCCCAGGGTGCCGTTTTCTTTTTCGTAAGTCGACCCAGTCCAATTTCCAGATGCTTAGAGTTCAAGGGCATTGAGGGTGCAAGCATTGCGCAGGCGACAATGATAGACTTTTAGTTAATGTGTTAACTAAATAGGATCTCGACAGTATTCCCATGCCTTTGCCCAAGCCGCGTCAATCCTTGACTCTGACATTACTCCAGGCACGCGAAGCGGCCATGGGGTTTTTCCGTCCCTCTCTGAACCAACACGGTTTGACCGAGCAACAGTGGCGGGTTATTCGTATCCTTAGTCAGCATGATGAGCTTGAGATCAATCGCTTGGCTGAGCTGGCATGCATCCTCAAACCGAGCATGACGGGCGTGTTGGTGCGCATGGAGGCTGCTGGCATGGTCGGACGTCGCAAGGCGGAACAGGACCAACGACGTGTACTGGTGCGTCTTGCCGAGAAGGGGGACGCCTGTTTTAGCTCGATGAGTCAGAGTATGGAAGCCAACTATCAGCGCTTACAGTCAGAATTTGGCGAGGAGAAGTTGCAGACATTGCTGACGTTGCTTGACGAGTTGAAAATGCTCAAGCGTTAGTCACGAGTGACTGCCTGACCAATCCCCAGCGTTGCGCCGGGGGTGGTTTGTTATTGTTGGCGTTTCAGGCTTGGCCAATCCCCAGGCACATGTACTTTTGCTCGATGTAATCATCAATGCCGTACTTTGAACCTTCGCGGCCCAGCCCCGATTGTTTGATACCGCCAAACGGCGCCACTTCGGTCGAGATTAATCCTTCATTCACACCGACCATTCCGTACTCCAGCGCCTCGCTGACGCGCCATGCACGCCCCAGGTCGCGGGTGTAGAGGTAAGATGCCAGGCCGAACTCGGTGTCGTTGGCCATGGCAATTGCTTGGGCCTCAGTTTCGAACCGGAACACCGGCGCCAATGGGCCGAAGGTTTCGTCGCGGGCGACCAGCATTGATGAAGTCATGTCCCCCAGAACGGTAGGCTGAAAGAAGTTTCCACCCAGCGCGTGGGTTTTTCCGCCGGCCAGCAAGGTGGCGCCTTTGCCCAATGCATCGCTAATATGTTCTTCGATCTTGGCCACCGCCTTGGCATTGATCAGCGGCCCTTGTTGCACCTGATCCACGTCAGCGGCGCCAACCTTCAGTCGGTTGACCGCAGCCACCAGTCGTCGCGTGAACTCATCATAGACACTGTTCTGTACCAGGATTCGATTAGTGCAGACGCAGGTTTGCCCGCTATTGCGGAACTTCGAACCCATGGCGCCTTCGACCGCTGCATCCAGGTCAGCATCTTCGAACACGATAAAAGGGGCATTGCCGCCCAGCTCAAGGCTGACTTTCTTGATGGTTTCGGCGCATTGCGCCATCAAGGTTTTGCCGATACCGGTCGAGCCTGTGAACGAAACCTTCTGAACATTTGGATTGCCGGTCAACTCGGCGCCGATTTCACGGGCACGGTTGCCGGTGACGATATTCAGAACGCCGGCGGGAATACCCGCGCGTTCACCCAGTTCAGCCAAGGCCAATGCGGACAGCGGAGTTTCCGACGCGGGCTTTACAACGACTGTGCAACCAGCGGCCAATGCCGGGCCGACTTTGCGAGTAATCATTGCGTTGGGGAAATTCCACGGCGTGATGGCGGCCACGACACCAATGGCTTGTTTGATGACTACCAGGCGGCGGCCCTGCTTGTCATGCGGGATCACATCACCGTAGATGCGTTTGGCTTCTTCGGCGAACCATTCGATGAAACTGGCGCCATAGGCAATTTCGCCTCGGCTTTCGGCCAATGGCTTGCCTTGCTCCAAGCTGAGCAAATGAGCGAGGTCCTCTTGGTTGGCCATGATCAAGTCAAACCATTTGCGCAAGATGTTGCTACGTTCCTTGGCGGTTTTGCCGCGCCAGGCGGGCAAAGCTGCATGGGCAGCGGCGATGGCTCGGGCAGTTTCGGCCTGGCCGAGGGCGCTGACTTGGGCGATGGTCTGGCCATTCGCCGGATTGCTCACCGCGAAACGATTGCCATCATCGGCGTCGATCCATTGGCCATTGATGTAAGCCTGTTCACGCAGCAGTTTCAAATCGTTAAGTTTCATTGGGCTTCTCGAAAAATCAGTACACACTGCCGGAGCTGGTGGGCGCCGGAGCATCTTTGAATGTGGCAGCGAGGGTTTGCAGGCCGCGCATCAGCACGGTGGTGTCGACGCCGACCGCAACGAACGTGGCGCCCAGCTCGATGTATCGCTTGGCCAGCTTCTGATCGGCGCTGAGAATGCCAGCCGCTTTGCCGGCTTTCTGGATGCGGGCGATGGCGTCTTCGATCGCCGCCTGGACTTGGGGATGGCCCGGGTTGCCGCGGTAGCCCATCGAGGCACTCAAATCCGCCGGACCGATAAAGACTCCGTCGACACCTTCTACAGAGGCAATCGCATCCAGGTTGGCCAGGCCTTCGCGACTTTCGATCTGCACCAACAGGCACATCTGTTCATCGGCTTTGTCGAGGTAACCGGGAATGCTGTTCCAGCGCGATGCGCGTGCCAGCGCGCTGCCGACACCACGAACACCGCGCGGCGGGTAGTGAATCGCACGAACCAGTTCCCGCGCCTGTTCTGCGCTTTCCACCATCGGCACCAATAACGTCTGCACACCGATATCGAGCACTTGCTTGATCAGTGCGGTGTCGCCGATGACTGGGCGAATCACCGGATGGCTAGGGTAGGGCGCTATGGCTTGAAGCTGGCCGAGCATCCCGCGCAGATCGTTGGGCGCATGTTCGCCGTCGATCAGCAGCCAATCAAAGCCGGCGTTGGCGGCCAGTTCGGCGCAATAGGCATCTGCCAAACCGAGCCACAGGCCGATCTGGGCTTCACCACGTTGCAGGCTCAGCTTGAAGGTGTTGATAGGCATATCCATCGTATAGACCTCCGGTCAAACGAAACGACAGGCAATGGACCCCAGCATGTCGTAATCGACATGGAAGGTATCGCCGGGGTTGGCCGCAACAGGGCGCGTGAAGGAGCCGCCCAGGATGATTTGTCCCGGTTGCAGGGTGACGTCATAAGCCGCCAGTTTATTTGCGAGCCAGGCCACGCCCTTCGCCGGGTGGTTGAGCACTGCTGCGGAAACCCCCGACTCCTCGATCACGCCGTTGCGGTAGAGCACGGCGGGCACCTTGCGCAAGTCGATTTCTGTAGGGCGCACGGCGCGGCCTCCCATGACCACACCGGCATTGGCGGCATTGTCTGAGATGGTGTCGAACACCTTGCGGGTCGCTTTGGTGTGCGGGTCGACCTGCTGGATGCGCGCATCAATGATTTCCAGCGCCGGGATCACCCATTCGGTGGCGTCCAGCACATCAAAAACCGTCACGTTCGGCCCTTTTAGTGGCTTGCCCAGAATGAACGCCAGCTCGACTTCAACCCGCGGCACGATAAAGCGCTCGAACGCAATGTCGGTGCCTTCGTCGAAGAACATGTCATCGAGGAGCGAGCCGTAATCGGGCTCGGTGATGTTGGAAGACACCTGCATGGCCCGTGAGGTCAGGCCGATTTTATGCCCGACCAACTTGCGCCCGTCCTTGATTTTTTGCGCCACCCAGGCGCGTTGAATGGCATAGGCGTCTTCAATGGTGATCTCTGGATAATCCAGGGAAAACTGACGTACTTGCTTGCGTGAGCGCTCGGCGTGGTCGAGGCTGGCGGCGGCTTGCAGAATAAGATGTTGATCAAGCATGACGATGATCTCTTACTGGGGGTTGACGATGGAGGCCTTGGTTCGGAGTACCAAAAAACCACCGAGAGCGATGAGCAGTGCCAGCACATAAAGAGCAAGGCTGGCGCTATGGGAGGTGTCGCGCATCCAGCCGATCAGGTAGGGCGCAAAAAATGATGCGATGCTGCCGAAGGAGCTGATCAGGGCAATGCCAGCGGCTTGAGTACGGTTGGAAAGGAACGCGGGAGGCAGCTGCCAGAACATCGGCAAAGCGGCACTGGCGCCCATGCCGGCGACAATCAGCCCACTCAGAACTAAGGTGGGGTTGGTGGGTGAGAGCCCGGCGCTGGCGATGCCTGTAGCAGACATCAGCAACGGCACGCACAGGTGCCAGCGTCGTTCACGATGGCGGTCAGACGAACGCCCACAGCCGATCATGAAGAAACAACCTGCCAGGTAAGGCACCGCACTGAGCAGGCCGACTTTGCCGTCGCTGCCGATCCCGGCGCCGTGGATCAGTGTCGGCATCCAGAATGCGAGAGTGTTGACGGCCAGCATCACTGCGAAATACACCGCGACCAGCAGCCATACTTGCGGATTCTTGAAGATGGCGGAAAACGACGTGATCGATTTTCGGTGTTCTTCTTTGTTCAATTGTTCGCGCAGTTGTTGCTTCTGCTCCGGCGCCAACCACTTGACCGTCTCGAAGCTGTCTGGCAAGCACTTGAGCACAACGAGCCCGAGCAGGATGACGGGCGCGCCTTCAATGACGAACATCCATTGCCAGCCACGCACGCCGCCAAAATCATGCAAGTGTTCGAGGATACCGCCCGAGAGAGGACCACCGATGACACCGGCCATCGGTACGGCGATTGCAAATAGTGCGGTGACTTGCGCTCGACGATGGGCCGGATACCACCGGTTCAGAAACACCAGAATGCCCGGGAAGAAACCAGCCTCGGCCACACCGAGCAAAAAGCGCAGCGCATAGAACCCCATAGCGCTGTCGATCAAAAACATGCACGTCGACAACACTCCCCACACCACCATCAGCG
The DNA here is from genome assembly GCF_036404235.1 of Pseudomonas sp. GTDB lineage: Bacteria > Pseudomonadota > Gammaproteobacteria > Pseudomonadales > Pseudomonadaceae > Aquipseudomonas. The sequence continues at coordinate 9,543 of NZ_DASWOT010000106.1, forward strand.
TGGCAATCCAGCGACGCGGGCCAACGCGGTCAAGGGCCATGTTGCTCGGTACGCCAAACAGCGCATAGGCGATGAAGAACAGACCAGCACCAAAGCCATAAACGGTGTCGCTGAAGTTCAGGTCAGCACTCATCTGCATCTTGGCGAAGCCGATGTTGATGCGGTCCAGGTGCGCGAAGAGGTAGCAGACCAACAGCAGCGGCATTAGCCGCCAAGTGATGAGGCTGTGGGTACGGTTGCGGGCGACGGCATTGATTGTTTCGGCAGTATTGGCTGTGCTCATGGTTTTATACTTTTTGTCTGAGAGGCCGATGGAACAAACGGGCACGCTGCTTTAGCGCACCTGAGCCTTGAGAAAGGCGTGAACGTTGTTTTCCTTGAAGTTGAGTTGCTCGTGCAATTCGATCATCTCGAACGACAAAGCCAGCAGGCGCTGGGCCTGAAGGTCGGCGAAGTGCCGGGTAATAACGCCGAAGAGTTTTTCGGCGACTTTTTGACGGGTTGCCAGATCGCGGCCATGGCCGACCTTCAATGTCATGTGGACGAAGGCGTAGTCGTGCTTGCCGTCGGCCATGCGCCAGGTGTCCAGGCGCACGCCGCGGCTACGGATGCCACCCAGGGGAAATACGCCGCTGTCGCCCAGCGTTTCGTGGACTTTTTTGAACAGGCCAGGCAGGTCGGCTTGCTGTTCGATGTTGTCGGTGTACTCAGCAATGAAATGGGGCATGGAGTGCTCCTTGACGCCGCACAGCCCGTAAGTCGTGCGGCGTGGCGTTTAGAGAGGGAAGATGGCGTTGAGCTGGCCGGTGCCGGAACTGCCGAACGGCTCGGTGATAATCTCGACCTGCTTGTTGTAGTCAGGCCCGCCCAGCAAACCGAGGAGCATCGCGGTGTCGTGCATCTTGCCTTCGCCGAAACAGTGTTCTGCGTAATCGGGCAGCATCGCGCAGAACTCTTTGAAGCGGCCCTGACGCCACATCTCCACCACATGCAGGTCCACTTGCTTGTCGAACTCGCGGGTCCAGTTGTGGATGTTGGCCTCGGCATCGCGGTTATCGGAAAAGCGATGCGACAACGAGCCGGAGGCCAGCACCAGCACTTTACGATCGCTCTTCTCGATGGCCCGGCGTACCGCAGCACCAAAGGTGAAGCTGTCTTGCAGGCGGTGCCAGGCACACCAGGCGGCGACCGACACCACTTTGAATTTCTGCTCCTCTGGTACGCCCATGTGCATGTAGCGCATCGGCACCAGGGTGCCGTATTCCAGCTCCAGGCTCGGGATGTTGTGAGCCAGGGTGCGCACGTCGGCGGCGTTGGCTTCGGCGGCGATCAGCTCGCCCAGCTCGGGGCAGCCTGGGTACTCGTATTCCATGTTCTTGATGAAGTGCGGCAGCTCGTTGCTGGTGTAGATGCCTTTGAAGTGTTCGCCGCCGTTGACGTGATAGGCGCTGTTGACCAGCCAGTGCACGTCGAACACTACGGCGGTATCGGCGCCGAGTTCGCGCGCGCGACGGCCGATCTCCTTGTGACCGGCAATCGCCGCTTCACGGCAGCCATGGTGTTTGCCGGGAAGCTCCGACAAATACATCGAGGGAACGTGGCAGATTTTCGCAGCCAGGACGACTTCGCCCATGATGATTCTCCTGAAATTGTTGTTATGCGTTTCAATCCGCGGTTAGTGAAACCCGCGACAGGCGCGATGCGCGACCCATCTCAGGCTTCAACAATCGATGTCGTGGTTACAGCCCCCAGCGTGGAATGTGATGGCTGCCCATCGAGATGCACACGTTCTTGATCTCGGCGAACACCTCGAAGCTGTACTGGCCGCCCTCGCGGCCCGTGCCGGAACCTTTCACACCGCCGAACGGCTGACGCAGATCGCGTACGTTCTGGCTGTTGATGAACACCATGCCGGCTTCGATGCCATAGGCCAGGCGATGCGCCTTACCGATGTCCTGAGTCCAGATATAGGAAGCCAGCCCGTACTCGGTATCGTTGGCCAGTTGCAATGCCTGGGCCTCGTCCTTGAATGGAATGAGGCACACCACAGGGCCGAAGATCTCTTCCTGGGCAATACGCATATTGTTGTTCACATCGGCGAACACCGTCGGCTGAATAAACTGGCCTTTACTCAGGTGCGCAGGCAAGTTGGCCGGACGTTCCAGGCCACCGGCGACGAGGGTAGCGCCCTCTTCGATACCGATCTTGATGTAGCCGGTGACTTTGTCGTAATGGGCCTGCGTGATCATCGATCCGACCTGGGTTTTAGGGTCTTGCGGATCGCCAACAATCAGGCGTTTGGCTCGCGCAGCAAACTCGGCAACGAACTGCGGATACACGCTTTCCTGAATGAAAATGCGGCTACCGGCGGTACAGCGCTCACCGTTGAGCGAGAAGATGGTGAACAGCGCCGCGTCAAGGGCGCGCTCAAGATTCGCGTCCTCGAAAATCAGCACTGGCGACTTGCCGCCCAGTTCCATTGAGTACTTTTTCAATCCGGCGGTCTGCATGATTTTCTTGCCGGTGGCGGTACCGCCGGTGAAGGAAATTGCCCGCACGTCCGGGTGCCGGACCAACGCGTCACCGGCGGTGGCGCCGTAGCCCTGAATGACGTTGAGCACGCCGTTGGGAATGCCGGCTTCGACCGCCAGACGGCCCAGCTCGTTGGCCGTCAACGGTGAGAGTTCGGACATCTTCAATACGGCGGTGTTGCCCAGCGCCAGGCACGGCGCGGCTTTCCAGGTGGCGGTCATGAACGGCACGTTCCATGGCGACACCAGGGCGCAGACCCCCACTGGCTGGTAGAGGGTGTAGTTGAGCATCTGGTCGTCGACGGGATAGGAGTGACCGTCCATGCGCGTGCAGACTTCGGCAAAAAAGTCGAAGTTATGTGAAGCACGTGGAATCAGTACATTTTTGGTCTGGTGAATCGGCAAGCCCGTGTCGAGGGTTTCCAGTTCGGCCAGGTGCGGCACATTGTGTTCGATCAACTCGCCGAGCTTGCGCATCAATCGAGCACGCTCCTTCGCCGGTGTATTGGCCCACTTAGGGAAGGCTTCCTTGGCCGCTGCCACAGCCTGAGCGACTTCTTCGGCACCACCGCTGGCGACTTCGCCAATGGCCTCACCGGTAGCCGGGTTGTAGTTGACGAACACATCTTTGCTTTGGACCTCACGGCCGTTAATCCAATGTTTGATCATGGTGCTCAAGCCTCTTTCCGGGCGGAGAAGAACTCCGCTTCGCTGACAATTCGATTAACCAGGCGACCTACGCCTTCCACTTCCACAATGACTTCATCACCTGGCACCACGTCGGCAAGGCCCTCAGGCGTGCCGGTGGCGATCATGTCGCCGGGCTGCAAGGTCATGAAGCTGGATAGGTATTCGATCAAGTAAGGAATGTTGAAAATCATGTCCTTGGTGCTGCCTTCCTGGCGCAGTTCACCATTGATCCAGGTGCGCAGTTTCAGGTTGGCCGGGTCCGGCACGTCGGCGGTATCGACAATGAACGGGCCCACAGGGGTGGTGGCATCGCGGTTTTTTACCCGCAGGTTGGGGCGGTAGTAGTTCTCAAGAAAATCACGGATCGCGTAGTCGTTGCAGACGGTGTAACCCGCCAGATAATCCAGCGCGTTCTCACGCTTGACGTTGCGTGCTTCTTTACCGATGACCGCGACCAGCTCGCACTCGTAGTGCATGTACACAACGTTGTCCGGGCGCCAGGTCACCTGCTTGTGGCCGGTATAGGTGCCAGGTGATTTGATGAACACCAGCGGCTCGGTAGGCGGTTTGAACGCGAGTTCTGCGGCGTGATCGGCGTAGTTCAAGCCCAGGGCAAACATGCTGCCGGTGGCCGGTGGCAGCCACTGCACCTGATCTTCGGCCAGCAGGCGGCCATCAGCCAAACGGACGGCGTTGTTATCTTCAACGGTGACGGCGTGGGTTTCGCCTTCAAAGTGGATACGGGCGTGTTTCATGGGAACTCCTGTTACTGGGCCACGATGTGATTGACGAGTCGGCCCAGGCCGCTGATTTCAACGTCGACGCGATCTCCTGGTAGCACGTCGACGCGACCCTCTGGGGTGCCGGTGATCAGTACATCGCCAGCATGCAGCGTCATGAATTCGCTGATTTCTGCAATGAGCCGGGGAATGTCGCGAACGAAATTGGCGGTGTTGTTTTGCTGGCGAATGTCGCCATTGACGTACAGCGTAATGGCCAGGCTGTGCGGATCGGCGAGTTGTGCAGTCGGGATCAGTTCTGGCCCGATGGCACAGAAACCATCACGACATTTCGCTTTGACGGCGGGGCGGTAGTAACTGTCTTCCGGCAGGCTGAATTCATTGACGATGGTGTAACCGGCCACGTAATCGAGTGCCTCGGCGGGGCTGGCTCGGCTGACTGTTTTGCCAATCACAACACCCAATGCCGGCCCTGGTTGCAAACGTTCACCCTTGCCTGGATGTACAACCTCGGCGCCGTGTTGATTGCGCGTGTTGGGCGTCTTGATAAAAAGCACAGGTTTGATTGGCGGCTTCTGATAAGGCGGCTGTTCGAATTCAGCGAGGTGCTGCTTCAGCAGTCCCTGATAGTTCAGCGCGACACCGAAAAGGGTGCCTGTCGCGACGTCATGCAAGGCACGGCTCATGCTTTTCTCCTGGCAGAGCCATGAGGGCTCTGTAATTTTGTTAATGTATTAACGGTTATAATTAATATGTTAACTATCGTCAAGCGTGACAGACTGTTCGCGTGGTGGTTGTCCTACCGAATTCGGTGCAGGATGAAAGTGACAGCAATGCTGGAATCAAAATAAAAATGAGTAGCGTGCGATGACCAACCGTCAACCGATCCCCAACATCAACATTGGCCAGGTATACGACCAGCGCTACAGCGACGCTGAAGTCCATTACGACAAGCTCGGCAACTTGGCAGGCTTCTTCGGTCGCAACATGCCGGTTCACCGGCATGACCGGTTTTTCCAGGTTCACTACGTGAAAAGCGGCACGGTACGGGTGTATCTGGACGACCAGCAATACGTTGAATCCGGGCCGATGTTCTTCCTGACACCGCCGACCATCCCACACTCCTTTGTGACCGAGGCTGACAGCGACGGGCACGTGTTGACGGTGCGTCAGCAACTGGTGTGGCAACTGATCGATGCAGACCCCAGCCTGGCGCAGGCTGGCGCGCAACTGCCGGCGGCGTGTGTCGCGCTGGCCCATCTGGGGCCGGAATATGCGGGCGATGTCCGTCGACTGGATTATCTGTTCGAGGAACTGAGCGAAGAGGTGGTGGCTGAGCGTTCCGGGCGTAGCGCTGCCCTGGACAGTTTGACGCGATTGATCATGATCAGCTTGTTGCGGCTGTGCTCCAACTCGTTGAAAGCGACGCCTGCGCGCCACGAAGATCTGAAAATCTTCCACCGCTTCAATGAACTGATCGAAGCGCATTACCAGCAGCACTGGCCGTTGTCGTGTTATGCCCGAGGCATCGGGGTGACGGAGGCACGGCTCAATGATGTGTGCCGACGCATTGCCGACCTGCCTTCCAAGCGTTTGGTCCTGGAGCGCCTGATGCAAGAGGCCAAGCGCCTGCTGTTGTTTACGGGCAGCTCTGCCAACGAAATCTGCTACCAGCTCGGGTTCAAGGACCCAGCCTATTTCAGTCGTTTTTTCCAGCGCTACGCCCAGCTCACTCCGGGGGAGTACCGCCAGCGTCAATCGGGATTGCATTGAGCCAGGCATGGGTCGTCGCGCTCTGGTCTGGTTGATCGTGTACGGATCATCTTGAGCATCGCAGCGGTACGACAGAATGGCTTTTACGCGGAACCGATTGCACTTTTCACAGCGGCAACGCCGCTTGCAGCCGCAGGCTGGCGACACTAAGCTGCCGACTCGCCCATTCAAGTGGTGCCTTCATGGCCAACCCCAGACCTTCGCTGACACTGACCCTGCTGCAAGCCCGCGAAGCCGCAATGGCTTTCTTCCGCCCGGCACTGAACAAGCATGAACTGACCGAACAACAGTGGCGGGTCATCCGGATACTGCGCCAGCAGGGTGAGCTCGAAAGTCATCAACTCGCCCAGTTGGCCTGCATCCTGAAGCCGAGCATGACCGGCGTGTTGACACGCCTGGAGCGCGACGGTCTGGTGCGTCGACAGAAGTCCAGCCAGGATCAACGACGGGTTTTCGTTGGCCTCACCGAGCGCGGCCAACAGTGCTTCGTCTCCATGAGTGCAGGCATGGAAAGTAACTACCAGAAAATCGAGGAGCAGTTTGGCGCCGAGAAAATGGAGCAGTTGCTGGCCTTGCTCAACGAGCTGAAAAATATCAAGCCTTGATCTCTGGCAGATCACACGGTGAGTAAATGGGGTTAAAAAATAAAGTTAACATGTTATCTTTATGTGGCCCTAAAACCTCCCCGTGAAGAACCAATGTCCATTTCACATCCTGAACGCCTGATCGTATTACTCGCGGCTCTTGTTGCCTTCGCTCCCTTATCCATCGATACGTACTTACCCAGTCTGCCATTGATTGCGCATGATCTGGGGGCGACCGAAGCCAGCGTGCAGATGACCATTGGTATCTTTCTCGCCGGTTTGTGTGTGGGCATGTTGATCTACGGTCCGCTGTCAGACCGCTATGGGCGCAGGCCTCTGCTGCTTGGCGGGATGGTGCTCTACCTGATTGCTACGGTAGGGTGCATGTTGTCAGGCAGCGTCGAGCAACTGATCTGCTGGCGGTTTTTTCAGGCCTTGGGTGGTGCAGCCGCATCTGTGTTAGCGAGGACAATCGTTCGAGATTTGTTTCCGCTCAATGAAGCAGCACGAACACTTTCACTCATGCATCTGGTAACGATGATCGCGACCCTGATTGCGCCATTGGTCGGCAGTTTTCTGATGCTTATCGAGGGTTGGAGGACCATATTTGCAGGACTTTTAGTGTTCGCCGCACTTTGTCTGACTGCCAGTTTGTGGCGCATTGATGAGACGCATCTGGCTGAAAAACGAGGTCGATCAATCGCAGGCGCGTTCGCTGCTTACTGGCAGATAGCACGGGAACCGTTGGCTCTCGGTTATGTATTGTGCATGGGACTTTCGTTCGGTGGCATGTTCGCATTCATCACCGCATCCCCCTTTGTCTATGTTGAGTATTTCGGTGTTTCCCCCCATGCCTATGGCTGGCTCTTTGGACTGAACATTGTCGGCGTCATTGTGATGACTTTGATCAATGCACGATCGGTTACTCATATGGGTCCATTACGGATGCTCCGGATCGGAGCCGTAGTGGCGGGTATGGCGGGATGTGGATTGGGAATACTAGGTTTGGCTGGTTTGGCTGGGCTGACGGGGATTGTTGTATGTGTGATCCTCTATGTCAGCGTAACCGGTTTGCTGGGTGCCAACTGCGTCGCTAGTCTGTTGGCGCTCTATCCGAAGCAGGCAGGCGCAGCTGCGGGCTTGGCAGTGGCAGGGCAGTTCGCGATGGGGGCGGGGTTCAGCGCTTTGGTCAGCTCGTTGGCTGATGGCACACCGTTGCCGATGTGCCTCACCATTGCAGCGGCGGGCCTAGGCAGCCTGACATGCTACGTTTGGATTCGACGGCATGCTGGCGTTACCAACGGTCTTGAAACTGTATAAGGTTCTATCTGTGCTTGCACGGGTGAGGGTACGACACTTCTGATGCGTAAGATGATCGTCGAGAACGCTGACACGTTATGTGTTTATCCGAGAGAAGGAGGGTTTTCACTTGATTCGACCTCGTAATGTTTGTCATGAGACTTTCAGGGGCGAAAAAGTTGCTTGGCAGAACTGGTATGGCGAGCAGAGTCATGCGGAAACTAATCTTCTGCTTTGATAATGTGGGCCGCTGAAACTATTGCTAGCGACTTTGTCTCACGTCAGAGACGCTGTAGTGGAGACTGAAGGCATCGAGTGAAGAACCTGGATTTTATGCAAAGGCGTCGTTTGTTTATGTGGTGCTATGGGAGGGACGCAGTGGATGCGTGCTTGAAACAGAGAGGTAAACAACAATATTGCCGGCCTGGTGCATAACCTGGCGTTGCTGGTGGGCAGTTTCAAAAGTGACCTGCGGTTTTTCGACAGCTCCTCCGATGGCCACAACGGCAGCACCGGCTATCACAACAACGGCGAAGTGGATAACCGGGTGATGGCGGGACTGTTCACCTACCGCCTGGCAGGGCATGCGGTCAGCCGGGGTACCAGCACCTCAATAGTTCCAGTGACTTCCCGTTTCTCAACCAGGGCGATGGCTCGGCGACTACCTGATCACCGACCGCCAGACCAGCGCACGCTTCCAGCGTGCCGGCGAAAACACCTGGGTCGCGCAGCGCGCGTTTAACTTTGCCAGGGTGGGGGCCCGGGGTTGAGTTCACAGGTGATCTATCAGCGTGGCGACGACATCAAGTCGGATCAAGGCAGTCAGCATGAGTGGGAGCGCGACCTGGTGCTGACCTATGCGTTCCAGGGGCCGACGTTCTCCGGCTTTGGGGTGCAATGGCGCAACGCGATGCTGCGCAGCACTGTGGCGACACAGCGCGACTTAGATGAAAACCGGCTGTACGTGACGTACACCCTCGCACAGTTTTAAGGGAGCTGTAGTGAGCGATTTTCTGGAGGCGCGGATAGCCCGGCGCCAGGAGGAAGCCGAGGGCATCATTAACGGGTAGGACGCCTGATACGATTCTCGTTTCCCACTCCAATCTCGTGATTTTTTTCCCTGTATCGTCAATCTCCGGTCACGCGCGCAGCGTTTTGCCGCAACTGGTCTAAATAGTCAGCCCACTGTTGAGCCGCTTCCCGCCGTTGCATTAGCAGTTGCGCGCGCGCATACACAGCACCCAGCGCGCCTGGCATGCGGTGTGACAACGACAGCTCTAGCACGATTGGATCAATGCCCAAGTGCTCATGGGCAATGGTTCGATAGGTGGCGCGAAAGCCGTGGGCAGTGATGTCGTACTCCGGCCAGATACGCTGAAAGGACTTGAGCATGGAGGTCGGGTTGATGGGGCGACCCGGATAGACCGGCGAGACGAACACCCAGTCTTTTCCTTCTTCATCCACCACGCGGGTTTTACGTAGCTCGCGCAACAGGACCAGGGCTTGCTCGGGCAACGGCACGACGTGCTTGCTCTTGTCCAGGTGCTTGGTCTTGCTGACCACATAACGCCAATCGGCGCTCACCAGGTCGACGTCTTCGCACCGCATCTGCACCAGTTCGCCAGGGCGGACCGGCAACATGACCAGCAGGCGCATTGCGGCGGCAACACTGCCGTAGCTGCAGTCATCCAGTCGCAGCAGAAACTTGCTCGATGCCCTCACTTCCAAGTAGAGACCAGGGACTTCGCCGTCGGAATACTTGCCGGGTTCGGTCCGCGAGCGGATGAGAGCATCGCTGAGTTTTCTTCTGAAAACAGGGGCATTACCTGGGGGCATCGGTGGGGGCACCGTTTTTTAAAATCGAAATTTGCCACCAATTATGCCCCGTGAGCCCTGGAATCTAGTGGAGTTGGACGGGTGATCGTGGACTGATTATGTATATAACATCATGTTATTAAATGTTTTTTCGGAACTCGATGGAACTCTGTTACAGGCTATCCGGATCCCCAAAAAACATCTGGATCCGCGAGCGCAGCCAGCGCTCACCCGGATCGTTATCTTGTGATCCACGCCAAGCCATGTGCAGTTCGAAGGCGCGGGACTCGATCGGCAACTCTTCAGACCGCACACCGCCGGCAGCGGTGAGTACAGCTGCGGCGTAATCCGGCACCGTGGCGATGATGTCGGTGCCAGCCAGCAGGGTCGCCAAGCCGTTGAACTGCGGCACTGCGAGCACCACGTGCCGCTTGCGGCCGAGCTTTTCCAGGTACTCATCGATAAAACCGCCCAGGTCACCAGCAAACGACACCAGCGCATGCGGACGCTCGCAGAAATCGTCCAGGGTCATTGCTCCTGGCACGCTGTCGGCACGCAGCAGCCTGGGTTTGCTCTTGCGCAGGACTTTGCGCTTGGCGTTAGCCGGCAAGTCATCGGTGTAGCTGACGCCGATGGAGATTTCGCCGGATGACAGCAGCGCAGGCATCAGTATGTAATTGGCCCGGCGCACCACCAGCACGATCCCCGGTGCTTCAGCGCGCAGGCGTTTGAGCAACGCTGGCAACAAAGCGAATTCGGCATCATCGGACAAACCGATGCGAAACACCGCAGTACTGGTGGCCGGATCAAAGTCGGCCGCGCGACTGACTGCGGTGGAAATGGAATCGAGAGCGGGGGAGAGTAGACCGAATATCTCAATCGCCCGAGCCGTTGGCTCCATGCTGCGCCCGGTACGTACGAACAACGGATCATCGAACAGCCCCCGCAAACGCGAGAGTGCCGCGCTGATAGCTGGCTGGCCGAGGAACAGCTTTTCCGCCGCGCGAGTCACGCTACGTTCATGCATAAGCGTTTCAAAGACGATCAGCAGGTTGAGGTCGACGCGACGAAGGTCGTTACGATTCATTACGATGGGCCTCGGGCCGTTGGTCGATGTGGTGGTCCATGCGCGCCATTGTATCGGCGCTGGTACCTGAGCTCAGGTATCAATAGTACGAGTAAACACCGGATTGCTGCATCGATAAAATCATATGAGGGTATGCAAAGGTATTTTGCATAAACTGCGGTCTACAGCAGCAAACAAACCCTGGTCGTGATCTTGAGCCCAACGAGGACATAGCAGCCCTGGATATTGCCTGAATATGGACAGCAGGCAGGATGGCCGTTTCGGATGCATCGCATGATGCGGGGGTCTAAAAAATTGGCTTCGGCTTGCAAAGTGCCCAACAGATGCGAACAATGACCACCCATACGTGAGCATTCGATAGTGATCTAATGGTCGCCTACATGCCAGCAACAGAATCGATGGCAGACATGTCGACTATTAATAGTCACTGATAGTGTTACCGGGAGAGCCCGGATAGAGTTCATGGCCTCAAGGTCCATAAGGCGAGGTTCGAAATGTCCCGCACGATCCGTTTTCATCAGTTTGGCCCGGCCGAGGTGCTCAAGGTAGAAGAGCACCCAGCCGTGATGCCAGCGCCCGGCGACGTGCAGGTGCGCGTTCAGGCGATCGGTATTTCCTGGTACGACGTCCTGTGGCGCCAGAACCTGGCGTCCTCTCAAGCACGTCTTCCCGCTGGACTGGGTTCTGAAATGGCCGGTGTGGTCACTGCTGTCGGTGATGGCGTACACGATTTGAGTGTTGGTGATAAAGTTGCCAGCTTTCCAGCTGCCGATCCCAACACGTACCCGGTATACGGCGAGTTGATCGTGCTTCCTCGCACTGCCTTGGTCCGTTACCCAGATATTTTGTCGCCTGTGCAAGCGAGCGTTCATTACACACCTTTATTGGTGGCTTATTTCGCATACGTCGACCTGGCCCGTGTCAAGCCTGGGCAGACTGCCCTGGTGACTGATGCCAGCCACTGCGCCGGCCCTGCTTTTCTGCAATTGGGTAAGGCTCTGGGCGTGAAAATCATCGCTGCAACCAAGACTGAAAGCGCGCGTGATTATCTGTTGTCGTTGGGGGCCGACAAAGTCGTGGTCACTGAAGACCAGGACCTGTTGATGGCTATCAATAAATACACTGACAACCGTGGTGTGGATGTGGTGTTCGACGGCTTGGGTGGCCCGCAAATGTCCATTCTGGGTGACGTGCTGGCACCGCGTGGCAGCCTGGTTCTGTATGGCCTGCAAGGGGGTAATCAAACGCCGTTCCCAGCGTGTGCGGCGTTCCAGAAGAACATTCAGTTTTTCGTTCACTGCGTAGGTAACTTCACAGGTAAGCCAGAATTGGGTATTACCCAGGATGAAGAGGCGTTGAAACGTGCTTTGCGCGATATTAATCAGATGACGGCAGATCGGGTGCTTGTACCGCAAATCACGCGGGTATTCCCTTTTGAAAACGTCGTTGAAGCGCACCGTTATATGGATGGTTGTCCTGTCGGCGGCCGTGCAGTGCTCGAAGTCGAGCCTGCCTGAGCGCAGTTCACCGCGCTTATTGATCGTCAGTACTTCGGTGCCTGTGGCCTCGGGCATCGATATTGAGGCGCCAGCGTCAGTGTTTATCGACGCAATCGCTCCACCCATAGGCCATGTCCCTCGAAGCCTTCCCGTAGTTCCAGGAAGGCTTTTTGTTTATGTGTTTAAATATTATTAAACATTATCGAATTAAGGTGCATGGTTGTCCTGGTTGTAAAACAGGCGGTGTTTATTCCCTAGGTGTGCATTGCGAAAGCTGAGCGGTGTTATGTCGGTTATCTGTACCTTGTAATTGTTTTGCAGATACCGATAATAGTTCGGTGATTAATACTCAAGGAATGAGTCATGCTCGTACCGCAGTCTTGTCCTGACTTGTCCTCGCCTGTCGTGACCCCTCCCCATGATGTGTTCGGTTTCGGTCAACCAGAAGTGTCTCCAGACGCCATTGCACAGCATGTGTGCGACTTTGCGCCTCTGCCTCTGCGCACAGTATTGATACCGCTCAAACGCAGCAAGGTCCCGCCCAACCACTCGTTTGAAATGCCATAGTGGCTTATCCATAACACCCCAAGCGTCGCCGCCATCGAGCGGATTCTAAGGTGCCTTTCAATTGCTTAAGATTGTCACGAGCAGTTTGGTGAATTGAAGGCATTGCTGATATTTGCAACCCAGGTATGAAGCTATGAGTTCCATCCATGAACAGGCAATGAATTACGTCTATCAACAAGTCTTGCAACGTCTGCTCGGCTATTTCGATCGCGCTGAGCGCACAGCATTGCAGTTATTGATTCAACGGTTGATCGTTGCGGCGGGTGGAATCGAGCAGATCGGCCGCTATACCGTACTGGTGGCGTTTAGCGGGGGCAAGGACAGCGCCTATACCATCGCGTTCCTTAGGGCGGCTCAGTTGAGCATTGCCGGTCGATCCCCGACTTCATTCAGTCTGAGAATTGCCACCATGCGCCACGCCGGGATGACATCAGCGGTGATGGACAACATTCACCGCTGTTACTCGGCGCTGTTTCTGCATGACGACCCGCGCGTTGAGTTGCTGGTGGTCGATCATCAATACGTCCAGCGCTTCGAACGTGATCTGCCATTCTCGACTGCTGGCCGTGAGCAGAATCGGTCGGACATGCTGCTCAGCGGTCATCTAACCGCAGGCGACGGTCGCACCACCTTCTGCAACAGTTGTTATCTGGGCATGGCTGAGTTTCTCGGGCGCGCTGCGTGCTGGGGGAAGGGCGTAGACGTCGTGCTCAGCGGTGATTCGCTTAAAGAGCAGAAGCACTATGCAACCTGGATCATGCGTCTGGCGCAACGCACCGGGCAGCCGGTTGTCGATTGGAGAAAGCAGAATTTCAACACCGCGTTGGAAACCATCGAAAACGTCGGCCGTGCCTATTATCGTGAGCTGCATGGGGAGGACTCACAACCAGCAGACCTCATGGCGCGGCCTTTGGGCTATCCCAATAAGGCCATTGTGCCGAAGTTTCTGTCGGTGGCGGACCTCATCGGCTGCCGGGCAGAAGAGCATTGGGCATTATTGACCGGCTTTCTCGGTTTTCGCTTTGATGATCTGTCCTTCAGCTTCAGTGAATCCGATTGCGCCAATCCGATGCTAATGGCCCACATGCGCGGCCTCAAGGCCGAGTTCGTTCAGGGGCGTGAATACTCAGAGGGCATCGCTGAATATCTGCAACTGGCCAAGACATTGATGCGCCGCAAACAGATGCCCCAGCGTTTGGTCGATCAAGCGCTGGCGGCCTACGATGACGCGCAAAAGCTGGAGGAGCGCCGAGCGCTGGCGACCAGCTACGCGCAGGAAGCGTTTGGTATGAACGAGGCGCAACTGGTGTGCCTGCTGTTTGCCCCCTTTGTCGACGGTGGTGCCGAGCTTGATTCGTTCCTGCGCCGCTGTCACCCCGGCATGCTCGTCGCACTCGCCGATTTACATAAGGCGCTGTCGGGGCAAGCTGCGCCGGAGCAGGTCGTTCAATGGCTGATAGATATCAGCGGGCTGAGCATAAAGGGTCTGCAAAACCTCTACGGCAAACCGCGGGTCGATTTCAACGATGAACGATCAATCATTGCTCGGGTGCGGGCCAGTGATCCGGACAAGCGTCAGATCATGACTGTAGATCCCGAGACCGGCCACACCATCAGCGAAGTGATTTCCGGTCGCTGACCCTGTATCGACGCCCCCTTGAACGACTTGCGACCTAGGGGCTGTTGCCGTTTGGTTGTGGCCGCGACGGTAGCCCGCTTGGTGCAGGGCAAGGCACGAGCAGCACAGTTTGGTTGTTCCCAATAAACTGCGAATAAACGCAGTTGGGTTGTTCAATAAAGTGCGAGCAAATGCGGTTGGGTTGTTCAATAAAGTGCGAGCAACGCCGCCCTGCGCCAAGCGCGCCACCATCCCTTCGGGTTGCGTGTCAACTCTCGCCAGGCTGAGTTGCAGGGCTTGGAAAGGGAACAACCATTCTCGGCGCTCCGCACCTTGCCTGGAGGGAGTTGACTCAGCCACGCAGCTCACCACCAAACGGCAACAGTCCCTAGGTATTTCCAAACTCGCGTCGTCACTGACGTCTTCCCATAGACTCTGCGCCTTGCGCGTGAACGGGTGAACCCGCATGAATAACAACAAGACTGATTTTGCCTCCCAATTGGTGTATCGCTACCTGTTGCGCCTGATCAACGAGATTCAGAGCGGACCGGCCATCCGCCTGCCTTCGCTACGCACATTGGCGCAACGCCTGCGGGTCTCGATTTCGACGGTACAGAACGCCGTTTTACTCCAAATTGTCTGCTCGGTGCCCAAGTCTGGCTATTACGCGCTACCCAGCCTGCGCCAGGACATTCCCTGTGAAGGTGAAGACCTGCTGGGGCGCTACCACGCCAGCGTCAGGCGTCCCGATATGTTCGTCTTCGGTGCCGATGAACCGACCTTATTGCAGTCCCTTGACAGTCCGCTTTTGAACCTGGAACGCGAGCTGATGCGCCAGTATCCGTGCCAGCCGGACCCACGCTTTCAACCTTTCGGCGACATTGAACTGCGTGCCGCGCTCGCCGCGCGCTATACCTCTTCGACCGAGCATTGCTGGCACTGCGATAACGTGTTCGTCGGTCCAGACAAGACCGGTATCCTTAAAGCTGTCCTCCAGGGCCTGCAACTGGCCGGCAGTGCCGTGTTAGTGGAATCGCCCTGCGACTGGAGCATTTTACGGACCCTGCAGTCGTTTGACATCCGAGTGATCGAGATCGCCATCCAGCCTGAGGGAAGCTTCGATCTCAATGAGCTACAGAGCGTGTTGCAGCGTGAAGATATCCAGTTGGCGATCTTCTCTTCGCAGCTGGATCCAATACGCGGGCAGATGCAGTCGCCTGCACAACAACAGGCAGTGGCCGACCTACTCAATCGACAAGCGCTGTGGGTGCTGGAAAACGACAGTCACAGCGAACTGTGTTATGAGCCATGCCCTGGGCGCCTGCGTGACCTGATCGACCCGCAGCGGCTTTTGATCATTGGCACTTTCGACCGGCTGATCGGGCTCGAGGCACCGTTCGGTTATTTACTCAGCCGGCACTCACGGGACATGTGGCATCAGCAATTTCTGCTGCGCTCGTTCCGTCTGCCGTTGATTCGCCAGAAGGCCATCGCCCGGCTGTGCAGTGGCGGGCAACTCGATAGCCACTTGGTGGTGTTGCGCGAGGCGCTCAGGCGTCGGATGCAAACACTGGGGGACATGGTCGATCGCTTTCTGGCCGATGACGTGCGTTTCGAGAAGCCACGGGGCGGTGCGACGATCTGGTTGGAGAGTGTGCATCGGGTGGACATGGCGCGGGTGTTCGGGCGATTGTTGGAACAACGCATCGTCGTGGCGCCAGGTGAGTTGTTCAGCGTGCGGGGCCTGCACAAGCAGTGGCTGCGCATCAGCGGCACGGCGGACTGGACTCAGAACATCGACTCGGTGCTCGTCATCATCAAAAACGCCTTGGTTCATGAGCGTCTGTCGTGAGCGCGTCGGCGGGCCACTGATCTTTTTTCGTTTGCAGACCGGGGATGCAGCTGTTATCTGTACGTCCGTCCAGTATCGATTTCTTGCGGCCCATTCGTTTCGTGATTCCCATTACCCAGATCAGTCCAGATACCCCCGATGCGTGCGCTGCTCACGTCGGCGTGGATCAGGCGTCGGCTCAATGCATTGAAAACCCGCCTAACTCTGTCGTCAGCACCTATGTCGTCGCGGTGCGGGCGTTGTGTGAGTTCACGGCGAAGGTTGGCGACCTTGATCTGCGTTTCACGCCATCGCCGACTGCCCAGGAAGGCATCGCCGGACATCGCACCGTGGCTCGCCGCCGTGGTCCAGATTATCGCGCTGAGGTGCCTCTGTCCGGGCAATACCAGCAATTGACGGTGAGGGGCAGGGCGGATGGCTATGACGCCACGCTCAACCAGCTCGATGAGGTGAAAACCTACCGTGGTGACCTCAACGCGATGCCTGCCAATCATCGTCAGTTGCATTGGGCACAGGCAAAAGTCTATGCTTGGCTGATTTGCCAGCAACTGCACTTGAGCGAAGTGAACGTCGCGCTGGTGTATTTCAATATCATCAGTGAGCAGGAAACAGTGCTCCGTGAACGCTTCAGTGCGATAGACCTGCAAGGTTTTTTCGAGCAGCAGTGCGGCGTCTTCCTGCTTTGGGCGCGACAGGAAATGGCCCATCGCGCTCATCGCGACCAGGTGCTTGGCGGCTTGAAATTTCCCCATGCCGAATTTCGCACCGGACAGCGCGTGCTGGCAGAAACCGTGTACAAGGCGGTCAGCACTGGCCGCTGCCTGATGGCGCAGGCGCCGACCGGGATTGGCAAAACCATCGGCACGGTGTTTCCGATGCTCAAGGCCGTGCCGATGCAGCAGTTGGACAAGATTTTCTTTCTGACGGCCAAGACACCTGGCCGCCGGTTGGCGCTGGACGCCCTGAGTGTGATTGGTAAAAGCGCACCACAGTTGACGTTGCGGGTACTGGAACTGGTGGCTCGCGATAAAGCCTGCGAGCACCTGGATAAAGCCTGTAATGGCGACTCATGTCCGTTGGCCAAGGGGTTCTATGATCGCCTGCCGGCAGCGCGAAGCGAGGCGTTGGATAATCCGTGGTTGAATCAGGCCGGTTTGCGTGAGGTCGCGTTGCGTCATCAGGTGTGCCCTTATTACCTGAGCCAGGAGCTGGCGCGCTGGGTAGACGTGGTGATTGCCGACTACAACTATTACTTCGACTTGAGCGCCTTGCTCTTCGGTTTGAGCCAGTTTAATCAATGGCGGGTTGCGGTATTGGTGGACGAAGCGCACAACATGGTCGAGCGCACGCGTTCGATGTACAGCGCCACGCTGGACCAGCACACCCTGAACGGCGTCCGCCATCACGCCCCCGAACCGCTGAAAAAGCCGCTGCAACGGCTTAATCGCGAGTGGAATGCGCTGCACAAAGAGCAGATCGCCCCCTATCAGGCGTATCCGGACCTTCCGGCCAGATTCCTTTTGGCGCTTAGCCAGTGCATCACGTTGTTCGGCGACTACTTCAACGAGCATCCGCAGGCCGCAAACGGCGAGCTGCAGAGCTTCTATTTCGAAGTGATTCAGTTCAGCAAGATTGCCGAGGTATTCGACGAGCACTTTATCTTCGATATCAGCAAGCGCGAACTCGGCCACAAACGGGCGTTATCACGGTTGTGCCTGCGCAACGTAGTGCCCGCCGCTTTCGTCCGTCCGCGGTTGACGGCCGCGCGAAGCACGGTGCTGTTCTCGGCAACGCTCAATCCACGGCGCTATTACGCCGACTTGCTCGGGCTGCCTGACAACACGGCCTGGGTCGACGTGGAGTCGCCCTTTACTCGCGCACAACTGGACGTTCACATTGTCAGCCGGATATCCACGCGTTATGTCCATCGTCAGGCATCATTGGCGCCCATTGTCGAGTTGATGGCTGAACAGTTTCAGAAGAGGCCGGGCAACTATCTGGCTTTTTTCAGCAGCTTCGATTACCTGCAGCAGGTAGCCGAACTGATGCAGCGTAGTCATGCTGATGTGCCGATATGGCTGCAATCGCGCGGCATGGCCGAAGCGGATCGGCAGGCGTTTCTCGATCGCTTCACCTTGAGCAGCCGAGGTATTGGCTTTGCGGTACTCGGTGGCGCGTTTGGTGAGGGCATTGACCTGCCAGGAGCGCGTTTGATTGGTGCGTTTATCGCTACCTTGGGCCTTGCACAGATCAACCCGATCAATGAACAACTCAAACAGCGGATGAACCTGTTGTTCGGCGACGGTTATGACTACACCTACCTTTACCCCGGCCTGCAGAAAGTGGTTCAGGCCGCTGGCAGAGTGATTCGCGGTCAGAATGACCAGGGTGTGGTAATGCTGATTGATGATCGATTTGCCGAGCGCAAGGTGCAGCAGCTCTTGCCGGCCTGGTGGGCGCTTTGATGATCGTCTATAAACAGCTCAACACTTTACGGATCAATAGGCGAGCAAGGCGGTCGAACTGCCAGTAAACTGCCGCGCTGTAGGCGTTTTCCTATTAGGGTCGAGCCCTTTTCCTTCTTCATCCATGGAGGTTTCGTATGAGTATCAGTCCATTCGCGGGCAAACTGGCGCCTGCAGAATTGCTGGTCGATATTCCTCGTCTGGTGACGGCGTATTACACCGGTCAGCCTGATGCATCAATCGCCACGCAACGCGTTGCATTCGGGACCTCCGGTCACCGGGGCAGCTCATTCGAACTGAGCTTCAACGAATGGCATGTATTGGCCATCAGTCAGGCTATTTGCCTATATCGCCAGGCCAAGGGCATCGATGGCCCGCTGTTCCTCGGTGCTGACACCCACGCGCTGTCGACTCCGGCCAGTGCCACGGCGCTGGAAGTGCTGGCCGCCAATGGCGTGCATGTGATGATTTCCCAGAACGACGAGTTCACCCCGACGCCTGCGGTATCTCACGCGATCATTTGCTACAACCGGGGGCGGACGTCCGGCCTGGCCGACGGCATTGTCATCACGCCGTCACACAACCCACCGGAAAGCGGCGGCTTCAAATACAACCCGCCCAATGGCGGTCCTGCCGACTCCGACGTCACCAAGTGGATCGAATCCAAGGCCAACGAGTTGCTGGCCGAAAGAGTCTTGGGTGTAACGCGCATGAGTTACGAAAAAGCCCTGCGTGCCGACACCACCCATCGCCACGATTACGTAAACACCTATGTCGCTGACCTGAAAAACGTCATCGACATGGACGCCATTCGCGCTGCCAATCTGCACCTGGGCGTTGACCCACTCGGTGGCGCTGGGGTGCGTTACTGGTCAGCCATTGGCGAGCATTACGGCCTCAATCTTGAAGTGGTGAACAAGTACGTCGACCCGACGTTCCGCTTCATGAGCGTTGACTGGGACGGCAAGATTCGTATGGACCCGTCTTCGAGCTTCGCTATGCAGGGGCTAATCGGCCTTAAGGACCGTTTCCAGGTCGCGTTCGCCTGCGACCCGGATCACGACCGGCACGGCATCGTCACGCCTACCGGTGGCCTGCTGGCGCCGAACAATTACCTGGCGGTGTCTATCGATTATCTGTTTCAGAACCGACCGCACTGGCGCGCCGATGCAGCGGTTGGCAAGACCGTGGTCAGCAGCGGCATGATTGATCGTGTCACTAAACGTCTTGGTCGCCGGCTGTACGAAGTACCGGTCGGTTTCAAGTTTTTCGCCCAGGGTTTGTTCGAGGGCACGTTGGGCTTTGGTGGCGAGGAGAGCGCGGGGGCGTCGTTCCTGCGTCGCGACGGCACAGTCTGGACCACCGACAAGGATGGCCTGATACCCGCGTTGCTGGCGGCCGAAATCCGCGCACGCAAGGGCCGCGACCCGAGCGAGATATACGAAGCATTGACTGAAGAACTCGGCAGGCCTTATTCCACCCGCGTCGAGGCCAAGGCCAACCCTGAACAAAAAGCGTTATTGAGCAAGCTGTCACCCGAGCAGGTGAAGTCCACCGAACTGGCGGGCGAGGCGATCCAGAGCATTCTGAGCAAGGCGCCGGGCAATGATCAGGCGATTGGCGGCTTGAAGGTATCGACCGAAAACGGCTGGTTCGCCGCGCGTCCGTCAGGCACTGAGGACATCTACAAGATCTACGCCGAAAGCTTTATCGGTGAAGATCACCTCAAGCGTCTGGTGCAAGAGGCGCAGGTGTTGGTAGATACGGCGATTGCGCCAGTTTGAGCATGACGTAATTGCGGTGAGCATGCCCATGCTCTGCGTGGGCATGCATCATGTGGTAAGAACGAATTTGTTCGTAGAGTGTTGGCGAGGCGACCCACGCAGTGCGTCTTGAGACAGGCTCGCGAACAAGTTCACGCCTACAGAGACCGCATTGCATTGCACATAAACCTAAACAGCCACCGCACGCCCGGTCTTGATCGACTCAATCGAGCAGTTCGCCAAGTGCAGCGCCTTCAGGCCATCGCGTGCGGTGGTGGGGAGGTTGTCGCCACTGACCACGGCGGCTATGAAGTGCTCCAGTTCGATGCGATAAGAATCGGCGTAACGCTCAAGAAAGAAGTTGAGCAGCGGTTCGCGCACTTCGGTCTGGGTGGCGGTCCAGCGCCTCACTGTGCTCGGACGGTGGTTTTCGTTGAGCAGCATGCCTTTGGAGCCGAACACTTCCAGGCGCTGATCATAGCCGTACGCCGCTTCACGGCAGCAGTTGATGTGGCATTGCTTGCCTGAGGCTGTGCGCAACAAAACCATTACGCTGTCGAAGTCATCGATCTGCACCAATGCCGGCTCCACCAGGCGGCTGGCGATGGCCATGACTTCTACCGGTTCTTCGCCCAACAGGGCACGCGCGGTGTCGAAGTCGTGAATGGTCATGTCGCGGAAAATCCCGCCGGAGTGCTTGAGGTATTCCACAGGTGCCAGCCCCGGGTCGCGGCTGGTGATCACCACTTGGCGAACATCACCGATGGCCCCTGCGGCGATTGCCTTGCGCATGTGTAGGGTGTCGGGGTCGAAGCGCCGGTTGAAACCGAGCATGACTTTCCCGTTCTGCCGCTCGATTTCCTCGACAGCCCTGGCCGCTTTAGCAAAGTCCAGATCGATGGGTTTCTCGCACAGCACCGGTTTGCCCAGCTTCACGGCGCGCAGCATCAGGTCTATATGCGTGTCGGTCGGGGTGCCGATGACGATGGCGTCGATGTCATCGCGCTCGATGGCGGAGGCACAATCATAAGCCCCAGAGCAATCCAGTTTGGCGGCCAGCGTGTCGACACCTTCGCGCCAAGGGTCGGCGATCACTGACAGGATCACGTCGGGATGGGCGGCCACATTGGTGGCATGGATGTTAGCGATACGGCCTGCGCCGAGGACTGCGATGCGAAGCATGGGTGGATCTCCTGGGATTGTTATTGTTGGGGCAGATCGGGTGAACGCACTGCAAAAATACGTCAGCGGGCCAGATTGAACGGCGTGACAATCTGCACCTGTGACGAGGGGATCTGGCCGACCTTCCACAGCCGATGAAATTGCAAGATGTGCAGGAAGGCATGGCGCGCATCGATCTGCAGGTTATGGTCGATGATCGCGGCGATCTTCTCTTCGGCCAGTAGCTGACGGTTTTCCTGATCAAGGTCATGGCCGATGAACACAGCCAGCGGCCGGTCCTGGGCGGCAAAGGCATCAACGATGGCACGGTTGCCACCACCGACGCTGTACACCGCGCGTAACGATGGGTTGCCGAGCAATGCCTGGCTGATTCGCTGGAAGGTTGGGTTGTACACACCGTAGCCGCCGCTGATATCCACTATGCGCAAATGCGGCGCCCGATTGCGCAGCCACACCCTAAAGCCCATCTCGCGCTCTTCTTCGCCGCGAAACAACTCGCTGCTGATGACCACCGCAACGTATTGCTGCGCCTGATCCAGCCAGCGCGACATCAAGTACGCTGCCGTTTGTCCGGCCGTGCCGTTGTCCATGCCGACATACCCGACGCGGTCGCTCTGCGGCAGGTCGGACACCAGCGTTACCACTGGAATGCCCGCCGCCGTCAACCGATTTACCGCCTCGTTGATCTGTGGCTCATTGGCCGCCTTGAGGATCAGCCCCTGGGAGCCTTTGTCGGCGCAACGCAAAATCAAATCGTGCATGCGCTGCGTATCGATCTCTTGGTACAGGTGAAAGCGTGGAAAGATCCGGAACGGCGCAAGGCTGCCCAACTGCGCATGGACTGCCTCCTGCACTGCATCGCTGAAGCGGGTCGGCGTGTGCAGGATGACGTCGATGTGAAAGGTACGACCTACCGCAGGGCCGGACTTCTCCTGCGCTTCGAGTTCTCGAAGTGCCTGCTGGATACGTCGGTCGGTCTGGTAATGCACGCTGCCACGCTGATGCAACACGCGGTCGACGGTGGCTTTACTGACGCCAGCCTGCGTGGCGATCTGCTTGATGGAAAAGCGTCGGGCCTGGTCGAGCATGATGCTCCCTGTTCATTTTTTTATTCAGGTGAAGAACGAGCTCATGAGGTGCTGGTGAGATCGATCCGGGCATGCCTGTGTAGACGACAGGCTAGTCTCTGTTCTGTTTGTTGTATAGATAGAATTTAAATTCTATTAGCGCCAGGGTGACCTCACCCCAAAAACAACAACATCAGGAGAACGATCAACGTCCGAGCGCCGTTTTTCCTGTTGCAGGAGAGCATCAAACTGATGATCGCCAACGAGGGCGGGGCGTGAACATGGGTAGGATGGACACGCCCCATGAAGATGAAATCCCGCGCCACCCAATCGGCGCGCGATCTGGCACGCCCTATGCTGTCTTGAATGAAACCGGGTGGTTGAACAATCCGCTACCTCACAGACTCCGAGCACTGGGTGCTCGACCTTCTCAGACCTGCCTGCTGAAGGGCCCGCCGCCACACGAGGAATTGCCCCATGTACAAAGATTACCCAGCCGCCTATCAGGTCAGCAAAGGCGCCGCGTTGCAGGTTGATACTGCTTTTTATGAGCGGATACGCGAACAGCAGGGCAGTCGCACCTTGATCGAGCAATTTGAGGTTCCGATTCGCACCGGGCGAGCCTGGAAGGTCAAGGCTGGGCAAGTGTTTCGCGTGACCACGCCGGTTGGGCCGCAGGTCGGTGATTTCAACGTATGGAGCGCCGACGATCCACGTGAGCGCCTGTGGGCCGCGCGCACTCGCCAATTACAAGGCGCACATGTCACAACCCATGACCGTTTGTGGTCGAACCTGCCGTTCTTAAGGCCGATGGTTACCATCACCGACGACAGCCTTGCCCGCTATGGCATCGACGAACATGGCGGTCGGCTGCACGATTTGCTTGGCACGCGTTGCGATCCATACGTCAATAAAATGCTCACAGGGGAGGACTTCCACCACCACTGCCATTCGAACCTGACCCGTGCGGTGTTGCCTCACGGACTCACCGAGTTCGACGTACATGACGTGCTGAACATCTTCCAATGCACCGGTTTGAACCACGACGACATGTACTTCATGAAAGCCTGTCCGGCACAGAAGGGTGACTACCTGGAGTTCTTCGCCGAAATCGACCTGCTGTGTGCGTTATCGACCTGTCCCGGTGGTGATTTATCGTTGCCGATGTGGGGGCCAGACGCGCAGGACCCTTTGAGCGTGTGTCGGCCATTGGGCGTGGAAATCTACGAAATCGATGCCGTGCTGCTCGAAGGTTGGCAATCCCCCAAACGCGCTGCGTATAACGGCCTGCACGGTTTGAAGATCGCCAAGGCGGACTGGGAGAAGTAATCACTGACAGGTAGACACTCTGTTCCCGGTCAAGCTTTCAACAGGTGTTTTTCGCTGAAAAGCTTGATCGTATCAACTGCTTCACCGCTGCGGATGTCTTCGATGTTGTAGGAGCGAACTTGTTCGCGAGGCGGCGTGTTGG
>NZ_DASWOT010000107.1:0-2430 GCF_036404235.1 Pseudomonas sp.
GCAGGGCTGGCGCGGGGCTATTTGAACCGAGCCGGACTGACCGCCGAGCGCTTCGTGCCGGACCCGTTCGGTGCGCCGGGTGGTCGGTTGTATCGCAGTGGCGACCTTGCGCGTTACGGCGCCGATGGCAGCCTGGATTACTTGGGACGTGCGGATCAACAAGTGAAGATCCGTGGCTTTCGTATCGAGCTGGGGGAAATCGAAACCAGCCTGTTGCAGGACCGCGACATGCGCCAGGCGGCGGTGCTGGCGGTGGAGGGCCCGGCCGGTGCGCAACTGGTGGGTTATCTGGTGGCCGAAGTGGGTGCGCAGCAGCGTGTCGAGTGGCTGGCGGCCCTGAAGCAGCGGCTCAAGGCCGAGTTGCCCGAACACATGGTGCCGGCGCACCTGATGGTGCTGGACGCACTGCCCCTGACGGCCCACGGCAAGCTTGATCGACAGGCGTTGCCGTCGGTGGACGTGCGCCAGACAAGCCACGCCTACGCAGCCCCCGAAGGTGAACGCGAGCAAGCGCTGGCTGTGATCTGGGCGAGCGTACTGGGTGTAGATCGGGTAGGGCGCAACGATAACTTTTTCGACATGGGGGGGCATTCTTTGCTGGCATCCCATGTGATTGGGCGCATTCGCTTCGAGATGGCTGCGGATGTTCCGCTCAAAGCCTTGTTCGAGGCTGAGAACCTGGCCGATTTTGCGCAACGTATGGATGTTCACCGCCAGCAAGGGCACGCTCCCATTGTTCCTATGGATCGGAGCGCGCCCTTGCCATTGTCGTTTGCGCAGCAGCGGCAGTGGTTTCTCTGGCAATGGGCCCCACAACAGGCAACCTACAACGTCAGCAGCAGCCTGCGCTTGAAAGGCGTGCTGGACGTCGCTGCGCTCAAGCGTGCTTTCGAGACGCTGGTGGCTCGCCACGAAATTCTGCGCACGACGTTCTATCAAGACGGCGCCCAGGCGTATCAACGTGTTCACCTCTCGCTGCCATTTGAATGGCGCTACCGCGCGCAGGCCGATCAGTCAGCAGAACAAGACAGCGCCCAGCGGCCCTTCGATTTAATCGAAGGGCCATTGCTGAGGGTCGATCTGGCCGTGACGGCCGAGGCCGAGCACCTGCTGAGCGTGACGTTGCACCATATCGTCGTGGATGGCAGCTCCATGCCTCTTTTGATCGCTGAGCTAGCTGAGCTTTACGACAGTCAACGGCTTGGCCGTTCGAACACGCTGCCACCCCTGACCCTGCAATATGCCGATTACGCTGGCTGGCAACGTCAGACCATGACCGGGGAGGCCCGGAACCGGGAATTGGCCTATTGGGTCGGTCATCTCTCGGGCGCGCCAAGAGTCCTGGAGCTGCCCTTGGACCACCCTCGTGCGGCGGTGCCAAGCCACCAGGGCGCTAGCTTCAGCATTGCGTTACCGGATGATTGCGCCCGTCGATTAGCTGTTTTGGCGCAGCAGAGCGGCGTCACGCTGTTCACTGCTTTGTTGGCCTCCTTCCAGTTGCTTTTGAGCCGTTATAGCGCGGAGTCGACGGTGTGCATCGGCGTGCCGGTGGCGAATCGGGACAGAGCTGAGCAATCCCTGATGATCGGAATGTTCGTCAATACTCTGGTGCTCAAGGCCGATTGTTCGTCGTCATTGACGTTTGTTCAGTTCTTGCTGCAAACCCATGAAACGATGGTGGAGGCATTGGCCCATCAGCAGGTGCCTTTTGAGCGTTTGGTGGAAGCGCTCGAGGTTCCTCGGCAGACGGACCGCGCGCCGCTGGTCCAGGTGATGCACAACCACCAGGTACGAACCGGTAATTTTTTGCCCCGGCTGGGTGATCTTACGTTGGAAGGGGTGGCCTGGGAGGCACAGACCGCGCAGTTCGATCTGACATTGGATACCGTCGAAACCGATACTGGCTTGCAGGCTTCCTTCACCTATGCCACCGACCTGTTCGAACCCGCCACCGTGGCGCGTATGGCTGAGCATTGGTGCAATTTGCTACAAGCCATCGTCGCCAATCCCGAACGGCGCCTGGGCGATCTGCCACTGGAGTCTGCAGCGCAGCGCCAAGCCACCTTGCAGCAGTGGAACGGCAGCGAGCGGCGCGAATACCCGGTGTACCAAAGCCTGGCCGAGCTGTTCGAGGCCCAGGTGGCCCAGGCACCTCAGGCCATCGCCCTGGTGTGCGGCGAGTTGCACTTGACCTACGGCCAATTGAACGACCGTGCCAACCAGATCGCCCATGGACTCAAGGCGTTGGGCGTCGGCCCCGAGGTACGAGTGGGGTTGGCGGTGTCCCGTGGGCTGGACACCGTGGCGGGCATGCTGGGGATTCTCAAGGCCGGTGGCGCCTATTTGCCACTGGACCCGGACTACCCGCAGGCGCGGCTCCATTACCTGATTCAGGACAGTGGCATCGAATTGCTGCTGACCCAGAGCACG
>NZ_DASWOT010000108.1:0-20054 GCF_036404235.1 Pseudomonas sp.
CAGGGTCGTGGAAATCAACAGGCTTATCACATCATTTCTCCGCTCACTGAATGTCCGATCAGGGTAATCAGCACGGGAAACGCGGTATTGAAAAAAACCACCCAATCAGCGCAAGCGCCAGCCCTGTCAGTCGTTTTCGACTAACAATCATTTTTTGTGAGCTTGCTCGCGAAGGGGCTATTGGCTCATAAAACACATAACTATCTGAATAAAAATGATTTTATGTAGATACGCTGCTCCCGGTCAGGCTGTCAGCAGTGCTTTTCGCTGAAAAGCTTGGCCATATCAAATACTTCACCGCTGCCGATGGCGTATGTCTTCCATGTGCCGGTTGATCGACTGTAGGAGCGAACTTGTTCGCGAGGCGCTGTTTCAGATACACAGAGTTGGCTGCCTCGCCAACACGTTGGCTCCTACAGATTGAACTGCGCCCTCAGTCACAATTATCCGCGACGGCTTCTGCCTGTTTGAGACCTCGGCTATGTTGCTCTCAGTTGCTCTGAATTTTCTGTAACGCCTGCTGCGTAAGGGCCACGCATTCGCGGGCGCCGTCGTCGTTGTGACGGGCGCGGGCGGATTCGGCGCGATGGACGGTGGTGTCAACGTCGCTTTTTATCGCATCGCTGAGATTCGGGTTGGCGACTTTGGCGTCTCTTACTTTGCTCAGGTTTATCTGGCACTGGTTGTCGTCGTCATTGGCGAATGCAGACGGTGGCAGGACGGCTGCGGTCAAGATGAGGCCAGCGAGCAGGGCGTGTTTCATTGTTGTTTTCCGGGTGGCTTGGGTGACAGGGCGGCGTTATTTGCCGATGTCACCATCAGACAGCGGAATCTGAATTTTCGCTACGCAAATCTTTGCGTTCGAGTGACGCTGACTAACTGCCGCCTCCTGAGCTGCATTGCCTTGATGCCGCGCCCGTGCGTTACCATGGCGCAAAATTCAGAGCCCTTTCGATGGACATAGACCTTGCGCGTACTTTCCTGGAAATCGTCCGTTTCGGCAGCTTGGCGGCGGCCGCCGAAACGTTGCACGTCACCCAGACGGCGATCACAGCTCGGGTGCAAAAGCTTGAGAGCCATCTCAATTGCACGTTGTTCATCCGCAACCGTACTGGCGCGAAGCTGACGCCTGACGGGGAGGCATTTGTAGTCTTTGCCAATCAACTGGTGCAGACATGGGAAGCCGCGCGACGGGACTTGCCGTTGCCAAAAGGCTATTTGAACATCCTGCATGTCGGTGCCGAGATGAGCCTGTGCAATCCATTATTGCTGCGTTGGGTCAGCGAGATCAGGGCGCAGATTCCCGATTTCGCCTTGAACTGCGAAGTCAAAGAAGGGCCTGCGCTGATGAAGGACATCGAGCAGGGTACGCTGGATGCGGCGTTGGTGTTTCAGCCGGTGTACCTGCCCGGTTTGCAGGTCGAGCAAATACTGGAAGAGAAACTGGTGATGATCCGTGTAGTGGACAACCCTGATCCGTATGTTTACATCGATTGGGGGCCGGGGTTTCGCCAACAGCACGACAAGGCGCTGCCGGAAAACGCCAAACCTGCGCTGGCATTCAATCTGGGGCCGTTCGCGTTGCAGTACATTCTCGACAACGGAGGCTCAGGTTATTTCCGCAGCCGAGTCGTTCAGTCCTACCTGGACCGTGGTGTGTTCGAGCGCGTGCCAATGGCACCGGAGTTCAGCCTTCCGACCTACCTGGTTTATTCCCGAGACAACCCTTCGACCGCGCTGCTGCGAGCCATCGGTTTGTTGCGTGAAATCGGCAAGGAGAAAGGCGACTGGTCGCAGCGCTGGGCGCCAGTGATCTGATCAGTGCAGGTGGACAATCAGGTCGCGGTGTAACGCCTGGATCAGGTCGGTTTGGGTGAGGATCCCCACCAGCGTGCCGTTTTCCAGTACCGGCAGGCTGTGCAGGCCCCGTTCGGACATCTGCGCAATCAACTCCACCACATGCACATCGCTTTCCACACAGCTGACGGGACAGGTCATGACTTCATGTACGCGCACGTTTTTGCGCAGCCCGAGGTTGTCGAGCAGGCCGTTCTTGCGCCTGTAGAGCGGATGCGCAATCAGATCCACCAGGCTGACGATACCGACGACTTTCTTGTATTCATCCAGCACCGGCAGGCATTTGATGTGATGTGAGAGAAGGCTGTCCATCGCCTGTGAAACCGGGCTATTTGGCGCCAGGCAGTGCACGTCGCGGGACATGATGTGAGCAGCCTTGATGTCACCCATGCTGCGACGCAGCGCATGCTTTTCTGTCTTGCGGATGATGTCTTCCAGATCCTCGCGCGACACGTCGATGAATTCACCCATATCGTCGAGTGCCCGCTCCATATCTTGCGCAGTGAAACCCACACGTTCTGACGGCGGGATGTCGACGGTGTGGTGATTGTCGATGATCGGTTTCGGGTGCAGCTTGGGATAACGGACCTGCGTCAGGTTGTTATAAATCAGCGCGGTCAGTAGTAGGGAAATCCCGTTGAGCATGACCGGATTCAGTACCGACAGCCCCATTGCCGAGAGTTCGTGTTTGGACGTCACGATACAGATCGCGATAGCCGCGCCGGGGGGATGCAGACAACGACAAATGCACATGAACAGGATCGACGAACACACCGCGACACTGGCGGCCGTGATGGTGTTGCCGAACAGGTTTATGCAGACCAGTGCCATAAGCGCAGAGATCAAATAGCTACCGATGATCGACCAAGGCTGGGCCAGCGCACCGGTCGATACCGCAAACAACAGCACTGCCGAGGCGCCGACCGGACCGAGCAAATGCAGTGCGACATCGGTGCCGAACAGTTGCTGACAGAGCATTGCGCTGATGCAGGTGCCCAGGCACGCACCAATAGCTGCTCGTGACCATTCCTTGGGGTGTGTATTGAGCGATTGGGGAATGAAACTTTTCAGAAGCGTTTTCAAGTCACCGGACTTCTTCAGCAAAAAAAGAGCCCATCAGCAGGGCTCCAGCACAATGGGGGGAATACAACGTGCAAAAGGGCAACACAAAAGGTCGGGCGGCGGATACAACAGCCGCCTAGCCGTGTTAAGCGCGAGGTGATTGTGCCGGGGATTTTTGGGTGGGGATAATTCGAAATATTGAGTTAACAGTGCAATATTTTTGCAGTGACGCGCAGTGAACCGCGCGCCAACCTCAGATGAGGTGGTTCTGCAGCGCTCTACGCGTTTTATGTGCCGGCCTGCTGCTTTCAACGTCCGACAAGTGCGAGGCCAGGATGTCGTTTAGAAAGCGGAACTGATCCGTCAAGCCAATCACCTCATTACTGAAATGGTTGGTCGCCGCTGGCATCAGGAACGAGTCGAAACGGTTGTCGCTGACCAACGACTGTGTTTTGCGAGCGATGACATGTTGTGAGTAGTAGTTATTGCCAAACCTGGGAAAGCTGACGTGCAAGGTAACTTCTCGGGTCATGTCTGATGCTCCGCAGTACAGTGAAAGTTTTTTTAAAAGGTGCTGATAAGTGACAGCTACTTGGCCGTTAGTGGGCCGGTGCCATTGCACGATTTTCATGTTCGCTGGCGGTTACTGAAGCACCGACCAGATCGAAAAAATTGAGGGCTACGACGTAAGTGGTAAACGCTGTCAGAGCCAGGCAAGTCAGCAGATGAATCAACATGTTCTAGCCCTCAGTTCGTGTTTGGGTGTGGGGGCGATGGTACGCGCCTGGATATTGAGCGGAAGGCATAAGAGCCAATGGTGAGTATCAACAGGAATGATGATCGACGCAGCGTGTTATTCCCGCGTGGTCCGCAGACGCAAAAAAGGCGCTGCAGCATTTGCTGTCAGCGCCTTTTTCAGGGCCGGATGTTGGATGATCAGGCGCGCATGGGCTCGCTGAACCGGTAGGTCGCCAGGCAGCACAGCAGCAACCCGCTCAGGGCCAGCAGACCGCCAACGAGGCCGATGTTGGCGATGCCCAGTTGACTGATCACCAGACTGCCCAGCAGCGCGCCGCCGCCGATACCGATGTTGTAGATGCCCGAGTGCAGGGACATCGCCACATCCGTTGCGTCTGGCGCCAACGCCAACACCTTGGCTTGCATGACCAGCCCGAAACACATGATCGCAATGCCCCAGACCACGCTCAACGTGGCGAGCGATGAGACGTTGCCCGACAGCGGCAACAGCAACAGCAGGCTCAACGCCAGTGCGCCGATGGCGGTGATCAGCAGGCCTCTGGGGAAGCGATTGTTGTAGTGGCTGAACACGAAGGAGCCGAGGATGCCTGCGGCGCCGAACAGCAACAGCAGGACGGTGGTCATCTCGCTGCTCATGTGCGCGACAACCTGTGTGAACGGCTCGATGTAGCTGTAGGCCGTGAACTGCGCGGTGATCACCAACGCAGTCAACACATACAGCGACATCAATGCTGGGCGTTTGAACAGGATCGGCAGGCTGCGCAACGATCCTGAGTTCTGGCTGGGCAGCAGCGGCAGCGATTTGATCAGGCACAAAACGGTGATACCCGCCGCCCCGGCAATTGCCAGGAACGTCATGCGCCAGCCCAGCGCCTCGCCCAGAATCCGCCCCAGTGGAATCCCGAGCACCATCGCCAACGCCGTACCTGTGGACAACAAGCCCAGCGCCTGCACGTGTTTGCCTGGCGGCGCTACACGCACCGCAAGCGACGCAGTAATCGACCAGAACACCGCATGGGCGAATGCGATGCCGATACGGCTCACCAACAACATGCTGAAGCTTGACGCCATGCAGGAAAGAATATGGCTGGCAATGAACAGCCCGAACACAAACGTGAGTAACTTGCGGCGTTCGATGTTGCGCGTCATCAGCATCATCGGCAGTGAGGCCAGCGATACTACCCAGGCATACACCGTCAGCATCAGGCCGACTTGAGCGGTCGACATATTAAAGCTGTGGCCGATGGCGCTTAACAGACCGACTGGCACGAACTCGGTGGTGTTAAAAATAAAAGCCGCGAGGGCCAGCGCAATAACGCTGAGCCAACTTCCGGTGCGAGCATCCAGGGTGCTGTTCATTTAACGACGTGCGAACCTCAAGTAAATATCGACGGCAGATGACACGACCAGTCCCTCTAAACGCCCGCACACAAAAAAGCCGCCCAAGGCTTGTGCCTGGGCAGTGCATGAATTGAGCAAAATATTATGAGTATGGCGATGTACAGCTTGATGGTGCAGAGTCTACGCCGCTCGAAACGTTGCCACAACACACCGTTCCGAGGGCTGTTTCACGTGTTCAGCAGATTCTGGGCAGTTGTTCGCCCGACAGCCAGTCCACCACTCTGCGCCCGCCGAAACGGGTCTGCATCTGCACGAAACCGTGAGCGTCTTGCATGACGGTGCCGATGCGCACGGCGTGTTCTCCCAAGGGATTAAGGCGCATGCAGTCGAGCAACGGTTGGGCGTCTTCTTCTGCGCAGATCGCGATCAGCTTGCCCTCGTTGGCGATGTACAGCGGGTCCAGGCCGAGCAGTTCGCAGGCGGCTTCTACCTGCGGCTGCACGAGGATTGCCGCTTCGTCCAAGAGCATGCCGACGCCGGATTGACCGGCGATTTCGTTCAGCGTGGTCGCCAGGCCGCCACGGGTCGGGTCGCGCAGTACGCGCAGGCCGGGGGCGACCGCGAGCATCTGCGCGACCAATCCGTGCAGTGCCGCGCTGTCGGAGAGGATCTCGGTTTCGAACTCCAGCCCTTCGCGTTTGGACATGATCGCCACGCCATGCTCGCCGATGCTGCCGGACACCAATATCGCATCGCCGGGGCGTGCGCGATGCCCGCCCGTGTCTACCCCGTTGGGGATAATGCCGATGCCGGTGGTGCTGATGAACACGCCGTCACCGCTGCCGCGTTCCACGACTTTGGTATCGCCGGTGATGATCGGCACCCCGGCTTCGCGGGAGGCGCGGCCCATCGATTCGACGATGCGCTTGAGGTCGGCCAGGGCAAAACCTTCTTCGATGATGAAGCTGGCAGAGAGATAAAGCGGCCGTGCGCCGCCCATGGCGACGTCGTTGAGGGTGCCATGCACGGACAAACTGCCAATGTCGCCACCGGGGAAAAACAGCGGCGACACCACGTGTGCGTCGGTGGCCATGACCATGCGTTCGCCGGGTTTGAGTTCCGGGCTGAAGGCGGCGCCATCGTTGCCTTGGCGCAACCAGGGGTTATCGAACGCAGCAACGAACAGCTCTTCAATCAGTTGCGCCGAAGCACGACCGCCAGCACCGTGGCCCATATCAACCACGCCGTCGCGAAAATTGAGGGGGCGTACATAACCGCGTTTTACGGGAGAACGGCCGGTCATACTGCAGCAACCTCGATGTCTTTATAGCGCCCGTAGGCATAGTGAGCGGCGCAGGCGCCTTCGTTGGACACCATGCACGAACCCATTGGGTTTTCCGGGGTGCATACGGTGCCGAACAGGCGACAATCCGTGGGCTTTTTCTGACCGCGCAGGATCGGCCCGCATTCGCAGGCTTTGTTATCGGCCACGGCGCGGTAATGCAGGTCGAAGCGTTTTTCCGCATCGAAGGCGGCGAATTCCGGGCGAATGCGCAGGGCGCTAAACGGCACCTCGCCAAGCCCGCGCCATTCGAAGCTTTCACGCAGTTCGAAGATCTCGTCCATCAATGTCAGGGCGGCGCTGTTGCCATTGCGGCCCACGGCGCGGACGAATTCGTTTTCGACCTCGGCGCGCCCCTCGTTGACCTGGCGCACCAGCATCAAGATGGCCTGCATGACATCCAGCGGTTCGAAACCGGCAATCACCACCGGCTTGCGGTATTGGCGGGCGAACTCGGCGTAGGGGTCAGAGCCAATGATGATGCTCACATGCGCCGGGCCGACGAAGCCATCCAGTTCTACCGCCGCCGCATCTTGCTCGGGGGCGGCGAGGATATGCGCGATGGCCGCCGGGGTCAGTACATGACAGCACAGCACGCTGAAGTTTTTCAGGCCGCGAGCGGCGGCGTCGCGGATCACCAATGCGGTCGGCGGGGTGGTGGTTTCGAAGCCAATGGCCAGGAACACCACTTCACGCTCGGGGTTGGCCTCGGCGATTTTCAGCGCATCGCTGGGCGAGTAGATCATGCGGATATCCGCGCCTTGTGCCTTGGCGCGCAGCAGCGACAGGCCACCGGACGCCGGTACGCGCAGGGTATCGCCATAGCTGCACAGGATTGCTCCGTCCTCCAGCGCCAGCTTCACCGCCAGGTCGATACGGCCAATCGGCAAGACGCACACCGGGCAGCCGGGGCCGTGGATCATGCGCACATTGGCGGGCAGTAAATCGCTCACGCCGTAACGCGATATCGCATGGGTGTGGCCGCCACAGAACTCCATGAAACGGTATTGGCGTTCAGGCTGGACTTCGTCGCGGATGCGCTCGGCAATGCGTTGTGCCAGTTCGCCGTCGCGGTATTCATCGATGTACTTCATAAGGCTTCCGGTTGCAGGCGGTCCATTTCTTCGAACATTTCCAGGGTCCGCAGGGCTTCTTGCGGGTCGATCAGGCCAAGGGCGTAACCGACGTGGACGATCACGTAGTCGTCGACCTTCGCTTCCGGCACTAGCGCCAGGGAGATTTCCTTGCGGATACCACCCAAGTCGACGAGTGCGGTATCGCCGTCGCGTAATTCGATCACGCGCGCGGGAATGGCTAGGCACATGCTTGAGATTCCTCCAATGGCAGGGCGGGTGGGCGCTGCGGGTCGCGCCAGTGAGCGGCAACCCAGGCTTGACCAAGGGCCAGCCCGGCATCGCCGCAAGACACGGCCTGCGCGCTGAAAACCTGTAAGCCCTTGGCGGTCAATAGTTGTGTGAGCCGGGCACTGACCAGGCGATTGGCGAAGCAACCGCCACCGAGCAGCACCGGCAGCGTGGTGGATTGGCGCTCGATCCAGTCGGCGAGGGCGGCGGCCAGCGTCAGGTGAAACAGGGCCGCGCCTTCAGCACTGCGTCCGCCGTCGGCGAGTTCGAACAGGCGGGTCAGCAGCGGTTGCAGATCGAGCACGCCGTCAGGACGGATATGCCACAGGCCGTCGATGGCGGGCTCGGCATGGGCTGTCAGGTATTCAGCGGCTAGACGCTCCAGGGCAATGGCCGCTTCGGCCTCGAATTGTTGACGTACGCTGATGCCGAGAATCCCGGCAGCGGCATCGAACCAGCGTCCGGCGCCGCTGCTCAGCGGGCAGTTGAGATTGCGGGCGAGCATGTGCGCGACAGTGTTGGCGCTCTGCTGGCCGACCAGCGGCCCGAGGCGGGTGAGGATTTCATCGTCGCGACCCAGCAGGTGCAGCGCCGCAGCGGCCAAGCGCCAGGGTTCGCGGGCGGCAACATCGCCACCGGGCAGCGGCAGTGGCAATAGATAGCCAAGTCGACGCCAGGCATCGCTGGCCACCCAGAGCAACTCGCCGCCCCAAGCTGCGCCATCGCTGCCAAGGCCTACGCCGTCCAGCGCCAGACCGAGTACCGGCCCATCGAGGCCATGTTCGGCCATCAGCGCGGCAATGTGCGCGTGGTGATGCTGTACGGCCACGGCGGGCACGTTGAGTTTTTCGGCCAGCGTTACGGCCAGTTGCGAGCTATAGAAATCCGGGTGCAAGTCGTGGGCGATGGCCTGCGGCATGACTTCAGCGCACGCCAACAGAGCGTCCAACGACGCCTCCAGGTCCAGGCAGCTTTGCGGGTCGCCCAAGTCACCGTGCAGGGGCGACCACAACACCTGATCGCCTTGCAACAGGCAGGCGGTGTTCTTCAGCCACGCGCCACAGGCCAGCACCGGCGGCCAGACCTGCGCGCCGGGCAGTTTTTCGCTACGCATGCGGGGCCTCCGTCTGACCTTTGAGGCGGGCCAGTTCAGCTTCCAGTTCGGCGATGCGAGCGACGCGTTGGTCAACGTCGGGGGCACCGGCCAGCAACCAGTCGAGCCAGGCATCCAGGCCGGTGCCGTCGCGGGCGCTGAGCTGGATGATCTGGATCTGCGGGTTGACCTGTCGCGCATAGTCCAGGCAGCGCTGCACGTCGAAATCCAGGTGCGGCAACAAGTCGATCTTGTTGAGGATCATCAGGCGCGCGGCGGCGAACATGTCCGGGTACTTGAGGGGTTTGTCTTCACCCTCGGTCACCGAAAGGATCGCCACTTTGCCCGCTTCGCCCAAATCCCATAGCGCGGGGCAGACCAGATTTCCGACGTTCTCGATGAACAGAATGCCGGCCGGCTCGCTTGCGTCATGGGCGGGGTGGCTGTGTTGATGCTGTTGAGTATGAACGTGGGCGTGAGGCTGCTGATCAACGTGGCTATGCACATGAGGCTGATGCGCGTGACCGGCCGCATGCAGCGCTTCATGCAGCGGCAGGCGACTGTAGGCTTCGGTGATCATCCGGGCATCGAGGTGGCAGCCTTTGCCGGTGTTGATCTGGATCGCGGGTACGCCGGTTTCGCGGATGCGCTCGGCGTCGTGACGGGTTTGCTGATCGCCCTCGATCACCGCCAGTGGCAAGTCGGCGCGGCGCTGGCGCAGGGCCGCGAGGGTGGTACACAGCAGGGTAGTCTTGCCGGAACCGGGGCTGGACACCAAATTGAGTGCCAGTACGCCGTGGGCGGTGAAGTTCTCCCGGTTGCGTGCGGCGTGCCGGTCGTTTTCGCCGAGTATGTCTTGTTCCAGGCGGATGGTGCGGGCCTGGCTCATGCCGGGTACTGAAACCCGCGCCTGACCCGCGCCATAATGCAGGTCGCCGGTGGCGTCGACCCGCACATCGCTATCGGTGGCTGGCGCTTGGGTCTTTTCGTGTGAATGCCCGGTTCCGCAACCGCAGACGACGCACATGGTGTACCTCCAAAATTAAACGATTAATGATCCTCGACCTGCAGGTCGAGGATGCGCAGTTCAGTACCGCCGGTAGGTTGCAGCCAGAAGCCGCCGCACTGCGGGCAGCCAGCGCCGCGCTCTATCAGCGGCACGCTAATGGCGCAATCCAGGCACCAGGCCTGGCCCGGGGGTTGTTCAATATCGATTTGCGCACCGGCCAGCAAGGTGCCTGGCGCCAGTGCTTCAAGGGCGAAACGCAGCGCCTCGATTTCAACGCCAGCCAGCTTGCCAGCTTCAAGGCGCAGGAGGCTGACCCGTACGAACGGATCGCGCCTAGCCGCCGCCTCGACAGCGCTGAGAATGCCGCCCGCCAGACTCACTTCATGCATGAATAATCTCCTCGCTCGGTACTTCATCAAGCTTGAGAGTGAAACCGATGCACGGGTCGAAGGCCGCCATCAACAGTTCGGCGCGACGTCGGGTGCCCGGATCGCTGGCTGACATATTCGCCAACCCCTGGGCCAGCGCGCCTTGGGGATGAAGGTTCCATTCGGTCGGCGCGATGACCTGATAGTCGCTGATCAACACACGGGTATTCATTCGCTCCAGACAGACCCGGTGCAGCAGCAGGCCGCGCGAGGTTTCGCTCCAGGCCAACGCCTCGTCGGGCCCCAGCGCCAATGCGCCCAGTGCCAAGCCACTTGGCTGTGGCAGCGAGAGCCGCGCCAGTTCGGCGAGGCGCGCACCCAGGCGCAACCAGACGCTGGCGTAGCGTTGTGGATCAGCCTCGCGCTCGCGGGTCCAACTGCCCGTCTCACAGGGTAGCCCGAAGGCCACCGGATGCAACGCGAAATCGCTGGCATGTCGCAGTTGTTCGGCCACCGCGTGCAGCGCTTGGGTGTTGCCGGCCAGTGGCAGGGCATGCACCGGCAGTTGCAGGGCGTGGGCATCATCGCGGCAATCGGCCAGGGCTTGTGCCAGCCAATGATCGCTGCGTTGGCTCCAGTCATTGAGCGCGCTAAAAGGCTCGGTGTCCCATTGCTCAAGCCATTGCGCTGCCGATTCGCCCAGCCAGGCGTGCATCGCCTGTTGCGGGCTGTGTTCCCAGGCATGCAGTTGGCTGGGGTCAGGGCGCACCGGCTGGTTACCCAGCAGCCGCGGCCATTCGAGCAGGATACGGCGCACATGTTCGCGACGGGTTTCGGCCTCCAGCATCCGCTGGCTGCTTGGGTCTATGGGCGTTTCGCCGTGCAGTGCGGTGTTGACTGCCAACTCTGCGGTCAAGCGGTGCGCTTGCCCGCACAGGCTATAGAGCAAGGGCAAGCGTTGCGCGGCAGCCTGTGGCGGCTGGCCGCGTAACAAGGTGGCGGCCAGCGCCGGACGGCTGCCGACAATGGCGGGCTGCTGGCCGGGACGCACCACCAGTGATCCGCCGAGCCGCGCCAAGGTTGCCGTGGAGGTCATTGCACGTTCCCGGACGCCCGTCCGAACAGCAAGCTGCGGCGGCTGATGGCCGGGCGTTCTGGTGATGGTTCGGGCGCACCCCGCAACAGCGCCAGCACTTGTTCGGCGGTTTGCCGGGCAGCGTCCTGATCGGCGAATTCAAACATCGGTGAAAACAGCGAACAGCTCTCGTAACCACCGATGTCTTCGCCGTCTGCGCCAATAAAGGTCAGGCGCTGGCCGCCAAATTGATGTTCACCTGACGCACCCTGGGCCAGGATTGTGTCAGTGTTCTCCGGCAGCCAGATCAGGTTCATGAACCAAGGGGTAATCAGGATACCGAGCGCTCCGGTTGCCGCGTTTTCCCCGGCGATTTGCGCGCTAAAACCAACCGCCTCGACCGCCAGTTGTTGATTGAGAAACGGCAACCCGCGCATACGTGTATCGGCGATGCCCTGGAAGTGCGCGCACAGGGTTTGTGCCTGTTGCTCCGGGCAGTCTTGCCACTCAGACAGGTTCATCGATCACCATGAACTGCTCAGCATCGCCATCGCAGTTCGGGCAACGCCAATGGTCTGGTAGTGCGGAGAACGGCGTGCCTGGCTCAATCTGCCAGACCGGGTCACCTTCGCTGGGGTCATACACCCACCAGCAGATTTTGCATTCCAGGCGGGTGGCATCGCTGATCCGGGCATTGTCGCCGCCGTAGCTGCCTTCGAAGCTGGTTTTTTCGTTCATCTGCGCTTCACTGCCCTTCGAACCACTGGATAACGTCTTCGAAGCGTTCCAGTGAGTCGGCCAGGTCTTCGGGGGCGGCGCAGATCACTTCCGGCAGGTCGGTGATTTCGATGGTGTCGAGGATTTGCGCATCCTGTGAGTTGAAGTAAGTGATGCGCCAGCAGTTCTGTATCCGTGTGGCGCTGATCAGGCAATTGCCATAGCCACGGGCCAATGCGCGCACGGGGCCGGCGGGCAAATAGGTGTCGAGGAAGGCGATGTCTTGTTCGGACAACGGCAGTAAGGTCAGGTTGATGACATGAACCTGATCGCCGGGTTGCCAGTGTTGGGTGCGGTCTTGTACCTCGGTCAGGATCGCCGGGGCGTTCATGACGCCGAGCGGCAAGGGTGACGACAAGTCGAAATCCGCAGGCCGGGCCGCAGCGCGAGCATTGCTGCGCAGTTGTGCGGGCGCGGCGCCCACTTCGACGTGATCGTAGCCCTGGCCGTAGATGCGCCATACGCCAGCGAAGATCGATTCCTGGATACGCAATGAGGGCTGCGCCGAGATGATCGCGCTGACTTCACCTTCGCCCAGCAGTTGGTCGAGCAGCTTGCGGTCGCCCACTTCCAGGCCACTGAGGTCGACGCTTTGCGTGGTCAGGCCGTTATTGCAGTCGCGCAGGCATTGCAGCAACTTTTGCAACGCTTGCCGAGCGCCGGGCAGGGCGTCAAGTTCTTCAGGTTCGGGCAGCACCGGAATGCTATGGGTGTACATGCCCTGAGGCATGCTGATGTATTCGAGCACGTCCTCATCGTCGGGTTGCGAGCCTGGGCCGATATCCACCACGGGGATGTAGCTCAGTGGATCGAACTCCACGGCGTGGCTTTGCGCATCACGGTTATTGGCATCGTGGTTCATTGGCAACCTCCGG
This sequence comes from Pseudomonas sp., assembly GCF_036404235.1. Lineage (GTDB taxonomy): Bacteria > Pseudomonadota > Gammaproteobacteria > Pseudomonadales > Pseudomonadaceae > Aquipseudomonas. The sequence goes on from NZ_DASWOT010000108.1 coordinate 12,923, forward strand.
GTGCGCTGACAGGTGCGCTGGCGAGCAATGGAATGCGCGCATTGCTTTGGCTCACGGCGCTTTGGGCCAGGCGCAGGTATTCGTCCCAGTCGAGCATGCCGCTCAAGGTGGTGACGTAACCTGCATCGCGCAACCAAACCAGCGACGGCCAGCGGCGCACGGCAAAGCGGGCGGCGATGGCTTCTTCATCGGCGCGATTTACCACGCCCAGGCGCAGGGTCAATTGGTGGCGGCGAGCGATTTCCTCGCGCAGTTCCGGCAAAACCACTGCCACGTCCAGGCATTCAGGATGGCGTACGGGGTCACCGCACAGCAGCAACAGGCAGTCGCCACCTTCGGCAAGCCAGGCGTCGAGGTTGTCGGCGTCGATCCAGGTCGCGTCGAATTGCTCCACCAGCCGGCTGATCAAGGCGGGGATGGCGGGCGTCACGGGAATGGGCGCCATGAAAACAGCAGATTCGCTCATGTGGGGTCCTTGAGTGACTGTTGAGGTGGGGTGAGCGCGGCAGGCTCAAGGGTTGGCGATGCGTGGCCCAGCAAGGCAGCCAGTTGCTCGGCGTTCATTGCCGAGGGCAAGCTGAAACCTGGCGCGCTGTCTGGCTGCGGGGCAGTGCCGAACAAGGCATCTTCGAGCAGACGCAGGGTTGAGTCGATTTCGCCTGCGCGTTGGGCGTCGAGGCGTTCGCGTGCGGCGTCGAGAAAGATCAACAGCCAGTCGCCGACCGCACAGGGGCCGACCAGTGAGGTGTCGATGCGCCGTTCTTCGCCGTTGCGGTCGCGGCAGCGGGCAAAGCCCAACTCGGCGTCGATCACTTGCATGGGCAATCCGATGCACATATCAGACGCGCCTGGCGAGGATGCGTTCGTCGCCGATCCGGCAGGCTTGCTGTTCGGACGGGCGTTCGTTTTCGTAGCGTTGCAGCTCAAGGTGCGGCAGTGTCACGGCCTCTTCACCCGCGAGCGGCGAAGCGCGTTTTTGCGGCGCCGCGCCCCAACTGTCGAGCACTCGCAGCGCCTCATCCAGCGCCCCTTCCATGGCGGCCCTGACGCTTGGGCGCAGGCTGCCGCCGTAGTCCATCATGTTTTCCGGCTGGCAACCGATCAGCAACACCCGTGTCGGGTAATCGCCGGTCAGCTGCGCGAGCATCAGCACCTCTTGAAAGCCGGTCTGGTGCAGGCTGAGTTTTTTGATGCCGAGGAATTTGGGCACCTCGTCATCGGCGATGAACTTCAGTTCGCCAGGTGCGAGGTTGTAATCCACGGCGTCGAAAATCAGCAGGTAATCGGCTTGCTGAACATGCTGGATCAAGTACAGGCCTTGAGTGCCGCCATCGATCAGCGCCACGTTATCGGCGAACTCATAACGCTGTTGCAACGCTTCGACGCAACGTACGCCGAAGCCTTCGTCGGCCCACAGCAGGTTGCCGATGCCTAGCACGGTGATCTGCGGCAGTGTCGGTTGGAGAGGGCTCATGGCTGTTTCTACCAATGTGTTCATTTTTTGAAGGTCTTGTAGCCGGAAATCATTGCCCCGACCATGCTCAGGCGCCCGTTGATTTCTTCACGCACGGCGGCATAGATGTGGAACATGACAAATAGCACAATCACCCACATACCCAAGTGATGCAGGACATGGACATTGTTGGACTGCCCCAGCAGCGGCAGTACCCAACCGAAGGTGCGTTCCTGCCACGAGCCCATTTGCGCGCCTTCGCCATACAGCGCGAAGCCGGTCAGGATCATGAACAGTGAGGACAACAAGAAGATGAAAAACATCGCGAAACGCGACAGCGGGTTGTGACCGAACATCGGCTCAGGGGTAGGCCCGATGAACAGGTAGTAGCGCACCCAGGCGATCATGTCGGTCCAGTAGACCTTGCTGGTCAGCGGCACCGAGAACAGTTCGCGAGCGTGATGATTGCCCACCAGCGCCCAATAGGCGCGGCCGATCATGGCGATGGTGAAAATGTAGGCCGCGCTGAAATGCACAAAGCGGATGTAGCCCATCACGAAATGCTCGCTGGCTTCGCCCGGTTGGGTCGCCAGCGGCGAACCGATCAAGTAGCCGGTGACGGCCAGCACCACGATGCAGGCGGCATTGATCCAGTGCCACAGGCGCACGGGCGCCTCGTACACGTATTCCGGCTGGCCGATGGGGGTTTGGGTAGGTTGGGTCATAGCTTCACCTTTGGATGGGCAGGCGCCGTAGCGCCTGCCAAATGCAGCGTTGAACGATCGATCAACTGACCTTGACTGTGCTCAGCTCCGCGCCGTCCTCGCTCATCACGTGGGTGGCGCAGGCCATGCAAGGGTCGAAGGAGTGCAGCGTGCGCAGGATTTCCACGGGCTGATCGGGAATGGCCACCGGCGTGTTCATCAGCGCGGCTTCGAAAGCACCGATCTGGCCTTTGGCGTCACGCGGGCTGCCATTCCAGGTGCTCGGTACGACGCACTGGTAGTTTTCGATTTTGCCGTTCTTGATCCGAATCCAGTGGCCCAGTGCGCCGCGTGGAGCGGCAACGATGCCGACCCCTTTGGCTTCAGCGGGCCAGGTGGACGGGTCCCATTTTTCGACGTTGGCGGTGGCGCGGTCGCCGTTGCGAATGTTGGTCATCAACTCGTTCCAGTCGTCGACCATCATTTCTGCGCAGTACTCGGCTTCCAGGGCACGGGTCAGGGTGCGGCCAATCGTGCTCGGCAATAGTTGCTTGGCACTGAGGTTGGTTTCCGGCAGGCCCAGGGCTTTTGGCAAGTCGTGGTTGACGGCTTGCAGCGAACCTTCCAATTGCTCCTTGACCCGTTGGCAATGCGGGTTGCCTTTAAGGGCGTGGGCATAGCCAAGGATGTAACGAGCCAAAGGCCCGACTTCCATGGCATGGCCGCGCCAGCGAGGCGATTTGACCCACGAATACTTGGCGCTTTCGTCCACTTCTTCGATGTTGGTGCGGGTGCCCTTGGTCTTGGCGCCCAGCTCGTAGTTCGGCTCGGTGATGCCGTCCCACGGGTGCAGGCCCTTGTCGTTGTCCGGGTAGTTGTACCAGGAGTGGGTCACGAACTCTTGCACTTGCTCGGGATCGCGAGGGTCCACGGGGAGGATTTCGTCCCAGTTGCCATTGAGGATCGCGCCGCCCGGTAATTGGTTGGTGCTCTCGTCGTAATTGACCTTGGAGTAGGTGCCGTAGTCCATCACGTTGGTCGCCGACAGACCGCCGCCGTGCAGCCAGCCTTTTTGCTTGTAGATAGTGCCGATGGCCAGCACGTCCGGCACATAAACGTTGCGGCAGAAGGTCAGCGCTTCATCGATGCGGGCACGCACGAAGTTCAGGCGTTCCATGTTCAACGGCGCACCGGCGGCCAGGTCGCCATCGATATTGATCGCGCAGGGCACGCCGCCGACCAGGTAGTTAGGGTGCGGGTTCTTGCCACCGAAGATGGTGTGGATTTTCACCCACTCTTTCTGCAAGTCGAGGGCTTCAAGGTAATGGGTCACGGCCATCAGGTTGGCTTCAGGCGGCAGTTGGTAAGCCGGGTTGCCCCAGTAGCCATTCATGAACGGCCCCAGCTGACCGCTTTCGACGAACTTCTTCAGGCGGTTTTGTACGTCGCGGAAATAACCCGGCGAAGACAATGGGTGAGCAGGCGAAACGGTCTGCTGCAATTCCGAGGTGCGTTTGGGGTCAGCCTTGAGCGCGGACACCACGTCCACCCAGTCCAGTGCATGCAGGTGGTAGAAATGCACGGCGTGGTCATGGACTTGCAGAGTCTTGGCCATCATCTCGCGAATCAGGTGCGCGTTCGGCGGAATACGGATGCCCAGTGCATCCTCTACCGAGCGTACCGAAGCCAGCGCGTGGCAACCGGTGCAGACGCCGCAGATACGCTCCACGAATGCCCAGGCGTCACGTGGGTCGCGGCCCTTGAGGATGACTTCCAGACCGCGCCACATGGTGCCGGTGGAAACAGCGTTGCGAATGACATTGTTGGCATCGAGGTTAACCTCGACGCGCATGTGGCCTTCGATACGGGTCACAGGGTCGACAACGATACGTCGGCCTGTGCTGTTGAGGTCGAAACCCTGAGTCGAATAGGTGCTCATTGGTGCTTATTCCTGTCTTGTCGCTGGGGCGTCGGGCGGCGTAGTGGGCGCCTTGCCGTTACTGGCGCGTTTGAGGGCGGTGACGGCGGCGTGGGCAGTGATCGCTGCGCCTACGGTGACGCCGGCAGCCAAGCCGATTTCATCGGCGTTCGCTTCAACGCCAAACTGGTTGATACCGGTCAGGTGCTGATAGAACGAGCCCTTGTCCCAGAAACCTTCCTCCGAGCAACCGATGCAGCCATGGCCGGACTGGATCGGGAAGCTGGTGCCGCCGTTCCAACGCACGGTCGAGCAGGCGTTGTAGGTGGTCGGGCCTTTGCAGCCGACTTTGTAAAGGCAATAGCCCTTGCGCGCTGCGTCGTCGTCCCAGGACTCGACGAACTGACCGGCATCGAAGTTCGGACGGCGGTAGCACTTGTCGTGAATGCGCTGGCTGTAGAACATTTTCGGCCGGCCCTGACGATCCAGCTCAGGAATGCGGTCGAAGGTCAGCATGTAGGTGATGACCCCGGTCATGACTTCGGCGATGGGCGGGCAGCCCGGCACTTTGATGATCGGCTTGTCGGTGATGACCTTGTGAATCGGCACCGCTTGGGTCGGGTTAGGCTTGGCTGCCTGTACACAGCCCCAACTGGCGCAAGAACCCCAGGAAATGATCGCCTTGGCATCGCGTGAAACACGCTTCAACTGCTCGACGAAGGGCTTGCCACCAATGATGCAACTCATGCCGTCCTGATTCAGTGGCGGGTTGCCTTCGACGGCCAGGATGTAGTTGCCCTTGTACTTGGTCATGACCTCGTCAAGGATCGCCTCGGCCTGATGCCCAGCGGCGGCCATCAAGGTGTCGTCGTAATCGAGAGAGATCATCGACAGCACGACGTCCTTGGCCAGCGGATGCGCGGAGCGGATGAATGACTCCGAGCAACAGGTGCATTCAAGGCCGTGCAGCCAGAGTACTGGCGTGCGCGGCTTGTTCTCCATGGCCCAGGCGATTTTGGGCATGAATGCCGGGCCCAGCCCGAGCGAGGTAGCGGTCAGGGAACAAAATTTGAGAAAGCTGCGGCGCGAGATGCCTTGTCTGCGCATCACCTCGTAAAACGTTTCCATTACTTTATTTCTCCTCCCCGAGAATGTTCTTCAACAGGGGCTGCACTCGGTGTGTGTTGGAAAATCTGTGCCTGACCGGGTGAGTCAGACGCCATGCCGTCGGCTACAAAGGCCATCAGTTCTATGGGGTGTTGAGGTTGCAGCCTTGGTCATGATTGCAACGGCTGCTGGAAACATGCGGATAACCCATGTCGTTCAGTGATCTGGTAAGTACAAGACCTGTGCCATTTCGCCGCGGTTGGGATTGATTGCTTGCTAATTAATTTATCTATCTGTTTTTAAAGGAATTTTGTTTTTGTGACAGGCACGCAGAGACGTCTTGTAAAAAACCTGAAATGGAATGTTTGTTTCCACTTTTCATGCCGTATGGAAGCTGTGTATCCGGCGGGGCAAGACGCTGGCGAGGGAACCTCGCCAGACACTGAAAGCAAGAGAAGGCGTAGCGGGGGTTAGGCGGGGGTCACGTCCAGGCGGTCGTAGCCTTTGAAGCGATAGAACAACACCGAAACGGTCCAGGTCAGGATGAATATCCCGACGATCAGATAACCGATCATGCCGAAGTTGTCGGTCAGCGCGGTGATGAAATCCCACGCGCCGCCTTGCAGATCCCACCGCGCAGCGATCAGCCCGAGCACTTCCACGCCCCCCACCAGCAACGCCACCAACACCGACATGGAGGTGATGGTCAGGTTGTAATAGAGCTTGCGCGCCGGGTTGACCAGCGCCCAGTGGTAAGCACCGGTCATCATCACGCTGTCGGCGGTGTCGACCAGCGCCATGCCGGCAGTGAAGAGCGCCGGGAACACCAGAATCGACCAGATCGGCAGGCTCTGTGAGGCTTGCACCGCAGCAATCCCGAGCAGGCCGATTTCCGTGGCGGTATCAAAACCCAGACCGAACAGCAGGCCCAGCGGATAGAGGTGCCAGGGACGGCTGATCAGCCGGAACAGCGGGCGCAACAGCCGGGCAATCGGGCCGCCGCCGGTGAGTATTGCGTTCATCTCTTGCTCGCCGATCCGTTCGCCACGCCGTACGCGGCCAAACGCCTGGTACACCGAGCGCAGGATGAGCAGGTTGATCAGCGCCACCAGCAATAGGAACGCGGCAGACACCGAGGTGCCAATCAGCCCACCGATGCCGTGAAAGGCTTCGATTTCGCTTTTGAACGCAGTGGCCGTCAGCGCGATGCCGAGCGAGGCAAGGATCACCACGGTGCTGTGCCCGAGCGAGAAGAACAGGCCGACACTCGCGGTTTGTCGGCCTTCCTGGATCAGCTTGCGGGTGGCGTTGTCGATGGCGGCGATGTGATCGGCATCCACTGCGTGGCGCAGGCCGAAGCTATAGGCCAGAAAAGCGGTGCCCAGCAGCAGCGGATAGTTGTGGAAGGCCGTGAAAGCCCAGGCCCAGGCCAGCAGATTGGCAGCAATCAGGCCCGCAAAAATGGCCAGGACGCGACGTTTGAACGTCAAAGGGGCATGAGCCGGTGGAACAGGATGCAAGGGCATGCGAACTCCTGGAGGGTGGGTTCAAGTATGAAGAAACTAAAAAACTTCATACAAACCTTGTGCCAGTTCGTGCTTTCGGAGCCGTCTTGCTGACGATTAGCTTGACGCTATCGCGGGCAAGCCCGGCTTCAACATGGGGTTTAGGGCCAGAACGCACTTGTTGGAGCGCGGCTTGCCCCGCGATCTGGCGCGCAGCGGCAGTAAACCCGGTGTGTGCGGTCTGCCTGTCACACCGTGTGCGCAGGTTTACGACGGGTTCCCCGCCGGTCGCGGGACAAGCCCGGCTCCTACCTGGGGGGGGCGGGGCCAGCACGCATTGTAGGAGTGAACTTGTTCGCGAGGCGGTGTTTCAGATACACCTCATGGGTCGCCTCGCCAACAAGTTGGCTCCTACAAGCCGTCATCGCCAAGGCGTTATGGGGTT
>NZ_DASWOT010000109.1:0-53664 GCF_036404235.1 Pseudomonas sp.
TTCACCTTGGTCAGAGGAGAAAACTGATGACCGCCACTCTTTTACAGCCCGCATTCGCCGACCCCGTGCTTGACGCTCAGCGCAGCTTCCGTGCTGCCCTCAAGGCCCTCGCAGGCCCAGGCGTTGCGCAACATCTGTTGCCAGCGCAATTGCCACCGCACTTGGAAGGTCTGGCGGCGGCCAGTCACGCGTTGTGCCTGGCGCTGCTGGACATCGACACCCCGTTGTGGCTCGCGCCGAAGTTCGACACCCAGGCGATTCGCGCCAACCTGACCTTCCATTGCGGCTGCCCGATTGTCAGCGACCGGCAGAATGCGCGTTTCGCGCTGCTCGATGACAGCCAGTTGCACGACCTCAGCGGCTTCGATCTAGGCAACGACCGTTATCCCGATCAGTCCTGCACGCTGTTGGTCCAGTTGCCCAGTCTGGAGGGCGGTCGCGAACTGGCCTGGCGTGGCCCCGGCATCCAGAGTGAAAACCAGGTGGCGCTACCGCTGGCCGAAGACTTCTGGCATGAGCGCGCATCGCGCAATGACTTCCCGCGTGGCATCGATGTGTTCTTCCTTGCTGGCAGTGAGCTGATGGGGTTGCCGCGCAGCACCCAGGTTGCGTTTCAGGGAGGTGCCTGATGTACGTTGCCGTCAAAGGTGGCGAACAGGCCATCGACAATGCCCATCGGGTGCTGGCCAAGAAGCGGCGCGGCGATACCTCGATTGCTGAGCTGGACGTCGAACAGATCCGCCAGCAACTGCCGATGGCCGTCGCCCGGGTCATGACCGAAGGCTCGCTGTATGACGAACAACTGGCGGCACTGGCGATCAAGCAGGCTGCTGGTGATCTGGTGGAGGCGATTTTCCTGTTGCGCGCCTACCGCACGACCCTGCCGCGCTTTAGCGCCAGCCTGCCCATCGACACCTCGGACATGCTCTTGAGTCGTCGCCTGTCGGCTACCTTCAAGGACGTACCCGGTGGCCAATTACTCGGCCCGACCTTCGACTACACTCACCGCTTGCTGGATTTCAGCCTGCTGGCCGAAGGCCAATACCCAGGGCCGCAGGTTCAGCAAGATGCCGCGCTTGAACCCTGCCCGAAAGTATTGGGTTTGCTGGCCAGAGAAGGCTTGATCAAGGAAGAGGCCGACCTCGGCGAGGCCATCGCTGACATCACCCGCGAGCCGTTGGAATACCCGGCCAGCCGTGCGCAACGCTTGCAAGCACTGGCCCGTGGCGACGAAGGCTTTCTGCTGGCGCTGGGCTATTCGACCCAGCGCGGGTATGGCCGTAATCACCCGTTCGCCGGGGAAATCCGCATCGGCGAAGTCCAGGTGTGGATCGAGCCTGAAGAACTGGGCTTTGCGATTGCCATCGGCGCTATCGAAATCACTGAGTGCGAGATGGTCAACCAGTTCGTCGGCTCGGGCAGCGAACCGGCGCAGTTCACTCGCGGCTATGGCCTGGCGTTCGGTCACGCCGAGCGCAAGGCCATGGGCATGGCGCTGGTCGACCGTTCGTTGCGGGCTGAGGAGTACGCCGAAGAAATCCAGTCCCCCGCGCAGCAGCAAGAGTTCGTCCTGGCGCACTGCGACAACGTCGAGGCCGCCGGGTTCGTCTCGCACCTGAAGTTGCCGCACTACGTCGACTTCCAGTCCGAACTGGAGCTGATCCGTAAACTGCGCAAGCCTTTCAAGGACCAGGCGCCCTCTAAGGAGAAAGGCCAATGAATGCCGCCACCCAACCTCTGCCCGCACGGGACGAGGCGTACAACTTCGCGTATCTGGACGAGCAGACCAAGCGCATGATCCGTCGCGGGCTGCTCAAGGCCGTGGCGATCCCCGGTTATCAAGTGCCGTTCGCGGGGCGCGAGATGCCGCTGCCGTATGGCTGGGGCACTGGCGGCATGCAACTGACCGCCGCGATTCTCGGCGCTGACGACGTGCTGAAAGTCATCGATCAAGGCGCTGACGACACCACCAACGCCGTGTCGATACGCCGTTTTTTTGCCCGTACCGCAGGCATCGCCACGACCGAGCGCACCGCTGACGCGACCATTATCCAGACCCGTCACCGGATTCCGGAAATGCCGTTGCGCGCCGATCAGATCATGGTCTATCAGGTGCCCAATCCCGAGCCGTTGCGGTTCATCGAACCGTTGGAAACCGAAACCCGGACCATGCATGCTCTCAACGATTACGGGGTGATGCACGTAAAACTCTACGAAGACATCGCCACCTTCGGTCACATCGCCACGGCGTATGCGTACCCGGTGACGGTGGACGAGCGTTACGTGATGGACCCCTCGCCAATCCCCAAATTCGATAACCCCAAGCTCGACATGAGCCCGGCACTGATGCTGTTCGGTGCCGGCCGCGAAAAGCGTCTGTACGCCGTGCCGCCGTACACCAAAGTCACCAGCCTGGACTTTGAGGACCACCCGTTCGAAGCGCAGAAGTGGGAACAGAACTGTGCGATTTGCGGCAGTCATGAGTCATTCCTCGACGAGCTGATTATCGACGATCAGGGCACCCAGAACTTCGTCTGTTCGGACACCGATTACTGCGCGCAACGCGTCAGCCAGGGGAGGGACGGCCAATGATCGCTGCCCGTGAAATGAATGACGCGACGCCCGCCGAGCGCTTGAACGACCGCGCACAACCGCTGCTGAAAGTACGCGGACTGGGCAAGTTGTACGGTCCTGAGAAAGGCTGCCAGGACGTCAGCTTCGAGCTGTATCCCGGTGAAGTTTTGGGCATCGTCGGCGAGTCGGGTTCCGGCAAATCGACCCTGTTGTCACTGCTCAGCGGTCGTTGCCCGCCTGACGCAGGGGTAATCGATTACCGCCGCGCCGACGCTCATAAAGGCGACGGCCAATGGCTGGACCTCTACAGCGCCAGCGAGGCCGAGCGCCGGACCTTGCTGCGCACCGAGTGGGGTTTTGTCGAGCAGAACCCGCGTGACGGCTTGCGCATGGCGGTGTCGGCGGGGGCCAACATTGGCGAGCGTTTGATGGCCCAAGGGGTGCGCAATTATCAAGCGCTGCGTGCTGCGGGGCTGGACTGGTTGAATCAGGTGGAGATCGATCCGCAACGCATCGACGACCTGCCGCGAACTTTTTCCGGCGGCATGCAACAGCGATTGCAGATCGCTCGCAACCTGGTGTCCGGTCCACGGCTGGTGTTCATGGATGAACCCACGGGCGGCCTCGACGTTTCGGTGCAGGCGCGTTTGCTGGACCTGATGCGCGGGCTGGTGCGTGAGCTGGACCTTGCGGTGGTGATCGTCACCCACGACCTGGCGGTGGCGCGTTTGTTGGCTGATCGGCTGATGGTCATGCGCCGTTCGCGGGTGGTGGAGACCGGCCTGACCGATCAAATACTCGATGATCCACAACATCCTTATTCACAGCTGCTGGTGTCTTCAGTCCTGCAATCGTGACCCGATCTTTGAGGCGGCTTTTTTGGGGAGTGGCTTGATGAACACGCTGATCGAGGTCCGTGACCTCTCGAAAACCTTCACCTTGCACCAGCAAAATGGCGTGGTGCTCAACGTACTGCGCGGCCTGACGTTCTCCGTCAGTGGCGGCGAATGCCTGGTGCTGCACGGCCAGTCTGGCGCGGGCAAAAGCACATTGCTGCGCACGCTGTACGGCAACTACCTGCCAGCGGGCGGCAGCATCCGCGTTCAACACCAAGGCCAATGGCTGGAACTGGTGGGGGCACAGCCTCGGCAGGTGCTAGCGGTGCGTCAGCAAACCCTGGGTTACGTCAGCCAGTTTTTGCGGGTGATCCCGCGTGTCACCACGTTGGAGGTGGTGATGGAACCGGCGCTGGCGCGGGGCTGGGAACGCGCCGATGCCAAGGCCCGCGCGCAAACCTTACTGGCGCGCCTGAACATCCCGCAACGCCTGTGGCAATTGGCGCCGGGGACTTTTTCCGGGGGCGAGCAGCAGCGCGTCAACATCGCTCGCGGCTTCATGGTGCCGTGGCCGGTGATGCTGCTCGACGAACCTACCGCTTCGTTGGACGACACTAATCGCCAGGTCGTGCTGGCGCTGATCAATGAAGCCAAAACAGCCGGCGCCGCCGTGATCGGCATTTTCCATGATCGCCTGGCCCGTGAAGCCGTTGCCGACCGCCATCTGGACATGACCCCGGCGGCACTGACTGCCAAGGAGTTACTCGAATGCTGAGCGAACAGATCCTGAGCAATGCGCAAATCGTGACGGCTGATCGCGTGTTCAACGGCACCGTGGTACTGCGTAACGGGCTGATCAGCGAGGTCGACACCGGCCTTAGTCGTCTGCCGCAGGCGCAGAACCTGAACGGCGATTACTTGCTGCCGGGCCTGGTGGAATTGCACACCGACAACCTGGAAAAACACTTGAGCCCGCGCCCCGGCGTGGACTGGCCGTCGGCGTCGGCGGTGATGAGCCATGACGCGCAGATCATCGCGGCCGGCATCACCACGGTGTTCGACGCGCTGTCCATCGGCGACGTCAACCCCAAGGGCAAACGCATGCAACAGCTGCCAGGGATGGTCGAGGCGATTGCCAAGGCCAACGCGTCCGACATGACCCGCGCCGAACACCGCCTGCACTTGCGTTGTGAGGTCTGCCACCCGGACACCCTCAGTGTGTTCCGTGATCTAGTGGAGCAGCCGCTGGTGCAACTGGTGTCGGTGATGGACCACTCGCCGGGTCAGCGGCAATTTGCCCTTGAATCCAAGTACCGCGAGTACTACATGGGTAAATATCACCTGAGCGCCGCGCAGATGGATGAGTTCATCGTCGAGCAGGTGGCCAACGCGAAGACGTATAGCGACCGTTATCGGCGGGCCATCGTCGATATTTGTCAGGTGCGCGGTCTGTCGGTGGCCAGCCACGACGACGCCACCTTGGCGCATGTCGAGGAGTCGGCGGCCTACGGCATGAGCATCGCTGAATTTCCGACCACCCTGGAAGCGGCCGAAGGCTGCCGACGTTTGGGCATGAGCGTGTTGATGGGGGCGCCGAACATCGTTCGCGGCGGCTCGCATTCGGGCAACGTCGCGGCGGCGAGTCTGGCCAAAGAAGGGCTACTGGATATTCTGTCCAGCGACTATTATCCGGCGAGCCTGTTGCAGGCGGCGTTCGCATTGGCTGCACAGTTGGATGATACTCAACAGCCGTCGGGTGCAGGCCTTGCGAAAGCGATGTCGACTGTCAGTGGCGCGCCAGCCCGTGCGGCGGGGCTCGATGATCGGGGGGAGATCCGAGTCGGGCTGCGCGCCGATCTTATTCATGTTCGCGCCGTGGGCTCACTGCCGGTGATCCAGCAGGTCTGGCGACAAGCGAAGAGGGTGTTTTGATGGCGGGCAGGTTGATCTATCTCATCGGACCGTCCGGTTCGGGCAAGGACAGCCTGCTCGATGCCGCACGCGAACCGATGGCCGAACGCGGCTGTCGGATCGTGCGCCGAGTCATCACCCGCTCTGCGGAGGCGAAGGGCGAGGCTGCGCAAGCAGTCAGTGTCGAGCAGTTTATGGACATGCAGGTTCGGGGCGCGTTTGCCCTGAGCTGGTTCGCCAATGGCTTGCACTACGGTATCCCCAATGACATCGACAAATGGCTGGCGGACGGTCATGACGTGCTGATCAACGGCTCGCGCGGTCATCTGCCTCAGGCCCGTGAGCGTTATCCGCAGTTGATGGCGGTGTTGTTGACCGTCGATCAAACCGTGCTGCGCCAGCGTTTGCTGGCGCGGGGACGGGAATCGGTCGAGGAAGTCGACGCGCGTCTGGGACGTAACGCGCAGTTTGCTTCAGATCTACTGGCCAATGATTCGGCGGTGTATCTGCTCGATAACTCGGGGGCGCTGGAACATACCGTCGGCCGGTTGATTCAACACATCGACCGCGAACACGCATGCGCCTGACCCTGCTCGGCACCGGCGATGCGCGTCAGGTGCCGGTTTACGGCTGCCAGTGCCCGGCGTGTCTGGCGGCGCATGAAGACCCGCGCTGGCGACGACTGCCGTGTTGCGCGCTGGTTGAGTCAGGCGATCAGCGCTGGTTGATCGACAGCGGCCTGACCGACCTCACCGAACGCTTTGCACCGCACACGCTGAGCGGGATATTGCAGACCCACTACCACGCCGATCATGCGCAGGGCTTGCTGCATTTGCGCTGGGGGCAAGGGTTGGTGATTCCGGTGCATGGCCCGGTGGACCCCGAAGGGTTGGCCGACTTGTACAAGCATCCGGGGATTCTTGATTTCAGCCAGCCATTCGCGGCGTTTGAACGGCGAATGGTGGGGGCGTTGAGCGTGACCGCATTACCGTTGATGCATTCGAGGCCGACGCTGGGCTATTTGCTCGAAGATAGCTTGCTGGAAGAGGGCGGGCGACGCGTGGCGTACCTGACCGACACGGTCGGATTGCCCGACGCGACAACCGAGTCTCTGCAACGCCAGCGGTTGGACCTGTTGATCCTCGACTGCTCAATGCCGCCGCAACCTCAAGCGCCGCGCAATCATAACGATCTCAATCTGGCGCTGGAGATCATCGAGCAGTTAAAACCGTGTCAGGCGGTGCTGACCCACATCGGGCATACGCTGGATGCATGGTTGATCCACGAGCCTCGGGCGCTGCCGGAACACGTCGTTATTGCGCGTGACGGGATGGTCCTGTAATCCCGGAGCCTCTTTTTCTGGTCAAGCTTTGCGCAGCGGTTTCACGCCACATCCACCAAAACGATTTCGCTGTCTTCAATGGCAGTCACGCGCAGCGTGCGCTCATTCTCCACCGCTACACCGTCGCGAGCTTCAGCGCGCAGGCCGTTGACTTCGATGACCCCGGTGGCTGGCACCAGATAAGCCCGGCGCCCAACATCCAGCACGTACTCGGCGGTTTCCCCGGCTTTCAGGTTGGCCGCGACCAAGCGGGCATCGGCGCGAATGCGCAGTTCGATGTCATCGTCAGACTTGCCGCTGGCCAGCGTCACAAAGCCCTCGCGATTGCCTTTTGGGAACGGCTTGGCGCCCCAGGAAGGCGCTGCGCCGGTTTCATCCGGCATGATCCATATCTGGAAAATTCGGGTTTCTTTGGATTCCAGGTTGTATTCGCTGTGCGCCACGCCGGTGCCTGCACTCATTACCTGCACGTCACCCGCTTCGGTACGGCCACGGTTGCCCAGGCTGTCTTCGTGAGTGATTGCGCCCTCACGAACGTAGGTGATGATCTCCATGTCCCGGTGAGGATGGCGAGGGAAGCCAGTGCCAGCCTGGATCACATCATCGTTCCAAACCCGCAACTGACCCCAGTTCATGCGTTTGGGGTCGTGGTATTCAGCGAAGGAAAAATGGTGGTGCGCGTTCAGCCAGCCGTGGTTGGCGCCGCCCAGGGTTTTGAAGGGTCTTAGTTGCAACATGATCGTTACCTCCAGAGCAGGGCCGGGATGTACATCAGCGCTGCTGAATGATGAGTCGTTATCGATGGGAGGATGATCTATCAAATTTTCATCGACAAAAAGCGTAAATTTTGCGTTGAGTTTATCTAGTAATTCGATTGGTTTATGGCGCTTACCCTAGAGTGATACGTGCAGTTGATCGGCTAACCCCATGAGCAGTAAGCATTTCGCTGGAGCTTGCGCACGAATGAGGGGACCATAGGCGGCTTTCACGTTCACTCGCTGATAACCGGAGCCCGCGTGCCGCACGATCCTTCTGTCGAGCCTACCCACGAACTGCCCCCTGAACTCTTGCCACCCGAGCGCTTGACGTTTTTCAAACGTCTGCTGGCGCGTCTTATTGGCCGTCATTTGTCGCGGTTGCAGGCGCAACATGTGCCGTCCTGGCGCCAAGGCCACACTGATGGCTATCTCAACGGTCATATGGAAGGCATGAACGAGGGGTACGCCGAGGGCCATCTGGACGGCATCGAAGAGGGCCGTCAGGTGTTGGTGATCCGTGATACGCGGACGCAAGCGCATCGTGGCCCGAAGACCGACGATCATCTGTTCGATGACTGGCGCTTGCCGCTGACCACTGAGCTGAAAAAACGCATCAAGGCCGACGTCGCGCAATGCCTTCCCGCCCATGCCCAGCCCACCGCCGCACAATGGAAGATGATCTTCAGCGATACGCCCTCAACCTACGTTATTGCCGGTGCCGGTGCGGGTAAGTCCACCTCGCTGGTGCTGCGCGTGCTGTTGCTGCATCACTATCTGGGGTTCGAGTTGAGCTCGATGACGGTGGTGACGTTCACCCGTGAGTCGCGCAAGGACTTCATCAACAAGCTGATCGACGTCATGGGGCTGTGGGGGCGCAATCTGAGCCTGCGAGAGGCTCGCGATGTGGTTAGAACCTTCCATTCGCGCATTTTGCCGCTGGTGCGCAGTCTGCCCGGCTTCGATCAACTGCAAGCGTTCGAAAACCTCAGCAACCAGACGCGCAACGATCTTGAAGACGGGGTCGACAGCAACCCTTTTGATCTGCGGATCAACGATGCCCAGCGTCAACAGATGAATGTCTGTTACCGCGACCTGTATGCCGCCAATCCGCGTTTTCGTGAAGTCATCGCGCCGATGTATCGTCATGCGCTGCAACTCAAGGAGCTGGACCGCGACCACCCCGATGTACAAAAACGTATCACCGTAATGGGTTTATCCTCGAAACGGGATGAAGAACTGTGCGACGTGGTGGAGGATTTGTGGATCAGGGCCGGGGCCTGGCCGATAAAGGGCATTGAGCCCATGCGCCAAGTCATTGAAATCAGTGGTCTTGCGTTTCATGTACACGGTTATTCGCCTGAGCTGGACGCCTGGATCGTGCTGGGTTTTGATCCCAGTGAAGATCAGCATTTGCGACGCCCGGACGCCAAGCTGCCGGTCTGGGCCGAATGGGTTATCAAGCGCACCTTGTTTCAAGCTTTCTGTCGTAAGCCATTGATATGGATTGAAAGCTACCAGGCGTCCAAGGGCTTTCTACACTCATTGTCGGGTGCCGCGGTCGCCGGGCCTGGCTTTGACTACAAAGTCAAAGGCGAATTGAGCGCTGCGCCACTGCTCGACTGTTTTGTGGCTGCCGCCAGCTTTATCGAGAACCTGGGGCTGGATGTGCCCTGTGCGGTCTCGCAAATGAGCTTCTCGGAGCAAGACCCCGACCGGTATTTCTTCGAAGCCCTGAGTATGTTCTGGAAGGCCTTTGAAGACCACTTGTTGGATCAGTCGCCGCCGATCATGACGTACAACCGGATGTTCTCGCTGTTTGGTGAAACCTCGCCCGAGAACCTAAAACTGGTTAGCGATGAGGTGTTACGCCCCCTTGCGCACTTGATGATCGACGAGTTTCAGGATGTCTCGCCACAGATCGTTTCTTGGATTCGCGCCAGCCTGCGGGAAATCCGCAGTCGCGGCCCGGCCATGCATACCGGGCGTGGCGCACAGCGCTCGTCGCTGCTGTGCGTGGGTGATGACTGGCAATCGATCTATGGCTGGCGCGGCAGTTCGCCGAAGTACTTCATGGAGTTCGCCAAGGAGTTCGCTTCGCCATCGACTACCAGGGTCATGCTTAGCGAAAACTTTCGCAGCCATCAACACATCATCGATGCCGCTGAACACATCGTGCGTGCAGCGCCCGCGATCACGGGCAAAAAGGCCAGGGCCAGCGGCGCCGAGCAGCAATTGCTGCCTGTGACTGTGCTTGATCGTGACGACGATCAACTGGTCGCGCGGTTGATCGAGCATTACAACGATGGCGATTCGGTGTTGCTGCTGTACCGCAAGAGCAGCGATAAGGCCAGGCTGCCTGATGCGCTGCAAGCGCTGGTCGACGCCGATTACGGTTTGCCTGCGCAATCACGACGCTTCAAGCAACTGACCTACCACAGTGCCAAGGGCTTGCAGGCCGATGCAGTGTTCTTGCTGGGCGACTGTCAGCATCTGACGCAATCGCCATACAAGAATCAGGTCTACCTCATGGCAGGGCTTGGCAAGGAAGGCGACCTTGATGCGTTCGACAATGCCCAGAAGGACGAAGTGTTGCGCCTGGCGTATGTGGCGATCACCCGTGCGGTGCGGCACTGCTATTGGTACATCGATGCCAAGGGCCAGGACGATATCAACGTATCGAGGGCCTCGGCGAGGATTGCGGGTGACAAGGCGTTTTTCGAGGATAGGCGCGGGGCGATGGGGGTACAGGATTGATGCGTTATCTGTAATACATGATCTGTACGGCCTGTATGGGAGGGGGCTTGTTCCCTCCCACAATAATGGCGTCAGTCTTCAGAATCGTAAAAAGGATCAAGCCCGATTCAGATAACGCGTCTGGGGTGCAGAGAATGTTTCCAGCTCCAGTTCGATGGCTTCAATGATGCGTTCGACGTCCATGGCGTTCATGACCGTTGCGCAGGGAATGCCTGCGATCGCGATCACCGTTTCGCCGCTGGCTCGGTCGAACAGACGCGCAACCATGCTACTGGGGGCGTCCATATTGGCTTCGAAACCTACCGGATGAAAATGCCAGCGCATCAGCTGGCAGGCATTGGGGAACGTGACTTTATTCATGGGGCCTACCTCGTTCAATCGAGCAATTGCAAAGCTCCGCAGGGCAGGAAACCGGGCTGCCATCTCCCATCGAGAACGCCTGCAACACCTTTGCTAGAGCATGGCGATGCATTTCTTGAAGTAGCGCTGGGCTATACATGGATGGTCAACCCTTGGAGAGATTAAAAGTAGCACCGACTTCTGCTGGTCAGGAGGAAAATTTCCTACACGAGTGATATTTTTTCGATTTATTGATGTACATCATGTTGGTTATTCCCGTACCGAACCGTATGTGATCGATATTTCACTGTTTATTTCTAAGGCGTTTAGCCACTATTGCCTGTGGGGTCGCGTGTTGCCTAAATCTCCTGAAAGATAATGAAAGTAGGTGAAAAAAAAGTGAAATCGCCTTCGGCGTTCTGTCGCTTTAATCAAAAATCAGAAGCACAAACGTTTTTGGTTTTTCATTAAGGCGTTTTCAAACATGTGTTTTGAAAATATTTATTTTACGACTGAATGAATACTTAAATTCGGCCGATAAACCGCTTGGGCGTAAATGAAAAGTGGGCTCGATAGCCCACCATTGCGCCTGCCATTATTGAAGCGCGTGAAACGGGCTCCCTCAATAATGACGAGGCAAGGACGCAAAAAACTGATTTTCAAATGAGAGTGTGTCCATGTCGATAAGAAGCATAAATATCGCGCCACGCGCGTTTCTTGGGTTCACGTTCATTGCCTTGCTGGTCGTGGGGCTGGGCGCTTTTGCGCTTAATCGTATGTCTGTGATTCGCCAAGCGACGACCGATATGCAAACCAATATGTTGCCCAGCGTCGGGTACCTGGGAAATATGCTGGAAAATACGCTGCGCCTGCGCATTACGTCGTTTCGTACGCTGGTCAACCGTGAACCCGCCAGCTTGCGCGAGACGGAAGGCCGCATCGCCGAATTGATCAGCAAACTTCAGGACGCGAAAAAAAGTTATGCCGCCACCCCGATGAGCGACGATGAATCGACGCTCTATAAACAATACGAAGCCACCTTGACGACGTTTCTCGACGTGCAAAGACAGGTGCTAGAGCTCTCGCGACAAGAGAAGAGCGAAGACATGCGTAACTTGATCAACACCCGTATGAAAGATGCGACGGATATTATGGGTGTGCAGATCAATCAACTGATCAGCATCAACAGGAAAGCCGCCGAAGACGCATCAGCTATTTCAACGCAGCAATATGAAAATGCAATTACCGGGGTGATCGGGGTTGCGATTTTCGCCGTATTATTGACCATCTTACTTGCCTGGTTATTAACTAAAAGTATCGTTAACCCGCTGTCTAGAGCGGTCCGGGCTGCACAGGACATTGCTGAAGGCAACCTGACGCGGCCCATCGATGTCGATGGCAACGATGAGCCTGCGCGTTTGCTTGACGCGTTGGTGACGATGCAGAAGAACTTGCGCCAGACCATTGAATTGATCTCTGGCTCCTCGACGCAGTTAGCCTCCGCTGCCGAGGAGTTAAGCGCAGTAACTGAGGAGTCTTCGCGGGGCTTGCAACAACAGAACAATGAAGTCGAACAGGCTGCCACGGCGGTCAATGAGATGACGGCCGCGGTCGAAGAGGTCGCGCGTAATGCGGTATCCACCTCCGAAGCCTCCAAGCAGTCCAACGACACGGCGCGCCAGGGACGTGATCGCGTGCTCGATACCGTCAAGTCTATTGAGTCGATGGCCAAGGAAATCCAGACCACGTCCGGATTGGTTCAAGGATTGGCAGAGCAGGGCCGTGACATTGGCAAGGTGTTGGACGTGATCCGCTCGATTGCCGAGCAAACCAACCTGTTGGCGCTCAACGCAGCGATTGAAGCTGCGCGCGCGGGCGAGGCTGGGCGAGGCTTTGCGGTGGTAGCCGATGAAGTCCGGGCGTTGGCCCATCGCACGGCACAGTCGACTCAGGAAATCGAGCAGATGGTGGCCGCTATCCAGACCCGCACCGGCGAAGCGGTGCAATCGATGGTGCAAAACACCGACCGCACGCAAACCACATTGGGCTTGGCCAATGCTGCGGGCGATGCGCTGGAGTTGATTACCGAAGCCATCGCTCAGATCAATGAGCGCAATCTGGTGATCGCCAGCGCGTCGCAAGAACAGGCGCATGTCTCGCGCGAAGTGGATCGCAACCTGGTGAACATCCGCGATCTTGCTGTTCAATCGGCAGCGGGTGCTAACCAGACCAGCGCTGCCAGCCATGAGCTGTCACGCCTGGCGGTGGATTTGAATACGCTGGTGACACGTTTTGTGATCTGAGTCGCGAGTTTTAACGCCCTGTCACTGAACACATAACCCAAGCGTTTGGTGGCCGTGATTACAACTCTGCGGCCACCAGAAACGTCCATGACAAGCTGAGGCCGTTGTGCAATCCGATGGCAGGCTTGCATGGCAATGGACAAGGGCAGGGGCAGGGGCAAGGTCGCCGGTGGCTCGGGCGCAACAAAACTGTCATGCAGAGGTTGTCAGACGAGTGGCGGCACAGCATTCTGTTGATCTAATTTGTTTCAGGATCTTTCTACACATGTCTGTTGCTGCCCGTGATGCCGATGTCGCTTCCCGCCGTTCGGCGATTGTCCTCAGTCTGTGTCTGCCCAGTGATGTCCTGTTGTATCTGATACTGCCGATGAACGCTGATACGTTCGGTATTTCTCTGGCTCAGGCCGGGATTCTTCTGGCGGCCAATCGACTGGTACGCATCTTCGGTTACAGCTATGTCGTGCGCTATTTCGCCGCCCGGGGTGATCGTCCTACGGTCATGCTGGCGGCGGGTGTCTCTGCGCTGTGCGCACTTGGGAACTCGTTCATTTCCGGTTTCTGGTGGCTGCTGATCCTACGTTTGGGTTGGGGCTTGGCCTACGCTGCACTGAACCTGTCCACGCAAGTGTTGGCGACCTCCGAACCTGGCGGCGCAGCCCGTCGTTCCGGGCGTTCGCGTGCGGTGATCGCGATTGGCCCCATGATTGCCTTACCCGTAGGGGCCTTGATCAGCCTGCACTTTGGGCCTCGGTTGATTTTTCTGATCCTGGCGTTCACGTCGCTGATCGGGCTGTGGTTGGCGCGGGGGTTGCCGGATAAAGCCCACGCGATGCCGGCCTCAAGTGGACGTCGTTTCAAAATGCCTGACAGCGTGGCGGTTTGGTCATTCATCGAAGGTGTGGCGCTGGACGGTCTATTCATTTTTGGTCTGTCGCTGCAGGCGCAATCGGTGCTCGGCGGCAACGCGGTGTTCATCGCCGGGGTGCTGCTGGCGTTGCGTTACGTATCGGAGATGCTACTCAGCCCGTTAGGCGGACGTGCCGCTGATAGCTTCGGCGCCGTGCAAATGCTGGTGGTGTTTTCTGCGCTGACCGCCGTTGCCCTGACGGTCTTTGGTTTGCACTGGCTGATCATCGGTGCCGGTGGTGTTTTGATTCTACGGGCGCTGCAGTTGCCACTGGTAACCACGCTGGTTGCGCAACGCAATCCAGGTGCTGGGCGCGTGCAAGCGCTGGCGGCAAACGCCGTCTGGCGGGACGTGGGTGCAGGGGTCGGTCCGTTGCTGGCCGGGGTGTTGCTGCCGGTGGCCCCGGCTTCATGGGTTTATTCAATGGCTGGGCTGGCGGTGGTCATCAGTGCGGTGGTGTGCAGCTTGCGCAAGTGAAGAAGTTGTTCCCGGCATATGCTTTGTGGGCCTTGGATACATCTTCTTACAGTACCGTTCAGCGATTAATACGTTTAATCAGACACTTACGTGCAACTTCCCAAGCGTTTTAGCCTCACATCGTCATTCTTCATATCGCAATAAAGCCCTGCCAAGCTGTATTGCGTATCAGATAGCCAGCTCACAAGGATGTCGCACGTGGTGGCAGCCCATCACACATTCAGAACCCAGACCGCCATGACCTTCTTCAAGCCATCCGCTTCATCCCGCCCGCTGCGGCGTTTCGCTTATTTGCTGTTGCCGATTGTGCTTATGTGTTCAGCCGTCCTGCTTTTCTCCGTTGGCAGAGGTGTAAACGCTGAGCCGAAGAACGGCATCCAGACCTTGGTTTTCCTGCGTCATGCGGAAAAACCCGACATGGGGCTCGGGCAATTGAACTGCCAGGGTTTGAATCGTGCCATCGACCTGTCGACCTTGTTACCCAAAGAGTTCGGCAATGCCAATTTCATCTTTGCTGCCAACCCGAGTCGGCATGTGGAAGAGGGCGAGGGCGATCATTCCTACAGCTACCTGCGCCCATTGATGACCGTCGGCCCCAGTGCGATCAAATTGGGTCTGCCGGTGAACATCGACTTTGCCGCCAACGACACCAGCGACCTGGCTGACGAGTTGATGCGCGACAAATACCACGACGCCACCATTTACACGGCCTGGTCTCATGGCTATCTGCCTGAACTGATCAACAAGGTCGCCGAAGAAGCCTCAGGAAAGAAAGTCAGACTGTTGGACGACTGGGTGGGCGATGATTTTGATTCGGTGTCAGTGCTGACCTTAAAGTGGGTCAACGGCAAGGCTTCGCTGGAGTATGAGAACTACAAGCAGAACCTCAATGATGGGGCGGTGGGTTGTCCGACGTGAGTAGGCTCAGAGTTCGGGCCCTGTTTTAACGCCGCCCGGCCTCGCGCAAGCACGGGGCTGCCAGGGTGCCATTGTGATCAAGGTCGCTTTCAGCCCCCCTCCTGTTTGGGTCTTGCTCGTATGGCAGCTGACGGAAACGGCAGTGGGGCGTAATCTCACTGTTTTCCATGGCGAACGCCCCTGCGGTGTTCGTTGAAACTGATCAGGATGACACCATGACCTTCACCTACCGCTTTATGGACTCCCCGGTGGGCCAACTGAAACTGGTAGCCAAGGGCAGCAGATTGGCGGCTGTTCTCTGGGAAAACGATCGTCCAGACCGCGTGCGACTGGGCATCATGACCCAGAGCCTGGACAGCGAAATCCTCAGCCAGACTGAACAGCAATTGAACGAATACTTTGCGGGTACGCGCAAGAGCTTCGAACTGGAACTGGACTTTGCCGGGACTGACTTTCAGAAAAAGGTCTGGCAAGCGCTATTGACCATACCCTTTGGCCAAACCCGAACGTACAGCCAGATCGCCCATCAGGTGGGTAGCCCGGCGGCGGTCAGGGCGGTGGGCGCGGCCAATGGCAAAAATCCGATTTCCATCGTTGCGCCATGCCACCGTGTAATAGGCATGTCGGGCGAGCTCACGGGGTTTGCGGGTGGGCTCGCGGCCAAGGAGCTGCTGTTGAGGCTGGAAGGGTGTGATGTGTTTCGATTGAAGAAACGAACAAACGTTGAAGAATCAGTGCAGGCGTCATTGTTTTAAACAGCGCTGCCTGTGCGACGTTAGAAATTGCACCCTCCCTGACCAAAGGTTCTAGTCAGAAAATCCTCCATGGAGTACAAATGTACCCCATGACGACCTTATCTCCCCGCCGTACCCAAATCCTGGCCTTTATTCGCGAACGCATTGCGCAGAATGGGCAACCGCCGAGCCTGGCAGAAATCTCTGAAGCCTTCGGCTTTGCTTCGCGCAGTGTAGCGCGCAAGCATATCGTGGCTTTGACCGAAGCCGGCCTGATCGAAGTCACCGCTCATCAGGCGCGTGGTATCCGGCTGGTGGAAACCCGCCCCAAACCTGAGTTACTCGAACTGCCGGTGCTCGGTCGCGTGGCGGCGGGTTTGCCCATCGGCCCTGATATAGACACCCATGACACATTGCTGCTGGATCGCGGGACCTTTTCGCGCGTTCCTGATTACCTGCTTCGGGTCAAAGGCGACTCGATGATCGAGGACGGTATTCTCGATGGCGATCTGGTGGGCGTGCAGCACAGTATCGAAGCCCATGATGGGCAGATCGTGGTTGCGCGTCTTGATGGCGAAGTCACGATCAAGCGCCTGGAAAGAGGCGAGAACCAGTTCCGCCTGTTGCCACGCAACCCGGCTTACCAGCCGATCATCGTCCACCCCGATCAAGACTTTGCCATTGAAGGCGTGTTCTGTGGCCTGGTGCGACGCGAATGATGGGGGCAGTGGTCAGCCTTGACGCGCTGCTGGATGAGCGTCGGGTCTGGAAAGGCCGACCTGCGGTCCAGCCCGTCGCCGCACAACCCACCGGGCATGCATTGCTGGATGCCGCTTTGCCCATGGGCGGCTGGCCACCCTCAGCCCTGAGCGAGATTCTGATTCCGGCCAATGGCAGTGGTGAGTTGCGCTTGCTGTGGCCGACCCTTGCGCGATTGGCAGACAGCGGTGAGCGCATCGTGCTGGTGGCGCCACCCTATGTGCCTTATCCGCAAGCCTGGCAGGCTGCGGGGATTGATTTGCGACAATTGTCGGTGATCGACGCCAATGAGCGCGACGCTTTGTGGGCCGTTGAGCAATGCCTGCGGTCGGGCAGTTGCGGGGCGGTGTTGTGCTGGCCGAAAACAGTCGATGACCGCGCTCTGCGCCGCTTGCAAGTGGCCGCTGAAACCGGGGAGACCCTGGCTTTTGCCTGTCGTCCTCATTTGGCTGCCGGCAACCCTTCGCCTGCCGCCTTGCGCATCGCCATCGATTTACGCCCCACCCAGTTGCGGGTGCTCAAATGCCGAGGCGGGTTGACGCCGCCAAGGCCCATTCCTTTTTCGACTGACGCGTGAGGTCGCCATGCTCTGGGCCTGTGTCCTGCTGCCGCAACTGGCGCTGGACGGCGTTATGCGTCGTCGCGTCGATCCGCAACAACCGCTGGCGTTGATCAGCGGCACAGCCCAGCGCCGGGTACTGCAAACCGTCAATGCCGCCGCTCGCGAGCTGGGCCTGCGCCCCGGTCAATCGTTGACCGCCGCGCAGGCGATGTCGCGTGCGTTCGACACCGTTGAATACGACCCCGCCGACACCGAGCGTTGGCATCGTTTGCTGGCCGCTTGGGCCTATCGCTTCAGTTCCCAGGTCAGTTTGAAATACCCGCGCGTGCTGTTGCTGGAGATTGAGTCCAGCCTGGGGTTGTTCGGGCCGTGGCCGCAGTTTGAAGCGCGCTTGCGCCAAGAGTTGACGGCGCTGGGTTTTAGTCATCGTATTGTCGTGGCGCCCAATCCGGTGGCGGCCCGCATGCTTGCCAACGGCCATGACGGGCTGTCGGTGACCTGCAATGACAGCCTGTTGCAGATCATCGAGCGGATGCCGGTCAACCGTATTGGCCTGAGCCATGAAGCCTCGACGGCTTTCGCAAGGATGGGGCTGCACACTCTGCGGCACGTGCTGGCATTGCCGCGTGATACCTTGGCGCGGCGCTTCCCCCCACAGGTTTTGCAGCACCTGGATACCCTGGTTGGACGCAGGCCCGTGGCGCTGGAGTGCTATATCCCGCCGAACTTTTTCGACATCCGCATCGAGTTGAATTTCGACGTCGAATCCCATCAGGCACTGCTGTTTCCGCTCAAGCGCTTGATCTCTGACCTGGCGGCTTTCCTCGCCGGACGCGACAGTGGCGTTCAGCGTTTCGTCATTCATCTGGAGCATGTGTCGAGCCTTGGTAACGCGGTGCCCGATACCTTGGTGCCGGTGGGACTGCTCAGCGCCGAGCGGGAAGCGAACATGCTATTCGAGCTGGCGCGAGGTCGGCTGGAGCAGATTCAGGTGCCGTCGCCGGTCCGCGCGGTGCGTTTGCAGGCCCGTGATTTGCCGGCGTTCGTGCCCTCGCACCGCGAGCTGTTCGATGACCGTCCACAGCAGTCCTTGCCGTGGGAGCAACTGCGCGAACGTCTGCGCGCGCGATTGGGGGACTCCGCAGTCAATGGTCTGTGCGCTCATGCCGACCATCGTCCTGAATGTGCCTGGCAGTCGGGTTTGATCAACAAAACCGCTGTGCCCCCACCTTACGCTCCGCGCCCCGGCTGGTTATTACGCGAGCCGGAACCGCTGCGCGAGTCCACGGTGCGGGTGTTGGCCGGGCCTGAGCGTATTGAGTCCGGATGGTGGGATGGTGGCGATATGCGACGCGACTATTTCCTCATCGAAACCCGGTCCGGCCAGCGCGCCTGGGCCTATCGAGCGGTGGGCGACGACAGCGGCCTGTTGCTGCATGGCTGGTTCGCATGAGCTGTGACTACGCCGAATTGCACTGCCTGTCCAACTTCAGCTTCCAGCGCGGGGCCTCCAGTGCCAAGGAGTTGTTCGAGCGGGCAAAGCTGCATGGGTACCGGGCGTTGGCAATCACCGACGAATGCACGCTGGCGGGCATCGTTCGCGCCTGGCAGGCGTCCAAGGACAGCGAGCTGCCGTTGATCATCGGCAGTGAAATGAACATCGACCAAGGGCCAAAAATCGTCCTGCTGGTCGAAAACCTCACGGGTTATCAAGCCCTGTGCGGGTTGATTACCCAAGCCCGACGTCGGGTAAAAAAGGGCGAATATCGGCTGTTGCGCGAGGATTTCACTCCGTCCATAAGCGGCCTGTTGGCTTTATGGATGCCGGACCTGAACGAACCAGCTAGCCGCTTGCAGGAGCAAGGGCAATGGCTGCGTGGGATATTTCCCGATCACTTATGGCTGGGTGTCGAGTTGCATCGCGGGCCCGATGACGAAAAACGCCTTGCGCAATTGTTGGCTCTAGGGCGTGAGGCTGGCATTCCTGCCGTGGCCAGTGGCGATGTACACATGCATGCTCGTGGTCGCCGTGCGTTGCAGGACACCATGACTGCTATTGCCCACCACACCACGGTGGCCGACGCCGGGTATCGATTGTTTAGCAATGGCGAGCGGCATCTGCGCCCAAAACCGCTGCTGGCAGACCTCTATCCTGCGCAGTTGCTGGCTGAATCCCTACGGATCGCCGAGCGTTGTACCTTTGACCTCGGCCAGTTGCGTTACGAATATCCGCATGAACTGGTGCCCAAGGGAGAGACTGCCAGCTCATGGCTGCGCACCTTGACCGAAGACGGCGCTCGCAAACGCTGGCCCGACGGGGTGCCCGTCAAGGCTCGGGCGAACATTGAAAAGGAACTCAAAACCATCGCCCAGATGAAGTACGAAAGTTACTTCCTCACGGTGCAGGACATTGTCGACTTCGCCCGTAAACGTAGCATTCTGTGCCAGGGGCGGGGCTCGGCAGCCAACTCGACAGTGTGTTTCGCGCTGGGCATTACCGAGCTGAATCCTGAGAAGACCGATCTGCTGTTCGAACGCTTCATCTCCACCGAGCGCAATGAGCCGCCGGATATCGACGTGGATTTTGAGCACGAGCGCCGGGAAGAAGTCTTGCAGTACGTGTTTCGCCGTTATGGCCGGGGCAGGGCGGCGCTGACTGCCGTCGCCAGCACCTACCACGGAGCAGGCGCGGTCAGGGACGTCGCCAAAGCGCTGGGGTTGCCACCTGACCAGATCAATGCACTGGCCGATTGTTTCAGTCGCTGGAGCGATTCCACGCCGCCCGCCGAACGCCTACGCGAATGCGGATTCGACCCGGACAGCCCCATTCTGCGCCGGGTCATGGCGCTGACGGGCGAGTTGATCGGCTTCCCTCGGCATCTGTCACAACACCCCGGTGGCTTCGTGATTTCCGAGCATCCCCTGCAAACTCTGGTGCCAGTGGAAAACGCGGCGATGGCCGATCGCACGATCATTCAGTGGGACAAGGACGATCTGGACCTGGTGGGGCTGCTCAAAGTCGACATTTTGGCTCTGGGCATGCTCAGTGCGTTGCGCCGCACTTTCGATCTGGTCGAACTCCATCGGCATAAAAGATGGACACTGGCGAGCATTCCCCAGGACGATAAACCCACCTACGAGATGATCAGCCGCGCCGACACCATTGGTGTGTTTCAGATCGAATCGCGTGCGCAGATGTCAATGTTGCCGCGTTTGAAACCCGAAAAGTTTTATGACCTTGTGATCGAAGTCGCCATTGTCCGGCCGGGGCCGATTCAGGGGGATATGGTGCATCCGTTCCTGCGTCGGCGTAACGACGAAGAACCGATTACCTATCCGCCTCGTTTGAAAGAGGTTTTCGAGCGAACCCTGGGCGTTCCGCTGTTTCAGGAGCAAGTCATGCAAGTCGCCATGATTGCCGCTGATTACACCCCCGGCGAAGCGGACCAGTTGCGCCGTTCCATGGCGGCCTGGAAGCGTCATGGTGGCCTGGAGCCGCATCGTCAGCGCCTGGCCGAACGCATGCAAGCCAATGGCTACGAGGAGGCATTCATCACCCGGATCTTCGAGCAGATAAAAGGCTTCGGCAGCTACGGCTTCCCGGAATCACACGCCGCCAGCTTTGCACTGCTGACCTACGCCAGTTGTTGGCTCAAATGCCATGAGCCAGCGGCGTTCACCTGTGCCTTGATCAACAGCTGGCCTATGGGTTTCTACAGCCCCGATCAATTGCTTCAGGACGCTCGCCGTCATCACATCGAAATCCGGCCGGTGGACGTGCGTTACAGCACTTGGGATTGCTCGCTGGAGCCAGTCGAAAACCGCGAGCATACCCAGAACCTGGCGATCAGGATGGGCATGCGCATGATTCGCGGTTTTCGCGAAGAAGACGCCAAACGCATCGAAACCGCTCGTGCAGACAAGGCGTTCAGCGATGCGACCGATCTGTGCGTGCGCGCGGGGCTGGACAATCGAGCTCGTGAATCACTGGCCGATTCCGGCGCGCTACGTGGCCTGATTGGCCACCGTCATCGAGCACGCTGGGAGATCGCAGGCGTCGAGGCTCAGCGTCCGCTGTTCACCGATCAAGGCACTGTTGACGAGCCGCAAGTGGCGCTGCCTATACCGAACGTGGCGCAGGATTTGATGGCGGATTACCAGACCCTCGGTACCACGCTGGGCCCGCATCCGCTGGCGCTGCTGCGCAGAAAATTGGTGGCCAAACGCTTTCGCAGCTCCAGGGATCTGTTGGCGTTGGAGGATGGTTGCAGCCTCAGCGTGGCCGGGCTGGTGGTCGGCCGGCAGCGGCCCGGCACTGCCAGTGGCGTGACCTTTGTGACCCTGGAAGACGAGCACGGCATGATCAACGTGGTGGTCTGGCTGGATCTGGCCGAGCGTCAGCGCAAAGTACTGGTAGGGTCGCACCTGATGCAGGTCTTCGGTCGCTTCGAATACCAGAAAGGCGTGCGTCATGTGATCGCACAACGGCTGTTTGACCTTACGCCGTTGCTGACTGGGCTGGACGTGCGCAGTCGCGATTTCAAGTGATCGAGCGCTCAATGCACAACGATCAATGCTTGTAAGGGATCGCCCGTGGCCCAGACGCCGCGCTGTCGCGCTGCAAACAAGGGATATGAGCTGCCAAAGGCTTCGATGGTGTGCGCAGCGCGCCCCGTGTTGCAGATGGCCCCTAAAGGTCGTTTGGACCTTATCGCAGCCTTCGGTAGCGGCTACAGAAAATTTCTTTTATTCAGATCGTTACAGTGTGTTTGAGGAGAGTCTCCTTATTGAGACTCGGCGATACCCAACGCCGCCATCTTCTTGTACAGCGTGGAACGCCCCAACCCCAATTGCTGAGCGGCGAGGATGACGTTGCCGTCGCATTGGACCAATTTCGCTTGAATAAGCTGTCGGTCAAAACGTTGTCGGGCCTGGCTGTAGGTTTCCAGACAGTCGCGTTGTGAAGTGTCTGGCACCTTTGCATCAACAGGCATCAGCGTGCCGATGGCCACGCGGATTTCATGGGCATCCAGCAACAAGTCGTCACTGAGCAACGCCGCACGTTCGAGCACATTGCGCAGTTCGCGAATATTGCCCGGCCAGGCGTGCTGCGCGAGTACGTTCATGGCATTGGGCTGGAGCTCATGCTGACTGCGCAGCTCTTCAAGAATCGCTTCGCTGAGGGCGGGCAGATCGTCCAGGCGCTCACGCAGAGGTGGGACCTGAATCGGCAATACGCTGAGGCGGTAAAACAGATCAGCACGAAACTCGCCGCGTTTGATCGCCGCTTTAAGGTCGGCAGAGGTCGTGGCAATCAAGCGTACGTCGCTCTTGATCATCTGGTTGGAGCCGATCGGTTCGTACTCCTTTTCCTGCAACACCCGCAGCAATTTGCTTTGCAAGGGCAGGGGCATGTCGCCGATCTCATCGAGAAACAGCGTGCCACCTTGTGCCAGCTGCAACTTTCCAGCGCGCCCTTTGCGATCCGTACCCGTAAAGGTGCCGGGGGCTGTACCAAAAAACTCGGCTTCTAGCAGCGTCTCCGGGATCGCCGCACTGTTGATGCTGACGAAGGGTTTGCTGGCGCGTGGCGAGGCGTTGTGAATGGCGTGCGCGAGCAGTTCCTTGCCGGTGCCGGTTTCACCCTGCAGCAGCACGGGCGAGTCTGCGCTGGCACTGCGGCGCGCCCGGCGCTTGACCTCAAGGGTCGGTGCGCTGGTGCCAATGAAGTGCGCAAAGCTGTATCTCGCCTGCCGCGCACTGAGCAATGAACGGGTCGATGCCAGTTCCTGCTGCATGCTCAGATAGCGCTTGAGCAACGGGCACAAGGCATGCAGCTCATCGAGCAGGGTAAAGCCAATGGCTCCAATCACCTCGCCGAGATCGTCATGAATCGGCAGGCGCATGACCACCAACGGGTCTTTTGCCGTGTCCATTATGTCGAGCAAGATCGGCTGACCCTTGCTCGCGACCTGGCGTAACAAACTGCCGGGGATCACCTGTTCACAGGGTTGGCCCACAGCCTGGCCGGCGTCTTGCAGGCCGAAGCGCTTTGCATAGCGCTCATTGATCCAGACGATCCGGGCTTGCTTGTCGACGATGACAGTACCTTCACTGGACTGCTCGATGATTTCGAACAACGAACGGATCGCAAGTCGCCGTACGCGTCGGTAATCCTTGAGGCTGTCGCTGTCTTTCATGCACTGTTCCGTCGTTACTCTCTTCGGCACCTGGCCGCGCAGACTGCTGTGGGTGTTTTCAGTTGAACCCCGGATGTGCCGCTGCCAATAACTCTTTGGTGTAGGGATGCTGAGGGGCATCGAATACATCATGGCTGGCGCCGCGTTCGACCACCTTGCCGTCCTGGACCACGATCAAGTCATGGGCCAGCGCCCTGACCACCGCCAGATCATGGCTGATGAACAGGTACGTCAGGCCGTGTTTCTCCTGCAATTGGCGCAACAAGGCAACCACCTGTTTCTGCACAGTACGATCCAGTGCAGACGTCGGCTCATCCAGCAGTATCAGGGCAGGTTTAAGGACCAGCGCACGGGCGATTGCGATACGTTGCCGCTGCCCGCCGGAAAACTCATGGGGATAACGATGTCGGCTCAACGGGTCGATGCCGACTTCTTCCAGCACCCGAATGACTTCGCTCTCACAGCTGATCTTGTCCAGTTGGCTGTGTACTTCCAGCCCTTCACTGATGATCTGCGCCACCGACATACGCGGGCTGAGGCTGCCATAGGGGTCCTGAAACACCACTTGCATCTGCTTGCGCCAAGGGCGCATTTGTTTCTGATTGAGGGTGTCCAGCGACTGGCCCCTGAAACGGATACTGCCACGTGATTCCAGCAAGCGCAGGATTGCCTGACCAAGTGTCGATTTTCCTGAGCCCGATTCACCGACAATGCCGAGGGTTTTACCGCGTTCGATGCTCAGACTGATGTCATCCACCGCTTTGAGGTATTCCTTATGACGGCGAAAGATCCCGCCGCCCAACGAGAACCAGACCCGCAGGTTGTCGACTTCCAACACCTTCTCGCGCGTATCCCGGGGCAGCGGCTCGCCCGCAGGTTCTGCGTCGAGCAGCAGTTGGCTGTAGGGGTGCTGGGGGTGTTGGAACAACGAATGGCAGTTGGACTGCTCGACGATCTCGCCTGCGCGCATCACGCAGACCCGCTGAGCGATGCTGTGTACCAGATTCAAGTCATGGCTGATCAACAATAACGACATGTTCAAGCGTTGTTGCAGCTCTTTGAGCAGCAGCAGTATCTTGCGCTGTACCGTGACGTCGAGCGCCGTGGTGGGCTCGTCGGCGATTAGCAATTCTGGCTCGCAGGCCAGCGCCATGGCGATCATTACCCGTTGCCGCTGCCCGCCAGACAGTTCATGCGGATAGGCTTTGAGGCGCTTCTTGGCGTTCTGGATGCCGACCAGTTCGAGTAATTCAAGGATGCGTTTTTGTGCTGCTCGACCGGTCATGCCTTTATGCAGTAGCAGGGTTTCGCCGATCTGCTTGGACACCGTGTGCAGCGGGTTGAGCGAGGTCATTGGCTCCTGGAAGATCATGGCGATCTGGTTGCCGCGAATCTCGCGCAACAGTTTGCCGTCGGCGCCCAGCAGCTCTTGCCCTCGATAGCGGATGCTGCCGGTGCTGACAGTGCCCGCCTGGGGCAGTAGTTGCAGGATCGAGTGCGCTGTCACCGATTTTCCGGAGCCCGATTCTCCCACCAAGGCCAGGCATTCGCCGGCCGGGATGTCCAGGCTCAGGTTTTTGACCACTGTATTGCCGCTGAAGGACACCGACAGGTCACGTATTTGGATCAGGCTCTCAGACATGTCAGGACCTCGGGTCAAAGGCGTCACGCAGCGCCTCGCCTATGAAAACCAGCAGCGACAGTATCAGCGCCAAGGTGAAAAATGCGGTAAGGCCCAGCCAGGGCGCTTGCAGATTCTGCTTGCCCTGGCCGATCAGCTCGCCCAGTGACGCGCTGCCCGCTGGCATGCCGAAGCCAAGGAAATCCAGGGCGGTCAAGGTCGAGATTGCGCCGGTCAGAATAAAGGGCAGGTAACTCAAGGTTGCGTTCATCGCATTGGGCAGGATGTGCCGCATGATCACTTTGCTGTCGTCCAGGCCCAGCGCGCGGGCGGCTTTGACGTATTCCAGGTTGCGTCCACGCAAAAACTCGGCACGCACCACATCGACCAGCGCCAGCCATGAAAACAGCGCCATGATCCCCAGCAGCCACCAGAAGTTGGGTTCGACGAAGCCCGACAGGATGATCAACAGGTACAGCACCGGCAGCCCGGACCAAACCTCCAGCAGTCGCTGGCCGATCAAGTCCACCCAGCCACCGTAATAGCCTTGCAGCGCGCCAGCGGCAATGCCAATCAGCGCACTGATGACGGTCAACGCCAACGCAAACAAAATCGACACTCGCGAGCCAAAAATCACCCGCGCCAAGACGTCTCGGGCCTGGTCATCGGTGCCCAGCCAATTGACTGAGGAGGGCGGGCTCGGCGCCGGTTTGTTCAGGTCGTAATTGGGCGTGTCATCACTGAAGGGGATCGGTGGAAACATCATCCAGCCGTCGCCTTTTTTGATCAGTTGTTGGACGTATTCGCTGCGGTAGTCTGGCTGGAATGGCAGTTGACCACCGAACTCTTGCTCGGTGTAGCGTTTGAAGGCAGGAAAGTACAACGAGTGTTGATAACTGAGCACCAGGGGTTTGTCGTTGGCGATCAATTCGCCACCCAGACTGAGCAGAAACAGGCCGCAAAACAGCCACAGAGACCACCAGCCACGACGATTGTTACGGAAACGCTCGAAACGACGGCGAGCCACCGGAGACAATCTGCGCATCAGGCATTCCTCGCGCTGAAGTCAATTCGGGGGTCGACCAGGGTGTAGCAAATGTCGCCCACCAGTTTTATCAGTAGCCCGAACAAGGTGAAGATGAACAACGAGCCGAACACCACCGGATAGTCTCGTGAGACTGCGGCTTCATAACTCATGCGGCCCAGGCCATCGAGCGAAAAAATCACCTCGATCAGCAAGGAACCTGCGAAGAACACGCCAATGAATGCCTGCGGGATGCCCGCGACTACCAGCAGCATGGCATTGCGGAATACATGCCCGTACAGCACACGGCGTTCGCTCAGGCCCTTGGCGCGTGCGGTCACGACATATTGGCGAGTGACTTCATTCAGGAAGGAGTTCTTGGTGAGAATGGTCAGTGTCGCGAAACCACCGATCACCAGCGACGTCACCGGCAACACCAGGTGCCAGAAGTAGTCGGCGATCTTGCCGACCGTGGTCATTTGATCGAAGTTCTCCGAGACCAGCCCGCGCACCGGGAACCAGTTCAAGGAGGTGCCACCGGCAAACACCATCACCAGCAACATCGCAAACAGGAACGCTGGCATGGCATAACCGATGATGATTGCCGTGCTGCTCCAGATGTCGAAATGGCTACCGTGCTTGACTGCCTTGCGAATGCCAAGCGGAATGGACACCAGATAGGTAATCAGGGTCGCCCATAACCCCAGCGAGATAGACACCGGCATTTTTTGCAGGATCAGGTCTGTGACCTTGGCTCCGCGGAAAAAACTGTTGCCAAAATCAAGGCGCGCGTAACTCTTGAGCATCAGCCACAGACGTTCGTGCAAGGGTTTATCAAAGCCATACTGGTGCTTGATGTCCTCGATGAGCTTAGGGTCCAAGCCACGGCTGGCGCGGGACTGCCCGGCATTCATGGTTTCGGTGTGGCCGGTGCCAATAGAACCTCCGGCGACTCCTTGCAGCTTGGCAATGGCTTGTTCCACCGGACCGCCCGGCGCTGCCTGCACGATAAAGAAGTTGACCAGCAAAATGGCAAACAGGGTCGGAATGATCAGCAACAGACGCCGCAACAGATAACCGAGCATTACTTCACCTCCGAGGGGCTGGCCGAAGCGCCACGCTGTTTGGCGAACTGCTCATTGGTCAGGGCTTGAGGGCTGATTTCCCACCAGGTGTCGATGGCTTCACTGTTGCGCGCTTGCACTTTCGGGATGCCGAAGCGGTTCCACCATACGGTCGAAGAGCCCGGCGGGTAATAGTTGGGAATCCAGTAGTAGCCCCACTGCATGACTCGATCCAGCGCGTGGGCGTAGTCAATCATGGTCGGTTTGTTGTCAGCCGTAGCCAGTCCATTGATGAGTGTGTCGATGGCCGGGTCCTGCAACACCATGTAATTGCTGGAGCCAGGGTCCTTCGCCACTTTGGAGCCGAAGTTGTTGTACAGCTCCACCCCTGGCGAGGTCGACACACCATAACCGGTGACGATCATGTCGTAATCGCGGGCCATGACCCGGTTCAGGTACTGCGCCGAGTCGATGCGGCGGATTTCGAAGTCGATACCGATCTGCGCCAAATTGCGCTTGTAGGGCAGGAGGATTTTTTCAAAACCGCTCTGGCCGTTAAGAAAGGTGAAGCTCAGCGGCTCGCCGTCGGCATTGACCAGGTGATCGCCCTTGGGCATCCAGCCTGCCTCTTCCAGTAACTGCAGTGCTTGCAGCTGTTTGTCACGGATGAAACCGGTGCCGTCGGTTTTCGGCGTCTGGAATACCGTGGTGAACACTTCCGGCGGGATCTGCCCGCGCAAGGGTTCGAGAATCTTCAGCTCGGATTCTGTGGGTAACTGCGTTGCGGCCAGATCGCTGTTGGAAAAATAACTGCTCTGGCGAATGTAGACGTTGCGCATCATCTGTTTGTTGGTCCACTCAAAATCCCAGAGCATCGCCAATGCCTGACGCACGCGACGGTCCTGGAATTTCGCGCGGTCCAGGTTGAAAACGAAGCCTTGGGAGCTTTGCACCGAGCCCTTGGCCAAATGCGCTCGTTGCAGGCGACCTTCGGTCAAGGCATCGCTGTCGTAGCCGATGGAATAGCCGGTAGCCGAGAACTCTCGGTTGTAGTCGTAGCCGCCGCCGCGCAGCACTTGTCGGGCAACGTCGATGTCGCCGAAGTACTCGACGCTGAAATGATCGAAGTTGTACATGCCTCGGGTGACGGGCAGGTCTTTGGCCCACCAATCGGTATTGCGCTCGAAGGTGATACTGCGTCCGGCATCGACCTTGGCGATGCGGTAAGGGCCGCTACCGAGGGGGATTTCAAAATTGCCAGCGTCGGCGAAGTCGCGGGTTTTCCACCAGTGTTCGGGGAAAACCGGCAGAGAGGCGAGGTCCAGTGGCAGGGTGCGGTTTTGATTGCTTTTGAAGTCAAAACGCACTTGGGTTGGGGATTCGACCTCCACACCTTTGACGTCTTCGAACTCGGTCCTGTAAGACAGGCTGCCTTGAGTCATCAACAGGTTGTAAGTGTAACGAACGTCATCGGCGGTTATCGGAGTGCCATCAGCAAAACGCGCTTTGGGGTTCAAAATGAAACGCAACGACATGCCATCGGCACCGCGCTCCATTTTCTGCGCCACCAAACCATAGACCGTGTAGGGCTCGTCCAGCGAACGCACGGCAAGAGGCGAGTACAGCAAACCGTTGACTTGCGAGACGCCGGTGCCTTTGTCGAGATACGGCATGATGTGGTCAAACTGACCGATTTCCAGCGCCGAGCGGCGCATGCTGCCGCCTTTTGGGGCATCCGCGTTGACGTAATCAAAGTGCTGGAAATTTGCAGGATAGCGGGGCGCCTCTCCGTAGACGGTCAATGCGTGTAGGGGGGCGGCGGACAAGGATTGAAAACCCGAGACTAAGGCCAGTGTGGCAACTATCAGCGATGAAAAAACAAAACGCATTAAACGAATCCTGACTGATGCCCGAAGCAAAGCATCAGGGTTTGAGGGTCACGGGCAAGCAGTGATGGCCTGCCCCGCAGTCGTCCGACTTATTCTTGTTCGTTACCTCTAGTGCCAAGGTAGCGGATTTCCGGTGCTCTTTGTAACCGCATACTACGTGTGGATTATGACGCTGACATAGTGTCGCTGCCGCTTTAAATACCGCAAGGTGTGATCTGCACGATATGCGCATAATCGAAGCAATTTCTTTGCCGGAATCGATAGAGCGCCAGTTTTTACATGATAAAAATGCGAACGGCCCGCTTTATAAGGGCGGGCCATTTGCGATGAGCGGTGCGCCAGGATTAATCCTGACGGCTGGTCACTTCAAGCAGGTGATAACCAAATTGTGTCTTCACCGGCCCTTGGACGACGTTGACAGGTGCGCTGAACACGACAGTATCGAATTCTTTGACCATTTGTCCTGGACCGAACGAACCCAGATCGCCACCTTGACGGCTGGATGGGCAGCTGGAGTTGGATTTTGCAACCTCGGCAAAATCAGCACCGCCTTCGATTTGAGCTTTGAGTTCGTTGCATTTCTCTTCGCTTGAAACGAGGATGTGGCGGGCAGTGGCTTTGGCCATTTGGAGTACTCCTGTGAAAAAAAGGAAGAGCCTACCGGATTAAGGAGGGTTTTTCTCGAGAAAGTTCCTGAGCGTTTCTGCTACGGGGAATCAACCTCCTGTTCTACAAACCTTTGTTACTGAGCCTGACAGCGTGCTCGATATAAAGCTTGATAGGATCAACGTTTTTGCGCACCAGCGACGCGGTTTGGTTGATCGTGTCAACGTGGTCCATTGGGTAGTCAGAGCGAATGACGTTACCCAGGTGTGAGCTGAAACGGCCGACCAGTCCGTCATTGAAGTCCTTTTCTCTATCGAATAATAGAGCGTAGCTGCGACAAGCCAGGTGCAACGGGTCGAGGCCGTTTTTGCCTTCGCCAAGAAGTGTGTCAGTGATGCACCCGCTCCAGGAATAGTAGCCGACGCCGTTGACCCATTCCGGTCCTTCGTCGCCCCAGTTCGGGGGCAGGCCTTGCGGGTACTTGTTGTTGAATTTAGCGACACCTGCGGTGGTGAGTGCATCAAGGGCCTCTATCGGATCTTGTGGCAATGTTGCGTTGCTGCTGATCAGTGCGAGAAATTGCGAGAAACCTTTGGTCAATGCTGCGGCAATTGTCTCGGGCAGGGCACCTGGTTCAAAGGCCAAGCGTAGACGGTCGGCCACTTCCGAGCCGTGGTTGGGGCCGCTGATGGAGGTAACCGACGCAATCAGGTCAGGTCGTTTTGCCGCTGCGTAGCGAGAGGTCAGTGCGCCCTGGCTGTGACCAAACAGGTTGACCCTGGTAAAGCCCGTCCTTTTCAAAAAACGCTCGATTTGCGCCAGCAGTTGTTCGCCACGTGTCTCATTGTTGTGCGCACCTGAGAGCGCGGGGACATATGTTCGACAGCCGGCGTTCTCCAGTGCGTCCTCAATGCCGTAAAACATGTCGAAGTTGCCGATGCGATCAAAGCCAAAGAGGCCATGAACCAGCAGGATGGGGTATTTCGTCGTCACTTCCGTGTGCATGATGAATCGTCTATTGAGTGTGTTGGCCAATGACGATATCGACTGGAAGGATTAAGAGCAGAAAGCTGTTGTCGCCAAGCATCTGCGTGGCTCAATCTGTCGACAAGCTTTGCTCACGCTTGAAGGCCAATCGATTTCAGTACCCAGGTGAGAGACCACCGCACCATGCGCGAAATCCTTGAGGCTGCGGGGTTGTTTCGTACGGATGTGGTCTGAATGAGCACGTGATTGCCCAGTCAGGAACGACATCCGATGGGGAAGCCGGCTACGCGTCATCGGCCAGCTTCCCGTTTCCGTTTGTTACCTGTAACGCAGCTTGCTTACCGCCTGACGCAACAGCTGCTCCGTGGCAGCCCAGCCCAGGCAACCGTCGGTCACCGAAACGCCATAGCTCATCGCCTCGCTCAACGGCTGACAGCCTTCGAACAAATGGCTCTCCAGCATCATGCCGATCAGGCTGTTATCGCCCTTTAAACGCTGGTCGAGAACATCATTGAACACAGCCGGCTGGCGCAATGGGTCTTTGCCGCTGTTGGCGTGACTACAATCGACCATGATCCGCGCCGCTGTGCGGTTCTTCACCAGGCTTGCGTTGACCTGGGCGATGCTTTTTACGTCGTAATTCGGACCGCTGTGCCCCCCGCGTAGCACGATGTGGGTGTCGGGGTTACCCTGCGTTTCGATAATTGCCGGATGGCCCTGGCGATCAATCCCGAAGTGACGATGTGGATGAGCGGCCGAGCGGATGGCGTCACAGGCAATGGTTATGCCTCCATCGGTGCCATTTTTGAACCCTACAGGCATCTCCAGGCCGCTGGCCATTTCGCGATGGATCTGCGATTCGGTGGTGCGCGCACCGATGGCCACCCAGCTCAACAGGTCATCCAGGTAACCAGCAGCCATGGGTTGCAGCAGTTCGGTGGCGACAGGCAAGCCCAGCCGTAGTATTTCGCGCATGAGATGACGAGAGAGCGTCAAACCGCCTGCCATGTCGTCGCTGCCATCAAGGCGCGGGTCGTATGCGAGACCTTTCCAGCCGACTGTGGTCCGCGGCTTTTCAACGTAGGCGCGCATGACCAGTAGCATTTGGTCGCTGACCTCGGTCGACAGTTCAGCCAGGCGTTGGGCGTATTCAAGCGCCGATTGAGGGTCATGGATCGAGCAAGGGCCGACGATCACTAGCAATCGGGAGTCTTCACCATTAAGGATCGCGCGAACTGACTGGCGGTGGGCTGCGACCTGTTGGATCAGTGCGGCGTCGAGCGGCAGTTGGTTCTTAAGCTGCAAAGCGCTGGGCAAGCGTTGTGGGGCAGGGTTGATGTCAATCAGAGTCACAGGGTTGGACTCAAGGTCTGACAAGCTGTTTGTGGCGACGGACGAATTCATGTTCTGGCTTCCTGGCCGGCGGGCATGCTCCCGCGCGGGTCTACTGGGGTGTTCGACAGTGGGTCGGGCTGGCTGTTTGGGTATGGCTGCCACCTATAAATGACCGATCGGAGGCGGCTGGCTGGCCCGAACGGAGGTTGCTAAATCGCCATGCGAAGTGGACGTCGTTGCGGTAGTAGCGGTTGTCGTTCATGTCGTGATCCTCGATTCAATCGTTAAGTTTTCGAAGGCTGAAAAAACAAAACCCCCGGTCGGGTAGCCGACCGGGGGTAGAGAGTTCTCTGGTTGGCGTCCCCTGAGTAATGGGCGCCGGTTAGGTATCAGGCGCGCCAGTGGCTAAACCAATACCCATAAAAATAAGAAGCGCGGGGCGCAGCCTGATTGCTTGCATCCCAGGCAGCGGCTTGCGCAACCAGACGCGTGGCGTCGGCGATTCGGCAAAGCTGAGAGGGAGTGGAAGGCAACATGGTCTGTCTCCGTTGAGTGGACGTGAGCTTACTTCAAGCCCGTGTCTCAGTTCAATTGGAAATATCAATCAAGGGCATAGGTATCGGTTGCGTTGGCGATTTGTTTGCTTGAGTCAGAAAAATCGTTGATTTATCGGTAAGGTGCGTGCTGTTGAATACCACGCTTCTATAAGAGCCGCACAATCAAGGGAATGACGGGATGAGTGTCAGGATTTATGCGATCGCACAGATCGCCGTGGTCGCAGGTGATATCAAGGCCAATGTGCAAAAACATCTGCGCTTCATGCATCAGGCTGCCCGGCACGGCGCGCAATTTTTGCTGTTCCCAGAGCTTTCATTGACAGGTTACGAGCCGTCGTTGGCTCGCGCTCTGGCGATTAACCCAAGCGACGACAGGCTCGAACCGCTGCGTGACCTCGCGATACAGAGCGCGATGCTGACGGTGGTGGGAGCGCCTGTTAAAGGCGCTAACGCACAAGACATTTTGATTGCTGCGCTGATCTTCGATGGCCATCGGCGTGTTGGTTGTTACACCAAACGGCATTTGCATCCGGGCGAAGAAGCCATCTTCACCGCCGGTGATGGCGGCGTTCTACTGAGTATCAATCATGATCAGATTGCATTGGCCGTTTGCGCGGATTTCAATCAGCCGATCCATGTGCAAGAGGCCGTGCAAGCAGGCGCTGATGTGTATGCGGCGAGCGTGCTTATTTCCAGAAACGGTTATGTAGCTGATTGCGAAGTGCTCGCCGGCTATGCACGCGAGCACAAGATGGTTGTGATGATGGCTAACCACGGAGGTCCGACCGGAGGATGGCAATCGGCCGGTGCAAGTGTAATTTGGGGAACTGATGGCGAGCAGATCGCGGTAGTCGAAGGCGAAGGCGACCGCTTGCTCATCGCCACGTGTCGGGATGGCAACTGGGCGGCGTATATCGAGCCATTGACTGATGAGTGGTGCCGTGATGACTGAAAAATCCATCGTGGGGCTAACGCTTCGCGTCGCGGGACATGAAGATCTGCCGTTTGCCCGTGAACTGACGCGAGTCAACATGCGGCCCTATTACGCTCAATACGGTTTGATCTGGCAGCAACGCGCGTTCGACCAAGAATGGTTGTCGCGCCAGACCTTCATCATCCACAAGTCAGCCAAACCCGTAGGCTTTTTCGGGTTTACGGTCGAGTCCGACTATCTCTATTTGCGCGATGTTCAGTTGGTTGAGCCCTATCGGGGAGAGGGC
This sequence comes from Pseudomonas sp., assembly GCF_036404235.1. Classification (GTDB taxonomy): domain Bacteria; phylum Pseudomonadota; class Gammaproteobacteria; order Pseudomonadales; family Pseudomonadaceae; genus Aquipseudomonas. The sequence continues at coordinate 33,678 of NZ_DASWOT010000109.1, forward strand.
ATAGGTACCTGGGTCATGCAGCGCATCGCTGAGATTGCGCGCAGCCATGGTTACAACCGTGCGCGATTGAAGGTTTTCAAAAGCAACCCAGCAAAGGAGCTTTACCTGCGGCACGGGTATTCAGTCGTGAGGGAGGACGTGGCGCTTTTTTGGATGGAGTGCGTCGTGTGATGCCGAGCAGTCATCCTGCGACACCTTGAGCACGAGGCAGTCCATTACTTCTCGGCTCGCACGTCATCAATATCGTTGTCGTCGGGTGACGGTATCACCCCTATCTTCATGCCCAAAAGCACTGCGACTTTGTGCGCCTCCCCCCTGCGGCCCTTTTTGCGACCCGAAAGAATTTGGTAAGTCGTTGCTGGGTCGACATTATTTTCCCGAGCAAACTCTTGAACAGATTTACCTTGTTGTTCGAGCCAAGCCTTGGCTTGTGCTGCGGTGCGGATTCCGGGCATAGTTCAAAACCGCTCAAGTCAGTTTAATTTTATCTGGATTCTACCATTCGTACGGATGGGGTCAACAGGGTTATGCATTCAAATGAGTGGAATAGGCGTCCGACTTAGAAAAGAAAGAGACCGGCTGGGACTTTCTCAGAAGGCATTTGGTGAAATTGGAGGGGTCGAAGCCAATGCTCAGGGGAAATACGAAAGCGGTCACCGCGCTCCCAAGGCTGATTATCTGGCAGCCGTTGCTCGCAGGGGTGTCGATGTTTTATATGTGCTAACTGGCACACGCACGCCGGTTTCGCTTGATCACCTCAGTCAGGTGGAGGAATGGGTGCTAGGCAGTTACCGGTCGTTGGACAAAGAGCATCAAGACGCTATACGGCGCTTGACCACGACCTTGGCTGAGCTATCGGGCCCATACGCGGTGCAGAAAAAGCCGACTACAGAAGAATGACAAGTGTCTGCAATCACAAGCGTACGTTTGAATATTCTTGCAACGAATGTTGTGGGTGATGGTACGTTGTCGACACGTCATATCTTTTTCAGCATGACAGTGCGGGGACTGCATCAAGCTGGGTCCCGGCCATCGTTTTTGTTAAGGTGACGAGTATTCGTCATAAATTGCTTCGCGAGGTGTCTGCTTGATTAGGGTGCTGGTTGTCGACGACCATGATCTGGTTCGAACAGGTATCACGCGCATGTTGGCCGATATTGACGGTCTGCAAGTCGTTGGTCAGGCTGACTCTGGTGAAGAATCCCTTAAGAAAGCCCGGGAACTTAAGCCCGATGTAGTGCTGATGGACGTCAAGATGCCCGGCATCGGCGGGCTTGAGGCAACGCGCAAAATGCTGAGGAGTCATCCTGATATTAAAGTGGTGGCAGTGACTGTTTGCGAGGACGATCCTTTTCCCACCCGATTGTTACAGGCCGGTGCCGCGGGTTACATGACTAAAGGCGCGGGGCTGACCGAAATGGTTCAAGCCATCCGTTTGGTGTTCGCTGGGCAGCGTTACATCAGCCCGCAAATTGCTCAGCAGCTAGCGCTTAAATCATTCCAGCCGCAAACCAGTAATTCTCCGTTCGACCTGTTGTCTGAGCGCGAAATCCAGATCGCCTTGATGATTGTCGGCTGCCAGAAAGTACAGACAATCTCTGACAGGTTGTGCCTCTCCCCGAAAACCGTGAACACCTACCGTTACCGCATCTTCGAAAAGCTCTCGATTGGCAGCGATGTCGAGCTGGCTTTGTTGGCTGTCCGTCACGGCATGGTCGATGCCAGCGCCTGAAATGACTCAATCGTTCGATCCCAGTGCTTTCCTTTCTACCTGCAGTGGTCGTCCTGGCGTGTATCGGATGTTCGACGCCGAGGCGCGGCTGCTGTATGTCGGTAAAGCCAAAAATCTGAAGAAACGCCTTGCCAGTTATTTCCGAAAGACCGGGCACGCCCCCAAGACAGGCGCCTTGGTCGCTCGCATCGCGCAGATAGAAACCACTATTACCGCCAATGAAACCGAGGCGTTATTGTTGGAGCAGACGCTGATCAAGGAATCGCGTCCGCCCTATAACATTCTTCTACGTGACGATAAGTCCTACCCTTATGTGCATTTATCAGATGGCGAATTCCCCCGACTAAGCATTCATCGTGGCGCCAAAAAGGCCAAAGGTCGTTACTTCGGTCCTTATCCGAGTGCAGGCGCAATTCGAGAAAGTTTGAGCCTGATGCAGAAGACCTTTCTGGTTCGGCAGTGCGAAGACAGTTTTTACAAGAACCGCACCCGGCCGTGTCTGCAATACCAGATCAAGCGCTGCAAGGCACCCTGTGTGGGATTTGTCGAGCCGCAGGTGTACGCCGAAGATGTGCGTCACTCGGTGATGTTTCTTGAGGGGCGTAGCAACGCGTTGACCGACGAGTTGAACATGCTGATGGAAAAAGCCGCCACCGAACTCAATTTCGAGCACGCGGCCGAACTGCGCGACCAGATTGGCCTGCTGCGTCGTGTCCAGGATCAGCAGAGCATGGACGGCGGCACCGGCGATGTCGATGTAGTCGCTGCGTTCATAAATCCTGGTGGCGCCTGCGTACACTTGATCAGCGTGCGTGGCGGACGAGTCCTAGGTAGCAAGAATTTCTTTCCGCAAGTGGGTATTGAGGAAGAAGTCGGCGAGGTAATGTCGGCGTTCTTGGCACAGTATTTCCTGGGTGGCACCGACCGTGAGCTGCCAAACGAGATCATCGTAAACGTGGTCAATGAGGATTTTCCGGCACTGATCGAGGCCATCGAAGCATCGCGCGGACGCGAATTGTCCATCAGCCATCGAGTGCGTGGCACTCGTGCTCGTTGGCAACAACTGGCGGTGACTAACGCCGAACAGGCATTGGGCGCCAGGCTTGCCAATCGACAACACATGGCCGCACGCTTCGAAGCGCTAGCCGAAGTGCTCAAGCTGGACGAGTCACCACTTCGCCTGGAATGCTATGACATCAGCCATTCCAGTGGTGAAGCAACGGTGGCATCCTGTGTGGTGTTTGGGCCAGAAGGGCCGATTAAATCCGATTATCGTCGCTACAACATTGAAGGCATCACGGCTGGGGACGACTATGCAGCGATGCACCAGGCGCTGACTCGTCGCTTCGGCAAGATAAAGGACGGCGAGGGAAAACTCCCTGATATCTTGATTGTCGACGGTGGCAAGGGCCAGTTGTCCATGGCTCGCGATGTGATGAGCGAATTGGCCGTGCCCGATCTCATTTTGCTGGGTATCGCCAAGGGGGCTACGCGCAAAGCAGGCTTTGAAACCCTGTATCTGAATGACGCAGCCCATGAATTTACGTTGAAGGGCGATTCGCCCGCATTGCATTTGATTCAGCAAATTCGTGACGAAGCTCACCGATTTGCGATCACGGGACATCGCGCACGACGCGGTAAAACCCGCCGTACCTCGACGCTCGAAGGCGTCGCCGGGGTAGGGCCAACGCGTCGGCGCGATCTGCTCAAGCACTTTGGCGGTTTGCAGGAGTTATCCCGTGCCAGCATCGAAGAGATCGCTAAAGCACCCGGAATCAGTAAAAAGCTCGCAGAGTCGATTTATGCAAACCTGCACAGCGAGTAGAATGCTCGTTCACCTCGTAGCCAGTTGTGCCGATGAATATCCCTAATCTGATCACCGTTTTACGTGTCTTGCTGATTCCGATCTTCATTCTGCTGTTCTATTTGCCCTACTACTGGAGCTACATGGCGGCGAGTTCCGTGTTTGCGCTGGCCGCTGCGACGGACTGGCTGGACGGTTATCTTGCGCGTCGGTTGGAGCAGAGCACACCGTTTGGTGCATTTCTCGATCCAGTGGCAGACAAGCTGATGGTGGCGGTGGCCTTGGTGCTGCTGGTGCAGGCGCATGCCAATTTTTGGTTGACCCTGCCAGCCGCTGTCATCATTGGCCGCGAGATCGTCATCTCTGCCCTGCGCGAATGGATGGCAGAGCTGGGCGCGCGTGCTCAGGTAGCGGTGTCGAATCTGGGCAAGTGGAAAACTGCCGCACAGATGGTTGCGCTGGTAATTCTTCTCGCCAATCCTCCTGCATTTACCTTTTGGGTCGTTCTCGGTTATGTGCTGTTGATGGTTGCGGCTGGGCTGACGTTGTGGTCGATGGTGCAATATCTGCGCGCTGCATGGCCGCATCTACGAACCACAACGGATGAGAAATAAGTTTTGAATCAAAGGGTTGACGTCGCCATTTGAGTCTATAGAATGGCGGCCATTACCAAGATGCGGGAATAGCTCAGTTGGTAGAGCACGACCTTGCCAAGGTCGGGGTCGCGAGTTCGAGTCTCGTTTCCCGCTCCAAATATTGCGCTGCAGAGTTCCACTGAATTCTGTAAGTGATTGAAATCAGGACCTTCGGGTCCTTTTTTCGTTCCGGCGGGAACCACTGAAATCCAGCACCATCCAGTGCGTTTAAGTCCTGAATTGAGTCCCGAATGAGAGTCTTGAATTCGGACGCGCACTGAATCGGTTTGTTGCTGGAGCAGCTTGGATCGTGAGATGAGCATCTGGCCCTGACTCTGATCAGGAGCTCGCTATGGCACTCTCGGATACCACCGTTCGGCAAGCCAGAATTACCGGCAACGATTACTCCCTCGGCGACACGGATGGGCTTGCGCTCAATGTGACGGCCCGCGGGGGAAAGATCTGGTATTTCAGGTACTACTGGGCAGGCAAGCAGAAGCGCATGTCCCTGGGCAGTTACCCGCAGATCAGTCTCAAAGACGCGCGTGGACGCCGTGATGAGGCGCGAACCTTGGTTGCTCAAGGCATCAATCCTTATGAGCATCGTAAACAGCAGCGTCGTTCTGTGCGTAATGCAGCAGAGCACATCTTTGAAGCGGTGTTTGATCAATGGGTCGCGTTCCGCAGGCTGAGCCTGAAGGAGGGGCGCCAGAGCACACTCTCGCAGATCTTGAGAATCTTTAAAAAAGATGTCCTGCCAACGCTCGGCCGGCGCTCCATCTACGACATCAATCGCCACGACTTGATGCACCTACTGAGTGGAATCGAACAACGTAAGGCCTTAACCACGGCCGAAAAATGTCGGACCTGGTTCAAGCAATTGTTCCGATACGCCCTGGTGAAGGTGGAGGGGCTGGAACAAAATCCCGCGTCGGACCTCGATGTTGTCGCAATCCCCAAACCTCCGGTTGGACACAATCCATTTCTTCGTATGGACGAGCTACCTGCGTTGATGATTGCTCTTCGAAACTACGGTGGCGCAATCCAAACACGACTAGGTCTTCGCTTGTTGCTGCTAACGGGGGTGCGTACCGGCGAGCTGCGTTTGGCGACACCCGACCAGTTTGATCTGGAGCAGCGGTTATGGATCATACCGGCGGAGGTGGTGAAGCAACTCCAGTTAGCTATGCGGAAGCCAGGCAAGCAGGTCGCAAATATACCGCCTTACATCGTCCCGCTCTCGGTCCAGGCGCTTGAAATAGTGCGCGAGATGCTGAGCCAAGTTATCCCCGCGCAGCGTTACTTGTTCGCGCACCGAAGTGACCTAAGCAAACGCATTAGCGAGAACACCTTGAATGGAGCGTTGCGTCGAATGGGCTATGCCGACCAACTGACCGGGCATGGGATGAGGGCGACGATTTCGACGGCGCTAAATGAGATTGGCTACCCCAAGGTATGGGTCGACGCGCAGCTTTCTCATGCCGATCCAGACAAGGTGAGTGCGGCCTACAACCACGCGGAATATATCGAGCAGCGTCGGACCATGATGCAGGATTGGGCGAATAGATTGGACCTTTGGGGGCAGGGGAAACCGAAAGCAGCAAGCTCTCCGCTGACTATTCGTTTAGAGGGCGCAGCTTCGCTGCCCTTACTGGAAAACGCGAAGGGAAATGCCGTTCTGTACAGCAGCAGCTTTGCATCGGCGACCGTCTCATCGACGATGCTGGACAGTAGCGAGAAAGACCCCATTGGGCCCAACCAATCGTCTGTTGTGCCCGCTCTAATACGGACTGAAAAACCTCACAACTCTCACGTGTCTGAAATCCAGCGTGAACGGGCCGAAATGTTGGCCACGTTTGAAGCTTCGAGTAATTTGCCGCTGCTGGTCTTCGCCAGACTGGCAGGCAAATCCCGCGATCAGATCAATCGTGATATTAAGGCTCGACGTCTTCTGTCCCTGAGCTTGGGGAATCGTGGTCAGCGCATTCCCGATTGGCAGCTTGATCCGTTACGGCACAAGTTGGTGCTCACGGTATTAACGCGGTCTCCGGATGTGGATGCATGGAGGCTATATCGGGCGCTGTGTAAACCTCATGAGCGACTAAAAGGTCTTTCGCCAATCGATGGACTCACCATGGATAATTTCGAAATTACCGCGCGGGTTGTCTGCTGGGCCCTGCGCTCGATCTAATGTTTCATCTTCGAGTGCTGACGGGCTTGCCACTGATTTGATTACGTTCGACGAGCTCCCGTTGTAACCCGGGTGCTCGTTGGCGGGAGGGCGCGAAGCGGTCAATGTTTCGCAGCAAGTCAAAATGTCCAAAGAACATTTTGACTTGGCTCTAGGACGGTATTTTTAGGCGGAAAAATTCAAAATATGCCCCCAGTTTTGCCCCCAGTTGAATCAGGTTTGCGAGTGATAGCGAATGGCGATTTCTCACATAGGCTAAGATGGATTCGGATGGCTTTCAGTGTACGTTCATCTCGAATTGGACCGTTGGGTATCGATCGCCGGTTGGAGAAGGCAGAGGAGTGGGGCGTTTGAGAACTGCTTTTCGGGGTACACCTGAAATGACGTTCACTGATAGCATGTGGCCATGAATAATCAGCGCTGATTTTCACATTCAATTTGGTGAACGCAATGGTCGATGCTACAGGGAAGTACTTAGACGTATATCAAAGCTGGCAGCAACACCTCTTCAACTTCAACCTGGCAGTCCGGGATACCAATACGCCGGGCTTGCGTAAACCTCAGCTTGCCGCCCTATACGCTTCACTGGGACACCTGGTGATGTCTCCGGCCACGACGGCAACGATCGTGATGCCAACGGGTACCGGCAAGACCGATACCATGCTTGGTCTGCTTATCGCAGGGCGGTTGGCAAGGACATTGGTGCTCGTCCCGTCAGATGCCTTGCGTTCCCAGCTTGTCGAAAAATGCCTCGGGCTGAAAAAACTTCGGGAGATCGGTGCTGTTTCTGCCATAGCACTTAACCCTGTGGTTAGGGCGATCGGCTCAGGAATGTCGGCTGAAGATGTCCAACAGCTTGCCGAGGCGAATGTAATTGTCGCTACCCCGCAAGCATTGCAGTGATTCGACACAGAATCCCTCCAAGCCTTGGCTGAGCTCTGCAGCCACCTGATCATCGATGAAAGCCATCATGTGGCCGCCATGACATGGGGGCGGGTGAAAACCGCGTTTAAAGAGAAGCCATGCCTGCAGTTCACTGCTACGCCTTTCAGGGAGGACAATCAGCCCCTTGAAGGCAAGATTATCTACAATTACCCGTTGAAGGATGCGCAGATCGATGGCTACTTCAAGTCGATCGAATTTCACCCAGTGCGCGAATACAACCTCGAGTTGGCTGACCAAGTGGTTGCTGATAAGGCGGTAGAGTTGTTGCGAGGCGATCGAGAGCAAGGCTTTAACCACCTACTGATGGTACGCGCACGATCGCAAAAACGTGCTGAAGCCCTGTTTGAGTTCTACAAAAAGCATGAGGACCTCTCACCCATTCTCATCCACAGCAAGGTGCCGAATCGGGTCAAGCTGCTGGGTGAAATTGTCGAGAAGAAATACAAGATCATCGTATGCGTGGACATGCTGGGCGAAGGCTTCGACCTGCCAGAGCTGAAAATCGCGGCTATTCACGACCAGCATCGCAGTCCGGCCGTCACACCACAGTTCATCGGTCGGCTAACCCGGGTTGATGACACGCTAGGCGACGCCAAATTCGTCTCAAACATAGCCAACCAGAAAGTCGATTACCAGATGGCAGTGCTTTACAAGGAAAGTGCCGACTGGAGCGCCGTGATTCGAGATGTGAGCCAAGACAAGATCGCCCGCGAAATCGAAAAAGAGACGTTCACTGAACAGTTCCCGGATGATGCCGACTCCGAGGAGATTTTCGGGTTGAACCCAAACCCCAAGATCAGTGCGATCGCCTACCATGTGGAGCGTGACCAGTGGCGGCCAGAGAAAGCGAATCATTTCTCCCAGAAGAAAGAACCGCTGCAGTTCCTTTCTATCAACGACGATTCAGACACCATCATCATGGTGACGCGACGAGAAACACCCGTCGGATGGGCTCAGACCTCGGCGATTGTGGACACGAACTGGATTCTGTACCTGGCGTACTACCACGCGCCCGACAAGACGCTCTTCATTCACTCCTCTGGTGATGAGTCGCAAGCGACGCGTTTTTTGAATTTGATTGCAAAGGATGCCAGGAGAATCAACGGCGAGCCTACCTTCCGAACCCTGCACGACATCAAGCTCATGAAGCTGCAGAACGTGGGGCTGTCCAGGACACGCAAGGATCTGAGATTCACGATGCACGTCGGGCGGGACATCAATACCGTCATCAGTGAAATCGAGAACGGCACGGCGAAAAAGTCCAACATCTTCGCAACGGGCTATGAAGATGGACATCGCACCACCGTTGGCTGCTCTCACAAAGGGAAGATCTGGGAGATGAACTCTTCCAGCATCATTTACTGGATTGAGTGGTGCAAACGTGCCTCGCAAAAACTCAACGATGCCTCGATCAACCCTTCTGAAGTGCTCAAGGATGTGATTCGCTCGGAGAAGACCGAAGGGGCTTGGCCAACGGGACTTTTCTATGCTGATTGGCCGGAGTCCATTGCGATCGAAAACGAGCAGAAAATTTCGCTAGCGTTCAACGGTGAGATTTTCAACCTGCTTGATGTCGAGCTTGGCAAACCTCGGCGAAGCGATGATCTGACACTAGAAGTGCCCCTCATCGCCATTGCAGTAGATGGCACGGAGCGTCTGTTGCCTGACATCACGATACGGTTACTGAACGACAGCTACAAAGTCTCCTGCCCTGGGGTCAAGATCATTTTCGCCGAAGAGAGCTCGTTCGAGCAGTACCTGGATATGAACCCTTTGGTCCTGCTAGCCGTGGACGGTTCGATGATCGAGGGCAATTACCGGTTCTACACACCCAATAGCTTGGACTTGAAGCTTCCCATAGCGCTGATTGAGGCTTGGGACTGGGGAACCACCCAGATCCACAGCGAGTCGATGAGGGCTACCCGTAACATGGACACCGTCCAAGGGTTCACCTACAGCCGTATTGAGGACGACTATGCATTCATTTTCAACGATGATGGCGCTGGTGAGATTGCGGATCTGGTGGCAATCAAAGAGAGCAAGGACGCAATCTTTGTCGACCTTTACCACTGCAAGTATTGCCCCCAAAAAGATCGGCCTGGTGCTCGTGTCTCCGATGTTTACGAGGTCTGCGGTCAGGCATCACGATCGGTGAAATGGCTGCACACCGAGGAAAAATTCTTCAATCGATTGATCGGGCGGTACCAGCAATCGTTGCCGAAAGGGTTCGACAGAATCCTCAAGGGTGACCCAATAGATTTGGAGCTGCTTCGCAACAAGTGCCACGACCACGAGATGATTTTCAGATTTGTGATCGTACAGCCTGCCATTTCAGCAGCGAAGATCTCCGCTGATCAGCTCGCTGTCCTCGGTACAAGTTATTCCTACATTAAAAATGTGTCTGGTTCAGATGTCAGGGTTATAACCAGTGTATAACGCGAGGGCGAACTCATAATCCCGATTGTCGTATCTAGGTGGGGGAAGCGTTAAATTTGCCGTTCGCCTTATATGCTATAGGCATACGGGCCTAGGCTCTGTCCTCGCGCAGCCGCTGGTTCTCCCGCTCCAGCTCGCGGATGCGTTGCTGCTCGGGCGTCAGCGGCTTGCCGATGCCAGGCTGGCCGGCCTGCTCAGCCTCGTATTGATCCAGCCAACGGCGCACCGCGCTGTCGACCAGGTCCAGATCACGGCAGACCTGGCCCACGCTCAGGCCTTGGTCTCGGATCATCTGCACCACCTGCAACTTGAAGGCGGTGTCGAAATTTCTACGGCTACGCGGTGTCATGTCTTGCTCGGTCCTCATTGGGGATGATCATCCGCTATCGAGGTGTCCACGAGAATTAGACCAGGACACCTGGACCCGGATCGGCCGCGAGTGATCGAGCTGGGGGACAATCGGCTGTCCCTTCGCCCGATGGTGACGGAATGACCGATGAGTGAACTCAATCCTTCGCTCTACGAAATGCTCCTGCAGAATTTTGACGGCGAGCTGGATCTGTATCGAGTCGATGAAGCGGACCAGCACACCCTGTCGGTGCTGGACAATCTGCAACGCATTCTCAACAGTCGCGCTGGCACGCTCAGCCATCTACCGGATTACGGCCTGCCAGACATGGGCGTGATTTTGCAGGGCCTTCCCGCCACGGCGCATACACTGATGAGCATCATGGTCGGCACCTTGCTCAAATACGAACCACGCTTGGCGGCGGTGAATATCCAACTGCTGCCCCAGACTCATCCGGGGCATCTGGAGTACGCCCTTGACGTGCAGCTCAAAGGAGGCCGGCGCGCAACCTTCGGCACCACCGTTGCGCCCGAAGGCAAAGTGTTGATGCGTCACCTCAAGCGTCAGAATTAATAAATGTGTCGGATGTACCGGCCTCTTCGCGGACAGGTCCGCTCCCTCAGGGTTTGCATCACATCGGGATTTTGATGGGCTACCCGAATCCTTCGCGGGCAAGCCTCGCTCCAACAAGATCTGCGCGGAATCGAGATACCAGCAGCGCCGTAGATCCAACGTGGGAGCGGACCCGTCCGCGAAGGCTATTCACCAGACGCTACATCTCTGTGGGATTTACCAGCCCCTTCGCGGACGAGTCCGCTCCAATGGTTTTGCGCGCCGGTCAGGCGCGCTGGGCCGTTGCCGCTATGCCCGAGGTTATCGAGGCTCCCGGCAACGAGGCCAGCAACTGCTGCGTGTACGGATGTGTCGGCGATTCAAACAGCGGCGCGACCTCACCCTGCTCGACGATCAACCCTTGGTGGAACACCAGCACCCGATCACTGATGTGTTGCACGACGCCCAGGTCATGGGAAATGAACAGCAGCGACATTTGATGGCGAGCCTGCAGCTCCCCAATCAGGTCGAGCACCTGTGCCTGGACGTACACATCCAGCGCCGAGACCGGCTCGTCGCAGATCAGCAGCGTGGGCGAGGGCGCCAATGCCCTTGCGATTGCGATTCGCTGGCGCTGTCCGCCGGACAAGGTGCGTGGATGGCGATGCATGAACGCCGCGCCCAATCCGACCTGACGCAGCAGTTCTACCACCTGTTCTTCGCGCTGGCCTTTGTTTGCGTCGCTGTCCGGCAGGTTCTCGGCAATGACCTGAAACACGCTGTAGCGAGGGTCGAACGAACTCAGCGGGTCTTGTGGGATGTACTGCATTTGTCGGCGCAACGGGCGTCGTTTCTGCTCGCTCACGCCGCTCCAGGGTTGGCCCATGAGCCGGACTTGCCCACTGTCGGGCGTCAGCAGACCGAGCACAATGTTGGCGCAGGTGGTTTTGCCCGAGCCTGACTCGCCGACGATGCCCAGCGCTTCGCCCTTTCTGATGACGAATGAAGCGTCTTCCAAAGCGGTAAAAGCAGACTTCTTACCCCAGCCCGAAGACCGGTAGTGTTTGCTGATGTGGCTGACCTCCAGCACCGCGTCGTCGGATACCACGCGCTGGGTCAGGGCATCCCGCTGAATCACCGGTTTGCTGGTGGGCGATCCGGGACTGACAATGCGCGCCGACCCCAGCCGATGCCCGCGCGACGCCGCACTCGGGGCCGCCGCCAGCAGCTGGCGGGTGTAGTGATGACGCGGGTTGCGCAACACTTCGCTGACGGGCCCGGCATCCACCACATTGCCTTCGTGCAGCACGCAGACCCAATCGGCGATGTCGGCCACCAGCGCCAAATCATGGCTGATCAACAGCAGTCCGGCACCGGCCCGGACACGTTCGCCGAGCAGTTCGATCACTTGCTTTTGCACCGTGACATCCAGTGCGGTGGTCGGCTCGTCCGCGATGATCAGTTGCGGCCCGCCGGCAATGGCGGAGGCGATCAGCGCCCGTTGCCGCAATCCACCGGACAGCTCGTGGGCGTATTGACCTGCGCGATGCGCGGGATCGGGGATGCCCACTTGCCCGAGAATTTCCTGTACCCGCGATGCAACGGCGGCCCTGCCGTTGATCAAGCCGTGGCGGACGATGACTTCAGCGGTTTCCTGGCCGATGGTGCGCAATGGGTCCAGTGACACCAGCGCATCCTGCATCACCAGTCCGGCGAAGGTGCCGCGCAACGATTGCCAGTCACGTTCGGTGAAGGTCAATGCATCGCGGCCTGCCACCTGAAAGCGTTGCGCCTGGATACATACGCCGTCCCCGGACAATCCCAACAGACTGCGCGCCGTGATGCTTTTCCCCGACCCTGATTCGCCCACCAACGCGACGCATTGTCCGGCCCTGATGCTGAAGCTGACATCACGTACCAGCGGCTTGCCGTGATTGTGTTTATCGAAACCGATGTTCAGGTGCTCGACATCCACCAGCAACTCTCGGGGCAGAAACTCCAGGGGCTGAAGCGTTTGCACAATGCTCATGGCTGACGGCCCTCGAAGCGGCGCTGAACGTGGTTACCGATCAGGCTGAAAGAAATAACGGTCAGGGTAATCGCCAGACCGGGGAAGACGCTGGGCCACCAGGCCGTTCTCAGCACATCGCGCCCTTCGGCCAGCATCACGCCCCATTCCGGTGTCGGCGGTTGCGGCCCCAGCCCCAGAAAACTCAGGCCCGAAACGGCCATGATCGAACTGCCGATGTCGATGGTTGCCAGAATCGGAATCGCCACCAGCACGTTGGGCAGCAGGTGTTTGTAGAAAATCGAGGCGCGACTCTTGCCGTAGAAACTGGCGTGGGTGACGTAGTCGGCCTTGCGCACCAGTTGCGTCTGGCTGCGGACCATGCGGCCAAATTTGGGAATACCGGCAATGCCGATGGCAATCGCCACATTGACCATGCCAGGCCCGATCAGCGCAATCACCAATAGCGCCAGCAATACGCCGGGAAACGCCGACAGCACGTCGAACACGCGTGAAGCGACTTCGTCCAGCCAGCGGTTTTTCATGCCCGCGACAATGCCCAGCACCACGCCGAACACGAGGCTGATCATCATCCCCGCCAGGCCGATCAGCAGTGAATAACGCGTGCCGTAAACCACGCGGGCGAACACATCCCGGCCCAGTCGATCGGTACCGAACCAGTGCTCGGCGCCGGGTGCCTGCAGGCCCTGAGTCACGTCACCCACCAGCGGGTCGTAACCCGTGAGCAGGTGAGGGACAACCAGCGCGCCGAGCAGCACCAGCAAAAACGCAGTCGCCAGCTTTATACCCAGCGGCACTCGATGTGCACGCTGAGGCAGGGTGTCGGCAGTCGTGATCAGCGCAACGGTGTCGACTGGCTGCGACGCAGTCGTCTGGGGAGGCGATTCAAGAGGCAGTACGCGTTGCGCGGAGGATTGACCGGATGAGTAGCTCATTGGTTTTTCAGCCTCGGGTCGATGAACAGGCACGCGATGTCGAGCAGGGTCGAGATCGACACGTAAATGGCAGCGGCCAGCAGCACCACCGCGAGTACCACTGGCACGTCCTGAGCGGTGATCGCGTTGAGGGTGACGGTGCCCAGGCCTGGGCGGCCGAAGACTTTCTCAGTGATCACTGCGCCGCCGAGCAGGCCGCCGATCAGCCAGCCGCCGAGGGTGACGATGGGCAGCAAACCGTGCCGCAGCACATGCCCTGCACGCAGCCGTGTTTCGCTCAAACCACGTGCCCGCACGGTGGTGACGAAGGGTTGCTCCAGCACTTTTTCCATGGCTTCGCGCAGCACCTGAGCGAGCAAACCCACGGTCGGCAACGCCAGTGTGATCGTCGGCAGCACCAGCGATTTCCAGCCGTTGGCGCCGGACACCGGAAACAGCCGCAGTTGGAAGGAGAACATCATCAACAGCAGGATGCCGATCCAGAACACCGGCGTTGAGGTGCAGACCAGTTCGAACAGCGAGGCGATCTTGCGCAAAAACGGACTGCGGCCAGCGGTCGCCAGACTCAGCAGAATCGACACCACAATCGCCAGCGCCCCCGCACTCAGGGCCAGTTGCACCGTCGGCCAAAACTGTGAGCTGAGCACGTCGGAAACAGGCAAGCGCATGATGTAGGACGTGCCCAGATCGCCATGTATCAAGCGGCCGAGGAAAGCCAGGTATTGCTCCGGCAGGCTTTTATCCAGCCCCCATTCCGCGGCAATGGCCTCGCGCATGCCGGGGTATTCGACGTCACCGGCCAGAATGTCGGCGATGTTGCCCGGCAATGAATGCAGGGCAACGAAAGCGGCCGACACGCTGAGCCAGATGACCATCAAGCTGCTCGCGACCCGAGTGATGACTGGACGCCACATGGCTGCTCCTTATTTGGCGGCGCTTACTTAGCCGCGCTTACGTTGGCCGGGCTAAGCCAGGCGTCGTAAAGGTTGGAAGGGGAATCCAGTTGCGCTTCGAAACTCAAGCCGTGCAGCGTGTCCTTGGCCGCAATCTGATAGCTCGGCGCGAACAGCGGCACGATGTACGCCTGATCCACGGCGCGTTGCTGGATGCTGTCGAGAATTGGCTGGCGAGCCTTCAGGTCCGAGGTGGCGCGGGCTTTGTCGATCAGGCCGACGATGACTGGATCGGTCTTGTCTCGCACACCGCTGTAAAAGCCGGTGGCGCCAAGCACGTCACGCAGGGACAAGGCACTGTCGGATGGGTTGAGCGTGTTGGGGTAAATGTTCCAGTTGCCGTCGACGCGGGTTTTCGCCCAGTCGCCGCCGGTGGTGATGCGCAGGTCGAGGTCGAAGCCGATGTTCTTTTTCACGGCGGCCTGGATCGACTGGATCAGCAGGTCGCGGTTGTCGCGCACATACGGTTGTGGATAACCGACTTCAATGCGCAAACGCTGGCCGTCCTTGGTGCGATAGCCTTCGGCATCGCGTGCGGTCCAGCCGGCCTCGTCGAGCAGCGCGTTGGCCTTGCTCACGTTGTTACCCCAAGTGCCCGCAAGCGCCTTGTTGTAGGCAGGGTTGTCCGGCCCGATGTTCGACCAGGCGCGCGGCACGGTGCCCAGATACAGGCTCTTGACGATGGCATCCACATCGAAGCCGTCACGCAGCGCTTGCCGCACCCGGACATCGCTGCCGACGCCGTGGGTGTAGTTGATGTTGAGCGTGAACGAGGTTTCAGCGGACGGCCCGACCAGGTACTGAAAGCCTTCGACGTCCTTGAACAAGCCAATGTCCGACGGCTGCACGCCTTCGATCAGATCAACCTGCCCCGAGCTCAAGGCTCCTGCGCGCACGGCGTATTCGGGGATGAAGCGATAGGTGACCGAGTTCAACCACGCCGGCCCTTGATGCGCGGCGTAGCCAGGGCCCCAGTTGTATTTTGGGTTCTTCACGAAATGCGCGGTCTGCCCGCGCTGGTATTTGTCGAAAATGAACGGCCCGGTGCCCACCAGTGCAGGGCCGCCTGCGCACAGGTCAACGTCGCTGCGCAGGGTTTTCGGTGAAAGGAATCCGAGTTTGACGCTGGACAGAGACTCAAGCATGGAGGAGTCCGGACGCGCCAGAACGATCTTCACTTCATGCGGCGAAACCACCTCGGCGTGGTCGTAATACTCCAGGAACGTCGCCGCGATGGCGGTGTTTTTCGGGTCCTTGGTAAAGTCCAGATTGGCCTTGACCGCCTCAGCGTTGAACGGCTCGCCATCGGTGAAGGTCACGTCATCGCGCAACACGAAGGTGTATTGCAAACCGTCCGGCGACACTGTCCAGCTCTTCGCCAGCCATGGCACGAAGCTGCCGTCGGCTTGCTTGCCGATCAACGAGTCGACGTAGTTACGGATGATGATGAACGCGTTTTGCTGGCCGGAGCGATGCGGGTCGAAACACACCGGCTCCGTGGTGATGCCCCATGAAACATCGCCTCCCGGCGCAGGCTTGGCGGCTTCGCTGGCGACTTTCGCAGCAGGTGCCTTGCTGTTGGAGGTGTCGTTGCAGCCGGCAATCAAAGCGCTGGCGACCAGCGTGCAGGCGAGGCTGAGGTGAAGGTGATTCATGGAGTCCCTTAGGCCGGCGAATGCTGACCCTGCTGAAAATATCGAATGAGATCTACTATGCAAAAAAATGATCTTGATGAGACTCTATATGCGGTTTAGGAATTACGTCAAAGGCCGGTTGTGCATATGGTTATAACGATGACACTCGCTTCTTGTGTTTCTTTGCTTATTCCAAAAATGCATTTATGGAATAGCAAAACCGGTGTTATGGTTTTAAGCCGCTGTCCTGGCTTTTGACGCTGACAGCGGCTCATATCGGCGACCGCACGAGCGGACCGGACCTCATTTCTATGATCCGGCTCCGTTCAGAGCCCCTGGAGACATCGCGTGTCGTTCAACCGCTTTCCCGTCAAAAAATCCCTGTGCGGTCTCGCACTGGCCTTCTCCGTATCCCTCGCGACACAGGCTGCCGATCTGATCGTGGGCGATCAAAGCTATAACGCGCGCACGGTCATGGAAGCGGCCGGGGTACTCAAGGATGTGCCCTACACGCTGGAGTGGAAGCAGTTCACCGCCGGGTCGCCGGTGGCCGAAGCGTTGAATGTCGGCAGTCTCGATGTCGGGCTGCTGGGCGATGCGCCCGCGTTGTTCATGGGCGCGTTGGGTGCGCCGATCAAAGTCATCGGTGTGTCGCGTCAGAACCTAGAAGGCGTAGCGATCGTGGTGGCCAAGGATTCGCCGATCAAGACCGTGGCGGATCTGAAGGGCAAAAAGGTCGCCATCTGGAAGGGCTCGTTCAGCCAGCAATTGATGCTGACCGCGCTGGACAAAGCCGGTGTGCCGCGCGATGCGGTGGAATACCGTTACCTCAGCGCGCTGGATTCTTCCCACGCGCTGGATGGCGGTTCGGTGGACGCCATCGCGACGTGGGACCCGTACGTCACGCAACAGGAGCGTCAGGGATCACGAGTGATCGCCACGGCCAAAGGGCTGATCCCGGCGCAAAGCTTCATCGTCGCCAATGATCGCGCGATCAAGGACAAACGCGCGCAGATTGCAGATTTCCTCCAGCGCCTGCAGACCGCCCGAGCGTGGTCTGTTGCCAGCGCGCAAAACACTGACACCTACGCCAATGCCTGGTCGGCGCTGACCAAGGCCGATGCTGAAGTCGCACGGCGCTGGTTCGAGCGCTCGCAGACTGTGGTTGTCCCGGTCGATGCTCAGGTGATCGCGCAGGCCCAGCAAACCATCGACTTTTTCAACGGCGCGGGGCTGACCAAATCCTATCCAGCTGGCAATGTGTTCGATGACTCGTTCAGTGCCGAGTTGACCAGTGCCGCTGCGCCCGCCCAGGCTATACGCTAACAGTGATCGTTCCCACGCTCTGTGGTAACGCCGCCCGCGATGCTCCGCGTCACCTGCGAGCTGGACGCGGAGCGCGGGAACGATCAATCAAAAACCAACTGGAACCGGGAGTCTGCACGCCATGAGTTTTACCTCGCTGCATTGGGGCGCGTATCGTCCGCAGGTCGTGGACGGCAAGCTGCGGGCCATGGTCCCGGTGGAATGGGACAGCGATCCATCGCCCATAGGCGACTCGATTCCCGACGCGATCACCTCGCCAACCCGAGTGCTTCGGCCTTCGGTGCGGCGCAGTTATCTGGAAGCTTTCACCCACCAGCCGGGCACCGATGGCCCTGCGCTTCGGCATCAGGCACTACGCGGGCAGGACTCCTTTGTCGAGGTATCCTGGGACGTCGCACTGGATCTGGTGGGCAAGGAACTCAAGCGCGTCAAGACCGAGCACGGCAACCAGGCGATCTTCGGCGGCAGTTACGGCTGGGGCAGCGCGGGGCGGTTCCATCATGCGCAGAGTCAGCTGCATCGCTTCCTCAACAGCTTCGGCGGCTACGTCTTCAGCATGGACAGCTACAGCCTGGGCGCCGGGCGGGTGTTGATGCCGCACATCGTCGGCAATATGGACTGGCTGCTGGCGGCGCACACCTCCTGGAAAAATCTGGCGCAGCACTGCGAACTGTTCGTTGCCTTTGGCGGCCTGCCCGCTAAAAACGCACAAACCAGCCCCGGCGGCGCCAGCGATCACCTGCTCAGTCGCGCACTGGAACAGATGTCTGAGGCCGGCGTGGAGTTCGTCAACGTCAGCCCTCTGCGCGACGACTTGGTTGGCCCTGACAAAAACCAGTGGCTGGCGGTGCGTCCGGGCAGCGATACCGCCCTGATGATGGCGCTGGCCTACGTGCTGATCAGCGAAAACCTGCATGACGAAGTCTTCATTCAGCAGTACACCGTCGGTTATGAGCGCATTCGCGACTATCTGCTGGGTGCGGTCGACGGGCAACCTAAAACCCCGGAATGGGCCGCAGCGCTGACCGACATCCCCGCGCAGCAAATCAGCGAGCTGGCGCGGCGCATGGCCAGCAAGCGCACGATGATCAACATCGCGTATTCGCTGCAGCGCTCGGTGCATGGCGAGCAACCGTTCTGGATGACCGTGACCCTGGCCGCATTACTTGGGCAGATCGGTTTGCCCGGTGGCGGTTTCGGGCTGGGTTACGGCTGCATGAACAACACTGGCAGCGGTCGCAAGGCGTTTTCCGGTCCGCGTTTTTCCCAGCATGTGAACCCGGTCAAGGATTTCATTCCGGTGGCGCGGGTCACCGACATGCTGCTCAACCCCGGCGCGCCGTTCGATTACAACGGCAAACAGTTGCAGTACCCCGATATCCGCTTGGTGTACTGGGCGGGGGGCAATATTTTCCACCACCATCAGGACCTCAATCGCCTGCTGGAAGCCTGGAAACGCCCGGAAACCATCATCGTCCACGAGCAGTTCTGGACCGCGCAGGCCAAGTACGCCGATATCGTGCTGCCCGCCACCACGGCGCTTGAGCGCAACGACATCGGCAGTTCGGCCTCGGACCGCTTCATGATTGCCATGCAGCAGGTGATCGAGCCGGTGGGTGAATCCCGCGACGATTATTCGATCCTGGCCGGTCTGTCCGAACGGTTGGGAATTACCGAGCGCTTCACCGAGGGCCGCGATGCCGAAGGCTGGCTGCGCTTCATTTATGAAGAGTCGCGGGGCAGGGCGGGGGACTTCGGCATCACGTTGCCGGACTACGATCAGTTCTGGCGCGATGGCGTGTTTGAAGTCGAGTATCCCGAGGTTGACACGGTGTTGCTCAAGCCGTTTCGTGATGACCCGCAGGCCAATCCGTTGCCGACGCCATCCGGCAAGATCGAGATCTTTTCAGAACGCATTGCCAGTTTCGGTTACGCCGATTGCCCTGGGCATCCGGTGTGGCTGGATAAACCGCCGCAGTCATTCCCGTTGCACCTGCTGTCGAACCAGCCCAAAACCAGACTGCACAGCCAATACGACCATGGCGCCTACAGTCGCGCCTCGAAGATTCAGCAACGCGAACCGCTGACCCTTAATCCTGAAGACGCGCAAAAGCGGGGCATTTGCGACGGCGATGTGGTCCGGGTGTTCAACGAGCGTGGCGCGTTTCTGGCGGGGGTGATTGTGTCCGAGGCGATTCGTCCGGGCGTGGTGCAGATTGCTACCGGCGCGTGGTTCGATCCGTTGGTGCGTGGGCAAACCGGCAGCCTTGAAAAGCACGGTAATCCCAACGTCATCACCGACGACGTCAGGGCGTCGAGCCTGTCCCAAGGCTGCTCGGCGCAGACTGCGTCGGTGGAGATCGAGAAATGGCAGGGTGAGTTGCCGCCAGTGACAGCGTTCGAACCGCCGCTTTTCGTCTAGTGATGTCCGTTGGAGCGACGTTGCCTGTTGGAGCCGAGCTTGCT
>NZ_DASWOT010000110.1:0-7673 GCF_036404235.1 Pseudomonas sp.
CGGAGAACAAGCATGAGCAAGAAATTTACCCATGACCAACTCATGACACTGATCGCCGAGGCCGCGGTCGACTTCCAGTTGGCTGAGATCCTTCGCAACTCCCTTAAGCGCGAGCTGAGTGCGATGTACGCGACCTATTTCCAGGCCCACGGCCGCCCAGGCAACGGTGAGCGTACCCGGTTCGACTTCGAAGACCCGGCTTATCAGGGCGTCGTGCGTTTCACCGAAGGCGCCTACGGACGCTGGTACGACCAGCGCGCACTCACTACCAGACTCAAACGCCGTCTGCGCACGCTCGTTGAGCGCCTGGAGCGTGCCAAATGACCAACACTATCGATTCCCCGTCGACCCTGTCCATAGAGCTCATTGACGAGGAGCACATGGCCAAGCATGGCGATGCGGCTCTGCTGCTCAGGTGCTTCGAGATCGTGAAAGATACTCTGCAGGTGATTGACGAGCCGGAGTACTCCATCGAAAAGGACGATGACACCCACGTTGACCTTATTCGGGCTTTCTACGCGCTCAAGGTGTTGTTCAAACGCAAGACGGGACATGACGCCGATGAAGTTGCCCGCGAGCACTGGGAGGCAATGGGGCGGCACCTGTTGGACGGAGCGCCGTTTCCTGAACAGCGCATTCCGATTGTCACTGTACCTGGCAATCCTCACCCGCCCAGTGCCTTCGATCATCTCACGAACCTGCAACTCGCTACCGCAAGCCTCAGCTATGCCCGGCGAGTCAGTGAGTCGATCATGACTCACTCCCCGCAGGCGTTGGATATGGCGGAGGCGCGCTTGCTCTCCGTTGATGCCACCACCGCTATGGATGTCTTGAAACAGCGCCTGTTCGATGGTTCGCCTCCAGGCGATGCCCCGGTAGCTGTGAAGCACTCCACGGCTAGCGGGGAGACGCTGCAATGACCACCACCAAACCCGCTACCCCCCCCCCAGTCGGCTCAGGAAGCCGCTGGCGCTCAAATCGTCGCTGGCCCATGGCCGTGCTACCTCAACTGTCGTCATCTGCCGGAACGCGAGCGCTGGGAGATTTATGGCTTGGCCAAGGCCGGTCGGCTGGCGCTGGAAGATCGAGGTGTCTCCATGTCTGAAACCTACAGCGACTTCATCAAACGTGTGACGCAGGAACTCGACATATGAGCATGGAATTGATGATCAAGGCCATGAAAACCAAGGTGGGAAACCCGCTGCGCAAGCTGGTACTGGTCAAGCTGGCGGACAACGCCAGTGACCAGGGCGAGTGCTGGCCTTCCTACCAGCACATTGCCGACCAATGCGAGATAGATCGCAGCACGGTTCGCAAGCATATCAAGCAGTTGGAGGCGCAGGGCTTGTTGCGGATTGAGAACAGGGAGGGGCCAAAGGGCAACTCGACGAACCTGTATTTCCTGACCCTTGGGGGTGTAGGCCAAGACAGCACACCTGTAGGCCCAGAAAGCACAGATGTAGGCCCACAGCCTACAGGGGGTGTAGGCCCAGAAAGCACCAGAACCAGTCACTCTTCTGAACCAGTCAATGAACCTAAACCTTTGTGCAAACCAGACCCGATGGAAGGGTTTGATCAGTTCTGGAAACTGTACCCGAAGAAGAAATCTCTGAAGGACGCCAAAAAAGCCTGGGCAAAGCTGGCGCCGAATCCAGAGCTACGGCAAACCCTGATCACCGCTCTTGGGAAACAGCGCCTGCAGCACGACTGGATCAAGAACGGAGGTCAATACGTTCCTCTGGCTTCGGGCTGGCTCAACGGCGAGAAGTGGACCGATGAGGTTGGTCCAGTCGCTGGCGCCAATACAGGGAAACCATCCGCCTACAACAACCTTCCTAAGCACACCCCCGATATGTACCAGGAGGCGCCAGATGGTCAACCCAACTTCTAACTTCAGCCGTCAGCCTCGGGTGATATCCAACGAATACGTCACGGAGGAGTGCCCGCAACACGGCAGCGTCCTTCGCCGTGATGTCGAGCAGTTCGATGGTACCGACCTGAGAATGCCTTGCTCGAGATGCCGCTGGGACGCTCTTCACCGCGAACCCCGTGATAGCGAGCTGTACAAAGCGGCTGCCGCTGCGAAACGGGCCGAACTGATCAACACCCTGCTGATCGGCTCAGGCATCACTCCGCGCTTCCGTGACTGCACGCTGGACAACTTCAACACTGACGGCGATCAAGCAAAGGTCCGAGCGTTGGCGACGTGCGAAACCTACGTCGACCGATTCGAGGATAACTACCGCGATGGTCGTTCGCTGATTCTGTCCGGCAACGTCGGTACCGGGAAGACCCACCTCGGATCAGCGATGGCTCAAGCCGTCGTCCGGCAATATCGCGCCAAGGCTGTGATCGTCAGCATTGCCGAGATTGTCCGGGTAGCGAAAGGCACGATGACCAAGGGGGCGACCTACGATGAGCGTGATGTGATCGAGGAGCTGGCTGGCGCTGACCTGCTGATCGTCGACGAGATTGGAGCTCAGCGTGGTAGCGAGTATGAGCTCGGAATCCTGCATGAAGTGATCGACCGGCGTTACCAATTGGTGGTGCCCACGGTGGTCATCAGCAACCTGCTGGTGGACGATTTGAAGGCATACATCGGTGAGCGTGCGCTGGACCGACTTCGTCAGGGTGGCGGTAAGGCGGTTGGCTTCACCTGGGAGTCGGCGAGGTGGCACGCATGAGCAGTCCAGTCGAATGGGGCTATCCAGAAGCCGAGCAGGGCGTACTTGGCGCGATCATGCTGGCCTCGCTTGAAGGTGACACAGGACTGGTTGCCGATATCGTCGGGCAGATGAACAGCGGCGACTTCTACCACGATGACCACGCTGCGCTGTTTGATGCGATTGGGGATTGTCTGTCCCGCGACATGCCAGTAGACCCGGTCACGGTTGGCTCTATGCAGCGGTATCTGCCCAGCGGAGAGGACACGCTAGCGTATGGCGCCACGCTGTGCCGTATTCCCTCAGTCGCCAACGTCATGACCTATGTCCAGCAAATCAAGTTGTGGGCGGTTGCCCGGCAGGTGGTTGGTATCGGTCGCATGTTGGAGTCGTCGATTGCACAGGGGTTGCCGCTGACCGAAGCCATGGGTGCGGCCCAGCAAAGCATGGCAGACCTGCGTGACCTTCAGCGCGGTGGCAAGGCTGGATACAAGCGGATGAGCGAGATTGTTCCGTTGGTGCTGAACACCATGGACGATGTGCTCAACGACAAAGCGCCCCCGAAGCTTTCCACCGGCCTTGCCGATCTGGATAAGTTGATTGGCTTCCTTCGTCCGAAGTCGATGGTGGTGATCGCTGGCAGGCCCGGCAGCGGCAAGACGATGTTGGGTCTACAGATCGTCAATCACGTTGCAGTGCGTGGCCGGGGGGTGGGCCTGATTATCAGTCTGGAAATGGGTGATGAGGAACTGACTGTTCGCACCATCGCATCGCTGGGAGGCATCGATCTGCGCCGCATGGAAGAGGTGAAGGTCCTGGAGCGGGAGGAGTGGGACCGGATTGGTATCGCGGCCAGCAAGATCAAGGACGCCGAGCTGTATCTCAACGACACTCCAGGCCTGACCGTGTCTGCGATCCGCGCCGATGCCCGCAAACTTCAACGTGAGTGCGGGCTCGACATCCTCATGGTCGACTACCTGGGCTTGGTGGGCACAGACGGCAAATCGCAAAACCGCGCCGATGCCGTGGCAAAGGTGTCCATCGCAATGAAGAACCTCAGTAAGGAACTCGGCGTTCCGGTGCTGGTGCTGGCACAACTCAATCGAAACTCTACCAGCAGGCCGGGCAAGAAGCCCCAGGCGAGCGACCTGCGTGACTCGGGCCAGATCGAGCAGGACGCCGATGCCGTAATCCTTGTTCACCACGATCCGGAGTCGGAGGCTGGCGAGCAGGGTGTCACCGAGCTGATTCTCGACAAAGGGCGTCAGGCTCCGACGGGATCTTGTCTCGTTCAACGCCAAGGGCAATTCGCCCGATTCGTCAATTTCGCAGGCCGTGAGCCGACTCAGGAGGAGGTCGAGCAGTCTCGGCCCTTCGCTGGCCGCGCCAAGTGGAGAAAAGACCATGAAACTTTCTGATCTGTGGCCACGCTCCACGCCATCAGCCGTGACGCCCAAGCGTGACGCAGGCATTACGGTCACCGTTACAAAACGCGCTGATGCAGTTGAGAAACGTCCAGTGCTCAATGGTCCACGCGAACTTCCGTCAACGCTTCCAGAGTGCGAACTGCTAGAAGAAGAGCTTTGCCGTGACGCTATTCGTCTGGAGTGCCAGATAGGCATCGTGAAGGGCAAGTCCCAGGCAGGCGGCGAATACGCAGACCCGGTTTGGTACCACAAGGCTACAGCCGCGCTTAAGCATATCCAGCGAGACCGGCAACGCCTTGCGGTTCACATGAAGCAACTGAGGATCGAGGCTCGCCGTACAGATCCGCATTGGCAGAGCCGGGACCAGATACTGATCCGCGCACTCCGCAAAGAGCTGCCCTCTGGACGCTTTGACCAAATCGTCGAAGAGATTGAAATCAACATTGAGGCGGGGATCAGCCAATGAGTAAGGTATCTGCGGCACTGCCGCGCAAAATGCTGGCCGACTTCAGCCCAGGCATCTATCGCGGTGTGATGTCCGCCATAGTTCGGGTTCTGGCGGTGGACAACATCGACAACTCCGCAAAGCAAAGCTGGCAAAAACTGATCGACTCAGGCCCCCGCACGGGTGGTTTCAGGGCATTGCTCGGCGCGCGTGATCAATTCGATTACGACTGCTGTCTTCATGCGTTGCTTCATCGCGAGCTGAGTGCCGCGCATTGGGATATTCTGGTGGGCAGGTACTCAACCGGCAAAGGCAACCGCGTCGGCGCGATATCTCGAACGATCCCCCGGATCAGCTCGCCGGCGCCTGCGTTGTTTATCTACAAGGCGACGACCGTGTGGTTCATCCCGAAAATGAAGGGCATGAGCGGAAAAAGGTCGACGGACATGGCGGTTCTCCCTGATGAGTTCTACGACATGAATACCTGGGACACCGAGGCGCGACCCGACTCTACTAGAGGTCGCTGGCGGCTTGGGATTCACAAGTGTTTGGAGGCAATGGAGGAGGCGGCGACCGTCCACGTCACAGAGATATTGGACCGTGAACAGCTAATCGACATTGCGACTTGACAGTAGTGAGCGAATGAGCGAAATTGCTACCCATCATTTGATCTCTGCGCGTTAACGGGATCGAACGAAAAGCCCGGCCTAACCTGCTGGGCTTTTTGTTGTCTTATGTATTCTGATTTGTCATCATTATGACTCCACTCCTCATTCAGCCCTCTGCCCCTCTCTTTTAGGCGGCTGGATTGAGGGGTGGTCCAAGCCCGGCCATTGTGTTGGGTTTTTTATGCCTGAGTTTTGCGCAAGCGGCAGATACAGCAAGGGTTCACTTTTTGCGAATCAAGGCGAAAGCCCCCGGCTCCTTGCTCTGCGGGTGCAGATAGGCGTTTGGGTTGCGACTAGACGGTTAATGCTGGTCGCATAGAAAAAAGACTCACGAATCAAAGACTAATGCTACGCTTTTCTCCTTACACCTAAATTTAAGGAGATTAATGATGGCTAAGCGTTTGGCCGCCGAGTTCTTCGGCACATTTTGGCTCGTATTGGGCGGATGTGGCAGCGCTGTTCTTGCTGCTGGGTTCCCAGAACTTGGTATCGGATTCGCTGGAGTTGCGCTGGCGTTTGGCCTGACTGTGGTGACCATGGCTTACGCTGTTGGTCATATTTCCGGTGGGCACTTCAACCCGGCTGTCACCATAGGGCTTTTTGCGGGTGGGCGAATCAATGCCAGGGACGTTGTCCCTTACGTCGTGACTCAGGTTGTCGGAGCTATTACTGCAGGGGGCGTGTTGTACCTGATTGCCAGCGGAAAGCCTGGCTTTGATGTCACTGCAGGGTTTGCTACCAATGGATATGGCGAGCATTCTCCGGGTGGTTTTTCATTCTTGTCGGCCATTATTACTGAGTTTGTCCTGACAGCCTTTTTCCTGTTGGTCATCCTCGGAGTTACCGATAAGAGGGCGCCGGCAGGTTTTGCCCCCCTTGCCATTGGTCTAGCGCTAACCTTGATTCACTTGATCAGCATTCCCGTGACCAATACGTCGGTAAACCCAGCCCGTAGTACAGGGGTTGCCATTTTTCAGGGAGGCTGGGCGTTGTCCCAGTTGTGGGTGTTCTGGGTCGTTCCTCTGCTTGGCGGCGCGGCTGGTGGCTTAATTCATCGGTATTTGTTGGCTGACGACCGTTAAGTGATCATCTGGGCCGGGTTCTTCAATCCTAGCTTTCCTGATTTACAACTGAAGTCCTGTTTCGGCAGGCCATCCGGGTTGATCACCGGGTGATGTGATTATCGACCCCAGCCAAGTGCTGGGGTTTGTCGTTTCTGGAGGTTGATCATGTCAAAGCTCGCCGTGGAGGTTGGCGCAGTCGAACTCGACGGCCTGCTGCACCAACTGATCGACACACTCACCTCACTTAAACAGGTTCCCCAGTTTCCCTTTGATGAGTTTCATCGCCTGGTCCTCGGCCTGCTTTCTGAGATGACCATAAGTTTCGACCCCGACGCATCCACCGCAGGTAACCTGAGAGCTGCTTGTGGGGGTGCTGGGAATCTCGAACTTGTCACTGCCGCACTTACTGCACTTGAAAGTTATTTGCATGAGATTTTGCCTCGTGAAGCGCTCGGTGTGGAAACGGAACGATAGCGCTTGGTTTTTTTGTTTGAGTGGAACCTTGCGAAGGGCTTTAGGCTCTAGCCCACTGAACATCAGTGATACCGAATGTTTCGGCTTGGGGCCTCCTCATCTTGGGAGTCAGGTCACACCGGAATTTAGGGATATGACCGACTCCAGCATCAATTGATGCCCAGTGCCATGCTTCTATGCTGTCCATGTTCTCAGAGGCGATATAGAACATCTTGCGCTCGCCGTTGAGGCGATATTCGATTAAGTAGTGAACGTATTGGGGCATTAGCTTCTTCCTTTCCTTGGTCGCGAATGTCAATGATCGCTTAGCACGAACATCGACTCATCGTACTGTAAAAGAGTTAACAGCTGTCTATTCTAGCCTCGGCATTTGCTGGGGCTTTTGTTTTGGCGAGTTCGACTGTCTGCTGATGTCATGGGTCTTATAAGCCCATCTAGGAAGGTTGGATTCCTTCACTCGCTACCATTTCCGCAGGCGCAAGACTGATAGACCCTCCTGCTCACAACCCGAGGAAACATCATGTCTCCAGTTATGCGCTGCAAAATGATCTGCCACGAAATCACCCACGTCCGTCACGTCAATCAAGAGCGAGACGATCCATTGTGTGATGTCCGTTTCGGTGCTGTATGCGCTCTGCCAAAAGATCCCCCTGGCGAGAACGCGGTGTTCGGTAAATACACGCCCGTTGCCGAGTACAAGGCGAAGATCGTGAAGTCTGTTGCCGACAGGCTTGAGCCTGGCAAGGCGTACTACATCGACTTCACATTGGCCGAATAGGTCTCCAAATTTACGTGCTGCTCCCCAGTGCTTTGCCCGTGACACTGCGGGCCTTTTATTTCCCGGAGTTCCAATAATGGCCGAACCGAGTACCGGTGCGCTGGCGGTGACGGCTGCGATTGGCATGACCACCGCAAGCCTAATCCCAGGCATT
>NZ_DASWOT010000111.1:0-60432 GCF_036404235.1 Pseudomonas sp.
GAATGGTCACGACCCGTACGCCTATCTAAAGGATGTTCTCACACGCCTGCCAACGCAGCGGGCGAGTGAAGTCGAGCAGTTGCTTCCGCATAAGTGGCAGCCGGTTTAATCACGCAAGACGTGATGCCCGGACGCATACAATGGGGCCTCTGGCCAACTCGCCTTGCGTCATTGTAGGTGCTGCGGAGCTATAATCTCGCGCGCCGTATTATTGATATCGGTCTCTGGGGTCGTTGATGAATAAAAGCACTCGATATCTAAGTAAGCACTGGTCGTTAGCATCCAACATCATCCAAGCTCGCTGGTCTTTAGGCTGGCGCGACGCGATGGCAGCAGCGACCGCAGCGTTATTGGCGTGGCTTATAGCAAGTTTTGTGTTCGGGCATTCACACCCGGTTTTTGCGGCAATCAGCGCGATCGTTTGTCTTTCTCCTGGGCTGCCCAGTAAGGGCAAGCAGGCTATTGGTCTGCTGGTCGGCGTTGCCACCGGTATTGTCATAGGCGAAGTAGCGCTGTTCTTACCGGATTCATTTCTGCTGATCAAGATTGGTTTCGCCACTTTTTTCGCCATTGCGATAGCTGCGCTTTATGGGCTTGCAGCGGTGGTACCCATCCAAGCAGGGGTTTCGGCGGTACTCGTACTTGCCGTTGGCCCCGAAAGTGCTGGCACCGTACGAATGATCGACGTCGCTGTAGGGGCTTCGGTTGGGCTGATATTCAGCCAGATCCTGTTTACCCCTAACCCCGTGCAACTCATCGACGATGCAGCCAAGCAGCTATTAGATAAGCTCCTATCTGGTTTTCAAAAAGCTATCAATGCACTTGATCCCTTGGACGTGCGCAAGGCACAAGCTGCATTACAGGAGTTCTCTCGGGCGCACGATTGCCTGGTTGCGCTCGATGCAGGCATTACATCGGCACGAAGCTCGGCACGTTGGTCTGTACGGGGGCGTTTCGTATCAACGAAGATCGATCAAATCGCCAGTCGATACGACCGTCATAGCATCCGCCTTTACGCGAGCGCTCTATTGTTTGCCGAGGCATTTGCGAATGCGATCCGTAAAGACGTCGGGCCGCCGCCAGATTCGCTTCGCGAACGGCTTGAAGATGTTGTGTTGCAATGTTCATGTCTCTCTAAAGGCGCGCCGATACCCGTCCAACGTCCGACAAAAGACACTGTCCTGATTCCACTTACCTCGCCTTGGCGGACCTGCCTGGATCACCTGACGACCGTTGAGGACGCGTTGAATGCATTCGGTTCTACGACTCAATACTGACAACCTGAAGTTGCGTCGTTTTTTTACTAAGGCGAGCTAACATCCCTCGTCGTTTTTACTATCAGCCAAATTTGGCCTAGGAGCGAACATGAACCCTCCTCCTGTGAGCGACGCTCCATTTTGCAGTGTGCGCCCCCAGAACATAAACAAGGATAGAAGTACTCGGTTACGTGCGGCAGTCTTGGGTGCAAATGATGGCCTGGTCTCCAACCTCTGTTTAGTCATGGGTGTCGCTGGTGCCAATGCCGAACACTCCACGATTTTGTTAACCGGTTTCGCCGGATTGCTGTCGGGTGCTTGCTCCATGGCGTTAGGCGAATGGATTTCTGTCAGTAATGCGCGCGAGATGAATGCCAAACAGGTGCTTCAAGAGCGAAAGCGCTTAGTGGACTGCCCTGGAAGTGAGACCCAAGAGCTTGAGCAGATGCTGCAAAACAATGGTTTGCCCGCCGAGCAGGCAAAGCAGATGTCTATCTGGATGATGGCCCACACTGATGCGGCTCTGGCGGCGCTAGCTCGAGAGCGCTGGGGGATTGATCCTAAAGAGTTAGGCGGTAATCCCTGGATAGCTGCAATTACCTCCTTTTTGCTGTTTAGCTGCGGCGCGCTAGTCCCCATACTGCCATTCACATGGCTCGATGGGCTGGCCAGCATCAGTGTTGGGGTGATTTTCAGCCTATTGGCGTTAATGCTAACGGGCGTACTCACAGCAAGAGTCACAGGCCGGGGGCCGCTATTTTCAGCATTGCGGCAAGTAACTGTGGGTACAGTGGCTGCGAGCTTTACTTATGGATTGGGTATTTTGCTGGGTATTTCTCTCTCTTGAATTCTAATGAGGCGTTGCAGCGAGGTAACAAGGCAACTCATCTATCTCTACCGTCACTACAACCTAAGCCCTTGGAATACTCGCACGCGATGAATCCGCCCCCTGCAACCCCCTACCCTCGCAGCCTCCTCACCGGTCTATTACTGCTGGTCAGCCCCTTTGCCCATGCCGATACCCCTGTCATTGAGCTGAACTCCAGCGTGGTCACGGGCTCGCGGAGCGAGGCCGGCACATTCGATCTGCCCTACTCGGTCGACAGCGTCAGCGGCGAGCAGATTAGAGATGGCCAGTTAGGTATCAATGCCTCTGAGGTACTGTCCCGAGTGCCCGGTCTGGTGGTACAGAACCGTCAGAACTACGCCCAGGACCTGCAAATTTCTTCACGCGGCTTCGGTGCCCGCTCGGCCTTTGGCGTGCGAGGCTTGAAGCTGATTGCCGACGGTATTCCAGCCAGCACCCCGGATGGCCAGGGCCAGGCGGCGACGTTCAATCTCGATACCGCAGAGCGTATTGAAGTACTGCGCGGCCCGGCCGCAACCCTGTATGGCAGCAATGCGGGCGGCGTGATCCAGATGTTTTCTCGCAACGGTGAGGGCACCCCCCGCGTAGGTGCCGAAACCCTGATAGGCAGCGACGGCATGAGCAAAAACCATGTGTATGCCGAAGGCGCGGAACATGACGTCGGCTTTGTGCTGGACGCCTCTCGCATGGACACCGACGGCTACCGAGACCACAGTGCAGCTCG
The DNA here is from genome assembly GCF_036404235.1 of Pseudomonas sp. GTDB lineage: Bacteria > Pseudomonadota > Gammaproteobacteria > Pseudomonadales > Pseudomonadaceae > Aquipseudomonas. The sequence goes on from NZ_DASWOT010000111.1 coordinate 2,849, forward strand.
CCGCGACACGACCTTTGCCAAGGTCAACTTCAAGCCTGACGATGACAGCAAGATGGCGCTGATATACAGCAGCCTGGAACAAAACGGCACGCAAGATCCACTGGGACAAACCTGGGACGCCTACAAGGCTGATCCGCGCTCGGTGAGCACCAACGCACTGGCCTACAACACCCGCAAGAGTATCGACCACCAGCAGTTGGGCCTGAACTACGAGCGCTACTTTGGCGAGTCAACCCTACAGGTCACCAGCTACTACGGCACCCGCAGCGTGATCCAGTATTTGTCGATTCCCAAGGGCACTGCGGCCAACACCCGTGGCGGTGGCGTGGTCGCCTTCGACCGGACCTTCTACGGCGGCAGCCTGCACTGGATTGCACCTATCCTCAGCGCGCCTGGTGAGCTGAAACTCATTGCGGGCCTGGATTACGACCGCAGCCGCGACGACCGCCAGGGTTACCAAAACTACATCGGTGACACGCTCGGGGTGAAAGGCGTTAAGGCGCGCGATGAAATCGATACTGCCACCAGCCGGGATCCTTTTGTGCAGCTAAATTGGGCCTTGGGCGACTGGACGCTTCAAGCCGGCGTACGCCACAGCACCATGCGCATGGACGTGAGCGACCATTTGCTCAGCAACGGCGACGCCAGTGGCAGCAAGGACTATCAGCAGAACACGCCATCAGTCAGCGTCATGTACGCATTCACCGAAAACCTGCATGGCTACATCAGCGCCGGAAAGGGATTCGAAACGCCCACCCAAGCCGAGTTGGCCTATGCGCCGGGCAGTGCCGAAGGCTTCAACTTTGCCCTCCAGCCGTCGCAGAGCAAGCAATACGAAATCGGCCTGAAGGCCCTGCTCGGCCAGGACACTCGCCTCAACGCGGCGCTGTTCCAGATCACCACGGACGATGAGCTGGTGGTGTCCGAGTCCACGGGCGGACGTACCAGCTATCAGAATGCCGGCCGCACCTTGCGCCGTGGCCTGGAAGTGTCGCTGGACAGCCAGTTAAGCGACACCTGGAGTGTCCAGCTCGCCTATACCCACCTCAATGCCATCTACGATACAGATTTCGTCAGCGGCAGCGGTGCCAGCGCCAAGCAAATAGACAAAGGCAATTACCTGCCAGGCGTGCCCAGAAACACGCTGTTCGGAGAGTTGAAATGGCAACCTGAAGACTGGGTGAGCACTGCGCTAGAGGGTATGTATCGCAGCCAGGTGTATGTGGAAGACACCAACCAGGACAAGACGGCGCCGGCCTATGCAGCGTTCAACTGGCGGACACGTTTCGAGCAGAAAATCGATCATTGGACGTTCCACCAGACGTTACGGCTAGATAACTTGCTGGATCGCCAATACGTCGGTTCGGTAATCGTCGGCGACAGTAATAAACGCTACTACGAAGCCGCACCTGGGCGCTCTTGGTATGCGGGGGCGGGCATGGAGTATGTTTTTTGAGATTGGACTTGCCATGCACCAACAGAAACATCGACCTAGAGAGCACGTCTTCGATAACTGAGTGATTGACCGCCTAGATGCCTGGACGCTTATGGGCGGGGGTTAACCTGGGAGTGATCTGACCCTCGCCCCTTTATGAAACAGGGTCTTTCCAACACTGCCGGACAAGATGATAATGGGATCGCTTATCAATTAGGCCATCCACAGGATCTGGCATGCATCTCTGCGATAACCCGGCAGCTATCGAACAACTCTATCTGGAACATAACTCCTGGCTACGCGCTTGGCTTTACAGCCGACTGAGTAACACCGCGGATGCTGCGGACCTTGCGCAAGATACGTTTGTTCGAGTGCTGCAGCGACGACGCCTGAATCAATTGGCCCAACCACGCGCCTATTTGCGCACCGTGGCCCGGGGGCTGGTTATCGATCTTTGGCGGCATCGGGACATTGAAAGAGCCTGGCTGGAGACGGTGGCCGAACTGCCTTTGGAGCATGCGCCTTCGCCTCAGACCGGGTTGCTGGTGATTGAGGCACTGCTGACGATTGACCGACTGCTCGATACCTTGCGCCCTGTCGTACGGCAGGCGTTTCTGCTCGCTCAACTGGACGGTTTGAAGTGCCCCGCCATCGCACGGGAGTTGGGCGTCTCGGTGCCGAGCGTGGAGCGCTATATCGCCCAAGCACTACGCCAGTGTTATGCCGCAACTTTTGGCGATGAAGCGCTTTGAGCCCTCCACTGACGAAAGTCCCCCCGGCGGTGTTGGACGCTGCCATCAACTGGTCGCTGAAAATCACTTTCAACACCCCCGACGCGCAGACGTATCAAGCGTTTGAGCAGTGGCTATCGGCAGACGAACTCCACCGCAGTGCCTGGCAGCGAATACAGAGCTTGAATAGTCAGTTTGCCGGTTTACCGGCGAAGGCAGCGCTAGCCACCTTGAACAAACTGCCCGAGGCGCGAGTGCAGCGGCGTCAATTGCTCAAACTCATCGTGCTGGCGACGAGCGTAGGTGCGGTCAGTTGGACCACCGAGCGTCACGCGCCGTGGCAGCGGCTGGTAGCCGATTACAGCACTCGCACTGGCGAACACCGCCGCTGGACACTGCCCGATGGCAGCGTGCTTGACCTAAACACTGACAGTGCGGCAAGCCTGGATTTCGAGGGTGAGCGGCGGGTGACGCTATTACGCGGCGAACTCGCCCTCGCTACCGGTCGCAATAGCACACTGGCGTTGCGAGTCCAAACCCCCGAATGCGAAGTGGGTGCGGTTGACGCCCATTTTGAAGCCAGGCTGATGCAAGACCTCACTTGCCTCACCGTATCGCAGGGTTCGATAACAGTTACAGCAAACGCAGGATTCGCGCCGCTGAGGATTGAGGCTGGCGAACAGTGGCTGATCAGCAAGTCCCAAGCGAAACGCATGCCCGTCCCCGGCGCGGAACACGGTGCCTGGCGCGACGGTATGTTGATTGCCCGGAGCCTGCCGTTGTCACAGGTGCTGGGTGAACTGGGGCGCTATCGAGTCGGTTACCTGGGGTGGGACGCCCAAATCGCAGCCTTGCCGGTCAGTGGTAATTTCAGCACCGTGCGCCCAGAGCAATCAGTGGCATTGATCGCCCAGGTCTATGGTTTGCACGTACGTCAGTTAACCCGTTATTGGTTGCGGGTGGGTGCCGCTTGAAAAAACCTCCGTCGCGCTGATGGGATTTCGAATGTGGTCCGGCATAGCTCTATGAATGCCTCACTTAATCCGTTCGAGATCCCTAACGTGACCAAACGCCCCGCCTCTTCGTTTCGCCTGTCCACACTCAACCGAGCGGTACGGCATGCCTTGATCTGCTGCAGCCTGACCGGCGTCGCCGCATCTATGGTTCAGGCTGCCGACCAGAAACAGATTGATATCCAGGCCGGCAGCCTGGACAGTGCCCTGACCCAATTGAGCCGCAGCATCGGCGTCAATATCGTCTTTGATCAACATCTACTGGCAGGCAAAAACAGTGCGGGGCTGCATGGCCGTTTCACCCCGGACGAAGCGTTGAATGAGCTTCTCGGTTCCAGTGGCCTTGGCGCGGTCAAACAGGCAGACGGCTTTGTTCTGGTGCCGATGAAATCTGCCAGCGGCACGCTAGACCTGGCGCCCACCGAGATCACCGGCAATCAGCTAGGCAACATTACAGAGGGCACCGGTTCCTACACTCCAGGCTTGATTGCCACAGCCACCCGCCTCGTCCTCAGCCCCAGGCAAACGCCTCAATCGGTCACGGTGGTGACGCGCCAGCACATGGACGACTTCGCACTGGACAACGTCGATGACGTCATGCGGCACACACCAGGCATTACCGTCTCGGCTTACGACAGTGACCGCTCGAACTATTACGCGCGCGGTTTCTCGATCAACAACTTTCAATACGACGGTATCCCGTCGGCAGTGCGCAATGTGGGCTATTCAGCCGGTAACACGCTCAGCGATATGGCGATCTACGACCGTATTGAAGTTCTCAAGGGCTCACCTGGGCTGCTGGTCGGGGCCGGATCGCTCGGCGCAACCATCAACCTGATTCGTAAAAAGCCCACTGCGGATTTTCAGGGCCACTTGAGTCTAGGTGCAGGCTCCTGGGACAACTACCGTAGCGAGGTCGATGTGAGCGGTCCCCTCACGCCTAGCGGTAATGTCCGTGGCCGTGCCGTGGCGGCATTCCAGGACAAAAACTCTTATCTGGATCGCTACAGCAGCAAGGCCCAAGTGTATTACGGCATTCTGGAATTCGACCTTTCGCCCGACACGCTGCTCACAGTGGGAGGCGACTATCAGGACAACACCCCACGAGGCTCTACCTGGTCAGGGAGCTTCCCGCTGATCAATGCCGCAGGCGACCGTAACAGCGTAAAACGCTCGTTCAGTAACGCCGCCGACTGGAGCAGTTGGCGTCAATACACGCGTACGGTTTTTGCCACTCTGGAACATCAACTTGACGATGGCTGGGTCACCAAGCTCCAGCTGGACCACAAGCTCAACGGCTATGACGCTCAGATGGGTTCGATTCAAGGCGACACACCCGCCGCCGATGGAGCGGCCTACATCAATGGCCAGCGCTATCGCGGCGAAACAACCAGCGATTCTGCCGACGCCTACGTAACAGGCCCCTTCAGCTTGTTCGGTCGCGAGCATGAGGTGGTGCTGGGCGGTTCTATCAGCAAGGCGCATTGGGATGGCAAAGGCTTCTGGGACGTGACCTTCCCCAGTGGCAACCAGCTGGATTTCTTCAATTGGCATGGCAACGTCGACAAACCGTATTGGGGCACCGCGCAGCAAGTGAGTGACGATGTGATCCGCCAGACAGGGGTCTACCTCGCAACACGACTCAGCGTTACCGATGACTTGCATTTCATCCTGGGCGGGCGGCTGGTCAACTACACCCTCACTGGCAACACTGACACCTATCGCGAAAGCGGCCGGCTCATCCCTTACGCCGGCGCCGTTTACGACCTGTCGCAAAACTTTTCGGTATACGCAAGCTACACCGACATTTTCATACCGCAGGACTATTACAACCTCGACCGCAACCGCAAGCTGATCGACCCCGATGAAGGCGAGAACTACGAAGTCGGGATCAAGGGCGAATTCCTTGACGGCCGCCTGAATGCGAGCCTTGCGTACTTCCAGGTCAAGGAAAGCAACCGCCCGGTGTCGGATGACGACTACAACAACCAGCGACCGACGCCTTCGAACTACGCCTTCAAGGGCACCGATGCCGAGACCAAGGGTTTTGAGCTTGAAATGTCCGGCCAACTCGCCCAGGGCTGGCAGGTGCAGGCGGGTTTTACGCACAAGATCGTCCGGGACGACAACCACGAAAAGATTTCAACCTTCGAACCCGAGAACCAACTCACCCTGTACACCACTTACAACCTGCCCGGTGCGCTCGATCAATGGACCATCGGAGGCGGCGGACGCTGGCAGAGCAAGGCATGGCAAGACATCTGGAACTCCCCGCACGGGGAGTACGAGGAATTTGAGCAGAAGCCGTACTGGGTCGTGGACCTGATGACCAAGTATCAGATCACACCCGCTCTATCTGCCACGGTGAACCTCAATAACGTGTTCGATAAGTACTACTACACCAACATCGGCTTCTATAACTCGGCAGTGTACGGAGAACCAAGAAACCTGATGGTCACGACCCGATGGGATTTCTAACCCTTCCTGGACATAACAGACGTTGAAACTCAACAAGCGTCGTTTTGGTAAAAAGGGCCGCATGGGAGCGGCCCTTCCTGACCGTCGCTTTCCAGGCGCGCCACACATGCGCGTCGAGGCTAGACGCGCAAGTTAGCCTCGCCACACAGGAATAGCGTTCTGATCAATCATCCAGTGAGGTTGGTTCGGTCGTATGCATACTCCACCTACCCACCACTCCTGGGGCGCATGATCAGGCCAATAAGCCATCCCGCTCAGGACTTGATGGCCTAATTGGGTCAGTTTCAACATACGCTTAGGCCAATCCAAGTGCGTGTCTGACTCGATCAACAGTGGCGTGTTGGAGTCGATGAGCGGCCGCATGACCGCGTGGAACATCAAGTCGCCCAGGTACGGTAGCGGCTCACGCGTGCCCATAAGCTCTGCGAATACTCTGCCGAACGCTACCGAGCCCACCTCACCTACAAACTGCAACGACAGGCGCTCAGTCAACGATAAGCCGTCCTGGACACCCGGTAACTCTTGCAATTGACGTAGCAGCGCCGGGGCCAGGAAGGGCAAGGACCTCTGTGGGCTATGGGCCATATTCGCCAGCTTGACCGGTGAGGTGTCGCAATAGGCCAGCCATGCCTGACGCGCAACTTCAACAGCCTCCTCATCAATAAGTCTGCGCTGGGGCCATAACCAAGCAAGCACGTCGGGCGCCAGTTGGCCGATGCCGATGAAGCGCCGCACACCGGGTATTCGGTCTACCTCTATAAGCTCAAGCCTGGCTGGTACGCTCTCCAGGGTTGCCAGCACACGAATCAGGAAAAGCTGGTCATAAGCATCTGCCTCGCACCAGAGCACACTGTGATCGGTACTGCCCAGGCGCATCAGGCTTGAGTACTCCTCGTCCAGTCGACGCTGCGCCTCGGTTTTATCTATTGCGAACGTGCGGCTTATGTAAGAGCTGCGCACAGCTTTGTATTCTTCAAGAGACAGATTTTGCACCGGCCCCATACATAACGGGTCAGCCAGCATTTGAAAGGAGCCCTTGAAACCTGCCACACGAAGACTGTGCGCTATATCGTTTCCGCATCGCCAATGCGTGGTTCGAATTTCATCGCTCGCTTCAAAGCCTGGATGTCGGGCAGCGAAATCAATCGCATCAACGTGTGCTTTGAGCTTAGGCCAGCTACTAAAGCCCAACTGCTTGGCGATCAGCCACTGGGCCTGAGATAACGTTGGAGACGATAAAGTACCACTGCCGGGAATCCGAGAATCCTGATCAGGAACTGCGCCATCTTTCATGCGCTGGAGAAGCTCTTTGGCGCGTTTGCGCTGCTGCTCGATGTTAATTTTGCCGTCGTTGGAAAATGGCATAGAACGCTGGGACATACGATCTCCTTGCACAAACCTTGTCCGCTTTAAGGTTGGGAGTCGTAGTGATGTGATTTTAAATCCAATCCTGGGCGCAGCCCTTTGCGCGGAAGCTGGCGTAGACAGCGCCTGCCGGGGAATATAGGCAATTGAATGTCGGTCTGCAACGAGAGATCGCCCGTCGTGCAGCGCCTACAGGAAATCCTTTTTTATTTAGCGACTGGCGAAGTACAGGGTGACTTCAAAGCCGATGCGCAGGTCGGTAAAGGTGGGTTTGGTCCACATTGGCGATGCTCCCCTGAGAAAGCCGGGACAATCCGGCAGCTCTGTTATACGCCGATGCGAAGGCACTGCAAAACTGTCAGGAGCGGGCCGGATCGGCGAGTTCAATGCCTCTGCGCAACACTTTCGCTACACCTGTTGCGCCGCCGGAACAGACGACGCGCCACACCCTTTTCCACCTCACTGCCAGCCCCCCAAGCTAGAGCCGCCGCCAACATCAACGCTAACCCGGCATGGGCTTTGCTCTGCGTCGTTCTGTACGGATTTTTTTGTAACAGGTGATTTTTTCGGCAACCGCTAGTATGCAATTCTACGCCTGTCGCCGGGGCCACTCGTGCGGCCTTATGCTTTTGCGAAACCAGAACAATAAACATGCGCTGCCTTTGCGCAAAGCAGCCGCATCAGGAGAGTCATCATGTCCCTACAGACCTCGGGAACCGGACACACTGACCTCAGTGCTTTCGTCGGTGACTACTTTCCCGACCGCAACCTGCCGTCCGATGGCCTGATCGTGCAGTCGTGGTATCGCAGTGTCATGGAGCACGGCCTGCAACCTGCCGGGCGTGGCAACAAGGTGATTCTCAGCGCCGCCGAAATCCATCGCCACCAGGAATTCCACCACGATTACATGTCCATTGCCGGCCAAGGCGTCAGCGGCCTGGCCAAACGGGTGGGCCAGGCCGGTTTTGCGGTGCTGCTCAGCGATGAGTGCGGCATCGCGCTGGACTCTCAAGTACCGACAACCGGCAGCGCGTATGCCGACTCCGGGCTCATCGTTGGTTCTCGCTGGGACGAGTCGTTGGTGGGCACCAACGGCATTGGCACCGGGCTGGCTTCAGGCAGCGCGCTGATCATCCACCGCGACGAGCATTTCCTGCGCGAGAACGACCGGCTGAGTTGCTCTGTGTCGCCGATCTTCGATTCGCTGGGTAATGTGCGCGGCTGTCTCAATGCCTCTTGCCTGAATAGCAACGGCCCGAAAGAGGCGCAGTACCTGACGCTGCAGTTGGTGATCATGTACGCGCGGATGATCGAGAACGCGTATTTTCGCCACAGCCATCGCAATACGCTGACACTGATGATCAAGCCCTGCGATGAGATCAGTGATCTGGCCAACGAGCAACTGCTCGCACTGGACGACCAGGGCCGTGTCATCGGCGCCAACCGCTCAGCCTTCGTCGAACATCAAACCCATGGTCAGGGCCCCTTGCTAGGGCGCAGGCTCAGCGAACTGCACCCGGTGGATGTCGACGAGCTGCTGCGCCTATGCAACGGCGGCGCCAACGCCACGCGGCTGCGAACCGGACAACGCCTGGTGGAGATCGGCCTGCGCATGCCGGTGAAGATCAATCCCTCTCGATCCTCTGAGCCCCGCCCTGCCACGGTGATCCACCGTGCGCCAACACTGGAGCAGCTCAGCGGCGGCGACGCTCATCTGCGCCAGAGCGTGGCGCGCCTGTACCGCGTACTAGATAAGGATCTACCGATCCTGATCAACGGCGAAACCGGCACCGGCAAGGAAGCCTTCGCGCGGGCGATTCACCTCGCGAGTCGGCGTTGCACGGGGCCCTTCGTTGCGGTCAATTGCGCAGCCATTCCGGAAACCCTGATCGAGAGTGAACTGTTCGGTTATCGCAGCGGCAGCTTCACCGGCGCCAGTAAAAAAGGCATGAAGGGCAAACTGGAAATTGCCAATGGCGGCACGCTGTTTCTCGATGAAATCGGCGACATGCCAGCGCACCTGCAAACGCGATTGCTGCGCGTCTTGGCCGAGCGTGAAATCTCCCCCCTGGGTGCCGACACGCCGCTGCCACTGGACATCCAGGTAATCTGCGCTACGCACCAGAACGTCGCGCAGATGATCACTGATAAAACCTTCCGCGAGGACCTGTTCTACCGCCTCAACGGCATGACCCTGCACCTGCCTGCCCTGCGTGATCGCAGCGATATTCAAGCGCTGATTGAAGCCGTCTTGCGCGCCCAGCCAGGCGGGGAAAACTGTCGGATCGATGCCACCAGCATGAGCCTGCTGACCTGCTACCGCTGGCCAGGCAATATCCGGCAGATGATCAACGTGCTGCGTTATGCCGTGGCCTTGGCTGACGATCACTGGATCACTACCGATTGCCTGCCCGTCGAGTTGCTTGACCAGCCCTCGCATGGCCCGACCGAGCTCACACGATTGGTCAATCGCCCGCCCTTGGCGCAACTGACCGCCGACAATGAGGGCCAGCAGTTGCTGGAAGCGTTGCGACGTCACCAGTGGAACATCACTGCAGTAGCCGAGGAGTTCGCCGTGGCGCGATCAACGGTGTACCGCAAGATGAAAAAATACCGGATCGTACAGCCCAACTGGATCAACTGAGCCCATAGCGGGGCAGCCTTGCCCCGCTACAGAGTCAAAACGTCAGATCTGGATATACACCACATGGGTATGGGTGAATTCGTAAACCCCATGTTTACCGTCCGCGCCGCCGATTCCGGACTTGCGAACGCCTGCGTGGAAACCCTGCATCGCCTCGAAATTCTCACGGTTGATGTAGGTTTCACCGAAGTCGAGTTCGTTGCTGGCGCGCAGCGCGGCCGTCAAATCCCGGGTGTAGATCGACGAGGTCAGGCCAAACTCACAATCGTTGGACAACGCGATGGCTTCGTCCAGGTCGTCGACGATATGGATCGGCAACACCGGACCGAAGATCTCCTGGCGCATGATTTCCATCTCTTGACGGCAGTTGGCAAGCACGGTTGGCTGGTAGTGAAAGCCTTTGCCGTTCCTGTCAGCGATGGCGCCACCTGTGATCACTTGCGCACCGTCGCCAACAGCGGTTTCGACCATCTGAGCCACTTTGTCGAGCCCGGCCTTGTTCACCAACGGCCCCATGTCCAGCCCTTCCTCGCTTAGCGGATCACCGTATTTGGTGGCCGCCATGGCTGCGCCTATCTGCTCGACGAACTGGTCAGCCACCTTGCGCTCGACGTAGACCCGCTCAGCGCAGTTGCAGACTTGCCCGGTATTGATCACTCGTGAGGCGGTAATCGCCTTCACTGCCAGGCCCAGATCCGCATCGGCCAAGACAATCGCCGGCGCCTTGCCGCCGAGTTCGAGATTGAGCTTGGTGATGTTGTGTGCAGCCGCTGCCATGATCCGCTGGCCGGTGGCGACGCTGCCGGTAAAGTTGACCATGTCCACGCCCGGGCTTGCGCTGAGGGCATTGCCCACTGTGCCGCCTTTGCCTGACACGATATTGACCACGCCCTTGGGCAGATCCGTTTCGGCCAGCAGCCGGGCGAATTCGAAGCAGTTGATCGGCGTTTCTTCACTGGGCTTGATGACGATGGTGTTGCCCGTGATCAAGGCAGGCGCGAGCTTGCGGGCGATCAGGAAAAACGGGAAGTTCCACGGCAGAATCCCGGCCACCACGCCCAGCGGTTTACGGAACACAAAGATGTTCTCGCCTGGCCGGTCGCTGGTGAGAATTTCCCCTTCCAGGCGGCGGCCCCACTCAGCCATGTAATCCAGGTAGTCGGCCGTGAAGTTGACCTCCACCAACGCCAGCCCCAGCACCTTGCCCTGCTCGGCGGTGATGATTCGCGCCAGCCTTTGGGCGTTGTCGCGAACCTTGGTGGCGATGCGGCGCAGATAGCCTGCGCGCTCATTGGCCGGCTTGCGTGCCCAGGATTTTTGCGCGGTGCGAGCGGCGGCAATCGCACGCTCGACTTCGCTGAGGCTGGTTTCGGGCACCGAACCCAGTAGCTCCCCGTTCGCCGGATTGAAGACTTCGATCAAATTGTCGCCGGCGCTGAAGGCACCGTCGATGTAGCTTTGGTAGATGGGCAATGAGTTGCTCATGGTTCAGCCTCTGCTAATGGTTAGTTCTGACGCGTCGCCTTCAGGTAGTCAATGATCTGCTGTAGGAACGAACTCACTCGCAAGACAATCTTTCAGGCGCTGAAGATGTATCGATCGCACTGAAGTCTCGCCAATGAATCGCTCCTACAGAGGTTTGCATCACTGTCCTGTCAGCGGTAAGAGGTCTTACTGCGCTGCGGTCTTGGCTGATGCCATCTCCTTCTTCAGATCATTGGCGCGCCAGATGATGTATTGATGCACCAGCTCGACCTCGTCCGGCTTGAGTTCTTCGGCAAACGACGGCATGCCGTCATTGACCCGAGCGCCGTAAACAATGCCGAGGAACATCTGGTGGTTTTCTTTGCTGAGCATGCGCAGATCCGGCAACACGCCGCCGCTGATGGCGTTGATGCCGTGGCAGGTGTCGCAGTGGCCGTTGAACAGTGCGCGGCCTTTGTCCACTTGCTCGGTGGTGCCGGTGAATGCCGGTGGATCGACCTTGCGGTCGGCGTATTTGTATTTCAGATCAGGCAATTTGGCTGTGCCACCGAGCTTGTAGGTCAGCACCTGCGCATTGGGTTTGACCCCGGCGCGTAACGACAGCGCCCCCGCAAAGGTGGAAAAAGCCCCGCCCCACCCGGCCATGAACGTCACGTACTGTTCACCGTCTACCTCATAAGTAACCGGCCCTGCCATCACGCCGGTATTGGCCGGCTGCTCCCACAACACTTTGCCCTTGTCCGCCGAATAGGCGACCACGCGACCGTCGGCCGTACCTTCAAACAGCAGGTTGCCTGCGGTACTCAGGGTGCCGCCGTTGAAGATGGTCGAGTACGGCACTTCCCAGCGTGCTTGCTGCTTGAGTGGGTCCCAGGCGATCAGTTTGCCCGTCCAGGTATCGGCCAGTTTACGCAGCCCGTCCGGGTCTTCGGGCATCATCCCGGTGTTGACCTGCAACTGGTACATGCTCTTGAACTTCTTGCGCGGCGGTTGGCCGTCGACATCCTGGTACAGCGCCGACATGATGTGCGCCGGGATGTAGACCAGCCCGGTCTGCGGGTTATAGGACATCGGCTGCCAGTCATGCGCGCCCCAAAACGCGGGCTGCACCCGCAGTGCTTTTTTCTCTGGATCGCGCCAATAGACGGCGGCCTTCTCGTCGACAATTGGACGCCCGGTTTTCATGTCGACGCCGGTGGCCCAGTTGATCGGTACGATGTTCTTGGCCGACAGCAACTCACCGGTCTTGCGGTCAATGACGTAGAAGAAACCGTTTTTGGGCGACTGCATCAGTACCTGGCGCTCTTTGCCGTCGATCTTCAGGTCCGCGAGCATGATGTGCGCGGTGGCGGTGAAGTCCCACGCATCGCCGGGGGTGGTTTGGTAGTGCCAGACGTACTCGCCGTTGTCCGGGTTGATGGCGATGATGGAAGAAAGGAACAGGTTGTCGCCCTTGCCTTCAGAACGCAGACGCGGATTCCACGACGAGGCGTTGCCGACGCCGATATACAGCAGGTTGAGTTTCGGGTCGTAGGACATTGAGTCCCAGACCGTGCCGCCGCCACCTTGCTCGACGAACTTGTCACCGAACCAGGTCTTGCTGGCGATTTCCATGGCTTTGTTTTCCGGCGGCAGCTTCGGATCTCCCGGCACGGTAAAAAACCGCCAGTCTTGCTTGCCGGTGTTGGCATCGTAGGCGGTGATGTAACCGCGCACGCCATATTCAGCACCGCCATTGCCAATGATCACCTTGCCCTTCACCACACGCGGAGCGCCGGTGATCGTGATGCTGCGATTCGGATCAGTGCGGGTGTCTACCGACCAGACCTTTTCGCCGGTCTTGGCGTCGATGGCTTCCAGACGGCCGTCGAGTACACCGACGAAAACTTTCCCGCCCCATACCGCCACGCCTCGGTTCACCGCGTCGCAACAGGCTTCGCCGGCACGACTACGGTCGGAATGTGGGTCGTACTTCCACAACAGTTTGCCGTTGCGGGCATCCAGCGCGTAGACCACCGAAAACGGCCCGGTGGTGTACATCACGCCATCGACCACAATGGGCGTTGCTTCTACGCCACGGTCGATGTCCAGCTTGTAGGTCCAGGCCAACCCCAGCCCCGCGACGTTGTTGTCGTTGATTTTTTTCAGCGGGCTAAAACGTTGCTCGTCGTAAGTACGCCCGTGACTCATCCAGTTGCCGGGTTCCTGATCGGCAGCGCTGATGCGCGCGCCATCCACGGCGGCGGGCTTATCGACGGCGTAGCTTTGGGACGTGAAAGCGACACTTAATGCAATGGCGGTGATAAACAGGCTGGTCGGTGCGCCGGGGAGGCGAAGATATGGGCCAGATCGGTTCATGAGGCTCTCCGTTCTTATTAGAACCGGGAGCGCATGTGCCCCGGCTGAACACCTCAGGAGCAAACGTTATGCCACACGATAAAATTCGTTTTAATTCAATAGGATATGAAATTTAGAGCGCCGCGATAGCGTCTTTAACACTACACCTGTCGCATTTCGCGGCACACACTGCGCGACAAGTGCGCCATCGACAGATGCACGCCTTGGACGATGCCGGACCGCGCACAGCGGGTTATGGGATCAAAGCTGCGCTCGGTTTTTCCTCATTACGCAATCCCATGCACGATTTGATTGCATACCTCCCGGCGATGCACCGAAACATTTCATTTCTGACGTGTGCACCGACATTCGCCCCCCTTTTTAACGGCACATCTCTGGACGCTGTCCGGCCTGGCATGAATTCTGCTTAGTTGGCTTGTATCAAATACAAACCAACAGTTCACATATGAGACAGGAGCTTAGGCATGACAGACACCCCGCGTGACGTTCCCACTCACACCGCTGGCGCGGCCACTCTCTCGCTGTCTCGCCGACGTGTACTGCAAGGGATCGGCGTTACCACTGCCATTGCCGCGCTGCCACCCTTCATCCGCACCAGCAAGGCAGCAGAGATTCTGAAGATTTCGACCTTTGGCGGGGCGTTTGGCCAGGGCTTTTCCGATCACCTGTTCCCCGCTTTCACCCGCGACACGGGTATTGCAGTACAGCGCGTGGAACAACCTGCCGGCACACAATTTTTGTTGCAGTTGGGCCAGGCCAACGCCGCTGGCACGCCGCCGATGGATTTGTGCATGGCCGTCGATGCCCAGGTGCTGCGCGGACGGGCTCGCGGTTTGTGGCGGGAAATCAATAGCGCCAATGTGAGCAAGGCGGCTGCGTTAGGCGACCCCTACGTTCGACGTACCGACAAGGGCATCGATGGCGTCGCGGCAATGGCGTATTTCATGACGCTGGTGGTCAATCCGACGCTACTTGATCCATTGCCCGACAGTTGGTCGGTGCTATGGGAAAAACATCCGAATTTCTGGGGCATCCAAAGCGGTGGCAGTTCTCCGATGCTTGAGATCGCAGCCAACCTCTACTTTGGCGGCAATGCCATTCTCGAAACCCACGACGGCATCGACAAGGTGCTGGCCAAGATCAAAGAGATCAAACCCAACGTCAAACTATGGTGGCAGGACGAAGGCACCATGCAGACCGCCTTGCAGAACGAAGAATTAGTCGGCGGGACCTACGTCCATGACACCGCCGTTTACCTGCAACAAAACGGCACCTCGGTGCGCTCGATCTTCCCCAAGGAAGGCGCAGTGCAAGGCATCAATTACTGGTGTCAGCCTTCATCTTCCAAACGAACCCAGGAAGTTGACGCGTTTCTTGATTGGAGCTGTTCGCCCAAGGCTCAAGCGATCATTGCGCTGAAGATGAACTCGGCACCGATCCTGCCCCGCTCCCAGCTTGACCTGACCGATGCCGAGTTCGCCCTGGTGTCGTCCGAAGGCGCGCCCATTCACATCGCCACGGAGGCGCGGATGAAGAACGCCGAATACCTCGAACAGCAGTTCACCCGGATGCTGATGGAGTCCGCATGACTATGTTTTATGGCTTGCAACTTAGCGGTGTGAACAAGTCCTACGGCGCCGACGCCAGGGTCGTGAAAGACGTGTCATTGAATGTGCCACAGGGGCAACTGGTTTGCTTTCTGGGGCCTTCAGGCTGTGGCAAGACGACCTTGCTGCGCATGGTAGCGGGGCTTGAAAACGTCTCCAGTGGCACGATCAAATTCAATGGCCGCGACATCACTCAGACGCCGGTCAACGAGCGTAACTTTGCGATGGTCTTTCAGGCCCTCGCACTTTTCCCGCACCTGAACGTGGGAGACAACATCAGCTACAGCCTGAAACTACGTGGCATGGCCCGTAAACAGCGCAAAGAAAAAGTCGACCACCTGCTCGATCTGATCAAGCTTCCGGGCATTGCCGGGCGCAACATCACCCAGTTGTCCGGCGGCCAGCGCCAGCGAGTCGCTATTGCTCGGGCGCTGGCTCAGGAACCGCTGCTGTTTCTGCTCGATGAACCTTTGTCGGCGCTGGATGCGCAACTGCGCGACCACATGCAGGTGGAGATCCGTCAGTTACAGCAGCAACTGAAAATCACCACGATCCTGGTGACTCATGATCAGCGCGAAGCCATGACCATCGCCGACATCATTGTGGTGATGGGCAATGGTGTCATTCAGCAGATGGGGCCGCCGCTGGAGATTTACCGCAACCCTGTCAACCGCTTCGTCGCAACGTTCATCGGGCAAACCAACCTGCTCGATGCCAAGGTCTTGACCGACGATCGCCTGGAAGTTTGGGGCCATAGCGTACAGAGCCTGCGCATTCCTAAAGGCCTGGCGACAGGTGACCGGGTGACCCTCTCGGTTCGCCCGGAAGACCTGCGCATCGAACCCTGCCTGGATGTACCTGCTGGCGTGCCAGCGGCAACGGTCGTCTTCGTTCGGGATGTGGGCGCCAGCATTGAGCTGCGCGTGCTCTGCGCAGGGCAGGAGTTGATCGCCACTGCCCCTCCGGCGACCTGGCCCGGCATCCGCCCTGGCGATCAGGTCGCCATCCACTTGCCCGCGGCAGCGGGTGTCGTCCTGTTGGACTGAGGAATTCATCATGTCCCTGACTTCATTGACTGTGACGCCGACGCACCGGCTGCCGCGTACTCGCCCCTTCAGCGCGCTGCTGTGTTTCGGATGGCCCGGCGCGATGCTTGGCATCTTCGTCGCCGTCCCTTTCTTGTTGATGCTGCGCGTGAGCCTGGCGCCTCTGGACAAAGCTCAGCTATGGGGTGACGGGCTGACCCTGGCGGCATTCACTCAACTCGGTGAGCATGGCATCGGCAATGCTCTGTTCTACTCCGTGGCTTTCGCGGTGAGTGTTTCACTGGTCAGCTTGATGGTGGCCTATCCACTGACCTGGCTGATCACCCGCATGCGTAAAAAGGCGCAGGTCTGCTGGCTGATTTTCTTATTGGCCACCCTCTCGCTGTCGGATGTGCTGATCACCTTCTCGTGGCAAGTGATGCTCGCCAGGAAGATGTGGATATCGCAGTCACTGGTGTGGCTGGGGTTGCTTGATCGCACTGATTCGCTGGTGCCCGGCGTCGGCGCGGTGCTGTGCAGCTTGCTTTATATATCCATCCCGTTCTGCGTGCTGCTGCTTTTTCCGGCGTTGTCACGCCTGGATCAGAGCCTGATCGAAGCCGCCAAAACCATGGGCGCAAGCGCGCTGCAAAGCTTTTTCGGTGTCGTGATCCCCATGACTCGCCTGCCCATCATTGCGGCATTGGTGCTGTCTGTCGTTTCGGCGATGGGTGCCTACACCGCGCCACTGATCCTGGGTCGTCCAGAGACGTGGACCTTATCGGTGCTGATCGGCAATACCGTGCTGTCGGCGCAGGACTTTCCTACCGGCACTGCGATGGCTGTTGTCCTGCTCAGTGTGACGCTACTGATTGGCGCGATCAGCGCCCTTGTCCTGCGACGTGGAGCAAAAGCATGAACGTGGTGTCTTCACGATTGTTCAAGTGGGTGTTCCTGACCGTCGTCGCGTTGTATCTGATTACACCGCTGGCCGTCGTGACAGGCGTGAGCTTCAACACCCAACCGATGATGACCTTCCCTCCCGTGCAGCCGAGCCTGCGCTGGTACGTGCAGTTTTTTAATGACTCAGGCTGGGTGTCGGCGCTGAGCGTTTCGCTGGGGGTTGCCGCTGGCGCATCGCTGCTGGCGGGGCTGCTTGCCTTCCCCATCGCCTACATAGGCTGGAAACGCGCGTCATGGCTGACTCGGCTGCTCAATGGCCTGGGCGCGTTGCCGTTCATGTTGCCGCTGGTGGTGTTGGCAGTGGTGTTCCTGGTGTTCTGGAGCTGGCTTGGCCTGGCCGGGCATATGGGCAGCACGGTCGTCAGCCACGCCATGGTCTTCGCCGCCATGCCGCTGGCCTTTATCACCCTGGGGTTCAGCAGTATCGATACCAGCCTGATCGAGTCGGCACGAACCATGGGCGCACGGGACAACGAGATACTGCGCACCCTCATCTTCCCCATCGTTCTGCCCTATGTCAGCTCTGGCCTGGTCTTCGTTTTCGTCTCCAGCCTGAACGAATACATCATCGCCTACCTGGTCGCAGGTTTTACCGTCGAGACCCTGCCCATCAAGGTCTTCAACAGCTTGCGGATGGGCTTCCAACCCACCATGTGCGTCGGCGCCGTGCTGTTCATGGCGCTCGGTATCGCAGCGTTCAGCCTGGTCGCACGTATAGGCGATCTACCCAAGCTTCTGGGCGGTCGGGCCTGAAACGCCTGCACATGTACACCCATAAAAGGAAAATCACGCAATGTCCGTAATAAAGGTCAAAAAAAATAACCCGATCATCGTTGGCCAGCCGGTGCTGCTGGTGATCGATATTCAAAAAGGGTGCTTCCTCCAAAGGTCGGCAAATTCAAGCCTGGAATTCATGAAGGATGACAGCGTCAATTATCTGAAGGCCCGTACCGTGATTGACGCAGCCCGTGCAGCTGATATCCCCGTCATATTCATCCAGGAAATCCATCGCAAGAACCTGATCGACTATGGCCGTGAGCTGGACGGTGACGAGAACATTCATTGCCTGGACGGCCAGCCCGGCACACCGCTGGCTGTCGAGGAAATGGGCATCCGTGAAGATGACTACATCATTCAGAAGCGCCGTTACTCGGCCTTCTATGGCAGCGAACTGGAAATATTACTCAAGGGGCTCAAGGCGCAAACGCTGATCATGGTCGGCGGTTTCACCGATGTGTGCATTCACTACAGCTTCGTCGACGGCCACCAAGGCGATTATCACTGCAGGGTCGCGGTCGATTGTGTCGCAGGCTCAAGCCAGGCCGCCCACGATGCCTCGCTGGTTGCCATGGAATATCTGCAACACGGCGCCCTGCGCAGCAGCGAAGAACTGATCGCTGCGATGCGAGCACGTTGAAATCCATGTCGACCCCTGCCACCGGCCACAAACGCCATGAGTTTCGCGCTCTGCTTGCCCTGGCAGTGCCTCTGGCTGCGGCACAGATCGGGCAAATGGCGATGGCCGTTACAACGGGTATTCAGCTCGGCCATGTCGGCAGTCTCGCGCTGGCGGCCGGGGGCCTGGGTGCCAGCATCACTTCGGTGCTGGTGCTGGTCAGCCAAGGCGTACTCGCCGGTATCCAGCCGATCATTGCTCAGGCACGCGGACGTGCCGATGAGCATACCCAGCAAGCGTATGCCGGAGCCTTGTGGGCCGCCCTCGCGCTGGCCCTTATCGCTTCGCTGCTGGTTGTCCCGCTCCTGCTCAACCTGACGCCGTTGCTTGAGCTCATGGGTGTCGAAACCGATGTAGCAGCGCTGACGGCCTCCTATTGCCGCAACTTCGCCTGGGGTGTACCGGCCATTTTGGCCTACGCCCCTCTGCGCTATTACCTTGCGGCCCTGGAGCAGATCCGGGTGATCCTGTTGTTGGCGTTTGCGGGGGCGGCAGTCAATGCCTTGCTGGGCTGGATGCTGATCTTTGGCACCCCGTACTGGACAGGCCTGGGCGTTGCCGGTGGAGGCCTGGCGCTGAGCACCACATGGTGGTGCATGTTGCTGGCACTGGTCTGGTATTGCCAGGTTCACCGGCGCCTGCCACAACTACGCTTCTTAAGCTGGCCAACCCTGGTGCGCAACACCCAGGAAGTGTTCGCCGTGGGCTGGCCCATCGGCGGGTTGTATGCCGCCGAGATCGGCCTGGTAACGCTGGCCACTTTACAGGTCGCACGCCTGGGCCCTGTCGAATTGGGTGCGCACCTGATCTGCATGAACATCGTCAATATCATTTTCATGGTCCCCTTGGCGCTAAGTCAGGCAGCGACCATTCGAGTGGCGACCTTCATCGGCCTGAATCAGCCGTGGGCAGTGCGACGCAGTGGCTGGTCGGCGTTGATGCTGGCCGGCCTGTTCATGGTGTTGTCAGGGTTGCTCATTACCTGGCAGGAACAGCGCATCGTCACCCTTTTTCTGCCCAGTGATGACGCCAACTTTGCTGCCATCCTTGAACTGAACCACTCACTGTTCCTCATTCTTGCCCTGTACTTCGTATTCGACGGCATACAAACGGTTGCGACCGGCGCCCTGCGCGGCCTCAAGGACACCCGCGCGCCCATGCTGATCTGCCTCTGCGGATACTGGGGCCTCGCGTTCCCGGTGGGTCTGTTTTTGGCCCGAGGGCTTGGCTGGGGCGCGGCGGGATTCTGGTGTGGATATGCCGTGGGGCTTGCTGTCGTGGCGGCATTGCTCACCCTGCGCTGGCATCACACCACACACAGCTTTCATGCGCGCAGCGGCGCGATGCCCTTGCACCTTACGCCCGGGGGTCTTTGAAACATGAACTCAATTATCGACCGCTACATCGACAGTCATCAGCAACCATTCTGTGCGCTCGCTGACCATATCTGGGATCTCGCCGAACTCAAGTTTGCCGAACATCAATCCTGCGAAACCCATGCCCGAACCCTTGAACAAGCGGGGTTTCGTGTCCAGCGCAATCTCGGCGGGCTACCCACTGCAATGCTTGCCGAATATGGCAGCGGTGAGCCAATTATCGCCCTGCTGGGAGAATACGATGCGCTGCCGGGCCTTAGCCAGGTGGCAGGTCTGCCTCAAGCCAAACCGGTTGAGCATCAAGGGGCAGGCCATGGCTGCGGGCACAACCTGCTGGGCTGCGCCAGCCTTCTGGCCGCCATCGCGGTAAAACAAGCCATGGTTGAAGGCAAACTGGAAGGAACGCTGCGCTATTACGGTTGCCCTGCGGAAGAAGGCGGATCAGGCAAGACGTTTCTGGTGCGCGCCGGGGCGTTCGATGGCGTCGATGCAGCACTGACCTGGCATCCCGACAGCTTCAATGGTGTCTCGACGTTTAAAAACCTTGCGAACTTGCAGGCTTATTTTCGATTCCAGGGCCGGGCGAGCCATGCAGCCATCTCACCTCATCTAGGACGCAGCGCGTTGGATGCGGTTGAACTGATGAACGTGGGCAGCAATTACCTGCGCGAGCACATGCCCGCTGACACCCGCCTGCATTACGCAATTACTAACAGCGGCGGCCACTCGCCAAGCATCGTTCAGCATCACGCCGAAGTTCTGTATCTGCTGCGCGGCAGTGAAATGAACGGAGTTCTGGACTTGTTCGAGCGCGTCAAGAACGTTGCCGCCGGTGCAGCCCTGATGACTGAAACACAAATGAGCGTCCAGTTTGACCGCGCCACTTCCAGTGTCCTGGGCAACTTCACCCTTGAAAACTTATTACAAGAGTGCCTTGAGGAAGTAGGGGGTGCGCAGCCTGATGAAAACGATGAACTTCAGGCCCGTCGATTCCGCGAGACCTTCAGTGATGAAGACATAACAAGCGCCTACACCGATCTGGGACTGGTACGTGACGATTCTGTACTTCATCAAGGTGTGGTGCCATTGGCAAAACAGCGAACATCTATATTTGCATCCTCTGATGTTGGCGACGTGAGTCGAGTCGTGCCGACCGCTCAGTTATATATGGCGTGCTACGCCATTGGCACGGCCTTTCATTCATGGCAAATGGTCGCTCAAGGCAAATCCAATTTCGCCCATAAAGGCATGTTGCAAACAGCTAAAGTATTGGCAAACGCTGCTTACACCTTGTTGACCGACAGAGAACGTGTGGCAGCAGCTCGGCAAGAGTTCTCTCAACTCATTATAAAAACGCCGTATAGATGCCCTCTTCCAGAGGACATTATGCCGCCTATAAATCACCAAAAAAGTGCACAACCCAGTGACCTAAAACAATAATAACGCACCGTTAACAACCACCATTAAAGGGGTGGAGAACCTCGCCCCGGCAAACTCACACTTTTTGCCGGGCTGGTTTTATATGCATAAAAAAAACAGTCAACAAACTCATAAAATCCATTAAAAATCGAACACCTTACAGAATCAAACAAGTGGCACAGTTGCTGCTTACATCCAATCTATAAATATGAATCGGCAATTTATATATGAGACAAGCAATTAACTAGCACGCCTGCATGACCACCCGAAAAAAATAGCATCACCGTTAACCCATGCACCACTTAAGGCAACGTCGAGTGCCGGGCCCGCCAGCGCCCAAAAAAATACCCACTCACTTATGGAGCAGACAATGAAATTGATCGCCAGCATGATTGTTCTCGCTACCGCCAGCGCTGCCAGTGCCATGGCACAGGCGGATCAGGCGGAGTCAAAAGGGTTTATTGAAGACAGTTCTCTTAAATTGCTGAATCGGAACTTCTACTTCAATCGCGACTATCGCCACGGCGAAACCAATAACGCAGGGCGCAACGCGTTCAAATCCAAGGCCGACCGCAATGGTTATAACGAGGAGTGGGTAGATGCTATCTCCGCCATCTACACCTCTGGTTTTACCCAAGGGCTGGTTGGCTTTGGCGTCGATGCCTACTCGTACTATGCATTCGCCCTGGACACCGGCGGTGGACGCACCGGCACCGGCAATATGATGGTGGGCGCCGATGGGCATCCTGAAGACAGCATGAGCAAAAGCGGTGGCACGCTGAAAATGCGCGTCTCCGACACCACATTTCGCTACGGCACGATGAGTACCAGCGCTCCCGTGTTCGCGGCCCACGGCAGCAAGGTTTTTCCGGCTACCGTGCGAGGTCTTAACATCACCAGTAGCGATATCAAAGACCTCGATCTGGACTTTGGCCACTTCACCGCGGGTTCAGGGTCGCGAGAAGGCAAGACTGACGGACGCTTGAGCACGACGTACTCGCCGTACACCAGTGTCAATAATCTGGATGTCAAAGAGGTTAATTATCTGGGTGGCCTCTACAAAATCAATGACGATCTGAACTTCACGCTCTATGGTTCGGACTTCAAAGACGTCTGGCATCAATACTACGGCAACGTTAATTACACCCAGCCGCTGGGCAAGGATCAGTCCCTGCTTCTGGATTTCAATATCTATAAGACTAACGATAGCGGCGACGCCAAGCTTGGGCCGATCAATAACGTTATCTGGTCCATGCAGGGTGGGTACACCTACAGTGCCCACACATTTACCCTGGCCTGGCAACAGGTGCATGGCGATACACCGTTTGATTATCTAGGGTTTGGCGATAAATCCAGCGGCGATTCAATATTCGTTGCTAACTCGGTGAGTTGGTCAGACTTCAACGCCCCTGGAGAAAAATCCTGGCAAGCGCGTTATGACCTAAACCTCAAAGCCTACGGCGTACCGGGCGTTACCTTCATGGCGCGTTATTTGAAAGGATGGGACATCGACGGTTCGCATGCACCGACCAACAGTGCGTTTTATCAATTCTACGGAGAGGATGCGCGTCACCACGAACTGGACCTGTGGGCACGCTATATAGTCCAAAGCGGTAAAGCCAAAGACCTGTCATTTCGCCTACAACACGCGATACACCGTGCCAACGCCGCCCAAGGGGATGGCAACATCGACGAAACCCGTCTGATCCTCGATTACCCGATCAATATCTTCTGAGTTCACAGTCAAAACCGCTTCACCTTTGGTTTGGCGCAGGGAAGCGCCTGTTTTAATGACACAGGCATCGGCAACAGCCTTATTCTGATTTTTGCTTGAGTGCTCCTGTATAGATATAGTCCCCATCGCTTGTACAGATACAGTCACCATAGCTCGCAGACTGATTTGCACCACACCAAGGACCCCCCTGATGGGCAACGACATCCCCCCTGCTAAACCGGCTCAAGAAAAATACCTCGTCCCAGGGCTGGAGCGTGGCTTGATGCTGCTTTCCGAGTTCAGTCGAGAGACGCCTTCGCTGACCGCACCGCAGTTGGCCAAGCGCCTGGACGTGCCTCGGGCAACGGTTTATCGCCTGCTAATGACGCTGGAAAACCTGGGTTTCGTTAAACGCAGCGAAACCGGCCACGAATACAGTCTTGGCCTGGCCGTGCTGCGACTGGGTTTTGAATATGTGGCCTCGCTGGATATCACGGAGCTGGGCCAGCCAATACTTCATCGCCTCGCCGAGCTGATCAACTACCCCTGCAACATCGCAGTTCTGGATGGGCGCTCTGTGGTTTACATCGCACGAGCACTGCCTCCAACATCGTTGACCAGCGCCATGAGTATCGGTGCAAGGCTTCCCGCCCATGCAACGGTGGTGGGACGCATCCTGCTTCAGGACAAGAGCCTGGCGGAACTTAAAAAGCTCTACCCTGAAGAACATCTGGAGGCTTACTCGCCGGATACGCCGGCCAATGCCGAGCGCCTTTACGAGCTGCTGCAGCATGACAAACAACGGTCCTATGTCATGGGTGAAGGCTATTTCGAGCCGGCATTCTCAAGCGTGGCCGCGCCAGTTCGCTCACGTTCCAGCGAAATCATCGGCGTGCTGGGCGTGATGATTCCGTCGGCCCATATCGATCGCGAACGCCTGGATACTATTGTGCAGAATGTATGCCTCAGCGCCATGGAGCTGACCCAACTGATGCGCTAACGGCTTGGCTACAGGGCGCCCGATGCCGCGACGAGCATGGAGCCGGTTTCCTGCAGATTTATGTGCCAGCTCAATGCATCTCTCAAGACATGAGGAGTGTGGCCGCCCTTCGCACAAGCCGCAGTGAAGTAGCGGTCCAAGGCCTCGCGATAATCTGGATGCACACAGTTGTTGATAATCAGCAGTGCTCGTTCTCTAGGGGCAAGGCCACGTAAATCGGCCAAGCCCTGTTCGGTCACCAAAATATCAACGTCATGCTCGGTATGGTCGACATGGCTGACCATCGGCACCACTCGGGAAATCGCGCCCTCTTTGGCGATTGACTTGGTCACGAAAATTGACAGCAGAGCGTTACGGGCGAAGTCTCCCGAACCACCAATACCATTCATCATGTGCGTGCCGCCGACATGGGTAGAGTTGACGTTGCCATACAGGTCGAACTCCAACGCGGTATTGATCGCAATAACACCTAAACGTCGAATCACTTCCGGGTTATTGGATATTTCCTGTGGACGCAATACCAGGCGGTCGGCGTATTTTTCCAGGTTGCCAAAAACACGCTGACCGCACTTTTCGGAAAGGGTAATCGAACAACCCGACGCGAACGTCAGCTTGCCCGCATCGAGCAAATCAAAAGTCGAATCCTGGAGCACCTCCGAGTACTGCACCAGATCGCTGAAGGGAGCATCGATCAGCCCGCACATAACCGCGTTCGCAATAGAGCCGACACCGACTTGCAAAGGGGCCAGACTTCTTCCCAAACGGCCCTTCTCTACCTCTTCCTCGAAAAAAACCACCAGATGATCAGCAATAGCTTGTGTCTCATGGTCGGGTAGCAGCATGGGGACGGCCGATTCTGGCGTCTCACAGATGACAATCGCGACGATTTTGGAAGGGTCAATTTCAATCGCCTGAGTACCGATACGATCATTTGGATTAATGATCGGAATCGGCCCCCGGTCAGGGCGGTTGTGAGGCAAGTAGATATCGTGCATCCCTTCAAAGTGAGGGCTGCTTGCAAGGTTCAGCTCAACGATGACCTGCTTGGCTGTCTGGGCGAAGCTCGCCGAATTACCCACTGACGAGGTCGGCACAATGTACCCCTGCTCGGTGATAGCCACAGCCTCAATCACTGCAATATCAGGTGTTGGAAGACTGCCAGCACGCAGCTGTTCGACCACCTCAGAGAGATGCTGATCGATAAAAACCACCCGCCCGTCGTTAATTGCCTTGCGCAAGACTGGATCGCCCTGAAACGGCATTCGTCGGGCCAACAGCCCTGCTTGGGCCATCATGCCGTCCAAACCACGGCCAAGACTGGCGCCGGTGATCAAA
The DNA here is from genome assembly GCF_036404235.1 of Pseudomonas sp. Taxonomy (GTDB): domain Bacteria; phylum Pseudomonadota; class Gammaproteobacteria; order Pseudomonadales; family Pseudomonadaceae; genus Aquipseudomonas. The sequence continues at coordinate 28,253 of NZ_DASWOT010000111.1, forward strand.
TTGATCTTGAACGGATGCTGTTTGGCACGTTCGATCAGCGCCAGTGGCACGGCCTTGGCGTCGCCTGCCCCACCGAAGCCACTTATTCCCAGGGTCATGCCATCTTGAACGAACTCAGCAGCCTGCGCCGCGCTCATGATTTTTTCGTGCAGGGAATCCAGGCGGATACGCGGGTGATGCATGGGGGTGAACCTCAGAATATTTTAATTATTGGACTGCCCGAGTGCAGGCACAAAGACCAACGCAACGTCAGAATTGCTCTTCATCCAACGCCATGATGCTTGCGCTTCCACCGCTAACTGCCGCCAACAAAGCGTGTACACGGGGTAGCAATTGTTCCGCGTAGAAGCGTGCGCTGACTCGTTTGGCCTCAAGGAACCTGGCATCGCCCACGCCTGCTTCCAACAGCGCCTGAGCACGCAAATCGGAACGAGCCATGAGCCAACCGCCAGACAGATAGCCGAACAGCATCAGGAAGTTAACGCTGACGCTCCCCGCCCAATCCGGATCGCGTTGCGCGTTGTCCAGTAACAGGAGCAGAGCCTGGCGCCCAGCCCCGAGCGCGGCCTCCAGCGCTACGGCCTGATAGCCAAGGCCGTCGGTATTGCGCAGTTGCGCTACGGTTTCATCGATTTCGTCGAGCAGGCTGCCCAGTAATTGACCTTGATTGAGCAGCGTTTTGCGCCCCACTAAATCAAGCGCCTGAATGCCGGTAGTCCCTTCATAAATGGTCAGGATGCGGGCATCGCGATAATGCTGCGCAGCGCCGGTCTCTTCGATAAAACCCATGCCGCCGTGAATTTGCACCCCAAGGGAAGTGACTTCCTGAGCCAGTTCGGTCAGCCAGCCCTTGACGATGGGCGTAAACAAATCGACCCGCCCTTGATGACTGCGACCAGCTTCTGCCGTCGGCGCATAGGCGGCACGGTCCACTTCGGCAGCCGCCACCAGCGCCAAGGCACGCATCGCTTCAATCGACGCTTTCATCTGCAACAGCATTCGGCGTACATCAGGGAAGTGAATAATCGAGAACCGGCTGCCATCCTTGCGCGTGCCCTGCAAACGCTCCTTCGCGTACTCACGGGCCTGCTGGTAAGCACGTTCTGCGATTGACAGCCCTTGCAGACCGACACTCTGGCGGGCATGGTTCATCATCGTGAACATGCAGGCCAAGCCGGTGTGCGGCTCACCCAGCAGATAACCGACCGCCCCTTCGGGATCACCAAAATTCATCACGCAGGTCGGGCTGCCATGAATGCCCAATTTGTGTTCCAGGGAAATACACTGAACATGGTTGCGTGCGCCCGGTTTGCCTTGCGCGTCGAGCAAGAACTTGGGCACAACGAACAGCGAAATACCCTTGACGCCCGCTGGCGCATCCGGCAATCGCGCCAACACCAGATGCACGACGTTGTCGGTCATCTGGTGGTCGCCCCAGGTAATGAAAATCTTCTGACCGGTAATCAGATAATGATCGCCATTGGGCACTGCTCGGCTCTTGATTGCCGCCAGATCAGAACCTGCATCAGACTCGGTCAGGTTCATCGTGCCCGTCCATTCACCACTGACCAGCTTTTGCAGGTAATCGTGTTGCAATTGGGCCGAGCCATGGTGGGCAATGGCTGCAATTGCGCCCTGAGTCAACATCGGACAAAGAGCGAATGCCATATTGGCGCAGTGCCAGATTTCATTGACCGCAGTGCCAACCACGTTAGGAAGATTCTGCCCGCCATAACGTTCTGCGGCGGTTAACGAGGGCCATCCACCTTCCTGTAACTGCCGATAAGCGTCAGCAAAACCTGGAGTTTCCTCAACACCCAGCTCACTCAATTGTGCGCCTTGGGTATCACCGACCCTGTTGAGCGGCGCCAATACTCCAGAGCCCAAGCGGCCTGCTTCGATCAAAATGGCTGACACCAGCTCGCTATTGACATCATCAAGCTTGGCGCACGCGCATAACTGCTCAAACCCGACCAGTTCCTCCAGCACGAATTCGGTATCGCGGTACGGATGGGCATAGCCACTCATTGTTATTTTCCTCGTTAACTCGTTAGACAGGCCATCACATGACTCGCCAATTGCAGGCAGGCAAAACATTCAGCAATTGACTAAATCGGCCACTTCCGGAAGCCCCGCCGTATGTCGCCCAAAAAGCACAGACCCGCGGGGCATTACTCTATTCAGCTTCCATCGACTGGACGGTTGGCAGCAATCACCAAATCAGTCTAAAAATAGACATAAACGGACAGTCACTTTTAGCTAAACTGCGCGTCCCTTGCCGGAGTACCTGAACGATGGGCATCGAGCGCTATTCAATCTCCATGCACTTCGCGCAGATATTGATGGGCGCTGCCCACCATCTCTGCCTTGATGAAGAAGTGCTGCTCAATGAAGCCGGCATCAGCCGAAAGCTGCTGGACAATCTTCATCTACGCATCACCCCTGACCAGTTCAGTCGCCTGATGCGAGCCGTCTGGCGGTTGAGCGATGACGAGTTTTTCGGCGCGGGCTCACAACGTTGCCCAAAGGGTTGTTTCGCGATAATGGCCAAGCAAGTGGTTCACTCTCATAACCTGCATTCGGCGTATTACAAGCTCAGCCATTTCTACAACGTGATGAACGACTCGCTGCGTCTGGAACTGAAAGTCGTGGGTGATGACGCCATATTTTCAATGGCATTGAGCGACCCCGCCCTGGACACGGGCTACCTGCTAAGGGGGTTTTTGCTGTTGCTTTGGCACCGGTTTCCGAGTTGGCTGATTGGCCAGCGGATCACTCTGAAGCATGTGACGTTTGATCATCCCGCGCCCGCACACTCGGCGGAGTATCGCTTGATGTTTCCCTGCCCAACGTATTTCGACCAACCCATCACTTGCCTGGTGTTCGATGCCAGGATACTTGCCGCGCCACTGGTGCAAACCTCGGAAACCCTGGCCTATCACCTACAGCGAGCGCCTGTCGACTGGTTCACTCGACCCGCCTACTACCCGGTTTACACACGCCGAGTTCTGGATCACCTGGAGAACTCCGATGATCTCGCCACAGCGACCATCCAAAGCGCTGCGACCGAATTGCACCTGACCGAAAGAACACTCAGGCGCAAGCTTTTGGCCGAGGGCAGCAAGTTTCAGAAACTCAAGGATGGGGTGCGCAGGGACATGGCCATTCATTACTTGAGCCAGACGTCAATGTCGATCAACCAAACCTCACAACAGCTCGGCTTCTCAGACCCCTCGGCATTCACCCGAGCCTTTCGCCAATGGACCGGCGAATTACCCAGAACTTACCGCGATGCGGCGCTCAACAAAAAATGAATCGTCAGGGCTCCGTCGAAGTGCCTGTAGAGATACCCGCCGCCCCATGTTTGCCCTGGACCCGGCTGCGGTAACGGCCCGGACTTTCACCAGTCCACTTCTTGAATGCCCGATGAAACGCGCTGGGCTCCTGAAAGCCACTTTGCTCGGCGATCTCACCAATGCTGGCGCGCGTCTGACACAGCAGCTCTACCGCCATACTGCGACGCACTTCATCCTTGATTTCCTGAAACGAACAGCCCTCACGCTCCAAACGTCGACGGAAAGTACTGGGGCTCATGTGCAAGTCTGCGGCAAAGTCTTCCAGCGCCGGCCACTGGCTGTAGTGGTTACAACGCAAGCGTTGATACACCTGGGTCGCCAAACCATCCTGATTGCGAAACCGGATCACCAGCCATTGCGGCGCACTGCGCAAAAACACCTTGAGCGACGCCAGGTCCTGCACCACGGCAAGACGCAGGTAACTGCTGGCGAACTCGATTTCAGTGCTTTTTGCTCCAAACGTCAGGTTATGCCCCCACAGCAACAGATCGTCGCTGAGGGGTGGACGAGTGTGACGAAAATCGGCGCGATCAATAGGAAGTCGACGCCCTCCCAACCAGCACAACAGGCTGATCATCAGCACCAGAAAGGTTTCTTCACCATAACGACGAGTGTCCTCATCGCCGCCGCCAGCTTCCAGGCTGAGCACTGCTCGCTTGCCATGCACGGTGAGGCTGCCACGAAAATCCCGCAGGAACAGGCCGAAACTGGCCAGGCATTGAGTCAGGGCTTTGCCCAGGTTTGGCTCCTGAATCAGCCCACGGCAAATCAGGGCGAAGCTGCCCGGTGGCATGCCGTGGGAATCAAGCCGAAAAAACTCGTCTTGCAGCTCACGAATCTGAATCAGCCACAGCGCCGCAAACGCACTGGCTGGCACCCGCGCCTCAGGCTGGGCCAACAGCGCTTGATCGATACCCGCTTGCGCCAGCACCGATGCCAGACGCTCTGGCTGATCGAGCAGCGCATGAATCATTACCTGAACGAAGTAGACGGCGACTGAATCCTTTTCCCGCATGGACATATTATGAGTCTCTGTAGCTGTGAACATGGCAAGAAACACCAATACGACTGACAGGTTTCGGCATAGGCCGCCACATTGTCGGGATCTAGACTCGCGCCCCATGGGCCGTATTGCAAGGCATGGTTGCTCTGCGACGGCACCGCACAATTGAAGAGGGGCTGAAGATGAATCTGCAAAATATCGGTGTGATCGGCGCAGGCACCATGGGTAACGGCATCGCCCAGGTCTGCGCTCTGGCGGGCATCAACGTGACCTTGCTGGACATCTCTGCCAGTGCCTTGGAAAAAGCCTTGGTCACGGTTGGCAAGAACCTCGACCGCCAGGTCAGCAAAGGGACACTCAACGAACAACAGAAACACGCAGCCCTAGACAAGATTCACACCAGCACTGACTACGCCAGCCTGGCAAACACGCAATTGGTGATCGAGGCTGCCACCGAGAACCTCGAACTGAAGCTGCGGGTGTTGCAACAGATCGCAGCCCAGGTCAATGAACAGTGCGTGATTGCGTCCAATACCTCGTCGCTGTCCATCACCGAACTGGCCGCCAGTGTCAGTGCGCCTGAGGGTTTTATAGGCCTGCACTTTTTCAACCCGGTGCCGGTGATGGGCCTGATCGAAGTGATTCGTGGCCTGCAAACCAGCGATGCGACTCACGCCTTGGCCATAGAGCTGGCGCAGCGCTTGGGCAAAACCGCAATCACCGCCGGTAACCGCCCAGGTTTTGTGGTCAACCGGATCCTGGTCCCGATGATCAACGAAGCGATCCTGGTGTTCCAGGAAGGCCTGGCCAGTGCCGAAGACATCGACGCCGGCATGCGCCTGGGCTGCAACCAGCCAATAGGTCCGCTCGCCCTTGCCGACCTGATCGGGCTGGACACGTTGCTGGCCATCCTTGAGGCCTTCTATGACGGCTTCAATGACAGCAAGTACCGCAGCGCGCCGCTGCTCAAGGAAATGGTCGCCGCCGGTTATCTGGGGCGCAAGACCGGGCGCGGCTTTCATACTTATGGCTGAGCATCGCTCGCGCTTCTGCGAAAACCGTGACAAGGCCCTGGAGCTGTTCGCCTGCAAGGGCTTCGGTCAAGTTGGCATGCGCGAGCTGGCGAGCTATCTGGGATTAGCCCCCGGCTCGTTGTATCACCACTACCCAAGCAAGCAGCATCTGCTGCTTGATTTGATCGAAGAGTTCTACGAAGAACTGCTGGCCACCCTGGGGCGCATCGAGCAACAACCCCGATCACGGCGTGACAACCTGCAACGGCTGATCCACGCCCACCTTCACTTGTATCGAGAAATGCCTTGGCATTTCCGCCTGGTGGAACGCGACAGCAGTTGCCTCACGGAGGACCTGCAACTGCGGGTGCGGCAATTACGCGAACAATACGAGCGCCGACTGCTGCTGATGCTCGGGCGTCCGCGGCGGCTCAGTGCGCAAGCATTGCAAGCTGTAGGCCATGCTATCGCCACTCTCCTGAACAGCGCTCCGAGCTGGCTGGCACAGCAGACGCTGGATGACGAAGAACGCACCGAACTGCTGGAAAGCCTGCTGACCGGCGCCATCGAGCGGGTGTTGGCGACAAAGGCCAGCAGCAAGCCGAACCTGCACATTGCAGTCGCCTGAGGTGTACTAGCGCAGTTGCAATGGATCCACCAGGCCTGCGGCAATCGCCATACCCACCAATTCCGGCAAATGGCTGGCGGCCATACGCTTCATCACCCGTGCCCGATACAGATCGATGGTTTTGACGCTAATCCCCAGTTGCTCAGCGATTTCCCGGTTGGTGTAACCCTGCACCAGCGGGAGCAATACATCGCGCTCACGCGGCGTCAGCCGCTGCATTCGCGCCTGCACTCGCGCCTGTCCTTCACCGAGGCTCTGGCTGTCGTCGGCCTTGCTCAGGGCCTGCAACACGCTGTCCAGCAGCAGTTGTTCGTTGTAGGGCTTTTCAATAAAGTCATGAGCCCCGGCCTTGAAAGCACGCACGACAATCGGCACATCGGCGTGTCCGCTGACAAAAATCACCGGCAGATGCAATTCACGGCTGCGCATCTCCTCCTGGACATTCAAGCCGCCCATGCCCGGCATGCGCACATCCAGCAGCACGCAAGCATTAAGCCGGCTGTCGCAGGCATCGAGAAAGTCGCGACCACTGGTAAACGGCAGCGCCTTAAGGCCGACCGACTCCAGCAACCAAACGGTCGAGTCGAGCATGCCCTGGTCATCATCGACCACATAAACCACCTGTTCTGCCACACTCACCATTGCTTCATTCCTCTTGTTGTCTGGCAACGCTCTGCGCGAGTGCAGGCAAGCGGCAGCACATTTGCAACCCTGCCGCCATGGGCAGCGCTTGTAACTCGCCACCAAAGCCTTCGATGATACTGCGGCTCATGGACAACCCCAGGCCCAGGCCATTGGCCTTACTGGTGTAGAACGGCGTGAATATCTGCTCCAGTTGCGCCTGCGATACACCGGGGCCCTGATCACTGACACAGATCTGCACCCGCCCGTCACGCTCAGCCGCCGCGCTCATGACGATGCGCGAAGGCTGACCAGGATGCGCCTCGCGATTGGCATCAATGGCGTTGCGCAGCAGATTCAGCAGTACCTGCTCAAGCAGCACCCTGTCGGCATAAAGCGGCGGCAGATTATCCGGCAGGCGATCCTCGATCGTCACCTGACAATCACCCGCTTCCCAGGCGCACAGACGCACCGCTTCACGGGCGACTTCGGCCAGGTTCAGGGCCTCCATGCGCCTTCGTCCCTTGCGCAAAAAGGCGCGTAGGCGCTTGATCACCTCCGCCGCGTGATTGGCATGCACCGCAATGCGCTCCAAACCTTGAGCCACCCGCTCGGCAGCTTCAGAGGTGCTACCCAAGGCCTGCAGATAACGCTGGCTTGCGTTGGCGTAGTTAACCACTGCGGCCAGCGGCTGATTCATTTCGTGGGCGATGCCTGACGCCAATTCACCCAGGGTCACCAGGCGCGCAGTGTGAGCCAGTTCGTCTTGATGATGACGCTGCTGGGCCTCGCGAAGCTCACGCTCAGTAAGGTCACGGGCCACCAGCGAATAAAAACGCTCACCACTGGCCGAGCGATGGGCCAGCAGCATCAGCGCCACCGGAACCGACACCGCCCCACCCGCAGGTTGCAGGCGCGTGTCGAGGCTCCAGCGGCCGTTGCGTTCTGCACTGTTCCAACCTTCGCGTTGCAGACGCGCCAATACATCGGTGCCGAGAAACTGCGCAAGGCTCGGCATGCCTTGCGGCTCGGTCAGCCCCAGGATGCGCCGGGCAGCGGGGTTGAGGTAGGTGACCGCACCGCTGGGCTGGATAAACAATACCGGGTCAGTGTTGGCCTCCACGACTTCCGCCAGGCGCCGCGTGGTTTCTTCGGCCTGGACCCGAGCGGTGATATCACGGGACACGCTGACCACTTCCACAACCGCCCCCGTGTAGGTCTCGCGGATCGCTCGGCAGGCGGTCTCAAACCACAAGTAGCAGCCATTACGATGGCGGATGCGGTAAGTCATGGTGTGATAGCCATCCTGCTCCAGACCCTCTCGGGCCCGCTGCATCAGCCCTGCAAGGTCCTGGCTGTGAAACAGGCTTTGTGCCAGAAGCCCACGCAGCTCTCCAGGCCAATAGCCCAGCAGGGCCCATGAAGCCGGTGAGGCATCGAGGAAACAGCCATCGGGAGTGTGCCGGGAAATCAGGTCCGTGGTGTTTTCAATAATCAGCCGATACAGACGTCGAGCCTTGGCCGATTCACGCTCGGCGACAATCTGCGCGCTGGCTTCCCGACAACGGGCCAGCACACGATTTTCTCCAGGGTCAGGAATGAAGGTCCAGATCAGGATACGGTCGGCGAACTGCGCCTCGACGTTCTCAATTGCTCGTTTCTGCCCCAGGCACGCCTGGACCAGCGGCAAACGGTTAATCGGCAGCAAGCTCAAGGCATCGGCCAAGGGCAACTGCTCAAGCAACACCAGCAGCGCCGAGTTAAGCTCCAGCGGCCGGGCCTGGGCATCGAGCAATAGACTCGGCTGCGGATCGTGACCGAGCAGCGGCGAGCCACGTTGCAGTCCGCCGACGCTGATCAATAACAGTTCAAGCAGAGCATGCACCTGAGTGAGCCAGTCCTGGCTCACCTCGGGCTCCAGCTCCACCACCAACAGACCGCGCTGCCCCGCTGACAGCGCCAACTCCAGTACCTGACCGTGACTGATCCCGGCCCGTCGCAAGCGCCCCGCCAGCCAGCAATCGAGCTTGCGCACCTGCATCAGATCCAGACAGTTCTCTCGACCCAAGCACTCATACAACACCTGATCGCTGCTCTGTGAGGCTTCGCCAATACCCGGCGGCAAATGCTGCGCCCGGCCTTCATGACGGTAGGTCCCGCTGTCCGGCTGCCAACTCAGATAAAACGCCTGGCGAATTTCGGAACAGTCCTGCAATGCCCGGCACAGCGCGTTGGCGCAGGCAGCAGCGCCAACGCCAACGCCTTCACGCTGCAAGCGCAGCCAGCTTTGCAAGCGAACGGAGGTGGAAATCATCAAGAAACCTGTATTGGAAAGGCTACGCAGAGACCGGCGCAAATGCTTAATTATTATCTAGTAGATATACTATACAACTCAGGTAGTACTTCCATATATCCACACAAACAGTATATAAAAGCGGCCGGATAAGTCACCGAGCTTTTACTGCAGCAACCAGCGTGCCTAAGATGAGGCCACAAGGCCGCCATCGTCAGCACTGCCACCACTGCAAGAGTCTCGGCCAATAGAGCTAATAATCAGCCACCGGGTACCCGAACCATGTCAATTTTCGAGCAAGGCCTCGCGCCGACCAACGTCAATCACATCGCCCTGTCGCCGTTGAGTTTCATCGAGCGCACCGCTAGCATCTATCCCAATTACCCTGCCGTGATCCACGGGTCGATACGCGCCACCTGGGCCCAAACCTATAGCCGCTGTCGGCGCCTGGCCTCGGCCCTCGCCGGTCGCGGCATTGGCAAGAACGATACAGTGGCAGTCATGCTGCCCAACATCCCGGCCATGCTTGAAGCGCATTTTGGCGTGCCCATGATCGGCGCGGTACTCAATGCCCTCAATGTGCGTCTGGATGCCGAGGCCATCGCCTTCATGCTGGCCCACGGCGAAGCCAAGGTACTGATCGCCGACCGCGAGTTCCATGACGTCGTGCATGCTGCCATCGGCATGCTTGACCATCCGCCGCTGGTCATCGACGTCGACGATCCCGAATACGGCGAAGGCCAAGCCGTCAGTCAACTGGACTATGAGGCCTTTCTCGCCGAAGGCGACCCGAACTTCGCCTGGCAGTGGCCAGAAGATGAATGGCAGGCGATCTCGCTGAACTACACCTCAGGAACGACCGGCAACCCCAAGGGTGTGGTTTACCACCACCGTGGCGCCTACCTGAGTTCCCTGGGCAATCAGATGATCTGGTCGATGGGCAACCATCCCGTGTACCTCTGGACCCTGCCGATGTTCCACTGCAACGGCTGGTGCTATCCATGGATCATCACGGCATTGGCTGGGGTCCATGTGTTTCTGCGCCGGGTCGATCCGCAGAAGATTCTCAACCTGATCCGCGAGCACCAGATCACCCACTTGTGTGGTGCGCCGATTGTGCTCAACGCGCTGGTGAACATGCCCGAATCAGCCAAGGCTGCCATCGACCACCCGGTGAGCGCCATGGTCGCTGGCGCCGCGCCACCGGCCAAGGTGATCGGCGCTGTGGAAGAAATGGGCATCAAGGTCATCCACGTCTATGGCCTGACCGAAACCTATGGCCCGGTGACCTTATGCGCCTGGCACTCTGAATGGGATGAGCTGCCCCTCGACGATCGGGCGCAAATCAAGTCCCGCCAAGGTGTGCGCTACCCAACGCTGGAAGAGGTGATGGTGGCTGACCCGAAAACCCACGAACCGGTCCCCCATGATGGTCAGACCATCGGCGAGATTTTCATGCGTGGCAACACCGTGATGAAGGGCTATCTGAAAAACCCGACCGCCACCGCCGAATCCTTTGAAGGCGGCTGGTTCCACACTGGCGACCTGGCGGTGACCCATCCCGACGGCTACGTGGAAATCCGCGACCGGCTCAAAGACATCATCATTTCTGGCGGCGAGAACATCTCCACCATCGAACTCGAAGGCGTGCTCTATCGGCACCCGGCGGTACTGGAAGCTGCGGTCGTCGCCCGCCCCGATGAAAAATGGGGTGAAACACCCTGCGCCTTTATCACCCTCAAGGCCGATCACCAGAACATACGCGAAGCCGACATCATCAGCTTCTGTCGTGAACACCTGGCGGGCTTCAAGGTGCCTCGCACCGTGGTCTTCACGCCGCTGCCCAAGACCTCGACCGGCAAGATCCAGAAATTCGTGCTGCGTGACATGGCGAAAAAACTCTAGGGTTTTTCCATCAATCCCAAACGCTCGGCCTTGTTGAACGACCTGGACGCTGCCTGACTGGGTTGGCGCAGCGCCCTCAATTGAACCTTGACTCGATGCCCGCCTATCTCTGGGGTATCGGGTTTTTTATTAGCGGCCGCGACGCTTCGGGCGAGCGGCAAAGGGAGTTCCTTAATGCGTGAAGTCGTCATTGTCGCCGCCAGCCGTACCGCCATTGGTGCGTTCCAAGGCACACTGAGCAGCGTGCCAGCTACTGAGCTTGGCGCAGCGGTGATTCGCCGCCTGTTAAGTGACAGCGGCCTGCCCGCCGAACAGATCGACGAAGTGATCCTCGGCCAGGTACTGACTGCCGGTGCAGGACAAAACCCGGCACGCCAAAGCGCGTTGATGGCAGGACTGCCGCACACCGTACCGGCGCTGACCCTGAACAAGGTCTGCGGCTCCGGCTTGAAAGCGGTGATCATGGCAGCGCAGGCCATTCAATGTGGCGATGCAGAGGTGATCATCGCCGGCGGGCAGGAAAACATGAGCCTGTCGCCGCATGTCGTGCCGGGCTCACGCAAGGGCTTGCGGGTAGGCCACGGCGTCCTGCTCGACAGCTTGCTGCATGACGGCTTGTGGGATGCCTTCAATGACTATCACATGGGCATCACCGCAGAGAACCTGGCCGAACAGTACGGCATCAGCCGCGCAGACCAGGACACTTTTGCTGCCCGCTCACAACAGCGTGCCTGCGCCGCCATGGCAGCCGGCCATTTCGACGCGCAAATCACCCCAATCGAAATAAAGCAACGCAACGCCTCCAACCTGATCGTCACCGAAGACGAACAGCCTCGCGCCAGCAGCACCTTCGAAGTGCTGGGTAAACTGCGTCCGGCGTTCAAAAAAGATGGCAGCGTCACAGCGGGCAACTCGTCATCGTTGAACGATGGCGCCGCCGCCGTCCTTTTAATGAGCGCCGAAAAAGCCATCAGCCTGGGTCTGCCGATCATGGCCCGCATCAAGGCATACGCCAGTGCCGGGGTGGACCCGGCGATCATGGGCATCGGCCCGGTCCTGGCCACTCGCAAAACGCTGGAAAAAGCGGGATGGCATCTGGATCAACTGGATCTGATCGAAGCCAACGAAGCATTTGCAGCACAGTCACTGGCGGTCGCTCACGAGCTGCAATGGGACAGCGACAAGGTCAATGTGAACGGCGGCGCCATCGCTCTCGGTCATCCGATTGGCGCATCGGGCTGCCGAATTCTGGTCAGCCTTTTGCACGAAATGCAGCGCCGTGATGTGCATAAAGGCCTGGCAACACTGTGCATCGGTGGCGGCCAAGGCGTTGCGTTGGCAGTAGAGCGCTAAGCAACTGCGCGGGCCCTGCCGACGTTATGGCTGACTAACGAAAAGGGCCCGCAACCTCAATATGCCGCTCGGCCAGTCTGTGCCTGCTCAGGAAGGGCAAATGCGGTCGAGACAGGTCGATTCAATGCTTGCAAGACCACCCGATCATGGCCGTAAACGTCCGGTTTGAAGCTCAGACGAGCATCGTCCTGTAAATCCACCGTCCAGTACGCCAGCAACACGGGGACCTTCACGGGAAGGTTAATGTTCGTCGTGACGCCTGTCGCCAATTGCTCTTGAATGGCTGCGGCGTTCCAGCGTACCGGATCATTGAACAGCAGCTCGACCAATTGCAGCGGGTTCTCGACCCGAATGCAGCCTGAACTGGTGGCGCGACGATTCTGGTTGAACAGCTCTCGGTGCGGCGTGTCATGCAGATAAATCGCGTACGGGTTTGGAAAACGAATGACCACTTGCCCGAGGGAATTCTCCGGGCCTGCTTGCTGGCGCAGCGTCACGCCACCGGGTTTGTGCCAGTTGACCGTTGCTGGGTCGATGACTTCTCCGGTCCCGTTGAGCACCTGAATACGGTGCGCATCCAGATAACGCGGATTTTTCAATATTTGCGGCAACACATCGTTTTTTAGAATCGTCGGCGGTACGGTCCAGGTCGGGTTGAACGTGATGTAGGTGATTTCGGCCTGGAACACCGGCGTGCTGCGAAAGGGTTTACCGACCTGTACACGCGACCGCCATATTGGCTGCCCGTCGCGATAGAGCGCGACCTTATAGCCTGCAATATCGACAATCACAAAAGTGCCTTGCAGCTTGTAAAGCAGCCAGCGCGCACGCTCCAGGTTGACGCGCACCTGATCGATGCGCACCTGCACCGGCACGTTCAACGACGCCAACGTCTCGCGACTGACCACTCCGTCTGCGCTCAGGTATTGCTCGGACTGGTATTTGCGCACGGCTGACACGACGATCTCATCGTAACGGTCCTGCAGAGGAAGACTCGCATCCAGATACCCGCCAGCGATCAGGCGCAAACGTAGCTGCGTCACCGCCGGATCGATCACACCGAATTTAAGCACTTGAGTCGGCTCGACCAGCGGCCAGCCGCCGCGTGCCTGAGTTTCACGCAACTGCGCGAGTGCCATGCGCATCCGGCTGTAAATCGTCATTTGTGGCGGCGCCTGACGGAAGGCATTGGCGACGTCATGCGCAAGCAAGGCATCGAACAGACCACTGACTTCTTCGCGAGGGTCGACGCCAGCCGGATCGAAATTCCACTGCATGTCCAAGGTCGCAGGGTCCACTTTGCCGCGCCTCAATTGCAGCAACGCGCTGACATAGGCGCTGGTGGCCGCGACGTCGAATCTGCCGCGCTCTGCGGCGGGCGTTGCGTCAGTCAGACTGGCTTTGGCGGCGCTCAATTCAGCGAGCTGAAAATCACCCGGGGCAAGCCCGTCCGCCTCCAGACCGGAAAGACCTTCGAGCAACTGCGTCGTATCGCGATCATCGCTCCAAACCGCCGCGTAAGCCCTGTTTCGATAAAATTCTGCCACCGCCAGCGCCACATCCAGCCGTTGATGGGTCATGGTCTGGGCAGGCATGGCCGCCGAGACGCTGCGATCTAGCGGCAACAGCAGCGCTTGAATGGACTGCGCCACCGGATCAGTTGGAGCCAGCACCATGGGCGTCTGTGGTACTGTGGCGGCCGTTATCGGTAATGTCTCGGCCATCGCCGGTTGGCTCATCGCAATGAGAGCCGACAGAAGGTATCCGCAAAGGATTGAAACAGGCATTGCTCGCATGGACGTCCTTGGTAAACCGTTGAATGTCGCACTACTAAATTCGCTGAACGACGTGAGAATCATCCCATGACGCTTGATCGTTTTGTCTTACTGATGGGTTTGCTGTTATTGACCGGGACAACCGCTCAGGCGGCAAGCTTCAATGCTCCGGGAAACGACACGCTGCAAGGCGCGTTGACCAGGGCCGCTCCCGATGCCAATCCCAAGGTCATCGAGCTGGCGGTGCGTGCCGCCCAGTGCAGAATGGCGCAAGGCTACGATACGACCAAAAGACTGGCGATCATCGATTATTCTTTGCCCTCCACCGCACAGCGGCTGTGGATCTTCGACCTTCAGCAACGCACGCTATTGTTTCACGAACTGGTCGCCCACGGTCGCAACAGTGGCGAGAACATGGCCAAGCAATTCTCCAATCGGAACCAAAGCATGGCCTCAAGCCTGGGGTTATACAGCACCCGCAGCACCTACATCGGACATAACGGCTATTCGCTACGTATGGAAGGTCTGGAGCCCGGATTCAACGATAACGCGCTGGACAGGGCGTTGGTGATCCATGGCGCGCCTTATGTCGACCAGAACCTCGCCCGCACTCAGGGCCGTATTGGTCGAAGCCTGGGGTGTCCCGCAGTACGTCCGGCCATCGCGCATCAAGTCATCGATGCCTTGAAAGAGGGCCAGCTGTTGTTCTCCTACTACCCTGAGCCAAGCTGGCTGGGCAAGTCGGCGTTCGTCAACTGTGCCCGCGACACGGTCGCGAGCACTGCCGGTTCAAATACAAGTCGCAACTAGCCGAGGTTCACTTTCGCAAGAGACAAAGCCTCGGCATGCGACCTGCTTAACGCATCATCTACCCTTCACGCTTACTGAAATCGATAACTACGCGCGACGGTACATCGCCGTGCTCAAGTCGCTTGAAAATATCGTTGATCGCCGACAACGGCTGCAACTCGATGTCCGCCTTGACCTTGCCCTCAGCGGCGAACGCCAGTGCCTCGGCCATGTCCTGACGGGTGCCGACGAAAGAGCCGCGCACCGTGATGCAGTTGGCCACCACACCGAACAGGTCAAGCGGGAACTCGCCTGGTGGCAAGCCAACCAGCACACACGTACCGTGTTTGCGCGTCATGCCGACACCCTGTTTAAAGGCGGCCAACGACGGCGCGGTGATCAAAACGCCATGCGCGCCACCGTCCGTTGCCTCTTTGACGGCCGCAACCGGGTCGCCTTCCCTGGCATTGACCACGGCGTCTGCACCCAGCTTGGTGGCATGAGCGAGCTTGTCATCATTGATGTCGACGGCGCACACCCGCAGGCCCATCGCCTTGGCGTACTGAACCGCCAGGTGCCCCAACCCGCCAACACCTGAAATCGCAATCCACTGCCCTGGTCTGACGGACGCTTCCTTGATGCCTTTGTAGGTGGTGACGCCGGCGCAGATAATCGGCGCGGCTTCACGAGGGTCCAGCCCAGCCGGAATGTGCGCGACGTAATTAGGGTCAGCGATGATGTATTCGGCGAAACCGCCATTTTGTGTATAGCCGCCAAACTGCGCACTGGCGCACACCGTTTCCCAGGCGCTAAGGCAGTACTCACAGTGACCGCAGGCCGAATAGAGCCAAGGCACACCGACACGCTCGCCGTCTTTTACGCTGGTCACGCCTTCGCCCAGGGCAACGACAATACCGATACCTTCATGCCCCGGAATGAACGGGAGTGTCGGCTTCAAAGGCCAATCGCCGTGAGCCGCGTGCAAATCGGTATGGCACACGCCACAGGCCTCGATCTTGATCAGAATCTGCCCTGGTCCTGGGGTGGGAATGTCCCATTCCCGAATGACCAGGGGTTTTCCAAACTCCTCTACCACTGCCGCTTGCATTTTGCCTGTCATGAGTTACTACCTTTCTTTAGCCGGGGTTACCGACGTGAGTAAGTGACTTCTGCTCAACACTACCCGCATGCGTCATTGCTTGATGACATGACCATAAGCGCGGATACGACCATCTTCTTCAGTACGCAGGTAGACGCCCTGAAGCTCAGGATTGAATCCTGGGAATTGATTGATTGCGTCCTGCAACGCCAGAAAATACTCCAGCACCGCGCCATCCCAGATTTCACCGGGCACCACACATAACACACCCGGCGGATAAGGTAATGCTCCCTCGGCCGCCATCCGTCCGCGAGCATCCTCCAAGGCAATCAGTTCGACCTTGCCGCGCACGAATTCGAGGTTGGCCTCGCGTGGGTCCATGGCAACGACCGGCATTCCGGCTTTGCGAAACATGTCTTTCTGCAACTGCTTAACGTTATGGCGCGCGTACAACGTGTGCATTTCCTGACACAGCTGACGAATGGTGTAGTCGCGATAGCGCGCTTCATGGGCCTGGTAAACCCCAGGCAGCACATCGGCCAAGGGAGCGTCGTCTTTGATGAAGCGCTCGAAGCGGCCGATCTGCGCCACCAAGTGCTCCATCTTCGCCTTGCCTTCAGCCGGCGTGAGCAGAAACAAAATCGTGTTGAGGTCGTTCTTTTCCGGGACGATTTCGAACTGTCTCAGGAATGTCGCCAGCACCCCGGCGTGAATACCGAACGCCATGTACTCACCCGTCTCGGCGTCAATGCCGGGTGTGGTGAACAACAGCTTGCAAGGGTCGATGAAGTACTGGTTTTCGGTGTAGCCCTCAAACGCATGCCAACGCTCATCCGGGTGATAACGGAAAAACCGCAGGTCGGTGGCGATCTCGTCGGTGGAATAGTCCTGCCAATAACGCCCGTCAATGGTGGGCGGAACGAACGGCTTGATCAGCGTGCAGTTGTCCATCATCAACTTGCGCGCCTCAATGCCGGCACGCACGCATTCATCCCACAAACGATGCCCGCTGCGGCCGCTGTGCATGCGCGCGTTGACATCGAGCGAAGCGAACAACGGATAAAACGGGCTGGTCGAGGCCTGGGCCATGAACGAGTTGTTCAGGCGCAGGTGATTGCAGTAGCGATCCTGGCCTTTGATGTGACGGTCTTTTTTGTGGATCTGCGAGGCCTGGGAAAAACCGGCCTGTTGTTTGTGAATCGACTGCGTGACGAAGATACCTGGGTCATCCGGCCCCAGTTCCAGCAGCAGAGGCGAACAATCTCTCATCATCGGGATGAACTGCTCATACCCCAGCCACGCTGAGTCGAAGAGGATGTAGTCGCACAAATGACCAATCCGGTCGACCACCTGCCGGGCGTTGTACACCGTGCCGTCATAGGTGCCCAACTGAATAATCGCCAAACGAAACGGCCGTTTCTCGTCGGCCTTGCCGGGTGCGACCTTGAGCAGTTGCTCGCGCAGATAGGATTCCTCGAAGCAATGCGAGTCAATGCCGCCAATCGACCCATATGGGTTACGTGCGGTTTCTAGATAAAGCGGCGTTGCACCCGCTTGAAACAGCGCACCCTGGTGGATGGATTTATGGTTGTTGCGGTCGAACAGCACCACATCGCCCGGCGTCAGGAGCGCGTTGGTCACTACCTTGTTCGACGTGGAAGTGCCGTTGAGCACGAAGTAGGTTTTATCGGCGTTGTAGACCTTGGCGGCACGCTTTTGCGCCACCAGCGGAGCCCCTTCGTGGATCAGCAGATCGCCCATCTCGACATCGGCATTGCAACGATCGGCGCGAAACAATGTTTCGCCAAAAAAATCGAAAAATTGCCGACCAGCCGGATGCTTGCGAAAAAACTGCCCGCCCTGATGGCCTGGACAGGCGAAGGTTGAATTACCACGCTCGACATAATGCTTGAGCGCGCCGAAAAACGGCGGCAACAAGGCTTCTTCGTACTGGGTCGCGGCGCGCTCCAGTTTTTGCCCGTAATACTCGGCGTCGTCGGCGCCCAGATCAAACACCCCGCTGATTTGCAGCAGCACCTTCTCGATGTCCAGAAGCGCTTCGCGGGATAATTCATCGGCTTGGGTCACCGCAAAAAACACCGGAATATCAAAGCCCGATTTGCTGATCACGCTCACTTCGCCATCGCGCCAGTCTTCTGCGGTCAGCACCACAGCGGCGACATCGGTCAAATCTGTTTCAGAAAACGCCACCACTTCACGGGTAGTTGAAAAGCTGCTGCGCGCCTTTAGGCTGGCAGCGATTTTAAGTCTGTTCATGTTGGACCTTTTGCAATAAGTATCTCGTTAATGCAAGGCGTCGCACGCCTCAGGCATCGGTAAACGTCTGCCCCCGCAAATGCCCTTTCGCCAGCGGCGGCGGGCCTTCGGGGTCGCTGAAATCATCGGTCCAGCGCCAATTGCGTATCTCTGGCATGTCCTCGAAATACTCGCGGATCCAGGCGTGGTGCTTGCGCAGTTGGCTTTCAAAAAAGTTGATCGCGTCCAGGCTCTGCGCCCGTAGCCGCGGTACGTGATGCAAGGCATCAATCGCCAGTTGGTAGCGGCTCATCCGGTTCAACACCACCATGTCGAACGGCGTCGTCGTGGTGCCGCGATCACTGAAACCGCGCACATGAAAGCGTGCTTCGTTAGCCCGGCCGTGAACCATGGAGTGGATGACCCAGGTCGAGCCGTGAAAGGCAAAAACCACCGGCGCAGCGCGCGTAAACAGTGCCTCGAATGACACATGATCCATGCCGTGAGGTCGGTCTTCAGGTGCGCTGAGAATGCCCAGGTCAACGACATTCACCAGCCTGACGCGAATGCCCGGAACGTGTTTTTGCAGCAGCCAGGCCGCTGCCACCGCTTCGGCGGTGGGCACATCCCCGGCACAGGCCAGCACTACATCAGGCTCCTGGCCATCATCGTTGCTGGCGAAGTTCCAGATGGACGCGCCTTGCGAGCAATGCTTGAGCGCCGCATCGAAATCCAGCCACTGGAAATCCGGCTGCTTGCCGCAGGTCACCACATTCACGTAGTTGCGGCTGCGCAGGCAGTGGTCGAAGACATTGACCAGGCAGTTGGAATCGGGCGGGTAATACACCCGCACCACATCGGACCGGCGTTGCAGCACGTTGTCGACAAAACCCGTGGACTGGTGGCTGAAACCGTTGTGATCGTTACGCCAGGCGTGGCTGCTGATCAGGATATTGAGCGATGCCAACGGGCGGCGCCAGGCGAACTCGCGGCTCTGCTGCAACCACTTGGCGTGCTGCGTCACCATGGAGTCGACCACTTGGGCAAAGGCCTCGTAGGTCGACCACATGCCGTGCCGCCCGGTGAGCAGATACCCTTCCAGCCAGCCCTCGCACAAGTGCTCGCTCAACACTTCCATGACACGGCCATCGGTGGCCAGATGATCATCGATGTCCAGGCACGGCCCCGCAGCCACCCGATTGCTGGCTTCGAACACGGCATTGAGGCGGTTGGAGTTGGTTTCGTCAGGGCCGAACACGCGGAAATTTTTCGGGTTATTGCGCATCACATCACGCAAATATTCACCCAACTTGCGTGGCGCTTCGGCGATCACCTGGCCGGGGCCGGGCACCTCCAGCCCATAATCGGCGAAGTTGGGCAGGTCCAGCGCAACCAGCAGGCGGCCGCCGTTCACATAAGGCACGGCGCCCATGCGCAAGGCGGGTGGCGGCGTGAGCGCTTGCAGCTCTGGCAGAAGATCGCCCGCCTCATCGAACAGCGTTTCTGGCGCGTAGCTGCGCATCCAGCTTTCCAGTTGCTGCAAATGCTCGGGATTATCGATGACATTGGCCAGTGGCACTTGATGCGCGCGGAAGGTGCCTTCCACCGGCAGGCCGTCGACCACTTTCGGCCCGGTCCAGCCTTTGGGGCTGCGCAGGATGATCATCGGCCAGCGCGCGCGTGCGGCACCGCCCTCATCACGCGCCTGGCGCTGGATCTGGGTGATGGCCTCGTAGCAGCTATCAAGCGCAGCGGCAAAGCGCTGGTGCATGCCAGGCAGATCGTCCCCGGCGACGATGATCGGTTGATACCCGCGCCCCCGGTAGAGTTCGAGCAGGTCTTGGTCAGCCAAACGAGCCTCAACCGTAGGCCCGGAAATCTTGTAGCCGTTGAGGTGCAGGATCGGCAGCACCGCCCCGTCGCGGCGAGGGTCCAGAAAATGCACGCTCTTCCAACTGCCCTCAAGCGGACAGGTCTCGGCCTCGCCATCGCCAATGACGCAAGCGACCAGCAATTGCGGGTTGTCAAAGACCGCGCCAAACGCGTGCATCAGCGAATACCCCAGCTCACCGCCTTCATGCAGTGAATTGGGGGTGTGCGGCCCGCAATGGCTGGGCACGCCGCCTGGGGTAGAAAAACTGCGAAAAAAACTCAGCATGCCCGCTTCGTCACGACTGATGGCGGGGTGGACGTCGCTGTAGGTGCCCTCAAGCCAGGCGCAGGCGTTCATCGTCGGCCCGCCATGGCCTGGGCCTGAGATGAACACTGTCTCGACATGGCGCTCGCTGATCAGTCGGTTCAGGTGTACATAGATAAAATTCTGCCCGACGGACGTCCCCCAATGCCCCAGCAACCGGGGTTTTATGTGTTCGGCCAGTAAGGGTTCGCGCAGCAATGCGTTGGCCTTGAGGTAGATCTGGCCGACACATAGATAGTTGGCGGCGTTCCAGTAGCGATGCATGCGTGACAGCAATTCGCTGCTCAATGGCTCTGCCTCACCCTTGGAAATCTCGTGCGGATTCAAGGGCGCTGTGTCGGACTGCTCGACGCTGGAAAGCTGTGCATTGAAGCGATACATGGCGGCTCCGTGGGGATGTGATGAAAAAAGCGCGATACGCGCAGGTTTCGACATGCAAGATCGGTATAAGGTCAGCCGTGCAACAATCGCAGGGCATGCCGGGCAATGACTGCGTTCTCGTCAGTGCCGATGTTCCAGGCAGAAACAGCGCTGCCAGGCAACGAAAGTAGGGGCTTTGGATCTCCATCCGTACCGGGGTCGCGCTCGACACCCAGCCAGGCGCAACCGTCAAGAATCGCGTTACGCACGTCGGTTGCATGTTCGCCAATGCCTCCAGTGAAGACCAAGGCATCGACACCGCCCAGCACGGCAGCGAGGCTTGCGATCTCCCGCACCACGCTGCGCACGAACAAGGCAATCGCTTCTCGGGCCGGAGCCGCCCGACTGGCTGACAATTCACGCATATCGCTGGCAATCCCTCCTGATACGCCAAATAACCCACATTCGTGATACAGCATGTGCTCCAGAGCGTGTACGGTCATGCCGCGCTCGCGCATCAGGTATAGCAGAATGCCCGGGTCCAGACGACCGGGTCGCGTGCCCATCAGCACCCCATCCAACGTCGAAAAGCCCATGGTAGTGCCACGGCTGACCCGGTTTTGCATCGCACACAAACTGGCCCCGTTGCCCAAGTGGGCGACGATGGTCCGCCCTTGCGCCGCACGCTGATCGTAATCGGGTAGAACACCGGCGATGTACTCGTAGGAAAGACCGTGAAACCCATACCGCCGCAACCCTTGTTCGCTTAGTGCTCTGGGCAACCCATAGAGGGTTTCCAACGGGTCGAGGGTGTGATGAAACGCCGTGTCGAAACAGACGAACTGAGGCAGCCCCGGATGCTCACGCGCCAGGTAGGTCATGGGACCCAGGCACAACGGTTGATGCAACGGCGCCAGTGGGATCAGCGCTTGCATTTCGCTCATCAACGCAGGGTCGACGCGCGCTGCGATGTCACTGCGCTTGCCGCCGTGTACGACCCGATGTGCGGCGGCCGAAATCTCGCAGCCGGTGTGGTGCTCGATCCACTCGATCAGATTGGCCAGCATGCCATTGTTTGAGGCCCCCTCGCCGCTCGGCCATTGTTGCTGCTGTTCATCCGCGCTGCCGGTTTGCCGATACGTCAGTCGCTCGATATCGTGGCGCACTTCGAAACTACCACTGCCCAGGCATTGAGGCTGGGGCAAGGTCTCAAACAGGGTGCTGTACAGCGAAAACTTGATACTTGAGGACCCTGCGTTCAGGACCAGCAATACATGACGCGGTTCGTCATTCATGGAGCACTCCGTTGATGGTGCTCAATCGTCAACCTGTGTTGTACGGCGGCCGATTAACCGGCCGTCAGCCTGACAGACTGAGCCTGCGCGGTATTGATCTGGATCAGAAAGTGCGGGAAGACAAGGCGCAGGCACAATGCACATGCAGCGTTTTCACACGCGCCACGACCTCATCAGAACCACCCATAGGACCCGGCCACCTACTTCAACCGCCTGCCCGCCAGACACCAGAGTAGACCACTGAGATTCTATGAGCGCCCATTTAATAACCGCTCCCAACGTGTGGTTCAAGGTCGGGATTCCAACTGCTGTTTCTTTCGTTGAACATAGATCGCCTGAATCGTCAGGGCGTTGGACTGCGCGTTAGTCTCTTCGCGCTGGACAGCTCTTTGCGGGTCAGGTACAAATCCAGCAGTCGTTTACCACGGTTACAGCCACACCCCTTTCGTTTTGCCCTCTGCGGCGCTTATCACCTCATTTGGATGTGCTTGCGGTAGCACACCCGGACGTTTGCTCCGGCCTGCGCCCGTCTCTTCGCTTGCCTTTTTTTCGCGTTCGCCCATTGCCTCCCAAACACCTTTTCGCTGACAAGGAAGAACCCACCATGGGTAATGTTCATAACCCTGCACTCAAATATCGCCCGGAAGTAGACGGACTGCGGGCAATCGCGGTGATACCGGTCATCCTCTTTCATTCCGGTTTGCACGTGTTTTCTGGCGGATTCGTGGGGGTCGATGTTTTCTTCGTGATTTCAGGTTATCTGATCACCTCGATCATCCTCTCCGAGATGCTGGCCGGTAAATTTTCAGTGGCGACGTTCTATGAGCGGCGAGCCCGACGCATCCTGCCGTCGTTGTTTGTAATGATGTTGATCTGCCTGCCTGCGGCCTGGCTGATTCTCGACCCACCGGACTTCAAATACTTCGCCAAAAGCCTGGTGGCGGTGCCGATGTTCTCGTCGAACCTGTTGTTCTGGCTGGAAAGTGGCTACTTCGATGCAACCGCAGAACTCAAACCGCTGCTGCACACGTGGACGCTCGCGGTGGAGGAGCAGTATTACGTGTTTTTCCCACTGATTCTGATGGCGACCTGGAAGTGGGGCCGCGCCTGGATCGTTGCGCTGCTGGCGGTCGGCGCAATCATCAGCCTGACGTCCTCGCAGATCGGCGCCGCCGCAGGCACCAGTGGCAGTTTTTACCTATTGCATGCCAGGGCCTGGGAATTGCTGGTGGGATCGTTCGTTGCGTTTTACTTCTCCTGGCGGCCACGCACCGAAAACGCCCACGGCCCACTCAACCAATTCGCAACGCTGCTTGGGATTGGAATGATCGCCTACGCCGTATTTGCGTTCGACAGCAGTACGCAGTTCCCGGGGCTTCACGCGTTAGTGCCTGCGTTAGGTGCAGCGCTGATTATTCTATTTGCGACCCCGCAGACATGGGTCGGGCAGGTGCTAAGCAGCCGGGGCTTCGTGTTCATCGGCCTGATCAGCTACAGCGCCTACCTCTGGCATCAACCCATCTTCGCGTTTGCTCGGCAAAGCGCGCTCAAGGAGCCACCCGTCGCGACCATGCTCGCGTTGTCTGCTTTATCCCTGGTACTGGCCTACTTGAGCTGGCGGTATGTCGAACAGGCTTTTCGGCAAAAAGGCTCATTCAGTCGCAAACGGATTTTTGCCATGGGTGCGGTGGGCTCAATGCTGTTCATTGCATTTGGGCTCACAGGCTACCTGAACAACGGTTTCAATCAGCGCTTCAACATTGATCGCGCCATCGACGGCGAATTCGCCGAAACTGACGTGCGCAGTCGCTGTGCCAGCAACGATGATGGCAAAAGCGGAGTGGTGGATTTCTGTCTGTTTGGCATGGCAAATGCGCAGGTGACACCTGACCTGGCGGTGTTTGGCGACAGCCATTCCGAGGCGCTACTTCCAGCGTTTGACGCAGCCGCCAGAGCCCACGGCGAAACCATCGTGCATATAGGCTTGGGTGGCTGTCCGCCCCTGCTCGGGCTTGACGTTGCCAACGGCAACTACAACGCCGGGGTGTGTACTGACCTGGCCAATCGCGAGTTTGAATACATCAAGAGCAAAGGCATCAAGCGTTTGGTGATGGTCTCACGCTGGACGCTCTATACCGATGGCGACTATGACCAGAAGGAAATCAGCAGGTACTTCCTGGTGACCCCACAAAGTCGCAGCAAATCTCGGGAGGCTTCGCGCCAGGTCTTTACCGAGGCGTTGGACCGCACCATCGATGCCTATAAAAGTATCGGCACCGACATCTACATCGTCGCGCAAGTGCCACAACAAATGATCAACCCCAAGAACCTTTATTACCGCTTGGCACGCCAAGCCTCGGAGCCTGAACAACAGAAACAGCAACTGGTGTATGACGTCTCGGTCCCCTTGGCCAAGCATGACGCGCTGCAACGCTACACCCGCGAGCTGTTCCAGGCGCAAAGCCTGCGCAATCGCATCAAGCTGGTCACGCTAGACAACCTGTTCTGCAAAGACCACACCTGCCTGATCGGCGATACCAGCTCGTGGTATCAAGACTTCAACCACCTCAACGCCCACGGGGCAAAAATGATCGCTGGCGAAATCGACGCCAATATTTTTCAGTAGTGAAAAGTGATTAGCCAACGGCACTTGTATGTCCCCGAGTCAACTTTTTACATCTCAGGTCCATTCAGGCTAAATAGCCGACATGGATTGGAGGCTGACCCGTGCTGAGAAAAATACTGTTGCTGGCTGCTGTGATGTTGCCCGCTTGCTATGTTGACGCCCATGAATATGACGCAGGCCAGCTGCATATCGAACACCCATGGTCGATGGAGCTGCCACCGAACGCACCGACGGTGGCGGCGTATTTCAAGATTCACAATAACGGCGCGGTGCCTGATCGCCTGACTGCTGTCGACACCCCCATCGCTGGTGAAGCGCAGTTGCACGAGCACATTCATAAAGATGGCCTGATGAAGATGCAGCAGGTACACATTGTCGAGGTCCCGGCGGGTGGCGACGTCGCCTTCGCACCGATGGCCTACCACGTGATGCTGCTGGACCTCAAAGACCGCGCAAGACTGGTGGATGGCCAGCAGTTTCCCTTGACCTTGCATTTCGAAAAATCGGGTGATGTGACCGTCAACGTTCTGGTGCTCAAACAGGCACCTGATGAATCTTCCGATGCCGCTCACGCCCATTGATAGCCACCGCACAACCTGACCTGACCTGACCTGACCTGAACCGCATGAACGCGCCACGCAGCAGATCATCCAACCCCGCGCACAAAACGTCGGGCACTTGGCTGAGCCTGTTCGCCATGCTGATGATTTTCATCGGACCGCTGATCTCCCAAGCGATGCCGATGAATCATCACGCAGGCATGTCGGCCAGCATGGACATGTCTTCGCACATCGAGATGTCGGCAGACCACGCCGACATGCAGCATGTAACCGCTGCCGAGACTGTGGCCTACGACCATGCGCTATGGGCCAAATGCGGTTACTGCACGCTGTTGTTCAGTTGCCCCGCATTACCTCAGGCGCTTGCGGTTCTCGCGCCGACGCCCCCCAAACCCGCCGACTTTTTCAACGCTGCGCCACAGCGGGGCCACGCCCAGCGCAGCGTCTTCCCCAACGCCCGCAGTCGCGCCCCGCCGCTCTCGTCACCGGCTTAAAAATCAAAAAAGATTTCGTAACCGCTGACCGTGCGCACGCTGTCAGCGGGTTACGCCGTGTGTCATCCCTGACGGGAGCGTTATTCGATGTCCAAACCGAACGTGTCGTTCTACAACCTGGCGTGGCGCTGGCATTTTTATGCCGGGCTGTTCGTGGCGCCATTTATGATTCTGCTGTCGCTGACCGGGATCATTTACCTGTTCAAACCCCAGTTGGACTCGCTGATGTACAGCGACCTGCTGACGGTCAAACCGGCGCACCATCTACTCACCGCCGACGAACAACAGCGCCTCGTTCTTCAGGCATACCCGAACGTGGCCGTCAGCAAATACCTGCCGCCAGTCAACGCCCAAGGCAGTGCGCAGTTCGTGGTGAAAAAGGAAGGCCGCGACGTCAATCTGTTCATCGACCCCTACAGCGGCAAGATCCTCGGCAGCCAGGACGCCAAGCAAAACCTGCAAGCCATCGCCCGCGAGCTGCACGGCGAGTTGATGATCGGCACCGTCGGTGACCGTCTGGTGGAGTTGGCCGCAGGCTGGGGCATCGTACTGGTGGTTTCCGGTGTGTATTTGTGGTGGCCGCGCGGGCGTTCGCCAGCAGGGGTTTTGTGGCCGCGCCTGACCGCTCGGGGGCGAGTGCTGTGGCGAGACCTACACGCCGTGACCGGATTCTGGGGCGCGCTGTTGCTACTGTTCATGTTGGTCAGCGGCATGACCTGGACCGGCATGTGGGGCAAGCAATACGCCGCGGTGTGGAACACGTTCCCGGCAGCGATGTGGAATGACGTGCCCAAGTCAGACAAACAAGCGGGCGAGTTGAACAACGCTAGCGTGCAAACCGTGCCGTGGGCCATGGAAAACACGCCGATGCCGGTGTCGACAGGCGACCACGCCGAGCACATGAACCACGCAGGCATGTCCAGCGCACCCGCCGCACCGCACCTTTCATTGCAGCAAGTGGTAGATATCGCCCGCGACAAGGGCATCGAGCCGGGCTACAGCATCAGCGCGCCCACCACTGCCGAAGGCGTGTTCACGGTGTCGGTATTCGCCGACGATCCGCGCAAGGACGCCACGCTGCACATCGATCAATACACCGGTAAGGTATTGGCTGATGTGCGCTATGCCGATTACAGCAACGTGTCCAAGGCCACTGAACTGGGCGTGATGCTGCATGAAGGCAAGTTTTTCGGCTGGGTAAATCAATTGCTGATTCTGTTGGTCTGCCTGATGGTCTTACTCAGTTCGGTCAGCGCACTGGTGATCTGGTGGAAACGCCGGCCGCTGAACGGGCTCGGTGTACCCCCTCTGCGCCACGACTTGCCGCGTTGGAAAACCGCTACCGCAGTGATGATTGCATTGGGTGCGGCGTTTCCGTTGGTCGGTGTTTCAATGCTGGTGGTATGGGTGCTCGATCGAATAGCCCTTTCGCGCTTTGCCAAATCTGCCGCAACAGCTTAGATTGCGTCGTGCGGGGCCTGAGACCATTGAGTGGCTTTGTGATGAATTCCTCCTCATATACGGTTTCAGGCCCCGCTCTCCTTGCCAGCCCCCACACAGACACCCCCCTTCAGCGTCAACATGAGTACACCCGGATGCACCACTTGGAGCGTCCGTAAAACCTCTCGCCAATCATTCCTGTACCTCACCACCTCCAACCACGTGCATCCGGCACTGCATCTGATCGGCAATCTGTCTTTCAGCGCACTCATGCGTAAACGCTAGGCCCTCGGACTAGCCCTACCGACTAAAACTCAGTTTCTGGCCCACACAATGTCCCGTCGCCGACAGACACCCGCGACTCACAGTGACTATATGGTTTGGACTTTCCGCTCAGCCAGTGACGATGAGCCCATCCTTCCCTATAACTGTGAATAACGACAATGACCTCTCAGACACTTCCTGCGCCCGTACCCTTAATACCCTTGCCGCCTGCTTCGGACATATTTCCGCCGAGTTTCATTCACACGGTTGAAGTTGAACTCATCAAAATCTTAAACCGTGACCATCCCGGTGTCAGGATCGATATTCGTAACACCTGGTTCACACTGTACGAAACTAAATCGCAATTAATTCCGGCCTACACCGACTTCCCCACAAAACGCCCCACTACGCCAACTTTATGGGTTCGTGAGTTCAAAAAGTCCATTAGACTGTGCGACAGCTTCATCGACTTTTTTCTGGGCTCATTAGTCCCCACAGAGTACCGCACTGGATGGTTTACCATACCGGACACCGCTGACATCAACTTCCAGATAAACACGCCGACTGCTCATCAGATCAATCTCATCTACACCGAGCTTGAGCATTCGCTGCTCCATGCGTTCAATCAATCGTTGATGAGCTACTGGGGGAACGTCGAACACAGCGGAAAAACCCGTAGAGCGCTGTTCATCACCGAGCGCGTCTCGGCTATTCAAATGGAGGCCCAAGTCGGCGTCACTCAAAAAAGCCTGACCAGCCAACAGGGCATCATGCTGGAAACGATGCTTCTTTACTCCTTTACAAACAATCCAACGGCGTTAAAAAAACACGGCGTTTTCAGTCTGTCCCTGACCATTGGCGCTCATGATCCGCTGCACTTGGCCGGCATGTTTGTACTTAGTCACGTTGGCGAACTTGATCGTCCTGTCCACAAAGATGCCCGTCTAGGCCCCGTGTTGCTTTATTCGCCCAATAACGGTCTGGAAGGATTCGACTCGTTTGAATTGCTCATTGCATCGCTGTCGCGCCGTCTAAACGATCCTGTGCAGAAACGGTGGTTTCTTGCCAATGCGCCGCTCACATTTATTACAGAACTGGAGGCTAAAAAGCATGGAAACGTTTCACCCCACACATGGGACTTCATACCCATGCAAGGAGATTTTCTAAGCTCTCAGTTCTTATCGCAGATAAGCAAGCAACAGTTTGATTTCGCGCATTGCGTTGAAGCCGCCAAAATGGTCGGACTTAAATCCGACGCTTTCCTTGAGCTGGTAACTCGGGCATTGGACCCTCGATACCAGTTCGACAACTTTCTGAATCTTGACTGGAACGACAGGTACATCCTGCACACATCAATGCCCAATTGGTGGCAGGCGATGAGTACCGAAAACAAAGATATTTGGCTGACGTCGGCAAAAACGCTCGGAGACTCAATAATCGATATCGAGCAACTGACCGATCAATATATGACCAATAACCTCTCCATAGACCCGACACTTGCCTCCGACTATATCGACACTCTTGTTCGCAGCACGTTGATCGAGAAAAATGCCTTATTAAATGCCGACGACATTAAGGTCATCGTGACTCACATCCCGGCATTGCTTCCACCCTATGGGCCGCATATGTCGCAGCCCGCAGATCCCCAAAGAAAAATAGTCAGGCACTATTCACTCATCTCAGTGGCTACTGAATTACCCAGCAAGCTAAAACTTGCCAGCGCCCACAGCGTCGTGGTCACTGATGCGAAAGGTGATCCAGTCAAGGGCCTGGACAGCGACTTCATTAGCGCCTTGATCAACAAAATCGATGACCCTGCCACGATGGACAGCTTCCTGAAAACATGCCTTCAGACATCGGTGTATGCCCGAGCGTTGAAGGACCTGTCCGCGCGGCTGAGCCGGACTCAAATGCGTATGGGGTATGTGGCTGACAACGAAACGAATTTTCCGCCAGCCTGCAAGGCATGGATCAAGGCGGTGATCGAAGCCCCCAAGGCGACCGCCAACCGGCAGGTGAACAAACAGAAAATCCTGGTGAAGTATATAGCCGTCAATGGCGTACAACTCTCTAACGTTTTGCAGTTTGCACCTGAAACTGACGACACCCACCAAGGCATCGTATTTTGCACGTTCAACGCCCCGGATGGCGTGACGTTCAGATGGTTCAAGGACTTTGACAGTGCCAAGGAGCAGTTCCTCGACAACTCTAAGTTTTCCAAGTACCTCATGCTTCAAATTCCTGTTGCTAATCGGCCAAAAGCCTTGCGCAGCCTGCAGTTGGATCAACCGCTAAAAAACTACCGTTTACCAGACTTTTTCAAGTATTTGCCGTCCCCCCTGCCACTGCCGTCATTACTGTGGAACGCCATAACATTGGTTGATCAGACTGCCGAACTCCTCGAAGAAAACCATGCGCTGAAAATCAAGCACCTTACCCTCGACGGCAAGGCCCACTTGCTCAACGCCCGTGAAATCGAGACCAATGACAGTGCCTCAATGCATTTGGGAACCAGCATCTTGCTGCTGTTCTTACCGCCGCCGGTTTCAATTCCAATAGCACTCGGTTTGAGCTTATACAAAGCCTGGGATGGATTTAAAGCCATCGAAGAGGAAGATTATCGCGGCGCCGCGAAAGAGCTTCTGATCGCTCTGAGTTATCTGGTGACCGCAGGCATCAGCCGCGGGGCGCTTGCCGACAATACCCGCATCTCCTTCAAGGTGTTTCGCGGCGCCCCTCGCCCCATTGTGTCTGCCATAGACGCCGAAGGTGAAACTCACATCAGCGTTCTGACCGAAAATCTGATGATCCTTCCATCCAGCCCCCCCTCCGGAACGATCCCATTCAACGCTGCCAAATTTCAGGAAATCAACATCGATAACGAAGTCCTTTATGTACCGCTTTACTCCAATTTATTCGGACAACGGCTACTTTATCGTCGACACCCTGAAACACCCGCCGAGCTGACCCAGCGAGGTGAGTTTGCAATGCTCAACGAAGTCGGACAGTGGGTAAAGTCGCCTTATCAAGCGCTTGGTATCAGCGCCGGACTTTACAATAAAGCCGATATTGAGCTGGCAACATTGATCGAACAGTGGCCCGCATCAAAGGCGGCAGCGACCGACGCCCAAAAGGTTCAGTTCGTTATCCAGATCAACGAATTGGCCGCAACGGGTGCGTCCGACTTTCAAGAGATATCGGCTTATAGTGAAGCGGGCTCTGATGAAATTAATAGTGTGTTGCGCGCAGGACAGTCCACTGAAGACTCGCGTGACCTACTCTATGAGTTCTATCAACTGTCCGAATATCTCGGTGTGGCGTTTCGTGCCGCTCACATTTCCTTATCGGCGTTTGGGCGATTACAGAGCAAGATAGGGACGATTTTTGCTGACAGGGGCGTCCAGTCCGCATCGGTCAGTCGTTTCAATGCGACAGAGTGGGCAGCGGATATGTTTGTTACTCAGCACGCATCCGATAACACCAAAGCAATTTTCCTGATTTATGACAGGTCAGTACCCAAGAAAAACATGTTCACCAACTTCCTGGGAGACCATGTAGGTATTGCACCGCAAACACTGCTCCAACTCATGGCATTCAAGACAATAAACGATATCAATTATGCGTACTTCAGCGCACCCGATTGGATGCCCACGCACTATACGGACCTGTTTACCGGGGCGCAGACTGCATTTCCGTATATCGAACCAGCCTCACGCACCACTTAAGCGCACGCGCCGCACCCAGGCAGTCAGGCATAACCAACTTGGTGCGCTACGGTCGTTAACGACAACACATTCCATCCACTTTGCGACGCGCCTTCGTTGGCCCAACCTTTGCTAAAGCCTAAGCAGAGCAATGCACAGCGTCATCTTAAAAAATCAAAGAATGGAGCTAGCCAATGAAGCGTCGCAGTTTGATCAAAGCGTTTACCTTGTCCGCATCGATCGTAGCGATGGGATTGACCTGGACTGTCCAGGCCGCTGAAACCATCAAGGTCGGCATTCTGCATTCGTTGTCCGGCACCATGGCGATCTCCGAGACGTCCCTCAAAGACATGGCGTTGATGACCATCGACGAAATCAACGCCAAAGGTGGCGTCAATGGCAAGATGCTGGAGCCTGTGGTGGTTGACCCTGCGTCCAACTGGCCACTGTTTGCCGAGAAAGGTCGTCAACTGCTGACCCAGGACAAAGTGGCCGTGGTATTCGGCTGCTGGACCTCGGTGTCGCGCAAGTCAGTACTGCCGGTCTTTGAAGAACTCAACGGCCTGCTGTTCTACCCGGTGCAGTACGAAGGCGAAGAAATGTCGCCGAACGTGTTCTACACCGGCGCGGCACCTAACCAGCAGGCGATTCCTGCGGTCGAGTACCTGATGAGCGAAGACGGCGGCGCGGCCAAGCGCTTCTTCTTGCTGGGTACCGACTATGTTTACCCTCGCACCACCAACAAGATTCTGCGCTCGTTCCTGCATTCCAAAGGCGTGAAAGACAGCGACATCGAAGAGGTCTACACCCCGTTCGGCCACGCCGACTACCAAACCATCGTGGCGAACATCAAGAAGTTCTCTGCTGGCGGCAAGACCGCCGTGATCTCCACCGTAAACGGCGATTCCAACGTGCCGTTTTATAAAGAGCTGGCCAACCAGGGCCTGAAGGCAACTGACGTGCCGGTTGTGGCGTTCTCGGTCGGTGAAGAAGAACTGCGCGGTATCGACACCAAACCGCTGGTCGGTGACCTTGCGGCGTGGAACTACTTCCAGTCGGTTGATAACCCGACCAACAAGAAATTCGTGGCTGAATGGAAGGCTTACGCGAAGGCGCACAAACTGCCAAACGCGGACACCGCCGTGACTA